>NZ_MKZL01000054.1:0-406214 GCF_002803315.1 Paenibacillus sp. GM1FR | reverse complement strand
CTTCATAGGGATAGCTCTCCTTTGCTGTGTAGCTCTGAAATGGTGGTCTTCTTACTGTCCATTTTAACCTACGATGTGCAGCAATATGGAGGGCTATTTTTTGCGGTTACGTTCATCATAGCTAGCGCTCTGCTCTATGTTCTGCTCCATGTTCAGCCCCATTTTCTGCTCCAGGCACGTTCCAGTTACGCTTTGGCTTCGGCAGGTTGAAGATACGCTCTGGGGTGTGCCTTCAACCTCTAAAGAAGCAGATTTGCCGAATTCTCCTTCCATGCCGGAAGTTTTTAGCAGACGTGCCGGGGCACGTCAAGGGAAAGTGACGCAGCATGGGACGAAAAGGCAAAGTGACGTAACATGGAGCGAAAAGATAGTAGAAGATGCACGTTAGCGAGTTTGGAGACACGTCCTGGTTAAAGGGTGATTCTTTAAGACAGAGAATGATTCGATCAGCTACAAAACTGACTGTTGTTCAGCAGAGTCTAACCCTGATACGCGCCCTTTGGGAACCAAATCGTTGATATTTGAAAAACGAAATAATTCATCTATTTGCCCCGTGGTTTGGCTCGATTTGTGGCGACCGCTTCAAGTGGATTATCCGGCCAGTAGTGCTTCGGATAACGACCTTTCAGATCTTTTTTGACGTCAAAGTACGTCTCTCGCCAGAAATTGGCCAAGTCTCGTGTAACCTGTACAGGTCGCTGAGCTGGCGATAACAAGTGGATGGTCAACGGGACTCGCCCACCCGCTATACGCGGTGTCTCCTGTTGTCCAAACATCTCCTGTAATCTTACTGCCAGCGCCGGGTCCTCTGGACGACTGTAGTCCACAGGAATACGTGAGCCACTGGGCACCTGTATATGCGTCGGCGCTTCATCGTCCAGTTGTTGTCGTTGCGCCCAGCTCAATCCACCCAGTAATACATCCTGCATTGACAATCTCTTCAGGTCGGCTGCCGATCGCATGCCTGTCAGATAAGGGGTAAGATGTTCTGCCAACTCTTCGGTCAGATCATCTTCGATCAGGTCAGGCCACTCAGGTAAATGGAGATGCAGGAACCGTAGCCTGTCCGCAAGTTGTCTGGACGTTTTTGTCCAGGGCAGACAATCCAGCCCTTCCATCCGTATCCCGGATAATAGTGCTTCCAGCACCTGATCTTCAGGCGGCTGTGCAATACTGCTCTCTTTAATCACAAGGGCTCCAATACGAAGTCTCTTATGTGCGCGCACGCTGCGAGTGTTGGAATCCCAGGCCACTTGCACTTCATCGTGCAGCAAGTGCTGACCTGCCTGCAACAATGTCTGCTCCTGCAACGGCGCAGCCAGCAGGATGCGCGCATCTGCGCCCTGGTCGTCTGCCTCGGCTGCGACCAGATACGCTGCACGGCTCAGCGATTCTGTCGCTGCGAGCCGTACGCCCCGGCCGCTGCTCAGCAGATAGCGGCCGTCCTCCCGGCGTTGCCCGATCCGGTCCGGATAGGCGAAGGACAGCAGCAATCCGCAGCTGTCCTCATCCGGCCTTACCGGATCGGCCGCCGGGCCGAGCGCCGAGCGCAGCTGGCGGCTCTCCTGGAGCATGCGCCGCACGGCCGCGCCGTCTGCGACAGCCGCTGCCGCTTGCGGCATGCCGCTGCTGTCCGCGGTCAGCAGCGCCTCTACGCGCGGGCGGAGGTCCGTGCCCGCGCCTGCACTGCCACTGCTGCGGAGGCCGGCAGGCTCCTGCAGCAGTGCCGCCAGCATGCTGGCGTAGCTGGCCAGCCCAAGCTCCGCTGCGCGGAGCAACATGCTGGCCAGTCGCGGATGCACGCCAAGCGTGTTCATCCGCCGCCCGAAGGGCGTGATGCGGCCTGCGTCGTCCAGGCCGCCCAGCTGGCGCAGCAGCGCCTGTGCCTGGCCGTAGGCGGCGTCAGGCGGGGTGTCCAGCCATCTTAGCTCTGCTGGGGACTGGACACCCCAGACGGCAAGCTCCAGCGCCAGCGGCGCAAGATCCGCGGAGGTGATCTCCGGGCGAGCTGCCTCAGGCAGTCCCCCATGAACCTCTTCGCTCCATAGCCGGTAACACACCCCCGGGGCAATTCGCCCTGCACGACCCCGCCGTTGATCGGCTGACGCCTTGGACACCGGCAGGGTGACAAGTCGGCTCATGCCTGTCCGCGGCGAGAATGCCGATGCACGACTTAGCCCTGCATCCACCACAATCTTAACTCCAGCAAGTGTGAGACTGGATTCCGCAATGGAAGTGGACAGCACAACTTTGCGCGACCCCTCAGCCGCCGGCCGTATGGCCTCATCCTGTTGTTCCACCGGCATACTGCCATACAGGGAATGAACTTTCACATGTCCAGGAAGAGAACCGTTTAATAACTCCCGCTCTGTACGGTGTATCTCTCTAGCCCCTGGAAGGAAAACAAGCACGTCTCCCTCCTGTTCGGCTAATGCCCTGGCCACCGTCTGAGCCGTGAATTGTTCCAACTGCGTAGCTGCCGGTCTCGGTACATATCGAGTTTCCACCGGAAACGTGCGTCCGGGACAGTGAATTGATCTTGTACCTTCGCCAAGCAATGCACAGACGGGAACAGGATCTAGGGTAGCCGACATCACCAGCAATTTTAGATCTGGACGTAACATCGCTCGCGATTCTAATGCCAGGGCCAAGCCCAATTCCCCGTGTAGATGCCGCTCATGGAATTCATCAAATATAATCATCGCCGTATCCTCAAGACCCTGGTCCTGCTGCAACATCCGGGTCAATACCCCTTCCGTCACAACTTCAATACGCGTCGCCTGACTCACCCTGGTATCCATGCGTACACGATATCCTACGGTCTGACCCGCTTTTTCTCCAAGCGTAGCCGCCAGTCTCGATGCAGCCGAACGCGCAGCCAGCCTTCGGGGTTCCAGCATAATGATTTTCCGTCCCGCAACCCACGGCTCCTCCAGCAAAGCCAGCGGAACAACAGTCGTTTTTCCCGCTCCTGGCTCTGCAATTAACACACCTGTATCTTGATCCCGAAATAACTGTCTTAACTCCGGAATAACCTCTTGTATCGGTAACTCTATATGCATATAATCGCTCCTAATGAATGTACCCTACTGCTCTTCAGTATCTCTATTCGAATGTTAGCATTATAACAAAAAAAGCCGTTCCAGAGGAACGACTATCGCAGACACACCCTAAGACACGCCTTAGCAAAAATGAAATTTATCCAGGATACTCACTTAGCTGAGCAATGATTCGGCACCATCAATAACGATCTCTGCTCCGGTAATATGTCTGGATTCGGACGATGCGAGGAAACTTACCAGATCGGCAACATGTTCCGGCTGACCCGGCCCGTCCGCCAGCGGCTGCTGTCCTTCCGGGAACTCCATCGGAATGATGATCTGCTGTAGATCATCCGTTTTGACCGTACTTTGATCGATATTTGTTGCAATCGCTCCTGGACAGATCACGTTCACACGTATCTTGAACTTCGCCAGCTCAAGCGCAGCCATCTTGGCAAAAGCAACCTGTCCTGCCTTGGACGTGCTGTATGCCGACATGCCAAAGCTTGAGAAGCGTTGATTGCCATTAATCGAACTCGTGATGATAATACTGCCGCCACCCCGTTTTTTCACGTGAGGCAATGCATATTTAATCGTGAAAAACGTACCATTCAGGTTGGTTGTAATAATCTGTTGCCAATCTTCAACCTGAATTTCCTCAATCGGTGCCGATACACCGTTAATGCCCGCATTGGCAAAAACAATATCCAAACCGCCGAATAACTCAACGGTTTCCAGTACAGCCTTTTCCACACGTGCCGGGTCGGAAATGTCTACATCAAATGCTCTTGCCGCACCGGGGTGCAGCGCATTAATCTCTGCTTCCGTTTCCGAGATCCGATCATTCACCAGATCAAACAATGCAACATGTGCACCCTCTTTAGCCAGCTTGACCGCAGTGGCTTTCCCAATCCCGGAGCCTGCTCCGGTAATAATCGCAACCTTGCCTTGGAACCGTGACTTGCCGTTATGCTGTGTCATTATCCATCCCACTCCTTCATTTTAGCAATTATGTAAGAATGTACGTTCAAGCTCATCGTGAAAGCCAATTCTTCACAAGATTACCCAAAAAGAGTGTCTTTTAAATCAACACCAACAAGTTTTTTCACAGTTTTGATCTACACCAATGTCACAGCAACATCAGGATCGGTCCACAACTTTATGACTGGCACTCACCATTCTAGCT
Source organism: Paenibacillus sp. GM1FR (assembly GCF_002803315.1). Taxonomy (NCBI): domain Bacteria; kingdom Bacillati; phylum Bacillota; class Bacilli; order Caryophanales; family Paenibacillaceae; genus Paenibacillus; species Paenibacillus sp. GM1FR. Next base: position 401,987 of record NZ_MKZL01000054.1, on the reverse strand, counting down.
CAATGAAAGCGGCATCATCTTCAAGACCGCCGGTATGTGTCGCATCCAGCAATACCTGAATGTGTTCATCCGGGACATAGGCTTGAATGGCATCCAGGTCGTTCAGTCCATCCGTATATAACTGAAGACGCAGTGAATCTCCTGCGGACCCTTTCATCTCGCAGATGTGCGGCTTACCACCAACAGGTCCTTCAAGGGTAGACCAACGCTCATTTGTCTTGCAGTGAGTCTGAAATAATTCAGACTGTTCCTGACCATTACGCCACAGGCGAATACGGGAATCTCCTTGCCACGCAAGCCACACCCGACTTTTGCGGCCGCCTCCCGTGAGCTCAATCCGCCCACAGACATACATGGCCTGACTGCCCCGACTTCGCTTTTCCATCAACACTTCACGCAGCAACAAAGGGGAACTTTCCAGTGGCTGTAATTTCTCCAATTGCTCCGATGCGGGAAGGGTAAGATCATGGAGAAGACGCTCAACACCCTCTACCGTTGTGTGTTGCGTCGTTTCCAACCAATCCAGCAAAGCATTCCCTAGAAAACGCGCTGCAAAATCGCCCAGGTAACTCATGCCTACGCCATCACACAAAACAAAATTACAGATATTCCCTTTCATACGTACCGCAGCAAAATCCTGTCCGGTATCTCCCTGATGTACCGTCTCAGCCGCTCTGCCATAACCATATCTGCACTTGAATGTGCCTTGATAGCGAGTTAGCGGCTGTTCCCCGGTCTGTACACTCACATAGCGAAAGTTGCCATGCCGTTGCTCGGCATGGCCCCCCTTATCTCCAGCAGACAATGTTGCCAAACGCATCGCTCTCATGATTCCCCTCCTATCTCACAGGCGTAGCAGCGGACATCTGGAACCCGATTGATACCAATTCTGCACATGTACCTGGCAGCATCATGAGTGCACCGGGTGCAAGCAAATAATCAGCTTCAACAAGCATTTCCCGATAACTTTCGGGTAGGACGGATGACATATTCCGCAGCTTCTCTCCATGCTCATCCTGTAGATTCGTTTCCGAAGAGATTCCCTTCCATCTTCTAGGTTCAGCAATTGGTCCTTCAAGCAAATGATCCGATATAAAAATATTCTCCACCAGTACATTGCCGTCAGGTACACTCATACCCATAATTCTTTTTGCAATAGGTTCGGGATCTTCACCTGTGGCTACCCCATCGGTCATGTGGCATACAAGTGGCGCAGGACAATCCTGCATATTTGGAATTTCGGCCTGTAGAATCTTTTCCGCCTGCAGGAAAGCCTTCGCAGAATCTGAAAACCTTCTCGGAGTCAGGTCAGGCAAAGAACCAACGGCAGCGATCTCATCAATTCCTTTGATTCCGTTCAACAAGTCATATACATCATCGCTGTAAGCCAATATGGCTATACGATAGCGAGGTGTCAGACGATTTCCCTTGGTAGACCGAAATACCATTTGGCGGATCGCGAGAGATAAGGCATCATAGACGACGTCAATCCGTCGACGATTTTCCAGAACCATGTTCATGGAGGCGCTAATATCAATTAAATATATAATAAGTGCAGGTGTACGCTGTGATGCTTGAATCGTGTAGTTCATCTAGGGTGAGTCACCTCCATCATTCACATTAATTTATAAGTTGGGCAACTTGTAACTGTTGTTGCTCAGGAATTTGTTAATGGCACTCATTCGAGCGGCTACTTTGCCAACACCTTTGAAATAGGAAGCATCGGTATTGTAAAGATTTTTGAAATCACGAGCATACGATTCCGCATTTTCAATTTTTCTGCCTTTTTGTGCGTTATACGTTTTATTGTAATGAGCAATCAGCGTGACCACATTCTGGGCGCGTTTTTTCTTGAGCGCGGCTTTCTGAGCGATCTGCTGCTGACGTTTAACTTCAGCTGCCGCTTTACGCTCGGCTTCCTGTTTTGCAAGCTTCGCATCATTCTCTTTTTTCCAGACCAGATAAGCTTCATATTTTGCCTGTTTATCGTATTTTTCCTGCTCCGCTCTCTTAGCCGCTTCTTTCTTCTGCTGTTCCTGCTTCACCAGAAAGGCCTCATATTTCGCCTGTTTGTCGTACTTGGCCTGTAACGCCTTACGTTCTTCTTCTTTTTTCTTTGCTTCAGCTTCCTTCTGTTTGGCTTCAGCAAGCTTTTTCTTTTCCTCTGCGTCCAGTTTTGCAGCATCTGCGGCCTTTTGCTTCTCTTGCTCTTCCTGCTGTTTGAGCGCAGCTGCCTTTGCTGCTTCAGCCTCTTCCGCAGCTTTGATATCTGCCAGTCGTGTGGCTTCCTGCTGTTCTTTCTGTTTCACCTCTGCCTGATCGGCGAGTATTTTGACGGTTGGCACGCCACCTGCCAGCAATACAATAAGCACAGCGGAGGAAATCATGAACTTTTTGGATCTGTAGAATGGCACAGGTACAGGTTTGTCTGTGTCTTCTTTTGGATTAAGCTTTGCATCCAGTTCCTTAATTGCAGCCTCTACTTCCATCTGCATCGCGCTGTTATGAGGAATAAAATGATAAAGCGAGCGGTACACTTCCAGTGCTGCAGCCGGTTTATCTTCATCCTCCAGGGCTCTTGCTTGCAGGAACAGACGGTTCACAACCGCTTCCTGATCGGGAGAGTGCGGCGTTTGAGGACGGTTCCCGTCTTGCGTATTCACCGGTTCACTTACTGGTTCTGAGCTCTTTTTCAGATTCACATCAGCTTCGGACGAATTGGCAGCTTCTTCTTCCGCTGTCACAGCAGCCGCTGCATTGGCCTGATCCACGTCTACCGCAGCCAATGCAACATACCACTCACCAAACGTCGGACAACTGCTCAGATCGTGACTTTCCCAAGCTCGAATAAACAGATCGGACAGTTTGGAACCCCAACGCTTCTCAAGGGACTCCCGCATCGCATAATACCGTTCACTCACCGTTTGCATTTCATGCTGATCAAAATAACTTTCGCCCCACGCTTTCTCTACAATCACAGGGTCGGACCAACTTAACATTTCAGCAATGATAACCGCTCCGGCAAATCGGTCAGCATATGAACTCCACAAACCGCTGTGCACTGTTCGATGAGCTGCATAACCGGGTGAACCGGCAAGCAGGGCATCCGGACGATCCATCTTTGAACCGTACATCTGCTCGACATCCACAAGTTCTACCGCAGACATCTTCCCCAGGTTCTCCACTTCGGAAAAAAACGGAATCATTACATTGGGAGCGGACATATCGCAATGAGCCAGTCCACGTTGTTCCATAGCCGAACCTGTTCCAGCAAGCGCTCTAGCCAGCTTCAGGCTCTCCTCAGCCGTCAACTGTCTCTGATCACTGATCACATCGAACCAGGTCTGACCTTGCACCCATGGCATCAACACCGCATATAACAGATCGGGATGTTTTCCAATGAGCGCTCCGTTTCTTTCCGGAGTGAGCACATCACGCTTGCATACCTGCAAACCTGGCAGTTCACTATAAGACTCCATATGCTCAGACTGATATACCATAGCCGGAATACGGAATTTAGGAAAAAATACTTTTAGTGCTTTAGCCCCATGAATGGAACCATTTCGGGGTAACAACTGATAAACAATCCCCTGCCTTCCGGCTTGGGCATAAGCCAGACCCGGCGCAGCCGGATGTTGCCCAATCGTATAGGCAATGTCGTTAATCACCACTTCATCCCCGGGATTTGGTTGAAAAGACATGCTTATCCCTCTCTCTGTCCTAGTGTCATAGTTGCAACAAAAACCGGGTGTTGTGAAAACGCCCGGTTTTTGCTGTAGTTGTACATCTTCAGCTTGCTATCCACCTATAATTCAGGACGAATTCAGACTTCACATCGGCCTGATCTATGTAAAGCAGATTAACGAGCTTGGTCAGCTGTACGGAATTTGTTAGCAATAGCTGTAAGTTCAGCGCTGATGCTGTTCAGCGTTTGAACGAATGATTGCATTTGTTTGCTAGCTTCTTGGAACTCTTGGAAGAAGCGTTGCTTTGTCATACCTTCCCATTGTCCTTCCATGCTTGTGATGGATTGAGTCAATGTAGATACGATTTGCTGACTTTGCTCACCGCTTTGTTTAAATTGGTTGGAAACCTGATCAAGCTGCTCTGGGGTAACTAAAATACGTCCTGCCATTTGTAAATTCCTCCTTGGTTTGTGCAATTAAATTTTTACTTGTTCAAATTGTACTATACCAGGATCGATCGGACAAAAGCCGAAGGACCTAATCCTATTTACCCCATTTTCAGCACTTGAAACTTCTCCTAACAGCCTATTTACAAAAAAATATTCACTTTCTGCTGTTACTTTTATTCACCCTGTTCAGGAAACAACAGGCTCGGTCCCTCTTCTTCCCCGAAAGGAAGGATCTGTGAATCTCCATGCTACAGGCTCAGGCTGCATAGCCTGCACCAGTGTAGCCGGGGAGCCATCAGGCGGAGCGGCATCCTGTACACGATATACGGCCGCCATTGCGGAAAGGGGATCGGATACTACAGCTACAGTTGCAGAATGTGCAGGCATGATTTCTCCTGTACGATTGTTCTGAAGAACATTCAGCATATTGACCGCATTACCATAGGCTGTGTTCACATGACTCAGCACGGAACGATACTCCATGTCTGCCTGCTGGAATAACAACGCTTTGCGTCCCAGCTGTACGCTTAAGTCCATTAATCGACGCAGCGCATCCTCGCCCAGTCGTTTACTGTGATTCCATTCATTCATCACCGCTGCGCGGGATTCAACCTCCCACTCCAGCGAATGAATCGCCTGATCCAACACTGTCATCTTTTGCTGTATTTGCTCCGCTGCATACTGAATCTGCTTGCTCAGTGCCCGAAGCACATCCGGTTCCACACGAATGCGCATTTACCATCACCTTTCCTCTTCCCCTGCAGGCTGTTTAAGCCAGTCCAGCAGCATCTCGTGAAACTGTTCTCTAGTCGTTAGTGCTGCAACAAGCCAATCATCTGAAGCCGCAGTGCTCATCCGGAACAACCAGTTGGATACCGCACTTGCAGCAAATGCTGCCGACTGCGACTTCCACCCGTCTTCATTCCATACAAGCAACCTAAGCTCCCCGTCTGACTCCTTACCCACCAGACAGCGTGCCAGTGCAAGTGAGCCCTCAGGATCACTTGTCTCCTGTTCGAGTTCCGCTGCTACGGTCTGTACTCCGCTGTTTTCGAGCTCATTCATGACATCATAAAATTTTTTCTTGGAGCACATTAGGGCCGGTTTCTCCGCAGGAGAATGGCCGCTCCATTTCATCCGCTCTATCAGAACATCAATGGCTTCACGAACACTTCCCAGATCGCTGAGCCGGAACGAGTCCGGTACGTCGTCCACACGGGAAACTTCAACGACCCGCTCATCCGTGCAATGTATATAACTCTCATACGACTTGCCGTTGATCGTGTAGCGAATCCAACAAGCTCTGTCGGACAATCCGGCAATGGCTACCCTGGAGAAAACGGTCGGTGTCATGATCAGCTCATCGGTATCCTGATCCCGAATCAGATATCCTTTGTCAAGCAAGGAGGTTTTGACACGCTCCCACTCCATCGCGATATCCTCCGCCATATAGCCGCGAAACGGATCTTCCACACCAAGCAGTCGGTCTGAACCGAGAATACCAGCCAGGAAAAAAAGTTCCTTTGTTTGCAACGTGACTACCTTTTGCTTAGAATCATGAACCGTCAACATTATGAGCCACCTCCCCTCAAACTACAACATGCCATCGGTCACGAATTTCAGAAATCCAATCGGTCATTTTCCAGCTGTCATCACATGGAACTGCACCTTTAACCCTGGAATATTTACGTTTTACATAATAACCTTGACCCGGAGGCAGTACCTTCAGCCCACCTGAACTACCTCCGGATTCGGAATAAGGTATACGGAAGAACGAGAGATCGTTAGGGTCTAAAGTCCCGAACAGCATTCCACTCTGGGAAGCCTTCACATCCGTTACCCAGTCAGAACCAAAAGTTGGGAAGTCTGCCGGAACTCCGGATAGAATCACGTGTACACCGCGATCCCTTCCTTGACGAACAATCGCTCCCAATTGATCTTTCACATTAAAATCGTTTAACTGCTTGGACAAGGTGTCCGCATCGTCGATGACGAGCACAAGTTCCGGTCCACCGGAAATCTCGCCTCTTTTCAGAACTTCATCGTACAACTGTTGAATGACAGGCGCAAGCTGTTCTTCTCGCGATACATGTCCACGGACATGGGGCAAACTGCTGATTTCCCCCAGCCCACCTGAGCCATAACGCATATCTACTGTGTATATTTGCACATCTTCCGGAGAAGCATGATAAGCCAGTGATAACATCCATGTCAATAAAAATGTCGTTTTGCCGCCTTCCATCGGACTCGTTACCATGAAATGCGGACCTTCACGCAGATTAAGCTCGAATGGTTCCAGATCATCCGTAAGCAATCCCACAGGGACAGTTACAGACGATGTATCCCAAGCCTGACCATATGATCCTGTCCGAATGAGCAGATCTTTCAGTTTGATCTCTTCCGGAAGTGGAGCAATCTGCGGCGCTTCTTCCCCTGTCCAGCCTTGGCGAATCTCAGCAATCGTACGGCGCAGTGCCGATGAACGCTTGCCCTCATCTGCCCCTGAAGAGGGTAATGCCGCCTGGAACATTAACGGAGGCACTTGCCCTTTGACCAGACCTCTTCCTGGCGGAAGTTGGCTTGGGGCCTTGGAAGGTCTTCCCACGGCATAATAATAATCGCTTGGATCGGATAACTCAAATGAAACCGCATTGGGAATATTGCTTCTGAATTTTTCAAATACATCTGTTACCCGATTGGCTGTGAGCACAAAGGTGATACCCAGACTTCCGCCTTCACGCAGGATCGTCTCCAGAAGTTCATTCTCTTCCGGATAGGCATTGCGGAATGAAAGATAACCATCGATAACGACCACAACCTGCGGGACAGCCGCGTGAGCTGTCCGGCGGTACGCCGAAATCGTTTTAACCCCCGCCTCCGAGATGATATCTTTGCGTTGTGCTGACAGCTTGAGAATATAGCGGAATAACCGCTTGATCCGGTCTTCCTCTTCAGCCATCATCACACCACCGATCTGAGGTAGTGCTGCAAAGTCTTTCATCATACGGCCCATGTCGATAATGTAACCATGCCAAGGCTCAGTTCTATGGGAACGGGCCAAAGACATAAGCAAGGTCTGAACAAATGTTGTTTTGCCCAGTCCTGGCATACCGTACACGACCAGATGGCCTTGATCCACAGGCAATGCGAGCGGTTGTTGGCGCTGATTAGGGAGATCATCCAGCAAACCAACCAGTGGTTTCAGACCACTCGCTCCGCCATCAAGCAGCAGATCCCGATTCTCTTCTTCCTGCCATTCCTGAAGACCTTCCCATTCCAGTGTCTCTGGTAAAGGTGGCAACCATGGTCCTGGCAAACGACGGATACCCGCATCCGCTGCAGACTGCGCAACATAATCAATAAATACCTGAAGCTGTTTCGGAACATCTTCACCTTTGAGAACGGCTCTGCGCTCTCCAGTTAACAGAGGCTCCCGCTTACCGTTCAGGCGCACTTCCATAACAGGCAATACCGTTGTTGAATCCTCCTGCTGGTTATACGGTGCACCACTCCAAGCGAATTGCATTTCTTCAAACACTTCATCACTACCAACCTGGAAATATCCACGACCAGGCTTTGTAATCCAGGCAGCATTCGGAATCTTGATCATATCCCTGCTATCTCCCTCACTCTGTACGCGAAGGCAGATCCGGAAGCGCGAATTACTCCATATTTTATCGTCCACAACACCGGCTGGCTTTTGGGTTGCCAGAATTAGATGAACCCCAAGTGTCCGGCCAATGGCCGCGATACTGATCAATTCATCCATGAACTCCGGCTGGTCCCGCTTCAATTGAGCAAACTCGTCAATGATAATAACCAGATGTGGAAGTGGCTGTTCATGTCTGGAACGCAGAATCTTGTAATATTCATCAATATGCTGGAGGTTTCCCGCATCATTTAATATTTTTTGCCTTCTGACCAGTTCGGCACGAAGTGAAATATTCGCCCGCTCGATCAAATTCCCATCCAGATTGGTGATTGTCCCTACCACATGAGGCAGATCAACAAATGTATTGGACATCCCGCCACCTTTATAGTCAATCAGCATGAAGGCCAGATCATGTGGATGGAATTCTGCAGCGAGTGAAGCTACGATGGACTGGATAACTTCACTTTTACCTGAACCAGTTGTACCTGCAATCAGACCATGGGGACCATGACCCTGACGTTCAATTTTGTCATGCAGGTTTATCGCAATTTTTTTGCCACCAGCGCGTACACCCATTGGTACAGGCAGCGTATCAGGATATCTCGTCTGTCCCCACCTGGACACCACATCCAGATCTTCCACGCGTGATGTACTCAGCATATCGAATAACGGAAGCACTTGCGGGATATCTGAAGCAGATGACCGCTTCAACCGGATCGGTGACATATAACGGGAAAGCGCCTCTGCCATCTCCTTCGAGATCACATCAGGCTTGTACGTTTGTTGAATAACATCCGCATCTTCCGTTTTTTTGATATACACCCCTTTGCCTTTGGAGGCATCCATGATCAACTGACAATGCATCGGTAGAGACTCCTTGCGATTAGCCAGTATGATGGTGCATACATCAATCTCGTGAGCCGACTCCAGCAGCAGCGGAAGCAACGGTTCTTCTTCAATTAATTGCGTATCGGAGAGAATTACAACGTAGCACGGCGTTTGTACGCTTTTCTTGTAGCGGTCTTCCTTATTGTTACGACGCCGATTCAACACGGAAAACAAGCTGTCCGCCAATTGATGCGCACCGCTGTGCCTGTCGGCCATATAGCGTTGTCCTTGGTCTTCATCCCAGATATGGGGCATCCAGCGAAGCCAGTCCCATTCCTTGCTGTCCTTTTCTTCATAGAAAGCAGCAAGCTTCAGTTCATCCGGGGAATGGCGTACCGTCAGTTGTGAGATGATGACTCGCAGGGAAGCAAGCACTTCCTCCCGATCACCGACAAGTCCCATAACCTTCGATTGGAACAAAGGCAATGTAATGGAAGCATCCGGTACCGTCTGGAATTCAGCCGCAAGTTCATGGGCCGCTTCAATCAGCTCATCCTTCTCATAACCATCAATCCGCGGAACCTGAAGTTTGATTCGGAATGGAATCTCTCCCGTACCAATGCGCACCTGAAGGAAATCATCATCCTCTGGTGAACGCTCCCACAAGGAACTGTTCCGGTTCTTCACCACTTGAAGACACACACCCGGATCACCATGAATTTCGTACAGGCTCTTCACTTGCTCCGCCTGAGCTTCTTTCAGTTCTTCCCGGTGTTTGTCCAGTTGGGCAAGATACATTATTTTTCGTTCTTCCAATTTTTTGCGATATGATTTCTTGTTGCTCAGATACACGAAGAATGGAATGGTGTAAGAAGTAAGCATCATCATGACCGTCATCATCTGAAACATCATATAATTGCTGTTATTCATTTTGCCGGTCATATTGATATATACGTAGAAACCAATGCTGACCATGGTCATCATGATCGGCACAATAATGGATATCATGGAAAACGTGGGTTTGCTCGGTTCTGTTGGAGGCCTGAGTATTTCGAGTCTCTCTTCCTTGAGAACCGGTGTCATTCTTGGAGAACGCTGATATAACACATTCACGAAGAGAAGACCTCCTTTAGTTCGTTCAATAATGAATGTATACGTTCAAAAGCCCTATTCGTTGCTGTCCTGCTGAAACAATGAACGTCTTCCATATACAGGCGCTTCTTCCGAAGTCGTTGAAAAAGCCCGCTGGACACGTACGCAACTGCCCTGTCGCAGCCCTGTTTCCATTAACTGCTGTGCGTTCTGCGGAGAGAACCACAGACCTTCTGGAAACTTGGCTTCAAGGATGTACTGAATGCCGTCTCCCGGTGCCTGTCCAAAAATGCGAACGCCGAGTAATGTCTTCAAATGTTCGATGGTACATTCGTCCGGAACATCGATGTCGAACCATTCTCCTTCCTCGCGGCCGGAATACACGGTTAGAATCATCCGAATCCCTCCCATGGTCTCATATGTAAATTGTCCTAATGTCAGATTAAATCAAAAAAAAGAGAATGAATCGTTATATCAACCCTATTTTCTTACATAAACACCCTGTTTGCAATGTACCACCTGTAATTTTGTTACATATGACCCACGTATATATTAAAATATCGTACATTCGACTCAGAACTTTCGTGGCAGTTATGCAATTAAATATTGCGAGGATACGAAAACTATCGTTTTTTGTTCCATTTAAATGGTAATTAAGTTACGTTTTTCAGGACTTTTATTCCTTCGCTCACAATTGAATTGTGAACACTTTTCAAACATTACCCACCTTTATGTTTTCATAAGCTGATTTTAAGGTAATTTTAAGCATTGGAATTTAATATTAGCTGTATGAAATAACAACCGTGAGGTGATTTCAAGTGAGAACCCTAATAACCTTTCAAAACAAATCAATCCCTGTATATTTTAATCAAGAAAACAAACAACCTATGCAGAAGACATTAAGATTGCTTAGCAGTGCTCTTGAGCATAAAATTAGCAACGGTAAACGCGCCATTCAAAAATGTCTGCATTCTTTAATTAGTATTGAGATTGTTAATGGAGAAGCCATTCTCCACAGTCGAAGTGAAAACGACTCCCTTGCTTTATCGTTATATTAAAAGGAGTCAAGTAAGACACAGTCATTACAAGACATGAAAAAGGAAGCTGTCGTTATAGACAAGCTTCCTTTTTTGAGTTGTATACACGTTAACAGCGGATCGCAATTATTATCAGCCATCACTCAGTGTAGTTTGCTCAGGACATAGGCGGCATCATGTTCTTCCGCAATCTCGGCTTTACGAATACGAATGACAAACAGCCGAACCAAATTGGCACGTGTATGTTCTTCCTGACAGGTATTCAGTTTCCTCAGAATAAAGCGGTCAATGGACATGAATTTAAAGCCCCTTTGCCATTGGATTTACGGATCGATTCTTCCGTGTATCCATAAATAACCAGATAGCGTCAGCCCCAAACAGCTTTTCCACTCTTATATTAAGTCGTATTTTGCCAAGGTGTAATATTGTGCAAAAAGCCCGTCCCACCAAGCTGGAGACGGACTTTCGCATGATTTGTCGATCTTTTTGTAACCCACTCTAATCATTCATAAATGCCCCTGCTAATTTACTCTTTTTCGACTTATTTCACTCCCGGATATTCCCGATATTGGTGCTGAATGCTGATCCAACGAGTACGTGTAAACTTCTCAATCGCCCAATCCCCACCGAAACGTCCAATCCCTGAAGCTTTTTCACCGCCAAACATCACATGCGCTTCATCGTTCACAGACTGATCATTTACATGCACCATACCCGATTCAATGCGCTGGGCAACCTGATATCCTCGATTCAGATCTTGGGTGAATACGGAACCACTAAGTCCATAAGGCGTATCATTCGCCAAACGTACAGCTTCCTGTTCATCATGAGCCTTCATGATCACTGCCACTGGGCCAAACAATTCCTGCTGCACGATATCCTGTTCAGGTTTAACATCGGCAAGTACAGTAGGAGACAGCACGCTGCCTTTACTGGTCCCCCCGAGCATTAACCGTGCACCTTCGGCCTTGGTTTTGTTCACAAGCTCCTGTAATCGTTCTACCTCTTTTTCCCGAATGAGAGGACCCACGAGTGTGTTAACATCCGCCGGATCACCTGCCTGGACATTCTTCGTTTTGGCTACAAATGAATCGACGAACTTATCGTAAATATCGGCATGCACAATGATACGATTCAGAGCCATACAGATCTGTCCCTGATGCAGAAACTTGCCAAAGACCGCCGCTTCGGCAGCACGTTCAATGTCCGCATCTTCCAGCACAACCATGGCGTTGTTGCCACCCAGTTCCAGTGCCGTTTCTTTTAAATGTTCACCCGCCAGTTTACCGATCCCTTGTCCAACTTCGGTGGAACCCGTGAATGAAATTACTTTGGGAACCGGATGAGCGACAAAGTAATCCCCGATCTCGCTGCCACTTCCCGCAACGACATTCAGCACGCCCTCAGGCAGACCGGCTTGTTCAAACAAATCGGCAATGAGCCAACCTGCCGTAATCGGAGTGTCTGATGCTGGTTTAATCACCACACCATTACCAAGAGCAATCGCTGGAGCTACAGATCGCAGGCATAGATGCAAAGGGAAATTCCATGGCCCGATAACACCAATCACTCCCTTCGGCTCACGAACCACACGGTTCTCTTTGCCAGGGGTATTGGACGGAATAATCTCACCCTTCATTCGATAAGGAAAAGATGCTGCTTCATCCACAATGCGTTTAGCCGCTGCAAACTCCGCCTCCGATTTGATTCGGGTACTCCCGGATTCCGTGATCAACAGTTGAATGATCTCCTCTTTGCGCTCCGCCATCAGGGATGAAACTTTACGCAATACCTCTTCTTTCGCAGCAGGCAATGATTTCGCCCATTCAACCGAATTTTTCTGAGCTGACTCATAAGCCTTATCTATGTCTTTCTTATTGGAAGAGCGCCATGTGGCAATTACTTCTCCCGAATAAGGATTGATATTCTCCATTGTTTTCTCACCGGAGCCATCTACCCAGCTGCCATTAATATATTGTTTCGTCCATGTTGTATGTTCAGTGTCCATTAAAGTCATGTGAATACGCCTCCTGATCAAGATTAAATGTCACACCTGCATCACGGTGTAATACATCATTAACCTTGTTCAGAATTACGCAAACGTGAAGATCTGAATTAACTCTTCCATTCTTTAAACTTAAGGAAACAATACAACCCACACTATTCTCTCGCCATCTGGACGTCTTTCAACAGTCGGGCAGGCTCTTCTCTCCAAAGAGGCTCAAGTCTTCCCATCCGTAGCCAACTTCGATCAGATCTTGACCACCAAAGCGGAGGGACTGTGTCTGGACTGGAGTGCCTCCCATCTTTTCATAGAAGCCACAAGCTGATTTACGCTCCAAAGCCCATATGATCAAACGTTTCATATTGTGGGTCTGTAGATGATGAACGACATGTGTCGCCAGTTGCTGACCTATCCCCTTTTGTTGTACTTCCTTCAGCAAATATATAGCATACAACTCTCCATCATAAGGTAATTTTCCTTCACGCTCCTTACCCCCACAAGCAAATCCGACAATGTTCCCATCATTCTGTTCAGCTACCACCAAGATCTGATCCTTTTCGCCAGAACGAATGGTCTTCTCCCACTGGGGCAATCTTGATTCTATAGTCAAATGATCCAAAAAATCGTCAGGCACAATTCCCCGATATGTTGTTTTCCAACTCTCCGTATGTACATGAGCTATCCCCTGCGCATCCCCTTCACGCGCCCGCCTGATCAGCATAGCTATCACTCACTTTCTCTCGTAACTGCCGCAGCTTTACCATATTATATGTTATTCTTTCTATAATTCCAAATTCATCCACTTCAGTCCTGATGCGCCTAGGCATCATTCGTAATCAAAAGTGGACTTTTTGAACTGCCTTTATAAAAGTAAAATCCGGCCCTACGGCCGGATCGTTACTCTCGTGCCTACAGATACCTTGAAAGACAGATCCAGTACATCCGAGTTGTACATGCGTATACAACCGTGGGAGACGGATTTGCCAATAGACCAGGGCTCATTGGTCCCGTGTATGCCATAATGGGGAGCAGACAGCCCCATCCAGAGCACGCCAAATGGCCCACCTGGATTCGATTGTTTGTTAATAATAGTGAACTCCCCGTTTGGAGTCTGCGTGAGCATCTTGCCGGTGGCCACAGGATAGCCCTTAATCACCTGGTTGCCGTCCAGAAGATATAACATGTGGTCAGACAGATCTACAATAATCCTGTAATCTGGCATAATGACATCCCTCCTGACCTATCTTATGCAAGATACCGGATGATGCCCGCCTGATTTCAGGCTTCCTCCCACTCTTTCACACTACGGGAGTGCTTGGGTTTGCGACTATTGGCCGGTTTACTGGAAGCGGTACGCCTTCTGGATGCCACTTCTTCCTTGCGCTGCTGATATTGCAATTCCTTCTGCATTTTCAGATAATTATTCAATCTTTTTTCATCCAATGAACCATCCTGTATGGCTTCTTTCACTGCACATCCAGCTTCCCGTGTATGACTGCAATCCAGAAATCGGCACGTGGCGGCAAGTTCTTCAATTTCTCCAAACGCATGCGACAGCCCATCATTGCCCTCATCCCAGAGATTAAGCTCGCGCATTCCTGGAGTATCGATCAATACGGCTCCCTGTGGAAGTACAAACATCTCCCGGTGTGTTGTCGTATGTCTCCCCCGACTGTCTCCCTCGCGAACGGATTGCGTAAGCTGCACATCCTCACCCATCATCCAGTTCACCAGCGTAGACTTGCCACTGCCAGAAGATCCTGTGAGCGCAACAGTCAGCCCTGGCTGCAAATATCGTTCCAGTAAGGATTTACCTTGACCCTCCACTGCAGATATCGCAAGCACTTCAACGCCTGGAGCAATCCCTTCTACACTTCGGATCTGTTCTTCCACATTGTTGCACAGATCACTTTTGCTCAGAACAATGACTGGCCTTACGCCACCATTCCAGGCCATCATCACGTACCTTTCGAGTCGTCTAAGGTTGAAATCATGATTAAGTGCAGCCACGATTAACAGTGTATCTACGTTTGCGGCGATTAATTGTTCCTTGGTCACTGGACCTGCCGCCTGTCTTGATACCCTGCTCCGACGGGGCACCAGATTGTGAATAATTGCTTCTTCACCTGCCTGACCTGTAATGGCCACCCAATCTCCAACCGCTGGTGCCAAGCTGGTCTCCAGACTATCATGACGCATTCGGCCCGAAATCCTTCCCCAGCATTCGCCCTCTTCTGTTATCAAACGTTGCAGATGTCCATGGTCTGCGATAATTCTGGCTGGCTTTTTCTCCTGCTCTTCCATCCCTGTCTCTTGCCACAGTTCCTGCCACTTTGCTGACCAGCCGTACTTCTCAATATGGTTATCTAAAATAAAAATTCCTCCCAAAATAAGTTGTTTACTTCGTTCAAGCCGAGTGAACAATCATCTCCGGTTCAGATCAAAACAAAAAACCACGAGTAGAAATACACCCGTGGCAATAGGTAGTTAGCCGAATCAAAGATCATCCCTTCTTGTAGATCTACCGGATAAAATACTTAACCCTCCGATATAAACAATTCAGGAACACCCTTTTATCGGCAAACAAAAAAGCCACGGGTGCGTCACCCGTGGCTTCATCTGAGCATGCGATACTTCACGTTACAATGGATACTGCTATCCATCTAACGCAAAATTACATGCTTTGATCCGTTCCGGAGACGCTGTTCATATTCAAATTAACGTATACTGCATTTAAATTTGTCATAAACAATCGCCTCCCTTGTAGAATTATCCATTATGTTACACACTGAGCTTAACAGTTGTCAAGCCCAAACTTTTTTTTACCACCAGCTACTCTATTTAACCTGATCCCAGCGTGTCCACATTTCCTTCGGATTCAATTCGTAGATCTCCTCTTCCCGATACATGAACTGATGCATGATAAATTCCCGACGAATCGTGGCAAAGTCTTCATGGTATTGCTTTATAAATGTATTGATTTCTTTTTCCGTATACTTCCGACCAAATTCAAGCTGCTCGACCAGATGACCAAGTACAATCAGTTTTTTCTTGTATTGAGCCGGAATCTGACGCAGTCGTCCATCTTTGGAGAAAAAATTTCTCATGACCGACGCTTTCAATGTTTCGTTCACATCACTCATATCCGTAACCTCCTCTCGATTAAAGATAAAATCAACCGAAGCCTGTGCATTCTCGCGGATAAACGAAGGATTGAGTGTGAAATACACTGTATTTTTCTCCCGTCGTTCCTTAATCAGCGCCGCCTCTCTCAGCTTGGATGCATGATGTGTCACGGTTGGCTGTGAAAGATTCAGCCGCTCGGCAAGTGCCTGTCCGTGCAGTTCACCCTGTGCCAACAACAGCAGCATGCGAAGCCGGGTCGGGTCAGCCAACGCTTTATGATAAGCCACAATTTTCTCCAGCTGCATCATCGTTCATCTCGCTTTCAATTAGATATATATCTAATTTGATATTAGTCTTTTCTTTTCTACACGTCAACTCCTTTGGTTTCAAGTAAGCTTGTCTAATTAAACTCCACGCTTGAACTGGCATTGGCTCGTTATTTACGGTAGGATTATATTGCTTGAAATAAGGAGGATTAAGAACATGGAAGATGTCATTATTATCGGCGGAGGCCCATGCGGTCTGTCTGCTGCCATTGAATGTGAGCGGCTGGGACTGTCCGCTGTGATCGTTGAGAAATACAATATCGTTCAATCTATTTATCTGTATCCAACCCATATGCAGTTTTTCAGCACAGCCCCGCTGCTTGAGATCGGAAACGTTCCGTTCAGCACACCTAATGATAAACCGTTTCGTTATGAAGCACTTGCCTATTATCGCAGGGTAGCCGAACATTTTGGTCTGCGTGTTCATAACTATGAGGAAGCCCGTGAAATTAAACGCAAGGATGATGGTACGTTTGAGGTACATACGCTCAATCGCCGCGGGGAGGCCATCGTACATGTTGGACGCAATGTTGTTGTAGCTACCGGTTATTTTGACCATCCTAACTATTTGGGCATCCCTGGAGAAGATAAAGATAAAGTAACTCACTACTTCCGGGAAGCCCACCCTTATACCCGTACACGTGTCGCCATTATTGGCGGAAGCAACTCAGCCGTGGATGCGGCCATGGAACTGGTTCGGGTCGGAGCACATATTGATATGGTTTATCGCGGTAGTGGTCTGTCCCAGCATATTAAACCATGGGTACGCCCGCTATTCGAGAGCATGGTGACAAAAGGTCATATCACACTCCACCTGGAATCACGCGTGAATGAAATACTCGATGATTCGATTCGTCTGATACACACGGATGGTTCCACTCGGGAACTGGATAATGACTTCGTACTGGCAATGACCGGTTTCCGTCCAGATCGTCAACTACTCACGTCGGTAGGTGTGGAGATGTCTGATGATATGGATAAACCTCTATATGATGCACAAACGATGGAAAGCAGCGTACCTGGTGTATATGTGGGCGGAGTCATCGCTTCGGGGCGTAATGCCAATGAAGTCTTTATTGAATCCGGGCGCTGGCATGGACGTTACATTGCGGAACATATCGTTAGCAAACAACGTGGACAGACTGAAGGGAAATGAAAACAATGGATATGACTTCCCTGCTGTTGCTCGTATTTGCGGCTCTTGGGATTATCAGCAGCAACACACCTGTGACCGTAGCGATGGTATTTCTGTTGTTGCTACGAGTCCTGAACCTGAATCAGGCATTTCCATGGCTTGAAAAATACGGACTTACACTGGGCATTATCATTCTGACCATTGGCGTGATGGCACCTCTTGCCAGTGGCAAGATGAGTCTGCAGACGATCGGTGAGTCTTTCCTGCACTGGAAGTCACTGCTCGCCATTGGCGTAGGTTTACTGGTGGCATATCTCGGAGGACGTGGCGCTACGTTGATGGGTACACAGCCAACTGTCGTTGCCGGGCTGTTAATCGGAACGGTACTTGGGGTTGCCCTGTTCAAGGGTGTACCTGTGGGTCCATTGATTGCGGCGGGAATTTTATCATTGCTGCTGGGCAAATCCTGATTCAAGTTGTGAAGGTTGTGACCTGACATGCTATGCAGATTGGCTGTATTTCCCACCGTTGTGTGATATACTTCTATTCATGCAAATTATGTACACGAGTCTACAGCAGAATAATGCATATTAGAGGTTGTTCAAAAAGTCCGCTTTTGATTACGAAGGATGCCTAAAGGCATCCTCAGCATCGAAGATGGAATTCAGCCGAAATAAGCGGGAGGCTTACGAAGTATGTTTCCTTAGGAAACATTTTGGTTGCTCACGTAGTTTTCCCTACGCTCCGCTACTCCATTTCTAGCTTCATCCCATCTTCTCGGTACTGAAAACCGTCCTATTTGAACACGTACTATTATGGTTATGCTGTTGCATAAACGTATAGATTCACTTTGCAACTATTAATGGCGCAGGAGGATTAAGGAACCATGTCACGTCAGTTTATTACAGAAGCCGTGATGGTGGCCATTTACGGTCAATTGCTAGCGCCGCCCGCGCCTGTTGAATATATTGTTCCTTATACCACCATCCTTGAGCTATATGAATTCCAGACCAGTCCTGATCCCATGATGGATAACCCGGCAGATGATCAGCATGTGAAATCCAAAATCAATGAAATGATTTCTTATTTCGAGGAACCGCTGAATAAGAAAAAAATAGAGCGTGCGTTACTTGTTCCATGGGCCAAAAGCCCCTCCATTTTATTTGGTGACCAAGTATCCATTGCCATTATCAATGCAATAGATACGGCACAGTACGGGGAATATTTCGATCCCATTGAGACCGAACTGCTACTGACATCTCAGCGCCTGAGTATCCCGATTCTTACCGATCAGGTTGAACTGATTGCACGCATAATTGAGTCTGAATCACCTGTACAGGTATTCGATATTGATGATTTTGATTTTGCGATGGATGATGAACCACTGGATCAGGTGTAATTCATGCTCTGAGCACCAGAATCGGATTTTTTAAAAAATGACCTTGGCATCCACTTTATCGTGCATGCCAAGGTCATTTTTTTGCGGTCAACACTTATTTTATTCTGCAATATCCCGCGCTAACAGGATTCGGCTAATCTGATTCAGAGGTGGTAACGACTCCAGCGCAAAAAACTTCAGACCTGCATCACTATTTACACGCGACTCCACAAGGTCATCCTGAATGATCACTGTCCGAAACAGGGCAATGACATAATACTCTTCATCTCCGCTTGAATGCAGATACCGAAGGTCAGGCCCCGAATAGAGACCTTCCAGTGTCATGGTATCAGCAGTCCAACCTGTCTCTTCCCATAACTCCCGATGTGCAGCATCTTCAATAGCCTCACCCGGGCGCATCTCACCTGCTGGCAATCGCCAGTGACCATGTTCAGCATGCTGAATCAGCAGTAATTCACCTTGTTCGTTCTCAGCCCGCACCGCCGCTTTTACAACAATATGAGAGCGTTTTGCGATATACTGGGCCAAATCTCGTGGTGGCAGATTCACTGCTTATCCCCTCCTCCTACTCGGAAGCCGGTGGCGACCTGTAATCCATCTATTGCTTAGACTTCCGTGTAACGATATTCGATATCCTGACCTTCATCAACGATGTCCACATGCAGTTGGTGCCCTTTCAGATACCAATAATCGTGATCTTCCATAAAGAATTGAATCCCCGACACTTCGGTTTGATCCGCAGGATGTCTTGGTTTCTCTACAGCAATACCTAGCGAAAATCCAGGGTGAAGACCTCCGCCAGAGCTATAACGTGCAAAAAATCGAATGCTGTCTCCCTCGTTCAAATTCAGCTCTTCCTTGTACCAGCGAGCAGCTTGATCGGATACATGTATGGTACTCATTTGGTGTCAGCTCCTTCTGTATATATATGTTCCATCATATCTCGACAGGGACTTGAATACAAACCCGAGTGACCACATAAAGACAAAATAAGTTGTGAAAAATGTTTGACAGATTGTAAAAGCCGGTGTTAAGATGCAAACATACGAGGTCTACATTGTATTTATTTCCAAAAAAAGAAAGGGTGATTACGGTGTTTAACAAACATATGATAGGTCAATTCAGCACACAACTAAATACCGGAGCACACCCGAAATCATTATTCCGTTCATAAGTCGGCATGACAGGCGATCTTTCATTAGAACCTCTGTGATGTATACTCACAATCGAACTTATATATGGTGACGGCTCTGTTCTCTGAGCCATGCTGCCGTATGATTATATGAAGACATACCGCCTGCGTGCGGTATGTCTTTTTTTGTGGGTACATTTCGGCATTCATGAACGGAATTTGCATTTCTCGGACATCGAAAGGAAGGGATAACACTTGTTCTCTGTACTTAAAAACCTGGCCTGGTTCTTCCGGCTGGAACGCAAACGATACCTAACCGGTGTCATTTTGCTTATTCTGGTGGGCATTGCCGAACTGCTGCCTCCTCGTCTTCTTGGTAATGCCATCGACGAGATTGTGCGCGGTTCCATTACCGGCACCTCACTTACGCGTTATATTTTGCTTATTCTAGGAACGGTCATCATTATCTATCTGGTTACATACGTTTGGATGCACAAACTGTTTGGTGGTGCCAACCTGGTGGAGCGGCTGCTTCGTTCACGCTTTATGGACCACTTGTTACGGATGACTCCTCCCTTTTTTGAGAAAAACAGAACAGGAGATCTGATGGCTCGGGCCACCAATGATCTTCGTTCCATTGCCACTACAGCAGGCTTCGGCATGCTGACCTTAACAGACTCTACAGCCTTTCTGGCCACCGTATTGTTCGCCATGGGTTTCCTGGTTAGTTGGAAACTGACCTTGGCGGCAATCCTGCCATTACCTTTTATCGCCATTGCCATGATGATCTATGGTAAAGCTGTACATCAACGTTACACCCTGGCACAGGATGCATTCGGAGATATGAACGACCAGGTGCTGGAATCCATCGCCGGGATTCGTGTCGTGCGTGCTTATGTGCAGGAACGTCTGGACGAGAAACGGTTCGCCGACGTGACCGAAGATGTGTATCGTAAAAATCTGGCTGTTGCCAGAATGGATGCCCTATTTGAACCCACCATCCGCCTCTTCGTTGGACTCAGTTATGTGATTGCACTTGCCTACGGCATATATCTTGTATTTCATAATGAAATTACCCTGGGGGATCTCGTATCGTTTAACATGTACCTGGGGATGATGATCTGGCCCATGTTTGCCATCGGCGAATTAATTAACCTGATGCAACGTGGTAGCGCTTCGCTTGATCGGGTCAACGAGACTTTATCAGTAGAACCTGCCGTACAAGATGTGGAGCAACCTGCTCACGTTACGAATCCGGAAGAAATTGCGATGCAGGATGTTACATTCCGTTACCCAAGTTCCACTGTCGACAATCTCAGTCATATCAGCTTTTCGCTACGACGGGGTCAAACATTGGGTGTTGTGGGTCGTACGGGTAGCGGTAAGTCTACTTTGCTCAAACAACTGCTTCATGAATACCCTGCCGGTTCGGGCACATTAAGCATCTCGGGTCATCCGATTCAGGATATCGCCAAAGATGACTTGCACAGCTGGATTGGGTACGTACCACAGGAACAAGTTCTGTTCTCCAAATCAGTTCGTCAAAACATTCAATTTGGTCAACCTGGGGCCAGTGATGAAGTCATCATGGAAGCCATTCGTACCGCCGCTTTTGACGGGGATCTGGGGACTTTGTCCGATGGACTGGATACACTCGTTGGTGAAAAAGGAATCTCTCTGTCCGGTGGACAGAAACAGCGGGTATCGCTGGCGCGTGCCTTTATTGCTAATCCTGATATTCTGATCCTCGATGATGCCTTATCTGCTGTCGATGCACGTACTGAAGCCAAAATCATTGAAAATATACGCAACAAACGCTCGGGCAAAACCACGCTGATCTCGACTCATCGCCTGTCTGCTATTGAACATGCTGACCGAATCATCGTACTGGAGCACGGGAAAATTACGGAAGAAGGCACTCACCAGGAATTGTTAGCCATGAACGGCTGGTACCGTGAACAGTATGAACGGCAACAGGTCGAGTCCAATCTGTCCACGTAGGAGGTCAATTCATTGAAGTCTAATACAGGCAAAAGGCTGCTTGATTACGCCTTGAAAGCCAAAGGAACATTTATCGCTGCATTAATTATGCTTACCATTGGTGTTGCGGCCGAGCTTGCCGGGCCGTTCATCGCCAAATCCATGATCGATAATCACTTGCTCGCGATTGAGCAGCCTTTCTATGAGACAACAGCTTCTGATGAAGCCGCAGTCTACAACGGTAAGAATTACAAACGCGAAGGCTTGTTCGAACCGGATGAAAACAAAGGTTCCGAAGTGCGGGTATTACAAGCCGGCAGAAGTTTTTATTTTGTAAACGAACCGGTAAGCGCACCTGACGGGGACCGCACATATACGGATGGAACCCTCACGGTTACACGCGCAGGTGAGGTAACAGGCCAATATGCGGCAACACCCCTGTCCGCTGGTGAACTGTTTGCTTTTTACAAACCGGAGATGCCCAACATCTATCAATTAATTGTGTATTACATGATCTTCCTCGTGATCTCGGTCATTATGGAGTTTGGTAAAACTTTCTGGCTGCAATCCTCGGCCAACAAGGTCATTCAAAGACTGCGTAACGATGTGTATGCCCATATTCAGCGACTGCCGGTGCACTTTTTTGATAACCTGCCCGCAGGTAAAGTTGTATCTCGGGTCACAAACGATACAGAAGCCGTAAAAGATCTGTTCGTTGCTGTTCTTTCGAACTTTTTCTCAGGAATCATCACGATTACAGGTGTGTATGTTGCACTCTTCCTGCTTGATGTTCGCCTGGGTCTAATCTCATTATTCGTTGTGCCGATGCTCATTACATGGATTGTGCTCTATCGCAAATTCGCTACTCGCTACAACACGATCATTCGATCCCGACTGAGTGAGATCAATGCAATCATTAACGAGTCCATTCAGGGGATGTCCATTATCCGCGTATTCCGCCATCAGAAACAAACCAAACAGGAATTCGAAGATCTGAATGATGACTATATGAAACACCAGAACAAAATGCTGAACCTGAATGCCTTCACCTCACACAACCTGGTTAACGTATTACGGAATATCGCATTTGCGGTGGTCCTGTGGTACTTCGGTTCCAGTGTGCTGGATGGCACAAGTATTATCTCCCTTGGTGTTCTGTATGCCTTCGTAGATGTTCTGGGTCGCTTGTTCCAGCCAATCACCGGTATGGTGAATCAACTCGCCAACCTGGACTCCTCCCTCGTATCCGCTGGACGTGTCTTTGAGCTGATGGATGAAAAAGGAGAAGCCGTAACCGATGGCTCCATGCCAAGATACAAAGGGAATGTTGTCTTCGACGATGTATCCTTTGCCTATAAAAAGGATTATGTGCTCAACAATATCTCGTTTAAAGCATCCCAAGGTCAGACCGTGGCTCTGGTCGGTCATACCGGTTCGGGTAAAAGCTCAATCATCAACCTGCTATTCCGGTTCTATGATCCGCAAAAAGGCAAGATCACGATTGATGGTCAGAACGTCAAAGATCTACCTAAACAGTGGATTCGCGAACATATGGGGATTGTATTGCAGGACCCGTATCTGTTCACAGGCACCATTGCTTCCAACGTCAGTCTCGGCGATGAGAAGATCTCCCGTGAACGAATTGAACAGGCGCTACGTGATGTAGGCGCTGAACGTATACTGGCTCATTTGCCTCAAGGCTTTAACGAACCTGTCATCGAAAAAGGAAGCACATTGTCTGCTGGACAGCGTCAGTTGATCTCCTTTGCTCGGGCACTGGCGTTTGATCCGGCCATCCTCATTTTGGATGAAGCTACAGCCAATATTGATACGGAAACAGAAGCTTTGATTCAGAACGCACTCGAAGTCCTCAAAAAAGGACGTACCACCTTCATCATTGCTCACCGTCTCTCCACCATTCGTTCGGCAGATCAAATTCTGGTTCTGCATCGCGGGCGTATCGTTGAGCAGGGTGCACATGATGAACTGATGGAGCTTAAAGGCCGCTATTATAAGATGTATCAGCTTCAACAAGGTGCGCAAGCAGCAGCGAGTGCAACCAGCGAAAATCCGTCGGGTGAGATCATTCCAACCTCAACCTCCTTTGCCGGAGGCAATGCATAACAGAGTAAAACAGAACGCTCTTTAAGTAACCAATCAAAATGATGTACTCGACGGCAAAACAAAAACCGATCTACACAGCTACCTCAGGGTTTGCGGTGTAGATCGGTTTTTTTGTATTTTCATCTGAAGGCATGTTCGGTTACTGTTTATTTCGTCCAGACAAAAAAACAATCCGCGCGCAACCTCACGGCTGCTGCGGATTGTCTATCCATCCTTTGATCGTATATCCCATGTACATCACAGTCTCCCTTGCGAGAAAAGGAAACTTGCTGCGCCAGGTTCGATAAGCCGTTGTTCGTGTCGGAGATGGTACGGCATCCATACCCAGCCCGGCAGCCAGCTTCATGGCCCGTTTCATATGCAGCGGATCACTCACAATTGTATAGGTTTGATAACCGGCTTGTTCACCAATTGGAATTGAATTGACCAGATTCTCCTCGGTAATTCTGGATTTGGTCTCGATGCGAATGTCCGCAGGATCTACTCCATGTGCGATGGCATACTTCTGACCCACTTCAGCTTCCGTATGTTCTCCATCATCACCTGACCCGCCTGTGAAAAGCAGATTACGAACGGTACCCTGACGGTATAATTCAATCCCGTGTTCAATACGTTCGCGAAATACAGGTGAAGGGTTATCCCCTGCCACGGCTGCTCCCAGAATGATTGCTGCGTCCGATATCCTGGATGAATCCTCATCCGTATATGCAGATATACGGATTGTGGTAACCACAGTCCACAGGATTCCAACCAATACTACAGCCAGAACCGTCTTTAATATCCAGCGTTTCGTTATCTGTTTGCTTGTCATTCATCCTCTTCCAAAGCCCTTGCTTGCATACTCTCGGTATGCATACGCTCCAGCGTTTGCAGAGCTGCTGCGGATTCGGCATCCAGACCAAGCTCTGCGATCCAGGTACCCGTATATTGCTGAAGACGGATCTCCAACTCCTGTGCACGGTCTTTGAAATCCTCCAATTCCTTAATCATGCGTGATCGTCCTTCCGGACTGAATGTCTCGTGAATTCGTTCCTTGAAATAATGATGTACGATACGGTTACGTTGCTGCCATAACTCATTCAACTGGCGAGTCTCTTCCTCAGAGAATGTAAAATGATGGCGTACTTCGTGAATGAGCTGCCCCAGTGAACTGCTCATCTTTCGTTCGTACAGATCTTCCAGATCCTCTTCAGACACGGCTTTGCCCTGAGACATTTTCATTAATAAAATCAGATTGACCAGCTGCTGTTCAAGCGCCTGCCCGTAGTACACTGCCAATCCGTAATAGGCAAACAATTCCCTGGAGTGTTCGCTGTCCAGCATGTCACCATTCTGGATATCTGTATTTTGCATATGCGAGCGCCCCCTTCAACCGTACAATGTTAACCATTCCATGTCCCTCTATCCTAACCAAACCAAGAGCAACATTCAAGTTATCGGGAAGCGCGTCTTCTAACTCCGCAGATCTCTTCTTCCGGACAGCCACACATGGATGATTAGTAACCCTAATGCATAGAGCACAGTCCATAGCGTAACCGAAACAAAAGAATCCATCTTTGATTCATCAAATAACATCATCTCACGAACCAGATAAAAGGCTGGTGGAAGAATGCGGCCAAGCCATTCTAACGATTCAGGCAAACGTTCACTTAAAGAACCTTGGATAAACGATAGTAATAATACAATAATGAGAGCAGGCATACTGCGACTAAGCAAAGGAATGTACGATTTTTGAAAAAATACACTGATGCCCAATCCCAGCAGTGATAATCCCAGATGTCCTAACCAAGTCATCATCCACTCCTCACTTGTGGGTTGTCTCTCGAACATTCCCGCGAACACGGGATACAGCACAGTGATTGCGGTGAGCATGAATTGCATTATCCAGGCACAGATGAGTTGACTTGTTACCACCTTACGCCTGCTTCCTGCATGATGGACGAGTAATTGATACTGCTTTGCAGGTTCGGTATTCATCACCATTACTCCGAGCCAAGCAGCTGCTAAAAATAACAGCATAGCCGTAACACTGTAACTGTCCGCAATAGGGTTGGGTTTGTAGGAATAGATCAGCAGCATGGCGATGATATAAAAGATAACCGGTGCAAAATATTTCTGGGAGCGAATGTGATGCCTTAACAAATATCGGGTCAGATAGATCATTCGGCTTCTCCCCCCGCATCATCCATCGAAGAGTCCACAGATTCTGTGACACCTCTACGACTCGCATGTACAGCTGGATGTTGTCCTTCCAGCAGACTTTCCATATGTAATTGACTTTCTTCCTGTTGTACAGACACAACCGAACCTCCGGATGCCAAAATTCTCCTGAGGACATCATCTGTTGATTGTTGAACCACTTTCCAATCCCACAACCAGGAATTGGATTTCTCCGAGTTTGTATTACGAACTAAAGACAGCACTCCCGGTTGTTGTACAATAGATAGATCGTTAGCCAGATCCTCTCCAGCTTCCGTCAGACTTTGAATACGTACAACGGGTTCGCCAGCTTGAAGTATATCTTCACGACTCCAGTAGCGGAGCACGCTGCCTTTCTTCAACACAATCACCTGGTCTGCCAAACGTTCAATAAGCAACGGTTCATGACAAGCTGTAACGATGGATGTCCCTTCATCCTTCCATTGTCCCAATAAGGATACCACTGCCTCTTGAGCTGGAATATCCAAGCCTGATAAAGGTTCATACAGCAACAAAAGACCACCCGGTCCAGGTAACAGGGCCTGAATCAAATTTACTTTTTGCAATGTGCCCTTGGATAATAAGGGTAACTTCTGATCGATCGCGGTATCCAGATATAAAAGTTCACTAAGTTCTCTAATCCGCCCACGCAGTATTTCGGGGCGAATGCCCCGAATCCGTCCCATGTCCCACAAGTACTCTCCAGAAGTAAAGGGTAAACGTGGCAGGCCATCTACTGCATACCCATCAGAACCCTTCATTGTGCGCTGGATCGATCCTGTATCGGGTAACAAAATACCTGCCAACATACGTAGCAACGTACTTTTGCCAGAACCGTTTCTGCCAATAAGTACAGCACATTCTCCCTGCTTCACTTCCAGATTAATTTCATCAAGTACTTGAGCATTACCTAATCGCTTGCTCACTCGTTGAAGCAACATACCTCTACCTAATGAGTCTGGTACATCTTGATTGGCTTTCTTGAAAAGTCCACGTTTACTCCATATCACCTGGGATCACATCCGCTCTGGAGCTTGCACACCTAGCAAATGTAAACTGTACGCGAGGCGTTCGGCAGTCCGTTTGGCCAATGCCACTCGGAAGGATCTTACATCAGATGACGCATCCGCAATCCGTTCTGCGTGATAGAAACGGTTGAATGCTTGAGCGACATCTATAGTATATTTGGCAATGACCGAAGGCTCATTCCGATGAATCGCTTTTTCCAAATACTCGGGATAATCACCAAGCAGTTTCAGCAATGCCCATGAGGTATCTCCGACACTGGATGGAGTGGCCCCTGTGTCATTCTCACCATCCGCAAGGCTGGGGTTAGTCAGAGTGTTTTCATTTTCCACGCGGATCGCCTCTTCTGCCTTGGCAAGCACACTTTGAATCCGGGCATGGGTATACTGCACATAAGGTCCGGTCTCTCCTTCAAAACTCACCGCATCCTCCAAGGAGAAGTCCACATCGTTTAACCGACTATTACGCAGATCACCGAAGACAATGGCACCTACACCGACCGCCTCAGCCACCTTCTGAGGGTTCTCCAGATTCGGGTTTTTCTCCTGAATAATCTGCAAAGCACGAGCGACTGCCTCGTCCAACACTTCCTGCAAAAAGACGACTTTACCGCGACGTGTAGACATTTTCCGTCCCTCAAAACGCATTAATCCAAACGGGATATGTTCACACTTCGCAGACCATTCATGCCCCATCCGGGATAGGACCTCAAATACCTGCCGGAAATGTAACTTCTGCTCGCCTCCGACCACGTATAACAACCGATCTGCCTTCATCACCTCATGACGATAGACTGCCGTAGCTAAATCCCGAGTAGGATAGATTGTTGTTCCATCTTTTTTGATAATCAGGCACGGGGGCATGTTCTCATCTTCCAGACGTACCACGAGTGCACCATCACTCTCTTCAAGTAAACCTTTTGCCTTCAGTTCTTCAACCACTGCGCCCATCTTGTCATTGTAAAAGCTTTCTCCCAGCGTATGGTCGAACTGTACATTCAGACGTTCATACATCCGGTTGAATTCCTTCATGCTCACTTCCACAAAGAACGCCCATAACCGCTGTGCTTCATCATCCCCTTGCTCCAGCTTGCGGAACCACTCGCGTGCCTCAATCTCCAGAGAAGGATCGTTCTCCGCCTCATCGTGGAAGCGCACATACAGTTCCAGGGACGTACGGATCGGGTCTGCCTGCAACGCTTCATCATTGCCCCACCGTTTGTACGCTGCGATCTGCTTGCCAAACTGGGTTCCCCAGTCTCCCAGATGATTCACACTTACAGAGGTATAACCCGCTTCGTTATACAACCGATACAGTGCTGCACCGATTACAGTAGAACGCAAATGTCCGATTCCGAAGGGTTTTGCGATGTTAGGGGAAGACATATCAATCACAACACGTGAACCTTGACCAAGCTGAAGCTTACCAAATGCCGCATTCCCCAGTTCTTTCAGCAGATTCGGCGCGAGCTTCTCCCGATTAAAACGGATATTTACATACGGCCCGGCGGGAGTCGCTTCAATTCCAGATGCCTGCAATCCCGTTGCGAGCTCGGTCGCAATGACTGCCGGTGCTTTCTTTAATGACTTCGCTAATGCAAAACAAGGGAATGCTGCATCACCCATCTCCGCCTGTGGTGGGACTTCCAGTAATCTTAGAACCTCTTCTTCATTCAATCCCGTTAAAGGGGCAATATCGGCCGCAGCCTGCTTCATCAACATGCCAAACACTCCTTATCCATTCATTATTGGCTGGAAATAAACACAAAAAAGCTCTCGTCTCTAAATAAGAGACGAGAGCTGACTTAACAGTTCCCGCGGTACCACTCTAGGTGAACAGCTTACTCTTAATATGCATCAACATGCATACCAATAGAACCTGTTCCGCTCGATGCGTATAACGGTCGCAAGCCGGGTTACCCTCAGACAGATATGGCCTATCCCCAATCGGGATACGTACATCTTTTCGGATAACCATCTCACGGGTGCGGTTCACTCAGGTCATGTCATACCGGCTTCCACCTCTCCCGGCTCGCTGTCATGTATGGATCTGGCTACTCTCCCGATCATTGATATTCTTCAATTCAATTCATTGCCATCATTATACATACCACGATCAGACTTGGCAACCTGCATTAAAAATCCCCTACTGAAAGGCAACACATAGGCACATCGTCTCAGATGCTTGTGTTCACTGCCTTCCCTTAGGGGACAACGGTCATTATCGGTTTGGTTATATATTCCAGTGAAATAATATTTACGCTACTGCTGCCATCAACCGGCAAGCTTCTGCACATCTGCGGCAAGCCTCTGCACATGCTTGGCAGTGATCATGGTGGTGTTTGCCACACTCAGCGGCGCAAGCTTCACAAGCTTTCACACACAATTCGCATATTTCAGCAATGAAATCACTTCCACGTGTCATCGCTTGTGCAGCAAAACTGCAGATCTCCGCACATTCCCGATTCAAACGAATGCAATCACGCAACATCGCCAGATCATATTCTTTCAGACTCGATATGTAACATACGTTGCATGCATTCATGCACTCCAGGCAAGCATCGATACATTGTTGATATTGTTGTTGTGTCATTTAAAGTTACCCCCCAGGCAAAGTTTGCTATGCATCTTAATACCCAGTTCGGAGGAATATTGAATCATCTAACCTACTT
The DNA here is from genome assembly GCF_002803315.1 of Paenibacillus sp. GM1FR. Classification (NCBI taxonomy): domain Bacteria; kingdom Bacillati; phylum Bacillota; class Bacilli; order Caryophanales; family Paenibacillaceae; genus Paenibacillus; species Paenibacillus sp. GM1FR. The sequence goes on along the minus strand of NZ_MKZL01000054.1, from coordinate 372,120 downwards.
TATCGCTTCCAATTCCAGTAATTGGTCACGAATGACAGTTTGGTCAAAATGTTCACCTATAAACACAGCAACATTAGGGACCTCTCCCTGAGGTGTGATCTTCATGTAATCCGATTCACGGTAGGCATACTGGAACCAGAAACGGCTCGCCGTGTCACTAAACGATAAAATACCTTTTGCTCGATACACGTCCCGTGGCAAAGCAGATACAAATTGTTCAAATGCTTCGCTGTTCACCGGATGACTGAAATAATGCGTATACACCATGACATGTTCGTGTGATGCATGAGGAGCGGAATGCTCGTGACTGTGGGCATGGACATGCCTATGGGATGCGTCAGTATTCGTATCATCGCCTTGGAGTGTATGATCTGTATGTTCATGACCATGATTGTAGCCATGTGTACCACAGGCTTCCGTATGCACATGATGCTCTTGGTGAGCTGGCTTGTCTGCTTCAGAAGCTGAATCACGTACATGCACGTCTGCCCCGCTGCGAAGCAACAGATCCATCTCTACCTCACATTTCACCGTAGGAATTACAGGGGCGAAGCCATTCCATTTTGCCAAAAGCTGCTCCAGATCCTGCAGTTCCTGTGCACTCACCCGATCCGTTTTGTTCAAGAGAAGCACAGACGCACAACGAATCTGCTCCTGCATTAGCTTGAAGGTCTGCCCCTTCTGCTCCTGATACAGACCAGACAGATGTGCTGCATCCACAACAGTAATGAGACTTTTCAGTTCCAGTCGCATGTAGAGTGAGGTCTCCGTTACCGCATCCAGAATCTCCATTGGATTCGCCGCACCGGTGGCTTCAATGATGATCACATCCGGTGATTCCTCTTGAACGAGATCAGCAAGTTGCAATCCCAAGTCACCACGTACGGTACAACAGATGCATCCACCTAACATCTCAGTCATTGGAACGGTGGAATCCACAATCTGACCATCCAGATTAACTTCGCCTAACTCATTCATAACCACTGCGGGGCGCAAACCCTGCTGTTGCCAATGTTCAATCAACTGAACAAGCAGTGTTGTTTTGCCACTCCCCAAAAAACCTGACAGTATATATACAGGTATGGATTGTTCTTTTAAAATCGTTTCATTCATGCGTATACACCTCTCTGATTGTCCTTCTTGTAACCTAGTCTATCTATATCTAGCGAGTGTACACCATCCCGCATTCGTTGTGCAATAACGTTCAACTCTTCCCCAGTACATTGCCTGATTCTAACGGATGGTCTATGCTATGAGGACATGTTGATTGAAGGAGGAAGTTTCATGACTAATTCAGTGGAACAACATCGCCAGGAAGCTCCAACCACGGTATCGTGCATGATTGTTACAGTGTCTGACACGCGAACTAAAGACACTGACACCAGTGGCCAGCTCATGCACCAGCTTTTGAATGAAGCGGGTTATCAGATTGTTGAATACATCATCACACCAGATGAGACGGAGAACATTCGAAGCATCCTGCAAGATGCAGCTGTTCGTGATGATATTGAAGCCGTGTTACTTAGCGGCGGAACAGGGATTTCACCCCGAGATACAACTTATGAAGCAGTATCCTCACTACTCGACAAGGAACTCCCGGGCTTTGGTGAGATCTTCCGTTTTCTCAGTTACACCGAAGATATCGGTTCCGCTGCCATCCTGAGCAGAGCCGTCGCTGGAACGATTGGACGCACAGCCGTATTCTCCATGCCGGGTTCCAAAGGAGCCGTCAAATTGGCCATGGAAAAACTCATTCTGCCCGAGCTGCGGCATGTCATGCGTGAAATATATAAACCCGTCTGAAAGATCAGACGGGTTTTTCGGGTTTATTTTCAGCTGTATGGTAAGGATTGAAAGTTTTCTGTGCTCCCATCTTCTCCTACCTTAATTGCCCCAGCACATGTTGGAACACCTGCAACACATCCTGTTCATACTTGTCCTTTTCCCCACCGGAAGCTGTATAAACGAGTGAGACGTACCCTTTGCTACGAATCGTTGTTCGGCCAAGCGCATTCTCCAAGACAGCCTCATCACGATTCTCACTATACATTTGTTTCATACTGGCAGCCCGGGTTGCAGCATCACTGAAAATATGGACTTTCACGATGTGTCTGCCACTTCCATTCAACAAATACATATAAGAGACCCCACCATGGCCGTCATCGGCAGACATGTTATTCATCAGTTGAATGCCTTTTGCTTCAAAACTCTTACTGATCTCACTCACCAATTCACCGTTTAATCCGTGTCCTTGACTCTGTGCCCGCACATTTCCTTCATCCGTCGCTTCGCGCGTGTAGACCTTCCGCTCCTGCTCAATGGATGATGCCGAACAAGCCGCCAGGGACCAGACACTCGTGATCAACACACCACTTACAAGTACCGACTTCATTGTTCTTCCAACCAGACTTCGCCCTTTTCTAGCAAACCACATGCCAATCCTTCCTTTCCAGCCACGTGTGCTGTGACCCAATCAGGTAGAATTAGCATGTCTAAGGACTTAGAATCTTATGCGGATGGCAGATCTGATATTGTATTGACCACCGTACGACCTACTGCACCACCTTGGAGTATCGTCTCCAGCGTAAGAGGCAATTGATCTAGAGAGATCTCCCGGATTCCCAGTTCCAGCGCGCGCTCTGGTTTCCATTCTCCGCCGAGCAGTTTCCACAATCGTTCCCGACGTTCCATCGGACAATATACAGAGTCTATACCAATAAGCTGGATGCCACGCAAAATAAACGGAAGTACCGTGGATTCAAAAGCTGTGCCTCCAGTTAACCCGGATACCGCTACCGCACCTCCGTATTGAATCTGTTTCAATCGCTCCGCAAGAGCCGGTCCTCCTGTTGGATCAACAACTCCCGCCCATAGCTGTTTCCCCATCGCTCCTTTAGCTGGAGCATCAGCTTCTTCACGAGTAATAACCTCTGAGGCGCCCAAGTTTCGGAGCAATGACTCCTCCTGATCCTTCTTGCCTGTGCTGGCTGTTACTTCAAAACCAAGTTTCGCCAGAATGGCAACTGCCATACTGCCAACACCACCCGTTGCACCCGTAACCAGAATCTTGCCCATCTCCGGTGTCACTCCAGCCTGTAACAGCGCATCTACCGAAAGTGCAGCCGTAAAACCTGCAGTTCCAATTGCCATGGCTTCTTTCTCATTGAGACCCGGTGGCAGAGGCACCAGCCATTCACTGCGCAGACGAGCATACTCGCTGTACCCTCCGTAATGGGATACGCCAGGTTCAAATCCTGTACTGATCACCCGATCTCCTGGTGCAAAACGTCCACTGACCGACTCCTCTACCGTTCCTGCCAGATCAATTCCCGGTACCATCGGGTACTCACGAACGACACCGCCTTTCTCAAGGGTAGCGAGTCCGTCTTTATAATTGACACTGGAGTACTGCACCTGTACCGTTACATCTCCATTTGGCAGATCTTCCTTCTTCAGTTGCTCTATAGCAGCTTTCACTCCGCCCTGTTCTTCTTTACGGACAACATATGCGTTAAAATGATTTTTCATCGATAACCACTCCTTCTTTGGATTGTATATATTTTTCCATTAAGCACATGAATTGTTCGCATTCAGCTTAACGGCTCCTTTTACCTGTGGAATTCTTCAAATATTGATGATCAAACTCTGTCTCTCCTGAGCGTCAACAGATAGATTAGTGGACCCACAATAGGGATGATGCCTGCCGCGGTCCAAGCTGCTGAACGTCGACTCACTTTAGTATCCCTGTATATCGCAATCATGGAAAGTAAGGTCAGCAGTACAAAATCAATTGTCATGATATGTACAAAGGCAGATTGCTTGAATGCTTCCATATATACATCCGGATGACCTTGCGTCACGGCATAGAAAGCTGTCCCCAGCGTCAACAGCAGAAGGACTACATGCGTCAGCTTGTGGGTTGCTACCCGTCCAATTCCCGACTCACGCTGACGACCAAAATGTAAGCTTCCGTAACCCGAAGCTCTATTTGCGGATGATGACCATGCATAATAGGGAAGCAGGGCAAAAGCACCCAGTCCGAAAGAAAGTATGACAAAAGGCCAAGCCGGTACACGGCCACCTCGTTCTTTCACAGATGTTCTTAACAGCATACAGGCATAAACTGCCGGGAAAATACCTAACCACGAAAACACCGTAAGTAACCAAGGTTCTTTGCTTTGCAGGGTGATCAGTTCTTTGAATATCGGATCACTTCCAGGTGACTGCCCCGGTGCCAACAACAATGCATAGGCAATAAAAGCGATCCAGACCAGTCCTAATATCCACCTCATGTCTGCACCTCCTCTTACTTTCATCCCCTACAGCTACGGGATTGAAACAATGCGATGCAGAATTTGGCGGCTCCTGCGCTTTCCCGAGAAATAATTACTGCTTTTCCCCTACAACCTCTTGAATTGGGCATGACTATTTCCAGTATAGCCTGTTACCATGGCAGTCTGTCCATGAGATTTCTTACATCACTGGTCCACCTCATCGGGATCATATAAGAATAACGTCTATCAACTATCGACGTACTTTCACAGAAGACAGAACGCGTATAGCGGAAATTTTGCTTGCAATCATCGAATCGTTCAACTCCGGTAAGAACGTATACATTCTATAGGCAGCAAAAAGGCATAAGCCAGTATACCTCACTGGTTATGCCTCTCTGTAATTCTTATGTGTGAATTATTCCTCTGTGGATTTCACATGTTCCGCAATGAGCTTCTGCTTCATATTCCATGCCGCAGGGCTGATGTTCACACGGTAGATCTCCGGGTTGAGCTTCCGTTGGTATTCAGGCCAGAAGAGGTTCATCTGTTCCCGGTGGTACGCCCGAATCTCATCCAAATTAGGCAGTTCATACACTTTACGTCCATTCACAAAGATTGGCTCCAGCATATTCACCGCTTCGTAGCGGGTAACCGTCTTTTTCAGATAAGGGTGTAGCGGGTTGAACAGCTTGAGCGGTCCGCCCTGTAGCGGCTGCTCTTCCTCTGGATAGCAGATATAATCTGCAATCGCTTTGCCATGTTTCGGATCAATGATCCGGAACACTTCCTTTTTACCTGGAGTGGACACCTTTTCAGGATTGGCAGATATTTTGATCGTAGGCAGCATGGCACCGTCCACTTCACGCTCCACCAATTTGTACACTCCACCCAAAGATGGCTGGTCAGAAGCGGTAATCAACTGTGTACCAACACCCCATGTATCAATCCGTGCTCCTTGAGCCTTCAGGTTGAAAATCGTATTTTCATCCAAATCATTGGATGCTACAATTTTCACATAATCCAGCCCAGCCTCATCCAACATCTGACGTGCCTGAATCGACAAGTACGCAAGGTCACCACTGTCCAGACGAATCGCATTCATCTTTTTGCCTTGGCTCTCCAACTTCTTGGCTGTCTTGATGGCGTGAGGTACCCCACTGTTCAACGTGTCAAAGGTATCAACCAGCAGCGTAACCTGATCAGGCAACACTTTGGCATACACGTCAAACGCCTCCTGTTCGCTCATAAAGCTCTGTACCCAGGAATGGGCATGTGTACCTGCTGTTGGGATTCCAAAGCGCTCTCCAGCCAGCATATTAGACGTTGCATCGAAGCCTGCTACATACGAGGCACGTGCGCCCCAGATGGCAGCATCCGCTTCCTGCGCTCGCCGTGTGCCGAATTCAAGCAACGTATCCTGCTGCGCTACCTGTTTGATCCGCGAAGCCTTAGTTGCAATCAACGTCTGATAATTCATGAAGTTAAGTATCGCCGTCTCCACCAATTGAGTCTCCATAATGGAGCCTTCTACCCGAATGAGCGGTTCGTCAGGGAAAACAATTGCACCCTCCTTCATGGAATGAATCGTCCCCTGAAATGAAAACTGGAGCAACTCTTCCAGAAAGACCGGATCGTAATTTTCCTCTTGTTTGGATAAAAATTTGATGTCGTCCATCGTGAACCGAAGCTGGCTGATATAGTTCACAATACGTTCCAATCCGGCAAATACCGCATATCCGTTGCCAAAAGGGAGCTTACGGAAATAGGCTTCAAATACCGCCTTCCGCTTGTGAGTACCATTCACCCAGTGGGCGTACATCATATTGATCTGATATTTATCCGTATGTAAAGCCAGGCTAGTTGTCTGCATTTGTCTCATCCTCTCTGACTTCCGCTCGTGCCCCCAGATTTCATCTGTGAACATGGGTTAACATATGGAGACTCATTCTTCATGATTCTGTTCATCCGTATTAAACAAACAAGTCTCCCGTAAAAAAACTTTATACACCATTCACCACATTCATCCGGTTCCTAACATGAGGTCAACCAAACATGACTATGGAGTAAATTAAGCCAAGACTGTCTCGCTCGCCCTAACCACCCAAGCACCAAGGCTGGAACGAAAATGTCCAAGTGCCCACTCATGCCCTGCCGGATTGAAGCTGGCAACGCCATCTTCATATACCGTAATATGAAAACCTTTATTGTAAGCATCCACTGCGGTATGCAATATGCAAATATCCGTGCATACCCCTATGAGTGCAATATCCGTAATACCACGTGCACGCAGTCTGAGTTCCAGATCGGTCCCACAGAATGCACTATATCTCGTCTTATCCATCCACTGTATATCTGTTTTCCGTTCTTCCATCACTTGGGCAAGACGACCATATAACTGTCTTCCCTCCGTATTTCTGATGTTATGAGGTGGGAAAAGTACAGTCTCCGGATGATACGGATCATTCTCTTCGTGCAGATCCACAGCCATGATTACCTCATGTTTGTTCTTACAATAGGCCTCGGTTACAGCTGCAATCGTCTCTTCGAGCTCTACTGCCGGCTGACCTACAGGCAAAGAACCTGTCACAAAATCCTTCGTAAAATCAATGACAATCAGTGCTTTCATCGTCAACACTCCCTTATCCCAGAAATGGTTGATCCTGATTCAATCAGATTGACACATCTACACCTTATTACGTATAGATGGAAAGGCGTGGTACAAGTTCTGTAAAACGATATAGCTGCGCCGGACGCTGCGAGTATTGGTTGGAACTCACCAGGTTCCCCTCTTCATCTCTTACTTCTTCCACAATGCCTTTACGGCTGCGGGTAGACGTAATCTTGCGAATGAAGTTTGGTTCTTCAAAATCCGGTACAACACTTTGAATAACCTGATATAATTCACTTAATGTAAAATCACGTGGCAGGAACTGACGAGCAATCGTCGTTTCCAGCATCTGCTGTTGAATACGTCGATAAGCATCTTCAATGATTGTTCTGTGATCAAAGGCCAGTTCCAGTTCTTGCAGCGCCTCCTGAATGGTGAACAATCCAACATCCTCAGCATCATCTGCTGCTTGGCGTTGATCCAGCATCCATTCTTCCACAAGCGCGAAAAATGCGTGGGAGATAATCCAGCCCCTCGGGTCACGACCCGGCTGACTGTATACATTCAAGTATTCCAGATGTCCACCGTCTACCCCTGTCTCTTCCATCAGCTCACGCTTAGCTGCACCATAGATGGATTCATTTTCCTGACAAAATCCACCGGGTAATGCCCATCTGCCTGCAAAAGGCCAGCCTTTGCGCTTGATCAGCATCACTTTCAGTTCCCGAATGGGAAGTGTCTTCGTCACCGTCTTGCGCTCCCGCTTGGTCAAGGTGAACATAACGATATCCGCAGGAACACCATCGGGGGTACGATATTTTTGGGAACTATAAGCAAGTGCTGCTTGTTCGTCGCTCTCTGCATTAAAGTGTTCGTAGTTTTCGCTCATGGGCACCACCGACTATTTTCATTTTGATAATTTCATTATGACATAATAATATCTTTTGTCAACCGCAGGATTCATGCGTTACGTTCTCGGGCGTGCTATGCGGAATGTCGCCGTAGCCATACATCCCAACGTGCCCGATGCATCACGAACCTCCGATTGAGTCGTAACACTGCGGCCTGCTTGATGCAGTACCGTAGCTGTCACCGTTAATTCCCCTTGTTTCATTGGTGCGAGAAAATGTACGTTCAAATTTGTTGTCACACAGCCGTCCACTTCCATTGCTGCTGTTGCAACCATACCCATCGCCTGATCCATCAGTGAAGTTAATACACCCCCATGAATAATCCCCATGGAGTTGGTATGATGTTCGCCTGCTGTCAACGCGATCTGTACTTCTTTGCCGTCTCCTTTAATATAACGACAACCTAGAAATCCCCAGAATCGTCCGTCTCCGTCTTCCACCATTTTGTCCAAAATACTCATTATTCATTTCTCCTTTATTCACTGTACGTATCAAGCTCTCTTGATGTCATGTGCCTTTATCATTAAAAATCAGCCGCGCCACACAAAATAACCCCACAGCGTGGAGCTTTGCTTGGAATTATATTCCGAGTACTTGGCGATAGCCACTCCACGTTAACGGTTATGTAATGTCAAAAAAGGCGCGGACAGCGTCCGCACCCTTCCGTCATTTAACCGCAACTGGTCGGAGGTGAATCCGTTCCAGCCTCCACGTTTACTTTTTCAGAAACCGTATCCCGGATTACAGAGATCACTAGTTGAAGCAAGTAGTTGATGTCGCTCTGGCTCTGCTGGAATTCCGTAACCAATGGAATACTGTCCAGTTCGCTTTGCAGATCTTCAATTTCCTGTTCAATTTTGCTGACCATCTCCACATTTTTGAAGCTTTCAAAAGCGACAATCTCTTTTTGTTTTTTCTTGATCGTTGCAATCAACTGCTGGATGCGCTCATGATCCCGAATTTTGGTTTCAGCCTGTTGAAACTGTCTAACTTCCTCACTCGTTCCGAGCATATCAGCCAATTCTTTGGCTTTTCCCATAATGTCGTCGCGTATGACCAGATTGCGCGTATCGTAGGTTGGCATTCCATAATGGTTGTACTGCACTTCTTCCTGCGCCACTGAAATCGCTCCATTCTATGAGATGATATAAGATGAAAACTCACTGTTGCACTAAGTTCAGCTGACTGCTGAGTGACCGCTGCGGTGTCGGATCGTTCTTTTGATCGCTGTTGTCTCCGAATTTTTTCGATTGAGATTGTTCAAGGTTAATATTCGGAGACAAAGGCGAACGCTTCGCTTCTACAGAATCGATTCCGTCACCTTCGCTACGCTCGGCGTAACCCCGCTAAGTGCAAAAAATCATTCATCTTATTTGTGTGTGTGTATTACTGATTGGCAGCTACCGGCTCGGAGAGCAGGTTGCCCCGAATATAAAAAGTCATCGGATCGGTGATTTCCACTTGTACGAAAGTACCGATCAAATCTTTAGGTCCTTCAAAATGCACCAACTTGTTGCTGCGTGTACGTCCTGCCAGAACTTCGGAATTCCGTTTGCTCTCGCCTTCAACGAGCACTTCAACGATTTTGCCGCGTTGCTCTTCATTGCTTCGGTGGCTGTATTCGTTGATCGTTTCGTTCAAGCGCTTCAAACGTTCCTTCTTCACTTCCATCGGTACGTTGTCTTCCATCACTGCAGCCGGTGTACCTTCACGCGGGGAATAAATAAAGGTATAGGCAAAATCATACCCTACTTCACGGACAAGGGAAAGTGTATCTTCAAACTGTTCTTCCGTTTCCCCCGGAAAACCAACAATAATATCCGTTGTCAACACAACATCCGGGATGGCCTTTTTAATTTTGTCAGCCAGCTTCAGATAGTGTTCCCGGTTATACTTGCGGCTCATACGTTTGAGTACTTCTGAACTGCCAGATTGCACCGGAAGATGAATGTGCTCCACCAGATTTCCGCCCTTGGCCAGCACTTCAATCAAGTGGTCATCAAAGTCACGTGGGTGACTGGTTGTAAAACGTACCCGCGGAATATCAATTTGGCGAATGGCATCCATCAAGTCACCAAAACTGTAGTTCAGGTCGGTGAAGTCCTTGCCGTACGCATTCACATTTTGACCAAGCAGCGTGATCTCCTTAAAGCCTTGTCGTGCCAAATCACGTACTTCGGCAATGACATCTTCCGGACGACGACTGCGTTCTTTGCCCCGCGTAAACGGAACGATGCAATATGTACAGAATTTGTCGCAGCCATACATAATGTTCACCCAGCCGCGCATACCCTCACGTTTCTTTGGCAGGTTCTCAATAATGTCGCCTTCCTTGGACCATACCTCAACAACCATTTCTTTGCTGAACAATGCTTCCTGGATTAGATGTGGCAGTCGATGCACGTTATGTGTACCAAAGATCATATCCACAAAGCCATGCTTCTGCATGATTCGGTTGACGACGCCTTCTTCTTGGGACATACAACCGCATACGCCAAGTAACAATCCCGGACGTTCGAGTTTTAGCGTTTTGAGGTGACCAAGCTCACCAAATACTTTATCTTCCGCATTTTCTCGTATGGCACACGTATTGAGCAGAATAATATCAGCTTCTTTGCGATTCTCTGTAGCCAGATATCCCATAGACTCAAGGAGTCCTTTGATGGTCTCCGAGTCATGCTCGTTCATCTGACATCCATACGTATATACAATATAGTGTTTACCTTTCCCTATGTTTTTCAGTTCATCGGGAACGGCATTTTCGTAAAGCACCTGGACGTCTTCCTTGCCCCGCTGTTTCTCCTGACGATGATTGGGTTCCGATTTGATGTTAATCTCACGGCCCCGGATTCTTATCTTTTTGCTGAATTCATCTTGCGAAATTACTTTGGCATCGGAAAAATCAAAATATTGGGAGTAATCCTTTTTTGAGTCTTTAGCCATTTCCTTCGGTCACTCCTTACAGCCTCTATTAATAAAAAATCGTTCATTCATCCCTGTTCCACATGAATATCTTGCTTGGAACATTAAAAGAGCATTACAGCAAATTATAGCATGAATTGGGCTGTAGTTCCACATCCAAAGCGCATGTCCCTTCGTCTAATCCGAAACATGCCATGCTCAGAAGAGCACTCAGAAAACACAAAAACCTGAGCCTTGCCGTCAGGGCTGGAATTAACCGGCCCCTGTTGGCTGTGCTCAGGTTTATATGTTATTCAGACCGCCATAATTGGGGGCTGAAGCTATTACATGTAATTAATCGATGATTTCAGCAGTGTCGCCATTACGAGCGCCAGCAGCGTTAGCTTCATCTGTATCAATATGCATGTCCAGTGCGAAAGAATCGGATACACGAGCCAGTACATTTTCCAGTACCAGACCACGATCTCCACCCAGACGAACTTTCAACATTTGTTTGTCCTCGATACCCCATTTAGCAGCATCAGAAGTATGGAAGTGAATGTGACGAGCAGCAACGATAACACCTTTATCAATCGTTACTTCGCCAGCAGGACCTTTAATTGTGATTCCTGGTGTACCTTCAATGCTTCCAGATTCACGTACAGGTGCTTTAACACCAATCGCAAATGAATCTGTCATGGAGATTTCCAGTTGCGTTTCAGGGCGAACAGGTCCAAGGATACGCACTTTATCAAACTGTCCTTTCGAACCAATTACCGCTACAGTTTCGTTAGCAGCGTATTGGCCAGGCTGGGACAGAGGTTTAAATTCAGTCAGTTCATAACCTTTGCCAAACAAAATTTCAACGTGCTCTTGGGATACATGAATGTGACGGGCAGATACGCCCACAGGTACTGTTTTACTCATTGTAAATTCACTCCTTGTTTATCTATGGCCTGTACTCAGGCTCTTAACAATCCAATGGTATTATACCCCTTTTTGGAGTGAAATGAAAACGAACTGGTGAAAATTCATGAAATACACTTATTTCACCATCATTCCCCTCCTTTATTTGGAAAACAAGTTTCAATTCAACCCATTCAACGCACACACCAGTTCACTATTTCATGGAATTCCCCTTCATCTGCATCTTCGGTTTGCTCTCTGGCAAGTGTTCCCCCAGATAACTCATCGCATTCCCCCACAACCAGCCACGCACTAAATGTTCATCATAATGCTTGAGCAGGATTTCCGTCAGTCTCGGATAATGTCCTGAATGTTCAAGTCTCTGAATATACGTTGAAATTCCATCAAAATCAGACCCCATCATCAGATGATGCTGCCCGCCGAGAGAACAGATCTCCTCAATATGAGGCAGCAGATCTTCTATACGTACCTCACCCTCCTGCTTTACAAACCAGGGTACAAACGTCAGTCCAATCCGCCCTTCCCGGGCAATGATAGCCTGAATCTGATCATCTTTCAGATTACGCACATGAGGACATACGCTATAACTGTTGGAATGGGAGGCGATAAAAGGACGTTTGCTCAAGTCAGCCAGTTCCCAGAAACCTTTCTCTGTCAGATGTGACACGTCGAGCAGCATTCCGATTTCATTACACTGGCGCACCAGTTCCTTCCCCTTCTCGGTCAGACCTGCTCCACGCTTCTCCATTACTCCGTCAGCCGCCCAATTGGCATAATTCCACGTTAGTCCAATAATTCGAACGCCCATCTGATAACATAACTCCAGATAGAACAGGTTGCCCTCCAGGCCATCCACACCCTCCAGTGTGATTAATCCCCACGGCCCCCCTGTTTGCCCCACCTGAGCCACCTGTTCACGCCATAACAACGTCTGTGTGCCGCCAGGCCGCTCCTGACTTCTCTCCACACGTCTACGATAGATCTCCAACTGCCCCATCACATGTTCAAACTTGCCTCTGCCAAGTACTTCGGGTAAATAGATGGCGAACGCCTGCAACCCTACATTCCCCTCTTTCAAACGTTGCAAGTTCACATCCAGTTGTGGAGCATTTTCAAATGAAAGGGCAGGCTGCATCAAAATTTTGCTCAGTGCATCACAGTGAAAATCAGCTACACGCCAATCAGACATGGACATCTTAAACCCTCCTCAATATGTGATTGCAAAAAAAACGCAAAAAAACCTGTCTACATCGTAAACAGGTTCAATGCATACTGCATGTATTATCTGGGCTCCACAATCAGCTTAATGGCCGTTCGGTCCTCGCCGTCGATCACAATGTCTGTAAAAGCTGGAATACAAATCAGGTCAACTCCGCTTGGTGCTACAAATCCCCGGGCTATCGCTACCGCTTTAATGGCTTGGTTCAGTGCTCCCGCTCCAATTGCCTGCAGTTCAGCATTTCCACGTTCACGAAGAACCCCTGCAAGAGCGCCGGCTACAGAATTAGGATTGGACTTTGCTGAAACTTTTAATACATCCATGGTAAGTACCTCCCTGGGAATGTTGAAAGTTTGTTTCCACTTACTAGATGTTATTCGCGGGAGGCAAAAAAATTCCTTCTTTTTAGACGGGTTTCCCTGCAAATTGGGACAATACCCCTATTCCATGCGCCACTCGTCCTCCGTCAGACGAATTTTTTCGATGCGTGTTGCCGCACCTGTGGCTTCATCAATTTCAACAAAAACACCATGGAAGTGCCATTTGCCATCATCCACAACAAAACGTACGGGTAGCTGGGTGTAGAACTTACGCAGCACGGCCTCACGCTCCATACCCAATATACCGTCACGAGGACCTACCATGCCTGCATCCGTCAAGTAAGCCGTTCCTCCAGGCAAAATCCGATCATCATTACTCTGTACATGCGTATGTGTACCTACAACGAGAGACGCACGGCCATCCAGATGCCATCCCATGGCAATCTTTTCTGACGTCGCTTCAGCATGCATATCGACCAAAATACATTTATGGTCTTGGCGCAGCTCATCTACAATTTCATCAGCTACACGGAATGGACAATCCAGAGCAGGCAGGAACGTTCTTCCTTGAAGATTGACAATCGCTAGCTCTTTCCCTTCGCCTTTGACAACCGTGTACCCTCGTCCTGGTGTGCCTGGTGGAAAGTTTGCTGGACGAATCATGCGGGGCTCATCATCTATAAAATCAAAAATATCCTTATTGTCCCAAGTATGATTACCAAGTGTAATACCATGTACACCCCAGTTGAAAAACTCATTTGCGATTGCACCGGTAATGCCACGACCTGCTGCCGCATTTTCACCATTCACAATCACTACATGTGGCTTATACTTCGATTTCAGATACGGTAAATTTTCCTTTAATGCCTTACGTCCCACGTTGCCTACAATGTCACCAATAAACAAAACTTTCATTGATTACTGCCTCCTCAATTCCTGCAAAGTCCTCTTACTTCAAATGTTGAACCTTTGCAGGACTCTATCTCATGCTCCATGATGTGTAGTTGCCTTTTAACAGGCTATCAACAGGAAAAGTGGCCCACTACTGCGGCCACTTTTCCGTAATGCTCTATTTTGCGTATTCAACCGCACGGGTTTCCCGGATGACGGTGACTTTGATGTGACCCGGATAGTCGAGTTCATTCTCAATCATCTTCGTGATGTCACGGGCTAAGCGGAAGGCTTCAGCATCATCGATCTTCTCAGGCTGTACCATAACGCGAACTTCGCGTCCGGCCTGAATGGCGTACGATTTCTCGACACCTTCGAAGGACTCTGAGATTTCTTCCAGCTTCTCCAGTCGTTTGATATACGTTTCCAGCGTTTCGCGGCGTGCGCCTGGTCTTGCTGCGGAGAGCGCATCTGCTGCGCCAACCAACATGGCAATGACCGAAGTCGCTTCGCAATCTCCGTGATGGGACGCGATACTGTTGATTACAACCGGATGTTCTTTGTATTTCTTCGCCAGTTCCACGCCAATTTCGACGTGTGATCCTTCCACTTCGTGATCCAGCGCTTTACCGATGTCATGCAATAGACCTGCACGTCTTGCCAGAGTTACGTCTTCTCCCAGTTCGCCAGCCATCAGTCCAGCCAGATAAGCGACTTCCATGGAATGTTTCAAGACGTTCTGACCGTAACTTGTACGGAACTTCAACCGGCCCAAAATTTTGATCAGATCCGGATGCAGACCATGCACGCCCACTTCAAAGGTAGCTTGCTCACCGTATTCACGGATGCGCTCATCCACTTCTTTGCGGGATTTCTCAACCATCTCTTCAATCCGTGCCGGGTGGATACGTCCATCAGCCACCAGTTTCTCCAGCGCAGTACGGGCGATCTCACGGCGAATCGGGTCAAAGCCCGACAGAATAACAGCTTCTGGCGTATCATCGATAATGAGGTCAATCCCTGTAAGGGTTTCAAGCGCACGGATGTTACGTCCTTCACGACCGATAATCCGGCCTTTCATTTCTTCATTTGGCAGGGTAACAACAGATACCGTTGTTTCCGCTACGTGGTCAGCCGCACAACGTTGGATGGCGAGTGTAATAATCTCGCGGGACTTTTTGTCCGCTTCTTCCTTCGCTTGTTGTTCAATGTCCTTGATCATTTGAGCCGTCTCATGACGAACTTCCTGTTCTACGTTGGACAGTATGATACTGCGTGCGTCTTCCATGGTGAGGTTGGATATACGTTCCAACTCTGTCACCTGGTTTTTGTAAATCATTTCGATCTGCTGCTGAGTCTCATCAATTCGTTTCTCTTTGTTAGCCACTTGCTCTTCTTTACGTTCGAGTGATTCCAATTTTTTATCCAGCGACTCTTCTTTTTGCAACAATCGTCTTTCTTGTCGTTGAATTTCATTCCGACGTTCACGAGTGTCTTTTTCAGCTTCAGCGCGAATGCGATGGATTTCATCCTTCGCCTCCAGCACCGTTTCTTTCTTCAGTGCTTCTGCCTCTTTCTTCGCGTTCTCCACGATTTGTACGGCAGCTTGTTCCGCACTAGAGATTTTAGCCTCTGCAAGAGATTTGCGAATAAAATATCCTACTCCGAACCCAATGAATAGCGCGGCTGCAACGAGAGCGATCGTGATTGCAATTTCCATACTGTTCACCTCCTCGTTGGTTCCTCCAAGGCATTCCTTGGGTCAATTTGCAGTTTTCAAACCTTACATATGTTTGGGAATAACGAATACTCACGGCGATCCCCCGCCGATTTTCATTTCACATGTACATGTTTCCACGTACTATTCACTGTTTCCAGCGAACCCATAATTAAGAATGGTATAAATCTTAAGAAACCGAAACCGCTTTTTTGGAAGGAAAAAGGGTTGTCCATTTCTTACAGACTCATGTCCATTTTAGTATTTGACGAAAGAAATTGTCAAGAGAATGCAGTATAGAGACTCTAGTCTGCTAATCCCATAACAACGCTTCGTCATCTTCAGGGTCCCCAGCCTCATCTTCTTCAATTAAACAATTCACGACCTTGCGCACCATATCCATTGAAAAACCACGTCTCATTAGGAAGGGAAGCGTTTTATTTTTCTTCTCTTTGACGTCCCCTTTGACCTGATTCCATTTTTTTCGTCCGGCACTCAAAGCAGTCTCAAATTCCGCATCTGTACTTATCCCTTCTAGTGCCTCAACAATGAGATCATTGGCAATGCCCTTTTGACGCAGCTCTTGCCTTATCCACAGTTTTCCCTTCCGCTTGCCCTCCATACGCTGTCTTGTCCATTCCTTCGCAAATAGATCGTCATCCACCAGGTTCTCCCGCTCAAGCCGATCCAGCGCCTCTTCAATCAAAGGTGCAGCAAACTCCTTCTGACGAAGTTTCTGACTTAATTCATGGCGCGTACGTGGCTTATGCTCCAAAAAACGCAGAGACTGTGCATACGTCCGCTGTCGCTCGTCAGCTAGAATGATATCTTCCAGATCCTTCTTCATAAACGTATTACCTTGAGTCATCCTGTATTTAATCATCACATCTTCAAGAACCGTAATGGAGTGGATGCCAAAAGTGATTCGATAACGAGCTTGCCTGCTCTTCGTTCGTTCTACACGTGTAATAATAAGTTCTTCGTTGTCCGGAAATTGGGATAGGCCATCCTGTTCTGCTTCTTCATATAAATCCTCGTCATGTTGATCCATTCTGGTCTCCCCTTTCATAACATTTTCATTCTGACTACGCCAAACACACCTTCAGATAAGACAAAGAACACCAATAATACAAAAGACCGGGAACTCTGCCCGGCCTTTACTCCACAGTTAGCGTGCTAACAGCCCCTGTCCATTGGGACAGGGGCTGTTAGACAGCACGAGTACTCCCACTACAATCCATTATCCAGATTGATCCAAGCTCAATCAGATAAGTTTACGGAGTCCAGTGGGGAACACCCTCAGGGTCCTCCCTACAAGGGAGGTTTTGAGAGATTACTCGTTGATTTCAAACAATTCTTGTTCTTCTGCTGCTTCTTTTTGTTGCTCTTCACTCGTTGGCGCAGGAACTGCAGTAACCAAGTTACTGGCTACACGAATTTTTTGTTCAATGATGTCAGCAATATCTTTATGCTCTTTCATGAACTGCTTTGCGTTCTCACGACCTTGTCCTAAACGCTCGCCTTCGTAGGAGTACCAAGCACCACTTTTATTAACGATGTCCAGCTCTGTACCAATGTCAATGATACTGCCTTCTCTCGAAATACCCTCGCCATACATGATATCCACTTCCGCTTGTTTAAACGGAGGTGCCACTTTGTTTTTCACAACTTTAATACGAGTACGGTTACCAATCATGTCATTGCCTGATTTGATACTCTCAATACGACGCACATCCAGACGTACTGTGGAATAAAACTTCAGAGCACGACCACCAGGTGTTGTTTCCGGGTTACCAAACATAACGCCGACTTTCTCACGAAGCTGGTTAATGAAGATTGCGATTGTTTTGGATTTGCTGATTGCACCAGACAGTTTACGCAGCGCCTGAGACATCAAACGCGCTTGCAAACCAACGTGTGAATCGCCCATTTCGCCTTCAATCTCTGCTTTTGGAACCAATGCGGCTACAGAGTCAATAACGACGATATCTACTGCACCACTGCGTACAAGAGCTTCTGCAATTTCCAACCCTTGCTCACCCGTATCTGGCTGAGACAGAAGCAATTCATCAATATTAACACCAAGTTTGCTTGCGTACTGTGGGTCAAGAGCATGCTCGGCATCGATAAATGCAGCTTGTCCACCCGCTCTTTGTACTTCAGCGATAGCATGCAATGCTACGGTTGTTTTACCAGAGGATTCAGGTCCATATATTTCAACAATACGGCCTTTAGGCAAGCCGCCTGTTCCTAATGCAATATCCAAAGCCAAGGAACCACTGGGAATAATTTCCACATTCATATGAGTGGACTCACCCAGTTTCATGATGGATCCTTTACCAAATTGCTTCTCTATTTGACGGAGCGCCATATCAAGCGCGGCACGACGGTCTGACAATAAGCTCACACCCTTTACTGTTTATAAGATAATGATACCTTGTTTTAACACGTTTGCCAAGCTTTTTTTCGAACATACATTCGTTTTTTTTGTAAAGGCCGAGGCGCCTCTTCCTCAAGGAAACTTTCCATTAAACAGAAAAAAGAACCGTAAACAAGGCTGTAAAGCCTAATTCTACGGTTCTTCCGTCTTCCTTAATTATACTTGCTTGGAACTGTAAATGCAATCGAAGCTATTAACTAATCAATCCATCGCCACAAGTTTTTGCCATAAGCGATATAGAATTGCTTTGGCTGAACGAATGCGAACAGTCTCGCGATTACCATTAATACGTAGCTCATGGATTTCCGTCTCTTTTCCACGTTCTGCAAGAGCGATGAAGACAAGTCCGGGTGGCTTGCGTTCCGAATATCCCGGTCCAGCTACACCGGTAACAGCCAAGCCAAAATCAGCATCGCCAATCATGCGGATCTGCTCAGCAAGCACTTTTGCAACCTCAGGACTTACCGCCCCAGGTGCATCTTCACCCTCCAGATAATCATGAGGCACATTCAGCAGCTTTTCTTTAATTTCATTGGAGTAACAAACAATACCACCTTTGAGCATTGATGCACTTCCGGGTACAGAGGTCAGACTCTGCATGACAAGCCCTCCTGTACAGCTCTCAGCAGCGCTGAGCGTCAGCCCCATGTCAGACATCATAGTTACAATCGTGTACTCTATAGGCACATCCTCGTTCGCGTAGAGATGTTCTGTCAAACGTTCCCGAATCTGAACCTCCATCGCATCCAGCTTCAGCTTCGCCTCTCCCTCACTCGCAGCCTTTGTGGAGACACGTACCGTAACTTCGCCTTCGCTCGCGTAAGGAGCAATCGTAGGGTCTGTCTGCGCGTCAATCAGATCCAGAAGTCGATCTTCAAGAGCAGATTCACCAATACCTGCGAATTTGAGCATTCGGGAATAGATCGGCATCTCTTCTGTGAGTACATGCTGGAACAGCCAAGGTTTGACTTCCTGTTCAAACATTGGAATCAACTCTTTAGGTGGTCCAGGCATCACAACATAATATTTGTCATTGTCAGAAATCGCATTTCCTGCCGCAAGGCCCGTTTCATTGGCCAGAGGTGTTCCGCCATCAATAACGATCGCCTGACGTCGGTTATTCTCTGTCATATCCACATTACGATCTCTGAAAAAGCTCTCAATTTTGTCCATTGCCATTCGATCTGTATGCAGTTTCCGGTTAAGAACAGCTGCGAGCGCATCCTTGGTCAGATCATCTTGGGTAGGTCCGATGCCACCGGAAAATAAAATAACGTCTGCACGGCTCTGCGCAATGCGAATAGCTTCACTAAGTCGGTTCAGGTTATCCCCAACCACCGTTTGGAAATATACATCGATCCCCATCGCAGCCAATTCACGGGATAGGTATCTGGCATTGGTATTGACGATTTGTCCAAGCAGTAGCTCTGTGCCAACTGCAATGATTTCTGCCTTCATTGAGCATCCTCCTGTACACGTGGTGAGTGATCAAAGGGCAATAGGATAATTTCCTATTGCCCCTGACCCAATGCTTCCTTCATGATTACCCAATTAAGAACAAACCATTATGCTTTTGTTAAATGAAGCAAATTTTTGTTTTTGATAAAGTAATCGATACCCGACCAGATGGTAATAAGCGCTGCTGCCCATACCGCGATAATATCGACGTGAATACCCGTGTATGAAAACGGGAAATTGTTCAACAGCAACAGCACAATCGCTACAATCTGCACTACAGTCTTCAGCTTGCCCCAAGCACTGGCGGCAACAACCGAACCATCCAGCAATGCAATTTGACGCAAGCCGGTAACTGCAAATTCACGACTAATAATGACAACTGCAATCCAGGAATCCAGCTTGCCCATCTCCACAAGCGAGATCAAAACTGCAGTAACCAGCAACTTGTCTGCGAGTGGATCGAGCAGTTTCCCCAGATTGGTAACCATGTTATTTTTCCGCGCAAGGTATCCGTCAATTCCATCTGTGCTTGCGGCGATGATAAAAATAACAGCAGCAATCAGTTGATTATACGGAAGCGACAAGCTTCCAAGCTGCAACGGCTCTGGATAAAATGGAAAATCCACGAGCAGGAACACCATCAAAAAAGGGATTAAGCAAATTCGTGCAAGCGTAATCCGGTTGGGTAAATTCACAAGACGCCCTCCCTCATATCCTCCATTACTCCAAACAATCATCATAATCCCGTTATCATCATCCGGAACATGAAATGTACAGTTTCAATGTCAATCCATATTAACATGATCCCACTATGTAGAAACGCAAAAAATAAAGTCAACCGCTCAAAAGCAAAACGCTTTAAACGTTCCGGTGACTTCCAGAAGATGTACTGCTTTTCACAAAGTCAGCAAACGATGAGGACTGGACTTGATGCTTGACTGCCAGCAATGCACACTTAGTATAATATACGCCCAATACCGTGTCAAAAAAACACTTTTGCTACAAAAAGGCCTTATTACTTGAAATTTGTATATTGCAAATCCAGAGGCAGGTTAGCACCATTTAGCAACTGCATGACAGCTTGCAAATCATTTTTACTCTTACCAGTTACCCGAAGTTGATCTCCCTGAATCTGACTCTTCACCTTCATCTTGGAATCCCGAATCAGGATATTGATTTTCTTGGCGATGTCCTGATCAATCCCCTGTTTAAAATTCAAACGCTGGCGGACTGTACCAGAAGACGCTGGCTCTACCTTTGCGTAATCAATGTTTTTCAATGGTAGACCACGCTTCGCCATTTTGGATTGAAGCACGTCAATGACAGCCTTGAGTTTGGTCTCATCATCAGATACGATCGTTAACGCATCCTTATCCAGTTTCAGGCTGCTCTTGCTGCCCTTGAAGTCATAACGAGCGCCAATTTCTTTCTCGGTTTGTGTAACGGCATTTGTCAGTTCTTGCAAGTCCATTTTGGACACGATATCAAATGAATTTTCTGAGCTCAAACCAGTCACCCTTTCAGTTAATCGTATGTTCTGTAACATTATAGAGGATACCTTAAGCAAAAGTCTAATTTCAAGCTGTTTTACACAAAGAAAAAAGCATTTTTGGCTTCCACTTCAAGTGGTTGCCAAAAATGCTTGCTGTTCCAGCTTCCAACCTAATAGCGGCTGCGGTTGGGCTGTCTGAACATATCGAGCACACCCAAAAGTACATGTGCAAGTCCAAAACCCAATATTCCGTAACCCCAAGCACTTGGAGTCAGGTAATAACCCAGGAGGCTGACAATGATCCCTAAACCTGTTACGATCCAGCTGACTGTCACAGCCATCCACCTCACTTCACCAAAAGTTAACTGCAAGTTAAGACACGATTATTGTCTCCTGCAGTTGACCCGGTTATTCGCTACCCGTGGTACCCCCTGTACCGTCCGTTGATCCATTTTCAACACCTGTGGAAGAAGTAGTGCCACTACTATCTTCACCAAGCTTCAAACGGATCCGATTGGTCGCCTTGCCATCCGTTACAACCTGCCCGCCAACCTCAATCGTGGTCGCTGCAGCGTAACCAGACTTAATATACATACCTACACTATCCAACTCAAAGGTATAGCTGTCACCTTCGGCTGTGTTACCATACTCCAACTTCTCTCCACTGGAGTTTTCGCCTTTATACACTTCCAGCCAGCTATGACCTGTTGCTTTGATCGTAACCGTTACAGGTTGCCCTGCACTACCGTTAACTTTAAAGTTCGTAATATTCCCTGATTTCCCATCTTCTGCAACAGTCACATTAGACGGTGAATTGTCAGTTGGTTTTTCCTCAGTTTCATCCGTCTGTCCGTCCGTTTGGCCATCAGTTTGACCGTCCGTCTGTCCTTCAGTGTCTGTACCGCCACCGTTACCGCCAGCGTCGCCCTCACCAGTACCGTCAGTACCTGAGTCTGTCGCAGGCGGATTAGATGCCTGTCCGTTGTCGGCAGGTGGATCCGGTTTATCCTCAGGCTGTTGTTGACTGTCTGTAATTTTGACCTGATCAAGACCCGGATTATCTGATTCATCACCATTGTTATACACCACGTATACATACAACAGTACTACGATCAAAACAGGGAATGTCCACATCAACGCGACAGACATCCACCGATTACTACGCTCAACCGGACGGCTGGAACGCTTCTGAATAACCGGTTCCATCGTTGCTTCCGTCTCTTCTTCGGGTACGTCTTTTTTGTGTCCCTCCAGCAGCTCATCAGGGTTCAGTCCCACGGTCTCCGCATAGGTTTTGATGAAAGCACGCACATAGAAGCTACCCGGCAGCACTTTATAGTCTCCTGCTTCTATGGCCTCCAGATACCTCTTGCGAATTTTTGTCATTTCCTGTACATCGTCAAGACTCATCCCTTTTTGCAGCCGGGCCTCCCTTAACTGCTGACCCAGTTCAGACATGCCATCTCCTCCTTATGTTTATCTCTTGAGTTGTTGCTAATCTATTCCATGATTCCGTACGGTTCCTTACAATTCATCGGTGTAGCTAGCCGTAAACGTATCATAAATAATCTCTTCATTGGGAATGTTACGCAATTCAATAATAATATCAAAATCATTAAAATCATATTCGGATTCCTGTACAAAAATATCCGGATGTTCAATAACTTTGGTGCTAGGCATGGACATAATATCCTGCAACAAATTGTAATGCCGCTCACTGGAACGAATCGTACTTACAATTCCGTCAATGATGAAGACATTGTTTGGGTTCAATTCGTCTTCGGACATTTGACTCCTTATCGTCTGACGAAGAAGTGTGGAGGAAACAAACGTCCATCGCTTCATTGCACATACGCTGCCCGCAATAATAGACTCCGTTTTGCCAACACGAGGCATTCCGCGCAAACCGATGACCTGATTGCCTTCCCTCTTAAATACTTCACCCAAAAAGTCCACAAGTAACCCAAGTTCATCTCGTGTGAAACGAAATGTCTTGCGATCATCCGAGTCACGGTCAATGTATCTGCCATGACGTACGGCCAAAATATCCACCAATTTAGGTTGCCGCAAAGCCGATACGGTGATGCTGTTTACTTTGCCAAGCATTTCACCAAGCAAACGGATTTTTTCATCATCATCCGATTCAAGCAACATGCCTCGAGTTTTGCCTTCAACACCGTTAATGGTCAATATATTCACTTCAAGCATCCCCAGCATAGAGGCAATATCGCCTAACAAACCGGGTCTGTTCTTATGTATTTTATATTCCATGTACCATTGTTTAGATTCCATTTCAACACCCCGTAATGCATTATTCCCCATTATTCGACAGCAACAGAACATATCCACTGGACAACAATCTGAGACATCTTCTAAAAATGGGTCACGTTAATGATATATAAAATGAAAATGAATTACAAGAACAGCTCTGTAATCCGTTTGTAATCATTAGAGAAAAGCCCCCTTGCGGGAGCTCTTCATCTGTAATCTTATGCGTTTTGTTTGGCCAATTTGACCATCAGGCACGCAATCGTACGACGCTCATCAGCATCGCCGACATCCCATAACTCTTTCAATGCCCGGTTGGAATGGTTCGCCGGATCGACTTTCTCATCAAGGAAGTCGCCGATTTCATACGCAAGTTTGTTGATGGTTTCTTCACTCATCCCCATCTTCTCTGCTTGCAGTACGCGGTCACCCAGGAACTTCTTCCATGTGTCAAAACTGGAGAGCACTGTTTTTTCTGTTGACATGATAAATCCTCCTTAGATGACGCATGAGATTTAAAATCAACAGTTGTAATATGTGCTTTCGAGGCATTTTATATACGAGCATTTTGAAAATAATCCGGAAGACGACTGCTTCTCAGCAACCTTCACCCGGTTCGTTCACAGCCAGGCAAGTTTTCTTGCTTTTTTTACGTTAACCAACCGCCATTTGGACTGATGATCTGCCCATTGATATAACCCGATTCAGGGAGAGCCAAAAAATAAACCAATGATGAGATTTCATCAGGTTGAGCAAGTCTTCCTGCCGGAATTTCCTCTTCCAGCATCTTCAGTTCACTCTGATCCAGATGGCTCAGCATGGATGTCTGAACGGCACCAGGAGCAACGGCATTTACGGTTACTCCGGAAGGCGCGAGTTCTTTCGCAAGCGCTTTGGTGAATGCATTCACCCCACCCTTGGTTGTGGAATACAGCACCTCACAAGAAGCACCAGACAGCCCCCAGATCGACGATACATTAATGATCCGGCCGTACCTTTGGGAGATCATGTGAGGCATCATTTCCTGTGTACACATAAACGTGCCTTTGAGGTTAATCGCCATCACTTCATCCCAGATCTCCTCTGTAACATCAGCCAACATCCCATAGTGCGAGATTCCTGCATTGTTCACAAGGATATCTGGCATGAGATTGTGCGACTCCAGCTTCTCACGCATACGCTCAATCTGTTCCCGGCTGCGAAGATCCGCAGACACGGTCATGATTTTTCCGCTGCCTTGTTCCATGCACCGTCTGGCGGCTTCATTCGCTGCTTCATGCGATTTCATATAGTGTATAACAACATTCATTCCCACTCTGGCAAAGCGTTCTGCGATAGCCGCTCCGATGCCACCGCTTGCGCCAGTTACCAGTACAGTCATTTCCCCAATTGCCTTCAATTGTCCCGTTCCCCTCTCCATATCAAGGACTCACGACTAGCGATACAGCCAGATGATCCCACCGAATATGCTCTCTCAGTCTGAGATTTACATCTTCCAGTGTAATCGATTCATAGAGCGGCAGCATATTGAAAAAATCACCGCCACGGAATTGCTGACGTGTAAATTCATGCGCAATGTTCTCCGGAGAATTGAGCATACGCAAATATCCGCCTATTTTCTTTTTGCGTGCACGTTCAAAATCCGTGGAATCGAACCCTTTTTCTACAATGGCATCCACTTCTTCACGTATACGCGCGAGCAGTTGATCCGGGTCTTTTGTATCACCACCAATGGCTGAAAAAGCATATTGCGGCGAACTGTTATACTCATGTCCAAAGCTGTCCGAGATCAGATCTTCATCGTAGAGCTTCTGAAATAATCGTGTGCTTGAGCCAAACAAGAGGTCCATCATCAGCTGCGTTGTCATATCTCGCCGTAACAATTGTTCCCCGGTAAGTCCAACGTCCGTCTCCTTGAATCCAAACAGACATTTGGGCAGTGAAACAGCCAGTTTCGCTTCCCGTCTGGCTTCTCCTACCTGCTCAGGCTCCGGTTCGAAGAAACGTTGAATGCTCCCCTGTGGCTTATAATCCTTCTGCTCCTGGTTCGATCGAACCATATCAATGACTTCTTGTGGATCTACACCACCCACCACAAACAAGAGCATATTACTCGGGTGATAGAAGGTGTTATAACACTCATATAACATCTCTTTGGTAATCGTACGGATGGATTCCACCGTTCCTGCAATATCGATATGCACCGGATGTTTCTGATACATGGCTTCGATCAATCCAAAATAAACACGCCAATCCGGATTATCAGCATACATGTCAATTTCCTGTCCAATAATGCCTTTTTCCTTTTCCACATTTTGATCCGTGAAGTAAGGATTTTGCACAAAGTTGACTAATGTTTGTATATTTTCATTCACATATTCAGTCGCTGAAAACAAATAAACCGTCTGATCAAAGCTCGTAAACGCATTAGCTGAGGCACCGTGAGACGCAAATGTTGCAAAAATATCGCCTGTTGGTTCTTCAAACATTTTATGCTCCAGGAAATGAGCAATCCCATCCGGGACCTTCACTTCTTCCTGCCCCTCAACCTGAAAATGATTATCCACCGATCCATACTTGGTTGCAAACGTAGCATACGTTTTCTGGAACCCCGGTTTAGGCAAAATATAGACATGCAGTCCGTTATCCATTACTTCGTAATATAGTGTCTCCTGCAAATGCTCATACCGAATGCTCTCCACCGATTATTCCTCCTTCTCATCCCGCAAGAAATAAATCGTATCCAGACGGAATTGTTCTGCCGCCTCACGTACATCTTCCTTGCTAATATGTTCTACCTGAGCCAACAGTTCTTCAGCCGTTCTCTCTTTGCCAGACAACTGTCGATTGAAGTCATAAGCGATCATCTCAAAAGCAGAATCCTGCATTTCCTTGAGCAGGTTACGGATCATCGCTTTGGTCTGAGACATTTCCAGATCACTGATTGTACCGCTTTTCATTTCTTCCAGCTGCTGCTTGATGATGGTGACAGCCTTCTCATAATTAGGGATTTCAATCCCGGATTGAATCGTTGCAATGCCCTTATGTCCGTCATATCGCGAAGACGCGTAATACGCCAGGCTTTCTTTTTCACGAACATTGACAAACAGTTTGGAATGAGGATAACCACCGAGAATCCCGTTGTACATTAGTGCTGCGGCATACTGAGGATCTCCATAAGTGATAGATGTACGGAGTCCCATATTGAGTTTTCCCTGACTCACATTCAGTCGCTCAACAACGGTCTCCACTTCCTTATTTCCTCGAACCGCTGCCTGTGTCTGGTAATCAGAGGAGGACGTTCGATCTACATTGAAATGACGCTGAACAAGGTTCTCGACCTCCTCCAGTGTCGTATCCCCTACCACGTACAGATCCATACTCGCCTGCTGCAGCCACTCCTGATAAGACGCAGTCAGTGTGTCAGGCTCAATCCCAGGCAGCTCCTTTCGCTCACCCAATGGATGAAGACGGTATGGCTCGTTCTTGCACATTTCCTCGATACTGCGTTCAGCCGCATAGCGCATTTTATCATTCACGATGGACTCCAGCTTTTTCCGAACAGTCTCTCGCTCTGCTTGTACATAAGACGTCCTGAAATGTCCATTCTCCTGTGCAGGTCGTGTAAGAACCTCTCCTAGGAAGGCAAATGAACGATCCAGCAACTGCTCATCCCCTCCAACAAAGGAATCATTAATGGTATCCATTCGGAACTGTACAATCTGGTAATCCCCGCGTTTATAGACGTCAAAACCAAAACCTGCTCCATACAGATGCTCCAGTTGCTCACGAAATTGCGTTGTTTCCGGATAGGACTCCGTGCCGCGTCGCAGAACAAAAGGTGTCAGCGCTACTTTGGTTACTGTATCTTCCCGTAAGGGAACTCCTGCATATAACGATATAGCAAACGTTTTAAAACGTTTAGTGGGAAGCACATGTATACGAAACTGTCTCTTGCTACCTCGTTCGAATCCTGATGTATTCAAATGTCAAAACCCCTTTACGGCGTCATTTATCATGCAATCATATTAAGCTAAACGTAACAACCATTTTAACCCATTCAAAAGGCAAGAAGCAACCGAAGTCACGCCTTCTGGTTGCTTCCAACATCATCACATACAAAAGATATGCTGTCCGATTGTTTTCACTTGTGGGCGGGTCCAGATCCATTTGGATGTTGCTGTCTTCGGGTTAAAATAATAGAGACATCCACCGGACGGATCCCATCCATTCAGGGCCTGCTCAACTGCCTTTTTGGCTTGTGCGTTTGGTTCCAAATAGATCTGTCCGTCCGCTACAGCCGTAAATGCACCTGGTTGAAAGATCACGCCTGAAGGCGTATTAGGAAAGCTTGGTGATTTCACGCGATTCATAATTACTGCCGCTACTGCGACTTGACCTTCAAACGGTTCCCCTCGGGCCTCACCATATACTGCGTTAGCCATAATTTTGAGTTCATTCTCTGAGAGACCGAGTGCATTGGCAGACCCCATATTATCTTGCTCTTTATCTGCCGTATTGTTACTACTATCACTTCCACCTGAAGGTTTTTCCTTGTGCAATGGCGGCTCTGTTGGCGACCATTTGGTTGACGCATTGTACAGCTTGAGCTTGGTCTCAGCTCCAACCACACCATCTGCCTTCATTCCAAACTCGGATTGAAACCATTTGACGGATTTCAGTGTGCTGCTGCCAAAATTACTGTCGATTTTACCATTGTAAAATCCCAGGTACTTCAGACGCCCCTGAAGCTCATATACATCCTGACCGTAACTTCCATATTTCACAGCGTTGCTGCTGAAAGTAGGCAAGGCTTTCTCTTCAACTTGTGATGTGCTTTGATTCGAACTTTCGGTTGCTGCATTCTCAGGAAGCAAATAACGGATTCCCAATGCGGACATCAGCAAAATAGCAGTGAAAAGCCATATGTTCATTTTTCGCATCGACTGTGCTCTACCTTTCTCTTGTGGGATTAACAGAATCGCTAAGGTTATTATGACAAGCCTGCTTGCTTCCTATGCACCAAATCATCCGATCATTGGACATCATGGTAAAACTTCAGTCAAATTGTATGAAAAAAACCCCCAACCATTAAGGTTGAGGGCTCGAATCGCCTGAATATTCATGTGCATTACAAGCTACGAGCTTATTTTGTTTTGTTGGTACTCTTCAAGCGAGACCAACACTTCCCGTGGTTTGCTACCCTCGTAAGGACCAATCACGCCCCGGGATTCCATGGAGTCAATCAAACGTGCGGCACGGGTGTATCCTACTCGCATTCGACGTTGTAGCAGAGAAACAGACGCTTGCTTGGCCTCCAGAATAATCTGCACTGCCTTTTCGTATAACTCGTCCTGTACTTCATCTTCAGCCTGGATAGAGTCGTCCACCTCAGGTACAAGGGACTCATCATACTGTGCTTCACCTTGACCACGTACATAATTCACAATATTTTCCACTTCTTCATCACTCATAAAAGCACCTTGTACACGAACCGGTTTCGATGCGCCCATTGGCATGAATAACATGTCTCCGCGACCCAACAGTTTCTCGGCCCCACCCATATCCAGAATGGTTCGAGAATCCACCTGTGAGGATACACCGAAGGCGATACGAGAAGGTATGTTGGCTTTGATTACGCCAGTAATAACATCCACAGAAGGCCGCTGTGTAGCAATAATCAGATGGATACCGGCTGCACGAGCCATCTGAGCGAGTCGTGCAATGGCATCCTCCACATCTCCGGCAGCAACCATCATGAGATCTGCAAGCTCATCCACTATGACAACAATATAAGGCAGAACAGCCGCAGGATTATCTTTCATCAGATTATTGTAACCTTCAACGTTACGAGTGCCTGATTTGGAGAACAGTTCATATCGTTTCTCCATCTCAACCACAATCTTTTTGAGAGCAAGTGACGCTCTCTTAGGATCAGTTACTACCGGTGCCAGCAAATGGGGAATCCCGTTATATACGTTCAACTCAACCATCTTGGGATCGACCATCAGGAACTTCACTTCATCCGGCTTGGCTTTGTACAATATGCTGGTAATAATTCCGTTAATACACACCGACTTACCGGAACCTGTAGCACCCGCAACCAGCAAATGGGGCATACGAGCCAAGTTACCAATAATCGTCTGTCCCGAGATATCTCGGCCAAATGCAATGGTCACTTTGGATTCTGCCTCCTGGAACGTTGCTGTCTCCATTACTTCACGCATCGTTACAACCGATACTTCACCATTAGGTACTTCGATACCAATAGCAGACTTTCCGGGAATCGGTGCTTCCATCCGAATATCTTTTGCCGCCAGAGCCAACGCGATATCATCAGTTAGGCTGACAATTCTGCTGACCTTGACACCAATGTCAGGTTGAATTTCATATCTTGTAACGGCAGGACCACGAACCACTTCAAGTACTTTGGCACGAACACCGAAGCTTTCCAGTGTGGCTTCCAGCTTACGTGCTGTTTGCATATAATCCTTCTGGTCACCCGCCTTGCCCCCATTGTTTGGCTTGGCAAGTAGACGGAATGATGGTAGCTTGTACGGCTTAGGAGGTGGCGGTGGTGGTTTCACCGGTTGTGTGTCCTGCCCTTCAGGAGTTGGAGTATCTGTTCCCTGCATTGCATCATTAGGTACTTCTTCTCCACTCTGAATCTCATCCACAGCATTCATCCCGTTTGTACCTGCATCGGATGCAGACCACTCTGTC
The DNA here is from genome assembly GCF_002803315.1 of Paenibacillus sp. GM1FR. Classification (NCBI taxonomy): domain Bacteria; kingdom Bacillati; phylum Bacillota; class Bacilli; order Caryophanales; family Paenibacillaceae; genus Paenibacillus; species Paenibacillus sp. GM1FR. The sequence continues at coordinate 341,971 of NZ_MKZL01000054.1, read as the reverse complement.
TCTACCAGTTCATCCGTTATTTTAATGGCATGCTCGCCCTGTTGTACTACGTTTGGATCGGCCAGATTATCCGGGAAAGGATAAGCATCGTCCAGATCATCTTCAATGCTTGCCTCTTCTGTTCTGACATGCTCAAAAAAGTCTCGAATGATCGGCGCTGAGTTAGGTTTAGCCTGAACAGGAACACGTGATAAAGCTGATTTGTTAGTTACGTCTTCGGTTGCATCCTGCCACGCCTCTAGATTGTGATCTTGTTCGGCGCGGTACACAATCTGTTCTGTTTCTGCCGAATCGACCTCATCCATTTCACGTCCTGATGTCGCCTGTTCCCGTTTAGCTCCCCATTTCCCAAAAAGTTGGAAGAATATGGGCGAGTTTCGTTTTGGTAGATGCTGTTCCTCTAATTCATCCTCATACTCGTCTTCGTCATCTTCAACAGGAACAGGTACCACTTTACGGGCGTTACCTTTCTTTCTGGCATCAGAAGTTGAAGCAGAACGTGCAGAGGGTCTCGACTCCAGCTTTTTGTACATCGAACTCCCGGCATCCCAAATCTTTGTTCGGAATATTCGTATCAAATCCACATAAGATAGACTCGTAATCAGCATAAAACTGATGATAAACATGACAATCATGATGAGTCTCGCCCCAAGACTGCCGAACAGCCACAGGAAAAGAGCAAATTGCCCAGCTCCGAGATAACCACCGCTGATGTCCTTGTTAAGCATGGAGTCCCTCTCACCTGGCACAGCAGGGGTTAGCAACTCGGTTTGCATATCATTATGTACCTGTGTAATCACAGCTCCAGGCTCAAGCGCACCTACCGGAATGAGCTTCTGGTGCATTGCAGAGACGGTGCTCATCAGGGTTAAGGCAAAGACCAGCAATACCAGTCCTGTTTTGCGTGTGGTCCAGCCACTCGGCCATTTCCGGTGAATCATCACCATGAGACCATAATAAATACCAACAAGTGGAATCGCAAAATAAAACTTACCAAGCATCAGTCCGAACATCTTGGAAAGCGAACGTCCAACGGTGGCTTCACCCGATAATGCTATGACAGCAAGGGTAATAAGCACAATCCCGTAAATTTCATATTTTAAAACGCCACTAAAACCAGCGCCCTTTTTTTTCCTCTTTTTTCTTCTGGCCAAAATCAGGTCACCCCCAGAAGAATATTATACCATACAAATATAATCCGTACATATGTTCTTTTTCTGCTCAATTTGTCTGAATTCGTCGCGTTATGCTGATCCCAAGTTACCCGAAATCGGAATGGTCGAACCCGGCATATTGGCAGGATTGAGATAGGCTTCAAGTGGACAATCCAGCAAACGAACAATAACGGCTTCATTGTCATTAACAGGTCTTACCTGCATTAACAAACCATTCATTTTGATCTCCCTCGTATCTTCGCCCTCTTTCCACATTCCCGACCAGAGTTGTTCCGGGGGCATCACTGTATATAATGTCATTGGGTATAACCTCCCGCTTGCAGAGTCTGTCTCTTGTCTCCTATGAGCTGATTTAACTGAGCAATAGCCTGTCCAATCCCGCCCACTGCATCCATTAATCCATGTTTCACTGCATCTGCGCTTCCTACAGCTGTACCAATATCCCGATTCAACTCACCAGTCTTAAACATCAGTTCTTTGAACATCTCTTCAGAGATATTCGAATGAGAAGTCACGAACCGAACAACTCGTTCCTGCATTTTCTCCATATACTCAAACGTTTGAGGTACACCAATGACAAGGCCGTTCATTCGAATCGGATGGATCGTCATCGTTGCACTTCCGGCAATCAGGGAATATGTTGAAGCTACAGCAATCGGTACTCCAATGCTATGCCCGCCTCCAATGACCACAGTAACCGTAGGTTTGCTTAGAGAAGCAATCATCTCTGCAATGGCTAGACCCGCCTCTACATCTCCACCTACCGTGTTCAAAATGATCAGAATACCTTCAATACGCTGATTCTGTTCTGCGGCCACCAGCTGTGGAATGATATGCTCATACTTTGTTGTTTTATTTTGTGGCGGCAAAATCAAATGCCCTTCGACCTGTCCAATAATGGTCATACAGAAAATATTCGATTCACCTGCAGGCGACTGTGTCTGCCCAAATTGCTGAATAGTCTCTGTCACGGGAGAGATGGCCTTTTCCTCCTGAATCGGAATTTCCGGCGCTTCAACTTCCGGTTGATTGGATCTTGACGCCTGCTTGTCATTCATACGTTCATTCATTTCAATAATCCCCTTCTCCAGAAACATTTAATGTATTTCCTTAGTATGGGGATTTTTCCAACCGCCTTATACCCGCTGCATCAAATTGCTTCACATATTGACGCTATTGCAGATCTTCCTGAAAACGCAAAAAAAGCCCCTTCTCTACGAGGAACCGTCCAATATTACTCGTAGAGAAGGGGCGACTGTGTGCCTGAATATATGTTTTTGTTTAGCCTATTTTAAACTTCCATAATGATTGGCAAAATCATCGGTCTACGACGAGTTTGCTCATACAGGAAGCGTCCCAGTGCATCTTTAACATTTGTTTTGAGTGAAGCCCACTCGTTAACGTTCTCACTCATCAACTTCTGCAATGTGCTGCTAACGATCCGGTTGGCCTCATCCAATAGTCCTTCCGATTCACGAACATACACAAATCCGCGAGAGATGATGTCAGGACCGGAAACAATTTTTCCATCCTGTTTGCTCAGTGTTACCACAACAACAAGGATACCATCTTGTGACAACAATTTGCGGTCACGAAGTACAATGTTACCCACATCGCCTACACCCAAGCCATCGATCAACACATTACCTGCAGTAACTTTACCTGCTCTACGTGCTGCTCCACCTTGAATTTCAATCACTTCACCGATATCCGTGATGAAAATGTTCTCAGGTTCTACCCCTACAGATTCAGCAAGAACCGCGTGGCGACGCTGCATACGGAATTCACCGTGAATCGGCAAGAAGAATTTCGGTTTCATCAGGTTGAGCATCAGTTTCAGCTCTTCCTGGCTACCGTGACCAGATACGTGGACGCCACTGTTAGCACCGCTGTAATGCACGTTAGCACCCAGACGGAACAGTTCATCAATCGTACGGCCTACATATTTCTCATTACCTGGAACCGGAGTTGCTGCGATAATGACGGTGTCACCTGGCAGGATGTCCACTTTACGGTGCGTGGAACGAGCCATACGTGTCAGTGCTGACATTGGCTCTCCTTGACTTCCTGTGCAGAGAATCACGACACGATCAGCTGCCATCTTGCCTACTTCTTCAGGTTCAATGATCATGCCATCCGGAATCTCAAGATAACCCAGTTCTGAAGCAATACCAACCACGTTCACCATGCTGCGTCCGATAACTGCAACTTTACGTCCAGTCACTTCTGCTGCATTGATCACCTGTTGGATACGGTGTACGTTGGAAGCAAATGTCGCCACAACAACACGTTGACTTGCTTTACGGAAGATATCTTCCAGCACGATACCCACATTTTTCTCCGATGGTGTGAATCCAGGTTTCTCAGCGTTCGTACTGTCGGACAACAGCGCTAACACGCCATTTGTTCCGATCTGTGCCATACGCTGAAGATCTGCATATTGACCATTGACTGGAGTATGGTCGAATTTGAAGTCACCTGTGTGAACAACTGCACCTTCCGGTGTTTCGACACATACACCAACAGAATCCGGAATACTATGGTTAGTAGCGAAGAACGATGCTTTCAGAACAGATCCAAGTTGGATCTCGGAATCAGCATCAATCAGAATACGTTTTGTATCACCCAGCAAATTCGCTTCTTTCAACTTGTTTTCTACAAGTCCAAGCGTAAGTCTTGTTCCGTATACAGGAACATTCAGATGTTTGAGAACATATGGCAGACCACCAATGTGATCCTCATGTCCGTGAGTAAGGATGATTCCTCTTACTTTGTCACGGTTCTCAGTCAGGTAAGAAATGTCAGGGATGACAATATCAATACCAAGCATATCTTCTTCCGGGAATTTAAGACCAGCATCTACGACTACAATGTCGTTGGCGTATTGGATGACGTACATATTTTTACCAATCTCGCCTACGCCGCCCAAAGCAAAAATCATCAGTTTATCGTTATTATTTTTCTTAGACAAATGAATCTAAACCTCCTATGGTAGTTGGACGTCGTACCTTATTATTTATTGTAAGTTAAGAAAAGTAGTCCATACATCACATACCCACCTATCGGGATGAATGCAAAAGAACACCTTTATTCACGATATTTGGAAGAAGTTCTTCGAAGTTATTCCCTTTGACCAACAAGTTGGAGTTGAAATTCCCTCTTAGCCGTTCCTTCCTTTTTCACCGCAAAGCTACACCACGAAGCGATGTCGCTTTCAATTTCAAAAAAATACCGCACCCAGTCACTTGACATCATTATACATGATTAAAAACAAAAAAAACAAGTCACTCTCTCGTTAACCTGTAGGTTTCCCCTTAGCAGTGGAAAAGAAACCTCACATTACTCGTAAAAAAAAGAACCGCAGCCTCTACGAAGAGGAGCGGTTCTTTTGCTGATCTGAAGGATATTCCCATGATTAATAAAATAGTCCATATACAACCAAAATGATTACAAATTAAGCAAACCTTTGATATAAACCTGCTCCTCTTCCGTTGGCGGAATAAGTGGCAACCGTACGGAACCAACGTCTAGACCACGCAATGTCAGCGCATATTTCACCGCTACGGGGTTTGGTAGAGGCTGTGGACACTCAAACAGGCCTTTGAACACCGGGAACAACTGCTGATGAATCTGAGCAGCCTGAAGAGGTGCTCCGCCATAGAAGGCGTCAATCATTTTCTTCATTTCTGCCCCTACGACATGACTGGCCACGCTGACAATTCCATGTGCTCCAACCGCAATCGCTGGTAAGCCTGAAGCATCATCACCGGAATAAACTCTAAAATTTTCTGGAGCACTTGCTGCAATCAGCGTAACCTGCTCCATAGACGCACATTCCTTCGTAGCGACGATGTTAGGAATCTGTGCAAGACGAAGCGTTGTCTCTGCTGACAGGCTGGTTACTGTACGTCCAGGCACGTTGTAGAGCATAATTGGCAGCTTGGTGGAGCCTGCAATCGCTTCAAAATGTTTAAACAAACCTTCTTGGCTAGGTTTGTTGTAATACGGAACAACCAACAAAATGCCATCCACTCCGGCACGTTCAGCTTCCTGTGTCAAATGGATGGAATGTGCCGTGTTATTGCTTCCCGTTCCGGCTATAATTTTGCACCGACCGCCCGCATGTTTCACTGCAAATTCGAATAATTGAACTTTCTCAGTATCACTAAGTGTTGGAGACTCCCCTGTTGTTCCAGAAACCACAAGCGTCTCCGACTTTTGATCTACAATCAGATAGTCGATTAGACGTGCCGTTTCCTCCCAATGAATCTCTCCTTGTTCATTGAACGGAGTGACCATTGCTGTAATCAATCTTCCAAAGTCCAATTCGATTCCTCCTTCAAAACAGGTTTGGCTCCTCTAACTTCAGTTATTTACAAATGAAGTTCGAATGAGGCGTGAAGTGCCCTCAGGGCCTGAACCATATCTTCTTTTTTTACGAGTACCCAGATCGTTGTATTCGAATCTGCCGATTGCAGGATCTGAATGTCTGCCAGTGTCAAGGACTCCACGATTCGAGCCATGATTCCAGGTACACCATTAATGCCTCCGCCAATGACGGACACTTTGGCACAACCGGACAGGCTTTGTGGCTTGAGACCTATCTCCTGCAATACCTGTATGGCTTTCTCGGAATCACTGTCAAAAACCGTATAGACAACTCCCGAGGGGGTAACATTAATAAAATCAACGCTGATTGAATTCTCAGCCATGGTTTTGAACACTTTTAGTTGCAATCGATCTGCACCACCACCAGGCACATCCACCGTAATTTGCGTTACATTGCTCACGTAGGCGATGCCTGTTACATAACGGTCAACAATGCCTGTCTGCACATCCTGGAATCCTTCCGGATGCGTAACCAGCGTTCCCTCCGTGTCTGCAAAAGTAGATCTTACCCGCACTGGAATCTGGGATTGCATCGCAATCTCAACCGCACGTGGATGGATTACCTTGGCCCCGTGGTGGGCCATGTTACAGATCTCTGCATAACTCACAACAGTCAGTGGACGTGCATCCTCAACAATTCGCGGATCAGCGGTGAGTATCCCGTTCACATCTGTGTAGATATCCACCATTTCAGCACGTAATGCTGCACCGAGAGCTGTAGCAGACGTATCGCTTCCCCCACGACCCAATGTCGTGAAGTCTCCGTTCTCTGTCTGCCCCTGGAATCCGGTTACAACAACGACACGGCCAAGCTGAAGCTGCTCCAACACACGAACAGGACGGACATCCAATATCCGGGCATTCCCGAAATTGTCGTCCGTCACAAAACCTGCTTGTGCACCGGTCAGCACTGTAGTTGGAATGCCTTCATGTTCGAGTAAACTGCTCAACGTTGTCGCCGATATGATTTCACCACAGCACAGCAGTAAATCCTTTTCGCGTGCGGATAGTGCGTTTCCGTTCTGTGCAGCCCAGTCCAGCAACGTATCGGTCGCATATGGCTCGCCGCGGCGCCCCATCGCAGACACAACGATGACCAGACTCAATCCTGCTTCAAGTTCACGTTTAACATGACGGAGCACATGCTCTCTCGCCTGAACAGTGGAGAGAGACGTGCCTCCGAATTTCTGTACCATGATACGCATCTTTATTCCTCCATTTGTGTACGCAAGAAGACTGGACACGGGTCAAATCAACAAATGGATCACTCTAGGGAGCGTTCTGATGCGATAATTTCAGCATTTTATACGGCATTCCATGCCGCTCCTTATTTTCTGTAATTGTCTGGGACAATCGCAAATCAAAGGTCGCGGTTGTTATCGAGGTCATGATGCATACATTCACAATAGACCTCTCCCGCTTGCTTAACCTGTACTGCCCGCAAGCAGGAATGCCTTATAGACAGGAACGTGGACATAGTAGCTGTTCAATCCAGCATATTGTCCCCCATGATTTTCTTTGTCTCTCGAACCCTTCTTCATTTCTCCAAGCGTATAAACGTTGTCACCGAATCATTGTTCCATCAAGCCTGTGAAGAACGCTCCACAATCATCGGCTGCAACTGTTTGCCCTCAAGAGCACTCCAGCAAGCCTCTGGAATCAATTCCATTTTGGCGACTAACGAGTTTGGTTTTTTCACTGGATCGTCCTGCCCAAATGGCACAAAATACAAGTATTTAGCCACGAGCAATTTGGCGATATTCGCAGCATTCAAGCCCAGACCGTCATTCGTGGAAATCGCGAGCACAAGTGGACGCTGATTGCGCATCTGCGCTTTGGCTGCCATTAGCACTGGACTGTCGGTCATCGCATTAGCCAGCTTGCTTGTTGTATTCCCTGTGCATGGAGCAATAACCAGCACATCAAGCAGCTTGGAAGGCCCTAATGGCTCCGCTTCAACAATTGTAGAAATGATATCATTACCTGTTATATCTTTCAACTGTTTTTGCCAATTTTGCGCCGTACCAAAGCGTGTATCCGTCGTCAGAACCGAATTCGAAATAATCGGAACGACGTTGGCACCTTCAGCTACGAAGCGGCTAATTACCGGCATAACCTCTTCAAACGTACAATGAGAACCCGTAATTGCATAACCTACCGTTTTTCCCTGCCAGTTCATGATTTAACCTCCCGTGCGTTCTGTTCTTCCAAAAGCAAACGGATCAACGCGTCGGCAATAATGCCGCCAGCCGTTTTGGGAGCAACAATGCCGGGGAGGCCTGGCGCAAGTAGCGCTTTGATACCGCGTTTCTCGGCATACCTGAAATCACAGCCGCCAGGAGCGGATGCGAGGTCGATAATGACAGCCTTTTGCGGCATTCTGGACAGGATTTGTGCTGTGATTATCATAGTCGGTATCGTATTAAAAAGCAAGTCAACTTCCCCGGTCTGAGCGGCCAAATCCGTTGTCATGAAAGGCTTCCAGCCCATGATTGTAGCGCGGGCAACATCCTCTTCCCGCCTGATTCCCACCCGTACATTTGCTCCAAGTCCCTGCAGTGTTTTGGCCATTGTGAATCCTGTTCGACCAATGCCAAGCACAATGCATTCCGAACCATGGATTGTGAAGTCCGTCTCCCGAATAGCTATGGCGATGGCTCCCTCAGCTGTTGGAATAGAGTTATAAAGTGCAATATCATCACGATCAAGTACTTCAACAAGCCGCAGCCCATTTTCAAGACAAAGTTCGCGCAAGAATGGCTTTGCCATACCCGTGAACACAATACAATGCTCTGGTAATGCTGCAATATGTTCCTTTTTCAAATAGATCGGTGTGTCACTAAATGAAGTACTTACTTTTCCCTGCTCATCACAACCGACAACAGGCAGTACGAGTACATCTGCGGAAGCAAACACTTCATCCTCCAGTTCCTGGTGCTCGATCCCTAGAATGGAACGCTCTATTTTATCGAAACCCACCACACTTACCGTTGCATCCAGCTCAGCGCACTTTTGAATGACTTCAAGCTGCCGCGCATCTCCGCCCAGGACTACAATCCGGACTCCGGTCAGCATCGGGACGTCACTCCTTTCACCACATGTATGCCTTATCGTATGCAGGGGCCCACAGGGGGGTGAAAACAATAATTGCATTCCACCGTCCGTTTCTCAAATGTAAAAAAGAGCCGCCCCTGTCAGGGACGACTCTAAAGAATGAGTATATTTACGCTGCTTATTTCCCGGTATGACCGAATCCGCCTTCGCCACGTACCGTTTCCGAAAGTTCATTCACTTCCGTCAATTCAACCGCAGGCACGGTCTGGAAGACGATCTGTGCAATGCGCTCTCCCCGTACAATCGTGAACGGTTCCTGACCCAGATTAATCAACAGAACTTTAACTTCTCCGCGATAATCCGCATCAATAGTCCCCGGTGTGTTGAGGCAAGTAATTCCATGTTTGAAAGCCAGTCCGCTCCGAGGACGGATCTGTGCTTCCAATCCAGCTGGCATTGCCATCGCAAGTCCGGTAGGAATCAGCGTACGCTGACCCGGCTGCAATACAACATCTTCCTGGAGTGCAGCTACTACATCAAAGCCGGATGCCAGCTCCGACATTTTTTGAGGTAGTTTAATATCTTCATTGCCCGGCAGTTTCTGTATTTGAACGTAATGCAACAAAATCATCCCTTCTCAATCCAGCGATCGTCTTATCTGAAGCGCCAACCATAGCAAGTGCAAAAGGTTCAGCAAACATCAGATCAAGTACCGCGTTAATATCGTCCATGGTAACTTGCTCAATTTTGGTGATCATCTCATCCAACGTATGGTGTCTGCCCAGCATGAGCTCGTTTTTACCCAGACGATTCATGCGACTGCCTGTGCTTTCCAAGCTCAGAATCAAGCTACCTTTCAGCTGTTCTTTTCCTTTACGAAGCTCATCTTCGGACAAGCCGTTTACAGCCAAGTCGCGTAGAACCTCTTTGGTCAGATCGAGCACTTCTTTGGTCTGTTTCGGTGCTGTACCTGCGTATATCGTGAAAAGTCCGCTGTCCGCATGAGAGCTATGATAGGAATACACGGAGTACGCAAGACCCCGTTTCTCACGAATTTCCTGGAACAGTCTGGAGCTCATGCCTCCACCAATGGCGTTATTCAGAACAACCATAGCGAATTGCAGCGGATCTCCGATTTTACAGCCCGGGAACGAAATACAGATATGATTCTGTTCCGTTTTCTTTTTGTGAAAGAGCTGTCCGCTTTGGAAGGCTGGCATCGTGACTGCTTCCGATACTCCATTTACATCAAAAGCACCAAAATGCTTCTCCATCAGATCGATTACACTGTCATCAATATTACCTGCGATACTAATGACCGTGTTCTCAATCGTGTAGTGCTCCTTCATATATGCACGCAGATGGCTGGAATCCATCGCTTTGAGGCGTTCTTCCGTACCCAGGATCGGGTATGCGAGTGGATGCTCACCATAGGCGGCCAAGGCCATCAGATCATGAACCATATCATCAGGCGTATCTTCATACATCGAGATTTCTTCCAGAATGACGTTTTTCTCCTTGATCAATTCACCATCATCCATTTTGGAGCGGAAAAACATATCAGACAATACATCAACCGCAATCGGCAAATGTTCATCCAACACTTTAGCATAATAACACGTATATTCTTTGGAAGTGAATGCATTCACGTTACCGCCAATCGCATCGAACTGCTCCGCAATCGCCTTGGCATCATAACGATCTGTTCCCTTGAATAACATGTGTTCAATAAAATGTGATACTCCGTTACTTGCAGGTTGCTCATTACGCGAACCTGTCTTGACCCATATTCCGAAAGACACAGAACGGCAGGTCGGTATCTGTTCCATGACAACTCTGAGGCCATTGCCCAGCTGAATTTTTTTCATGGTTGGCCCTCCTACATCTCTATAATTGCCTTGATCTCAACCTTGAAATTGAAATCGACATTTGGTTCCAACTGTTTGATATTAACAAAAAAACAACGTTCACTCAACCGTAGAGGTATTTACACGTTCCGAAGACAGCGTCTCACTTACTGTTCCGAGCACCAGACCTTTGGCCCGTATGGATTGAATCATGCCCTTTAAAGCTCCCGAAGAAGCAGCTGTAGGGTGCATTAGAATTAACGTTCCAGCCTCAGTATTTTTAGCAATTTTGGCAACAACGGCATCCGGGCTTGGCTTACGCCAATCCACAGTATCTACTGTCCATAACACGGTTTTCAGTCCCATGGATGAAGCAATGTCAACGGTCTTCTGATTAAAGTCACCGGATGGCGGAGCAAACCAACGATTCTCTACGCCCAGTGTTTTATGGAGCAGATCCTGGGTTTTGCTAATTTCCAGCTTGGCCCGTTCTGCGCTCAATCGACTCATATTAGGGTGAGAATATGCATGGTTGGACATCTCATGCCCACGTTTCTGAATTTCTTTGGCCAGTTCAACATTTTTGCTTAACCAACTTCCATCCAGAAAAAAAGTAGCCTTCACTTTCTCGGCATCGAGCGTATCCAGCATCGGTTTAATGTATTCGTTCCCCCAGGCCACATTAATCATAAAAGAAACCATCGGTTTGTTTGCATTCCCCCGATAGATCGGATGTGCACCCAAATCCTTAAGCTGGATCTCCGGTTCAATCTGACGGTAGACATACGCTATTTTGGTATTCAACGTTCCACTCAGCGCCTTACGGTATGTCGCTTCCACATCAATCTCCATGCCATTATAACCAGGAATCGCTTTCCATACCCGATCCACTCTGGCATTTACCGGAGCAATTTTCGTTTCAGCCGCTTTATCCCGAATCGCAGACAACAGCGCATCTTCTCCAGTTGCCTCCTTAAACATGTCAAAAGCATTTTGCGTACCTGGCCCATCACGGATCTCCGTAATGTATGTACGTACACTGCCAACTTGTCCGATCAATATGACCGCAGTCACACCCGCCAGAACAGCCGCCAGCTTTTTGGATTGGTTTCCCACAGCTCCATCCTCCCGCCGTCTTTGTCCCCATCATATGAGGACAAGGGCAAAAATATGAATGCTAAGCCATGGTTTCATCCTTGCTTTACGTATTTAAACGTTAAAAAAAGAGCCAGAAATTCACATTCTGTCTCTTCATTCAATCTATCCATTTATAACCTGTCGCTTCGGTATCCTAGGATTGAGCCGGAGCTTCAGCAGTCAAAACTGCTTTACGGGACAAGTTGATTCGACCTTGTGGGTCAATTTCCGTTACTTTTACCGTAATGGAATCACCGATAGCTACAACATCTTCCACTTTGGCAACACGTTCAGTTGACAGTTGCGAGATGTGTACCAGACCTTCTTTGTTAGGAAGTACTTCAACAAATGCACCGAATTTTTCTACGCGTTTTACTTTACCGACATAAATCTCGCCGACCAATACTTCGCGCACAATACCTTCGATGATCGCTTTGGCTTTATCATTCATCTCCTGGTTGGAAGAAGCGATAAAGACACGTCCATCCTGTTCAATATCAATTTTAACACCGGTTTCTTCGATGATTTTATTGATAATTTTACCACCTGCACCGATCACATCACGGATTTTGTCCGGATTGATATGCATCGTTGTAATTTTTGGCGCATATTGTGATAACTGCTCACGTGGAGTTTTCAAAATTTCGTTCATTTTGCCCAAAATGTGCATACGGCCTTCTTTGGCTTGCGCCAATGCATCAGACAAAATTTGACGATTAATACCAGCAATTTTGATGTCCATTTGGATTGCAGTTACACCTTCAGGTGTTCCAGCTACTTTAAAGTCCATGTCACCGAGGTGATCTTCCATACCTTGAATATCACTCAGAATGGATACATGATCTCCGTCTTTGATCAGACCCATAGCTACACCCGCAACTGGAGCTTTGATTGGTACACCTGCATCCATCATAGCTAAAGTGCTGGCACAGATACTTGCCTGAGATGATGAGCCGTTGGATTCAAGAACTTCAGATACCAAACGAATCGTGTATGGGAAATCCGTTTCGGAAGGAATCACTTTGGAAAGCGCGCGCTCACCCAGAGCACCATGTCCGATTTCGCGACGGCCTGGAGCACGCAATGGACGCGCTTCGCCTACGCTGAATGGTGGGAAGTTATAGTGATGCATGAATCGTTTCGTTTCTTCAAGACTGATTCCGTCCAAAATCTGAACATCACCCAGTGCACCAAGTGTACAAACGCTAAGTGCTTGCGTTTGCCCACGCGTAAACAGTCCTGTACCATGTGCACGTGGCAGCAGAGATGTATCACATTCAATTGGTCGAATTTCAGCAAGTCCACGTCCATCTGGACGAACTTTATCATGCGTGATCAGACGACGCACTTCTTCTTTGACGATATCGTGCAGAACTTCCTTCACGTCTTTGAACAATTCCGGACTTTCAATATATTTCTCTTCAAAGTGAGCAACGGTTTCGTCATTCACTACATCGATTGCATCTTGACGAGCATGCTTCTCGGCGATTTTAACCGCTTCGACCAGACGAGCGCTGGCGAATTCACGCACACTGTTGTTAACTTCAGCATTAACGGTACGCAACTTAACAGCCATTTTTTCTTTTCCAGCAACTTGCACAAGTTGTTCGATTACAGCAATAATGTTTTGGATCTCATCATGTCCAAACATGATTGCTTCGAGCATCACTTCTTCCGCCACTTCGTTTGCTTCGGCCTCAACCATCATGATGGCATCCTTGGTTCCTGCAACAACCAGTTCAATATCACTAACTTCAAGCTGTGCAATCGTTGGGTTAATGATGAACTCGCCATCAATACGTCCAACTTTCACGCCACCAATCGGTCCGCTGAATGGAACATCCGAAATGCTCAATGCTGCTGATGTACCAATCATTGCAGCGATTTGCGGTTCGCAGTCCTGATCCACACTCATAACGATATTCAGAACTTGTACATCATTCCGGAAGCCTTCCGGGAACAAAGGACGAATTGGACGGTCTGTCAGACGGCTTGAAAGAATCGCTTTCTCACTCGGTCTGCCTTCACGTTTAATAAATCCTCCCGGGATTTTACCTACGGCGTACAATCTTTCTTCATAGTTCACCGTTAATGGGAAAAAGTCCAGATCTTTCGGCTCACTTGATGCTGTCACGGTACACAATACCACGGTATCCCCGTATGTTACCTTAACGGCAGCATTAGCCTGCTTGGCCAAACGCCCGGTCTCAAGCGTAAGTTTTCTTCCACCAAGCTGCATTTCAACACGCTGTTCCATGAAACCCCTCCTTTTATTCGTTCCTAATTCAATGGATTCTGCATATTCACAGTATTTCCTGCTTGTCCTGCATTCATTAGCTATGTATGGAACTTTCAACATGCTAACCTGCACAACAAAAGCTCCTCACGGAGCCCCATCTACAAATATATGGCAACATGTTCATCTACAAAACAACCCGGCTGTAAGTTCCGCTTGTCCTTTTAGACAAAAGAATGACGGATAACAGCCAGGTTGATTTTGAAAACATGTACGATAATTAACGACGCAATCCGAGTTTTTCGATCAGTGCGCTGTAACGTTTAACATCTTTGTTTTTCACATATGCCAAAAGCTTACGACGTTGACCTACCATTTTCAAAAGTCCACGACGTGAGTGGTGGTCTTTCTTATGCGTACGCAAGTGGTCTGTCAAACTTGTGATGTTTTCCGTAAGGATAGCAACTTGCACCTCTGGAGATCCTGTATCGGACTCGTGAGTTTTGTGCTCGTCGATCAGTTGTTGTTTACGTTCTTGAGTCAATGCCATCCTGTTCACCTCCTTCAATATAATCGCCATTAGCCTCGTCACCGCCGGTGAGAGCAAGCAACCAAGCCAAGGTTAATGTTGTCTCAATCGACAACGTAGTACAGTATATCATAATTGCCTAGTTAAAGTAAATGTAAACATGCATTTAATCCTGAACCTTTAAGATAACAGGCGGCCGGCAGTTAATGCATCTTCACGAATCTGGCTAATTAATGCATCAATGGAGTCAAACTTTCGTTCTGCACGAATATAGTGAACGAGCTCAACCTTTAGTTCCTGGTCATATAAGTGTCCATCAAAATCAAGCAGGTGCACTTCAAACGTAGGTTTCATCCCGCTTTCGTGAAACGTAGGTTTCACACCGAGATTCATTACCCCACGCAGTTCCTGTTCGCCATACTGCACACGAACAGCGTAAACACCCTTCGACGGGGTAACGTAATGATCCGTGAGTTCAAGGTTGGCTGTAGGAAATCCAATCGTTCGTCCACGCTTCTCCCCGTGAATGACGGTTCCTCTGATGCTGTAAGGTCGGCCAAGCCAATGACTGGCCTCATCCATCTCCCCACGCTTCAACAGGCCACGAATGAGAGAACTGCTTACTTTTTCACCATTTAACAAGAAAGGAGGAACGGTTTCCACCGTCATCTCTCCTTCTCCCAAAGTACGAAGAAGTTGTTCATCCCCTGCACCCTTGTGACCAAAACGGAAGTCAAAACCCACCACCGCTGTTCGTGTCTGAAGAGGAATCAACAAGTCGTGTACGAATTGTTGCGGCGTCAACCGTGAGAAATCCTCATTGAACTCCACCACATAGAGTACATCAACGCCCATTCCTGCCAAGATCTCTTCTTTATCTCTCAAGGGAGTTAAATAACCCTCGTAATCCCCTTTGCGCATAACTTCCTTCGGATGTGGATGAAAGGTCATGACCGCTGCCTGCATGCCCGTTTCCCGCGCAATGCGGACAGCTGATAAAATGACACTTGCATGTCCGAGATGCAGTCCGTCGAATTGACCAATCGCAAGCACTTGGGGCAGTGTGCTCAGCTCAGTCGAATGTAACGTCTGCGGATAGGTTAGCATTACGGTTTTCACAATCATTCACCTGCATTTCACTAGATAGGCCAAGCTAGAGCATCACCACAACTCCAAGCCCGAAACCTCTTTATTCCGGCAAAAAGACTTTAACTGCCCTCACCGTTGGTTTTAGTTCATCCCGCTCAAATATCCCCAGAAACGTACCATCCTGAGCATACAACCGCAGCAAACCAGGTTGCTCCACAGGCGGTTCCAGAAGACGCGCAGACAGTTTCTGACCTTGCAGTGCTCCTTTGGTCAGTTCTTCTCCAACCTTGTGGGCCGGAATTGAAGCAATAGCCTCGTCAACAGGAATCAGCGCCTCCGCCAAAGTCCCGTCAGCCATAAGTTGTTCCACTTCTTCAATACGAAGACAACGATCTGCAGAGATACCTGCCGATATCGTACGTTCCAGTTGAACCATGGTCGATGGATATCCGAGTTGCCGGCCAATGTCTACACACAATGTCCGAATATAAGTACCTTTTGAACATAAGGCCCGGAAGGATATATCGGTGGTCTCACCCTGAGTCTCAATCCCAGTAAGTTCGAGCTCATAGATTGTGACCTCACGGCTCTTACGCTCTACCGTCTTACCTTCACGAGCAAGCTCATAAAGACGTTTTCCGTCTACCTTTACCGCAGAATACATGGGTGGTACCTGTGAGATCGTGCCCAGAAACTGCTCAAGCACCTGTTGAACCTGTTCCTGTGTTACTTCCACAATCGTTTCAGCCCGCTCGATGACTTCCCCTGTCATATCCTCTGTGTCAGTAGACAGTCCCAATCTGAGCGTAGCCAGATATTCCTTCGGAAGCTCCTGCATGTACTCCACCACACGTGTCGCCCGTCCAAGACAGAGCGGCAGAACGCCTGTAACTTGTGGGTCAAGTGTGCCCGTATGCCCAATGCGCTTCATTTTGAGAATGCGACGCATTTTGGCTACAACATCATGAGAAGTAAATCCCGCCGGTTTATATACCGGAAGTACACCTTCAAATGGCTTTACCATTGTGAATTCACCTGCTTCAGTACTTTTGCGATAATATCATCAAGTCTACCTTCCAGACGACATCCGGCTGCGAGCACATGCCCGCCTCCGCCAAAGGTCTGTGCTAGTGCAGCAACATCAATTTTACCAGCTGAACGCAAAGAAACCTTGACTGCATTCTCGTTGATGACTTTGAAAAAGATACCAACTTCCACGCCCTGAATGTTGCGCGGATAGTTCACTACCCCTTCAAGATCTTCATTAGCTGCTCCACAAGCCACCATATCATCTGGTGTAATAACAACCCAGGCTATCTTTCCATCATCTGTCATCTGCAGGCTTGATAGTGCCTGATTCAAAATCCGAACTTGCGGAAGAGTCACCTGCTCCAACAAGGTCTGGGCGAGATAGGGTCCATTCACGCCATGTTCAAGCAGTCTGGAGGCCGTTTTCATTACATTTGGGCTGGTGTTGGCATAGCGGAATCCACCTGTATCGGTAAGCAATCCTGTATAAACTGCCGTCGCAACATCTTGATCCCATGTTACTTGGAACAGGTTAAGAAAATCGAACAAGATTTCAGCCGTAGCAGCAGCATCTGACTTAATGATGTTGACTGTACCATAACCGTCATTTGTAGGGTGATGATCAATATTCAAGATAACAGCATCATCTTCGAAATAATGACGTGTCAAACCTACTCTGGCAAAGTCTGCACAATCCACACAGATAACAGCTTTATATTTTCGCTGCGGTGGTTGTTCGGTCATGTTCACAATGTTGCCTGCTTCCCACAAAAATTGCATGCGCCCGGGGATTTCACCTTCATTAATCATCGTGAATGTCTTACCCAGACATGACAGCAGCCAGCCCACCGTTACCGTCGAGCTGACTGCGTCACCGTCCGGCTGTACATGCGACACGACCAGGTAATCATCATGCTCCAGTAGAAATTGCTTTCCGGCCTGGAGCGCCTGTTCATAAGTGTGCATTGCCGTCTCCTCTATTCTGTTACTGGGATTCGTTCTTGTCGGAACCAATATCGCCAAGCAGCTTCTCAATTCGGCTGCCATAAGCGATGGATTCGTCAATCTTAAATATCAACTCGGGAACATGCCGGAACCGGATACGTTTGCCCAGCTCCGAACGCAAAAATCCATTTGCTTTTGCCAGAGCTTTCAGCGTGTTATCTTTTTGTTCCTGTTCACCGAAGACACTCAGATAAACTTTGGCTTGCGACAAGTCTCCTGTCACTTCGACTCCCGTTACCGTAATAAAGCCGATACGTGGATCTTTCAGTTCAGACTGGATGAGCAGACTTATTTCTTTCTTGATCTGCTCGCCCACTCTACCTGTACGAATCTTAGCCATTGTTGTTCACCTCATGCTTCCTTGCTTATCGTTGTACTGTCTCCATAATGAAAGCTTCGATAACGTCGCCTTCTTTGAGATCATTATATTTATCAAGTGTGATACCGCACTCGTAACCTTGTGCTACTTCTTTGGCATCATCTTTATAACGTTTCAGGGAATCCAGCTTACCTTCGTAAAGGACAATGCCATCACGAATCAGGCGTGCTTCCGCAGAACGCGTAATTTTACCCGAGGTAACCATACAACCAGCGATGGTACCCACTTTACTGATGGAGAACGTGCTCCGAACTTCAGCATGACCGATAACTTTTTCTTTGTAGATCGGATCGAGCATACCTTTCATCGCTTGTTCAATTTCTTCGATAACACTGTAGATCACGCGATGCAGACGAATGTCTACTTGCTCTTGATCTGCAGTTGATTTCGCCTGGTTATCAGGACGAACGTTGAAACCGATCACGATAGCATTGGATGCTGCAGCTAAAATGATGTCGGATTCTGTGATTGCACCAGCGCCGCTATGAATAATTTTCACGCGTACACCTTCAACTTCGATCTTCGCAAGGGAACCTTTCAATGCTTCAACCGAACCTTGTACATCACCTTTGATGATTACGTTCAGATCTTTGATCTCGCCATCTTTGATGTGCTGGAACAGATCATCCAACGTCACACGAGTATGCGTACCCAGATCGGATTCACGTTGCGTGATCGAACGTTTGTCAGCGATGGAACGCGCTTTGCGCTCATCTTCAAACACCATGAATGGATCTCCCGCACCTGGAACTTCAGTCAGACCTGTGATTTCTACAGGTGTTGAAGGTCCAGCTTCTTTCAATTTTCGACCTTTGTCATTGACCATCGCACGAACACGACCGAAGCAGTTACCTGCAACGAAAGCATCGCCGACTTTCAATGTACCGTGCTGTACGAGGATACGTGCAACTGGGCCACGTCCTTTATCCAGCTCGGCTTCAATCACTGTACCACGGGCACGTTTGTCCGGGTTCGCTTTGTATTCGTTCACTTCTGCAACGAGCAGAATCATTTCAAGCAGACCTTCCAGACCCATTCTTTGTTTCGCTGACACGTTAACAAAGATGGTATCTCCGCCCCACTCTTCCGGAACGAGTTCATAGCTGGTTAATTCTTGTTTCACTTTATCCGGATCAGCGCCCGGCTTGTCAATTTTGTTGACAGCAACGATGATTGGAAGCCCGGCAGCTTTGGCATGGTTAATCGCCTCAATTGTCTGTGGCATAACACCGTCATCCGCAGCTACGACAATAATCGTCATATCCGTAACTTGTGCGCCACGTGCACGCATTGCTGTAAACGCTTCGTGACCCGGAGTATCCAGGAACGTGATCTTTTTGTTGTTAATTTCAACTTGATATGCACCGATATGTTGCGTGATTCCGCCTGCTTCGCCATCGGATACATTCGTGGAACGAATCGCATCCAGCAAAGTAGTTTTACCATGGTCAACGTGACCCATGATCGTAACTACTGGTGGACGAGCTTGCAAGTCAGCAGCATCATCATTCTCTTCCAGTGTTTCGAAACGGTCATCTTCAAGCACAATCTTCACTTCAACCTCAACACCGAATTCACCTGAAAGCAGAAGGATCGTTTCGATATCAAGCTCTTGGTTGATTGTTGCCATAACACCCATAGCGATGAGCTTTTTGATAACTTCGGAAGCATCCTTATGGAGCAGCTTCGCTGTTTCACCAACGGTCATATCACCACGAACGATGATTTTCTTAGGTGTGTTATCAATTTTCTCACGTTGTTGGTACTGTTGTTGATTTCTGTTGCGGTTGTTCTTGCCACCACGGTTACCACGGAAGTTGCCGCCACGGTTGTCATCATAACGACGTCCACCGCCACCGCTGTTCGAACGGTTTCCACTATTGTTGTTGCTGCCAGTAGTACCACCTGGGCCGCTTCTACGTTGGCCTTGTCCTTGGCTCTGACCTTGGCCACCACTACGGTTGCCGCCAGTACCGGTGTTTCCACCAGTGTTAGGTCCTGAAGGTCTTGCTTGACCGCCACCACTGCTGTTTGGACGTTGTCCCGTACCTTGCGGACGGGATGCAGTACTGCTTTGCCCACTTTGAGCTGGTTTTGGACGGTTACTTGATTGTCCCCCTTGGCTTGAGCCTTGGGAAGAGTTCGTTCTGTTGCGACTGTCTTGGCCGCTGGGTCTTTGAGTGCCATTGTTATTGTTGGAATTTGGTCTATTGTTCATACCTACCTGCTTTTCCTGTTGTATTTTTGTTTGTACGGGACTACCGGATGGGTTGCTGCTAATCGGCGTGTTCACTCCGCCGGCCGGCTTGTTGCTGTCCACTGGTTTGTCACTGCGTACTGCCGAAGTTGCAACTGGTTTTGCATCGTTGCCTTGTTTGGAAGCAGCAGTGGATTTTATATCTTTAAAAAATTGTTCCACCTTACCGACTGAACCATTCTCCATGACACTCATATGATTGTTTACGGGAATTTCCAGCTTTTTAAGAATGGTTATAATTTCTTTACTACTCATATTAAGGGACTTCGCATATTCATAAACCCGCAATTTATCCTTGTTTTCCTGTTTACTCAATATACTCCACCTCCGACATTATACCGACTTGCTTGGAGATCATTTTTGCAAACCCTCGATCCGTTACTGCAAGAACAACACGCGTGTCTTTACCGATACTTGAACCCAGACTATCCCGGTCAAATCCGATCAACAGAGGAACCTTATAAGTTCCGCATTTATCGCGAAATTTCTTTTGTGTATTGGCTGAGGCGTCACCCGCAACAATAACCATTTTAGCTTCGGAAGAACGGATCGCTTTAAGTACAATTTCTTCACCTGTTACAAGTTTACCTGCACGCATAGAGAGTCCCAAATAAGACAGCGTTTTAATATTAGTCATGTTCACGCTCCTGTGCTGCTATGAATTCATCCTCAACCGCGATGAAGTCAGCTGCTAATTGCTCGTAAATTTCAGGTGAGACTTTGCCTTTTAACGCCCGATCCAAAGCCCGGTTTTTGAGTGCGAGCTTAAAACAGGACTTTTTGCCGCATAAATAGGCACCACGTCCGGATTTTTTGCCAGTCAAATCGATCAGCACTTCATCCTCTGGCGTTTTAACAATGCGAATCAGCTGCTTTTTGGGCATCATTTCCTGGCATGCCACACATTTGCGCAGCGGCACTTTTTTTGGTTTCATACGTCAGCGCCCCCCGTACTTTACTTTAGTCGACGGAGACGGAATCCTGATGCATTTCAGAAGAAGAATCTTTTTCTCTGCCGAATTCCTGTTCCGCCTGGCTCTCGCTCTTAATGTCGATTTTCCAGCCGGTTAATTTGGCTGCTAATCTGGCATTTTGGCCTTTGATACCAATTGCGAGCGACAGTTGATAGTCCGGAACGATAACCCGAGCCATCTTTTCTTCCTCAAATACATGAACTTCCAATACTTTGGAAGGACTCAGTGCATTAGCAACATATTCGTCTACCTGATCGGAGAAACGAACGATGTCGATTTTTTCACCGCGCAGCTCACCCACAATGGTCTGCACGCGCATTCCCCTAGGACCTACACAAGATCCAACTGGATCAACTTCCTCGTTGCGGGAATGAACGGCAATCTTGGAGCGGAACCCTGCTTCGCGAGCGACGGAGCGAATTTCAACTACACCGTCAAAGATCTCAGGCACTTCCAGTTCAAAGAGACGTTTCAAGAGGCCCGGATGGGTACGGGACAAAATGATTTGCGGCCCTTTTGTCGTATTCTCGACCTTGGTGATATACGCCTTAATACGGTCACCATGAACAAACTTCTCGTTCGGCATCAATTCGGTCAGCGGTAAAGCCGCTTCGATTTTGCCCAGATCGATGTAGATATTGCGCAAATCCTGACGCTGCACCACTCCCGTAACGATATCTTCTTCCTTATCTACGAAAGCGTTGTAGATCAGGCCGCGTTCGGCTTCACGAATCCGCTGGGTCACTACCTGTTTGGCAGTTTGTGCCGCGATACGTCCGAAATCACGCGGCGTAACTTCAATCTCCGCAATATCTTCCAGCTGGAAGTGTGGGTTGATTTCTCGTGCAGCAGGCAATGAAATTTCGGTACGTGAATCCAGGACTTCTTCCACGATCAATTTACGGGCATACACCCGAATAACTCCCGTATTACGGTTCATGTCAACACGCACATTCTGGGCCGTGTTGAAATTCCGCTTGTAGCTGGAAATTAGTGCAGCCTCGATCGCTTCAAACAGCACATCCTTGCTGATCCCTTTTTCCCGTTCCAATTCATTCATTGCTTCAATAAAATCCGTACTCATGAATGTTGATCCCCCTTTCAAACATGGCATCTCATACGTAAAACGGCGAAAGGCTCTGAACTAATGAGCACCTTGCCGTTATCGTGAGATGTGTCTTTTTCATTAATAAAGTGAACAAGGCACTTAAAACAAAATAGCTAGGCGCGCACTGGCAACCTTATCATAAGAAATGGCATGCTGTTTTTTGCCTGCTTCGATCACGAGTTCCTCGTCATCAAAGGAAAGCAGCTTGCCTTCAAATTCCTTCAATCCGTTCACCGGCTCGTAGGTTGTAACAAAAACATTTTTGCCTACAGCTTTGGTAACGTCCTCAGGTTTTTTCAGTGGACGCTCCGCACCGGGAGAAGACACTTCAAGGAAATAGATGGTTGGAATCGGATCGTTCTCATCCAGCTTGGCGCTCAGCTTTTCGCTGATCAAGACACAATCGTCGATGTCGATGCCACCCTCTTTGTCGACATACACCCGTAAAAACCAGTTGCTGCCTTCTTTGACGTATTCGATGTCAACCAGCTCGAAGCCTTGTTCGTTCAAGTAGGGTTGGATCATTTCTTCCACGGTAGATTTAATGTTCGTTGTGCTCAAAACCAATAACCTCCAACTTAGGTTACACCAGCAAAAAAGCACTGGCAGATTATTCAATACCCAAGATTCTTGTATACCAAAGACTAAAGAGTGGGTTTCCCCACTCTTTAGAAATTCGTACTATCTCGTTCACTTCAAAAATTATAACATAGTCTGGTAATAGTGACAAGTAAGCGATGCTTCAGGCAGTTTACTTACTAATGAAGGAAAAATTACGTTCCCCCAACAATCGCTATGGTTAGATCCAAATTCAATCCTAGAAAAGGGAAAGCTGATTGCTCTCTGGCAAGCCACGGAAACATCCCATATTCGACAGGAGTTCAACAATGGTCTTACTTGCTTTCGACTTCTGCTGGAAGTCTTCCACCGACAGGAATTCACCATGATCTCTTGCCGCAGCAATATTGCGAGCTGCATTATCCCCGATTCCTGCCAAAGCTGAAAATGGAGGGATTAGTGTTTTTCCGTCAACGATGAACTTTGTCGCTTCTGAACGGTATAAGTCAATGGATTTCAGCGAGAATCCGCGTGCTGCCATTTCCAGACCCATTTCCAGGACAGGTAACATGTTTTTCTCTTTTGGAGGTGCCTGGAAACCTAATTGCTCAATTTCCGTAATTTTGCGATAGATCGCGTCATATCCCTGACACATCAGTTCGATATCAATCTCATCAGCTCGAACAGTAAAGTAAGTTGCGTAATATTCAATCGGATGATACAGCTTGAAGAACGCCGTACGTACTGCCGAAATAACATAAGCGGCCGCGTGAGCCTTCGGGAACATGTACTGGATTTTGAGACACGAATCAATGTACCATTGAGGCACTTTACAATTCTTCATCTCGTCAATCCATTCCTGTGGCAGACCCCGTCCTTTACGAACACTCTCGGTAATCTTAAATGCCAGACTTGCGTCCATTCCCGTTTTATAGATCAGAAATAACATGATATCATCCCGACAACCAATTACCGTCTTAATGTTACACGTTCCGTTCTTAATCAGATCCTGAGCGTTTCCAAGCCATACCCCTGTACCATGGGACAATCCGGAAATCTGCAGCAAATCGGCAAAAGACGTCGGCTGGGATTCAACAAGCATCTGACGTACAAACTTCGTTCCCATCTCCGGCACGCCAAACGTTGCGACTGGCGACCTAATCTGTTCCGGTGTAACACCCAAAGCTTCGGTTGAGTTAAACATGCTCATAACTTTCGGATCATTCATCGGAATGGTCGTTGGATCGACCCCTGTCAAATCCTGCAACATCCTCATCATAGTTGGATCATCGTGCCCCAGAATATCAAGTTTCAGCAAGTTTTCTTCAAAAGCATGATAATCAAAGTGTGTCGTTTTCCACTCCGCATTAACGTCGTCAGCCGGAAACTGAACAGGTGTAACGTCTTCGACCTCGATATAATCAGGTACTACGACAATACCACCGGGATGCTGGCCAGTACTCCGTTTCACCCCAGTACAGCCAGAGGCCAAACGATTCAATTCAGCTCCACGCCATTTCTTCTGATGATGTTCCTCGTACTTCTTGGCAAAACCAAATGCTGTTTTCTCAGCCACCGTACCGATGGTCCCCGCACGGAAAACACTCTTCTCACTAAATAGTACTTTCGTATAGTTATGAGCATGAGGCTGATAATCACCAGAGAAGTTCAAGTCAATATCGGGAACTTTATCTCCTTTAAATCCAAGGAAGGTCTCAAACGGAATATCCTGGCCTTCTCCTTTAAGTGTGCCACCACAATCCGGACACTCTTTCTCTGGAAGGTCAAATCCACTCCGAACACTGCCGTCCAGGAACCACTCGCTGTGTTTGCATTCTGAATTCACACAAATATAATGAGCAGGTAGTGGATTAACCTCGGATATACCCAGGAATGTAGCAACAACAGAGGAGCCAACCGATCCCCGCGAACCTACGAGGTAACCATCCTGATTCGATTTTTTAACCAAGCGTTCCGAGATCAGATAGTTGGCAGAAAAACCGTATTTAATAATTGGAATGAGCTCTTTCTCTAGTCGTGCAACGATTACTTCTGGTAATTCCTCGCCATAGATAGACTTGGCAGTGTCATAGCAGGTATTACGGATTTCTTCGTCCGCACCTTCCAGAATTGGAGTAAACAGTTTGTCCGGGAATAACTTAATTTCCTCAAAGCGGTCAGATAACTCTACCGTATTTGTAACAACGACTTCGTAAGCTTTATCTTGGCCCAGGAACTGGAACTCTTCCAGCATTTCCTCTGTCGTTCTGAAATGTGCATCCGGTTTACGTTGATCTTTGAGTGGACTAAAACCTGTAATTCCGTGAATGGTAATATCCCGATATAACTTGTCACGCGGTTCCAAATAGTGCACGTTACCTGTGGCTATGACCGGTTTATTAAATTTTGCACCTATATCGATGACTTTACGGATCGCTGTTTTGATTTCTTCGGGTGTAGCCACCAACCCTTTATCCACCAAATGCATATACATGGTAAGTGGTTGGATCTCCAGTATGTCATAGAACTCAGCGATCTCTTCCGCTTCTTCGAGCGATTTGTTAAGCACCGCTTCGAAAAACTCCCCTTTTTCACAGCCCGATATAATAACAAGGCCTTCACGCAAATTAATCAGTTTTGATTTGGGAATGCACGGTACCCGCTTGAAATGTTCCGTATGAGAGAGAGATACCAGCTTGTATAGATTTTTCTTACCGACATCATTTAATGCATAGATTCCACAATGGAAAGGTCTTGTATTCGACAAGTCGACACCTACATAATCGTTCAAACGATCAAGCCTCGTTAATCCTTTCATCTGAGCAGCATCATTTAATAATCCGATCAGTATACCCGCGAGTGCAATCGTATCATCAATGGCACGGTGATGACTTTCCAGCCCAACCTTATATTTATCTGCCATCGTATTCAGACGGTGGTTCTTATTTTTTGGAAATAACAATCGCGCCAGTTCCAATGTATCAAGGACAGGGTTAGGTAGCTCTGGCAATCCAATTTGTTTCAGGGAAGCCTGAATAAAACCCATATCAAAACGTGCATTATGCGCAACAAGTACACCATCTCCGGCAAACTGTACAAACTCTCGGATAACAGGCTCCAGCTCAGGTGCGTCTTTTACCATGTCATCATTAATATTGGTCAACTGCTGAATGTTGTAGGGAATGCGTTCATGCGGATTCACAAACGTTGCAAACCGGTCGATTTCTTTACCATCTTGCATCTTCACAGCGGCAATCTCAATGATTTTGTTCTGTGTTACCGACAAACCTGTGGTCTCGATATCAAATACGATGTATGTTGCTGTTTGCAGATCCAATGGCTGAGGAGCCATTACAACGGCAACAGAGTCATTCACGACATTGGCCTCGAGGCCGTAGATCATTTTAATCCCGTTTTTCTTAGCAGCCTTGGAAGCCTCGGGATATACCTGCACCCCACCATGATCAGTGACTGCAATTGCCTTATGTCCCCACTCTGCTGCCATTTTCACGTATTTGTCGATTGAAGTTACAGCATCCATCGTACTCATCGTAGAGTGCAAATGGAACTCCACCCGCTTCTCTGGTGCATTATCTTTGCGAGACGGCGGTGCTTTAACTTCAATCAGGTCCGATGGAATCATGGCCAGTTCAGGAATTTGCATAAACCGGTCATATTCTACACGACCACGCACTTTTACCCATTTACCGTTAGCCAACAAACTGAGAATTTTAACATCCTCTTTTGTTTTGGCAAACATCTTCATTTGCATGGAGTCCGTGAAGTCGGTCAGGTAGAAGGTAAACAACGTATTTCCGTTTCGCAGTTCTTTACGATCCAGTCCAAACACCGAACCTTGAAGCGTGACCTTTTTCTCTTCATCCTGGATTTCCTGCATAGGTACTGCTGGCTCCTTAATGTCGTAACCCATTTGCAAACGCAGATCACCCTGCTCCTCATCCACCGGGATTTCTGTGTCCACTTCACTCATCATCTTCTCGATGACCTCAAGTTCTTCTACACGTTTTTGGGCCTGGAACTGTTCCATGGCCTCTTTATTACTTCCCACTTCACCCACTTGCATCTTGATGCGAAGAGGTAGATGAAAGTATTTTTCATAGAATTTTGTAATAGCTTGATCAATCTGTTTCTTACGAGCCAATTCCATCGACGTTGCATCACTCATTGTCAGTTGAAGAAGATCCTCTTCACATTCAAAGGTTGTCCGGTTCATCCAACCATTTACAGATGGAATCTCACGGGTAACCCACTCCAGAAACAGATTCCAATATTCACTGACGATATCACCATTTTGTACTTGGTCCGTATATTTGAAGCCAAATGAAATTTTGGCGATATGATTCATTTTCTCTTGAATATGCAGGCAAAATGTGCGATAGATTGGAGCGGGTACTAACGTATCCTTTGCAATGAGAATATTCCATTCCCGATTACTTCGATTAGTCTCTACTTGTTCAATCCATCCATCCAAAAAATAGGGCTCTAACAGACCAGCCGGAAGCTCTGCCTGTTTCATCAACAACTCAAACCGTTTTCTTTTCTCCTCGAATCCGCTCATCGTGTTCCTCCTTGTACCCCCTTAAAGCATGAAAAGCCCCTGCATTCAAAAATGTCACCGATCCGAACTCGCACCGACTCATTTTATCCGACAGAAGCTCTCCATTCATTACTTAAACGGTGAATAAGTGCTTTTCGTCAAGTGATCCTGACTTAGTATGCTCTTGCAAACACAACCGTGTGTTCTGCCTGTTCACCACAAGCCAGGCACGTATGCTTTTCTTCAGCAGGCTGGAACGGAATGTTCCGGCTTGTTGCACCTGTAACTTCTCTTACTTTATCTTCGCAAGCTTCTGAACCGCACCATCCGGCCAGTGTAAACCCGCGTTTATTTTCCATCAGTTCTTTCATCTCATCGAGTGTATCCACGGAGTAGAAGTTATCCGACATAAATGTGCGAGCACGCTCTAACATATCTACCTGGATCTGTGTCAGCATAGCCTGGATCTCTTCTACCAGGTTTGCTTGTTCTACCACTTTCTTCTCACCTGTGATCCGTGATACGAGTACACAAACGCCATTTTCCATATCACGTGGACCAATCTCCAGACGAATCGGAACACCGCGCATCTCGTATTCGTTGAATTTCCAACCTGGGCGAACATCGCTGCGATCATCCATTTTCACACGAACTCCAGCTTTTTTCAACTCAGTGAACAACTCATCTGCACGCCCAACAACAGCATCACGCGTTTTCGGAGGTCCAATTGGAATCATGACCACTTGAGTCGGTGCGACTTTAGGAGGAAGTACGAGACCACGGTCATCTCCATGAACCATAATTAATGCACCGATCAAACGTGTGCTTACTCCCCATGAAGTAGTGTAAGCCAGCTCCAGCACATTATTCCGGCTAAGATACTGGATTTCAAATGCTTTTGCAAAGTTCGTCCCCATGTAGTGAGATGTACCTGCTTGTACTGCACGTCCATCCTTCATCATGGCTTCGATCGAGTAGGTATCCACCGCACCCGCAAACTTCTCGGACTTGGTTTTCTGACCCACAATTACAGGAATAGCCAAGTATTCCTCAACCACTTCACGATAAATCTGAAGCATTTTCATCGTTTCTTCACGTGCTTCTTCTTCCGTCTCATGCGCTGTATGACCTTCCTGCCACAGGAACTCACTTGTGCGAAGGAAAGGCAATGTTCTTTTTTCCCAACGAACTACGTTAGCCCACTGGTTGATCAGTACCGGAAGATCCCGATAAGACTGAATCCACTTGGAATACATGTGACCAATAATCGTTTCGGATGTAGGACGGATTGCCAGACGTTCTTCCAGCTTCTCTCCGCCAGCTTCCGTAACCCATGGTAATTCAGGGTTAAAACCTTCCACGTGCTCTTTTTCCTTTTGAAAGAAGCTCTCAGGAATGAACATCGGGAAGTATGCGTTGCGATGACCCGTTTCCCGGAAACGACGATCCAACTCATCCTTAATATGTTCCCAGATTTCAAATCCGTCTGGTTTGAACACAATACAACCGCGTACGGGTGCATAGTCCATGAGATCAGCTTTTTTGATAACATCAATGTACCAGCGTGAGAAATCCTCACCCTGTGGTGTGATTTCAGTCACGAACTGTTTATCATTTTCCTTTGACATAAGACTCCAGCGTCCTCCCATAACGACTATCTCTGAATGTCCAGAGCGTAGTCCAACCGTAATTATCCGTTAATTAAACGTAATATATCATTGTAAGTTACTGCCAGCATCAACACAAACAACATCGCAAATCCGACGAAATGCACCATGCCTTCGCGATTGGGATCAACAGGTCTGCCGCGCAGCGCTTCAATTCCCAAAAATACCAGACGACTGCCGTCCAGTGCAGGTATTGGTAGCAGGTTGAAAATCCCAAGGTACAGACTCAAAATCGCTGCCCATCTCGTTAACTGTTCAATCCCTTGTTTAGCAATTTGTCCTGTCACTTCAAATGTGCGAACTGGACCACCGATATCATCCATGTTGAACTGATTGATCAGATGTTTAAAACCTTCAAATATTATTTTGGTTGTATCAACCATGGCCACGCCTGAGACTTTAAATGTCTCTACAAATCCAACAGATCGGGTTGGTAACGTAGGTACGATTCCCACTTTACCGCCCTCTTGTCCTTCTACAGCACGTGGAGTAATCGTTATATTAAACGTATCCGAACCCCGGCGCAGCGTCCATTCCATCGGCTTGTCTTTGGAATCGGCAATCATCGACACCATTTTTTGTGAATCCGTACCAATTGCAGTACCATTGATGGTTTCGATAATATCGCCCTTTTGCAGGTTCGCCTCATCGGCTGCCCCACCTTCAAGCACTTCACCAATTACAAGATTTTTTGGATTTTCCACTGGAACTCCTGCCATCTGGGCATATACAGCAAACAGCACAAAGGCCAAGATAAAGTTCATGAGTGGGCCCGCAAAAATAGCCAATGCACGCTGTCCAACAGTTTTGCTGCCGAATTGACGATCTTTCGGTGCAATCTGCGTTTGTTTACCACGACTTACCAACATTGCTTGAGGATGAATACGATACTCCTGAATCTCTCCATCTACATCGAGTTGAAGCTTCAGCGCTCTCTCCATATCAATGGAGATGACTTCACCACGTATTACATTTTTACGGTTATCCAGCTGATCCAGATAGATCATCTTCACCTGGTCATCCGCTGATCTTACCGCAATGGTCTGTCCTTCCTGGATCTCTACCAGTTCCGGATCTTCCCCTGCCATCCGTGCATATCCACCAAAAGGCAACAAACGCAATGTAAACTGGGTCTCGTTTCTTTTATATGAGAACAATTTGGGACCAAAACCGATCGCAAACTCCCGTACAAGAATACCGGCGCGTTTGGCAAAATAATAATGCCCCCATTCATGAACCGTCACGATGACAAAGAACATGAGCACCGTTAGAAATACCACTTGTATGGTTTCCAATCCCTATCCATCCTCCTTCACGGCACATACCGCAGTCTGTCCCTCTAGATTATCATTATTCTCTGATGCCGCACAAGAGAATCACTTCTTCCAATTTGTAATGAAAAAAGAGATTACAGACTGGCCGCAAGCTTACGGCTCTCCTGATCACAACGTGCGATCTCCTGCAGATCAGGCTCGTCCACAGTGTGGTGTGCTTCCAGCACAGAAGCAATAATATTTTCTATTTTAAGGAATGAAATCTCTTTACGCAAGAAACGGGCTACAGCAACCTCGTTGGCTGCATTAAACGCCGTTGTTGCGGTTCCTCCCATTTTACCACACTCATACGCCATTCTTAAACACGGGAACCGTTCCATATCCATATCACGGAAATGTAATTTCCCAGCTTGAGCAAGAGACAGACGCTGTGCCGGTGATGGCAAGCGGTCAGGGTAAGTCAGTGCATATTGAATTGGAACTCGCATATCCGGATTCCCCAGTTGTGCGATGATGCTTGTGTCATCAAATTCCACATATGAATGAATAACACTCTCTGGGTGAAGCAATACATTAATCTGATCATATCGAAGACCAAATAACCAATGTGCTTCAATGACCTCAAGACCCTTGTTAACCATCGTTGCCGAGTCTATCGTGATTTTGGAGCCCATTGACCAATTCGGATGTTTAAGCGCATCCTCTATAGTCACGTTCTTCAACTGTTCACGGGTAAGATCACGGAATGATCCACCTGAAGCGGTGAGCGTGATGCCTGTCAGGCGTTCTCTGTTTTCACCATTTAAACATTGGAATATTGCAGAGTGCTCACTATCAACGGGCAGTAAAGAGACTCCTTTGGCAACCGCTCTTGTCGTAACGATATGCCCCGCTGTAACCAATGTCTCCTTATTGGCCAGTCCGATCTGTTTGCCTGCATCTATGGCAGCAAGCGTTGACTCCAATCCAACACTGCCCACCACCGCTGTAACAACCGTATGCGCATCGGTTCCTGCCGCAACTTCTACGAGTCCCTCGTTGCCATAAAATAGTTGCGTTCCTGCTGGCAAATGTGGAGCTATCTTCTCCGCCAGTTCTTTGGACCCCACTGATACTTTCTTCGGCCGGTAACGTTTGGTTTGTTCGATCAGCAGGTCTGTATTGCCTCCGGCAGCCAGTCCCTCCACTTGAAAGAGTTCTGGATGCATGTCAACTACATCCAGTGTCTGGGTTCCAATGGAACCGGTTGACCCAAGAATCGCAATTTTTTTCATGCTGCACCTCATCTTTAATTATCCAATGCCTACGGCGAACAATGCTGTTATCTCAGACTCATGTTCTTCTTTAGTAGGGCAGTAGCATTAGTATATGTACGAATGGAAAAACAACAATCCAGCTGTCGCACCGATCAAGAATGCCTCCATGCCCTGGGAGAAGACTGCCTGAATCCTTGATATTATATACACGTTTGTATGCAGACTGGATCAAGTCACCCATCTGACCTACAACTGCACAGGCAATTCCGATCACAATCGCTCTCTGCCAGGAAAGCAAACCGTCTGATACTAATGCAAAAATAACAGAAGTAACAATTGCAATTACGATGCCACCCAGTGCACCCTCTATAGTCTTGTTTGGACTGATGGAAGGCCACAGTTTGTTTTTACCAATGAGTTTCCCTACAAAATAAGCTCCTGCATCACTGGCCCATATGGAGCCCAGCAACAGGAACGTCCAGAACAACCCATGATGCAGATGTCTGGATTCTGCAATGTAATAGAAACCGATCCCTATATACAACACGCCGAGGAAAAGCATGGCCACTGTATTCACGGGAACCTTATTTTTGGTGACAACCGAAGCTGTCATCAGTACAAGCATTACTATCCAGATGACCTGAAATAAGGATAGCGGTCTTGCCTCCCAAAGCATTTCCCAAGGAAACACAATGGCAAAAACACCAGCATATCCAATCAGGGCTACACCTGAAAAAGGCATCACCCCGGTCATTTTAACAAATTCATAATAACCGATGAGAGCCATAAGCAATACCAAACCATGGTACCAGGGTCCGCCCAGCATGCAAAAACCTAAAAACAACACACCTGCTATGATTCCTGTCGTTAGTCGCTGTTTCAACGGCTTCATCCTCCATCTATTTCAAACCGCCGTAACGCCTTGTTCTGCGCTGATATTCGGCTACTGCTTCAAGCAAATGCTTTTTGCCAAATTCGGGCCAGTATATATCCGTAAACCATAATTCACTATATGCAAGCTGCCAAAGCATAAAGTTGCTTAATCTCAACTCTCCGCTCGTCCGGATCAGCAGATCCGGATCAGGCATGTCAACCGTCAGCATATGTCTATCAATGAGTTCAGGTGTTATATCCTCTGCCGATAGTTCCCCCGATTTCACCTGCAGAGCGATCTGTTTAACACAGTCCGTCATTTCACGACGACTTCCATAGTTCATTGCAAAATTCAAAACGAGACCTGTATTATGTTCCGTAAGACGAATGGCTTCCCGCAAGGCATTAATGGTATGAGAAGGTAAATGTTCCTCTTGACCCATCATGCGAATGCGCACATTTTTTTCTATAAGTTCATCCAGCTCTATAGCTAGAAATTCTTGCGGAAGTCGCATCAGAAAATCCACTTCTTCTTTTGGACGCGTCCAGTTTTCTGTCGAAAAAGCGTACATCGTCAGATATTTGATGCCCAGTTCATCCGCCGCGATGGTCGCACGTTTGACCGCCTTCATGCCATTTTGGTGCCCGGCTATACGCGGGAGTCCCAAACGTTTGGCCCATCGTCCATTGCCGTCCATGATGATGGCGACGTGCTGCGGGATATTGTCCTCGGATATAGTCAGCGTTTCCTGCTTGTCAGCCCCATTCCACCACGACCGAACCCGTTTGATCATTCCTGTTCCTCCAAAATCCCTGAAGTTTCTTTATCTGAAGCTTGGAAAAAGAGACAAAACCCCACCGTATTGGAGGGGCTGCGCTTGTCTTACACTTCCATGATTTCTTTTTCTTTGGCAGCGAGTACCTTATCGACTTCAGCAATAAACTTGTCGGTCGATTTTTGGATATCATCTTGATGTCTCCGGGATTCATCCTCGGAAATATCTGACTTTTCCATTTTCTTAATGTCATCATTCGCATCACGGCGAATGTTACGAATCGCTACTTTACCTTCTTCACCGAACTTCTTCGTCAGCTTAACAAGTTCCGCTCTACGTTCTTCCGTCAATGCCGGAATAGACAAACGGATCATGCTGCCATCATTGGCTGGAGTAAGACCCAGATCCGATTTCATGATAGCACGCTCGATGTCACCCATGGAGGATTTGTCCCAAGGCTGAATCATCAGTGTACGGGAATCCGGAGTACTGATATTAGCGAGTTGATTCAATGGCGTCATTGCTCCATAATACTCTACCTGAATTCGGTCCAGAAGAGCTGGAGTTGCGCGGCCTGCACGCAAACTAGCCAGGTCACGACGCAATGCTTGAATTGCTTTTTCCATACGCTCTTCGGCATGTTGTTTAACCGCTTGTGGCATTAATCTACACTCCCTTTAACGATTGTTCCGATACGTTCGCCCAGAACAACACGTTTGATGTTACCTTGTTCCGTAATGGCAAATACGATCAACGGGATGTTGTTGTCCTTACAAAGCGAGGATGCCGTCGAATCCATTACACCAAGGTCTTTGTTAAGAATATCCATGTAAGTCAACTGATCAAATTTCACAGCCGTACTGTCCTTAAACGGATCTGCTGAGTATACACCATCAACTTTATTTTTGGCCATCAAGATAACTTCTGCTTCAATC
The DNA here is from genome assembly GCF_002803315.1 of Paenibacillus sp. GM1FR. Lineage (NCBI taxonomy): Bacteria > Bacillati > Bacillota > Bacilli > Caryophanales > Paenibacillaceae > Paenibacillus > Paenibacillus sp. GM1FR. The sequence goes on along the minus strand of NZ_MKZL01000054.1, from coordinate 307,866 downwards.
TCCGCTGCGCGCAGTGCTGCTGTTGTATCCGTGGAAAAGAACGGGTTACCTGTACCTGCTGCAAAAATAACGACCCGGCCTTTCTCCAGATGGCGAATAGCTCTACGACGAATATAAGGCTCTGCAATCTGTTGCATTGCAATAGATGTCTGTACACGCGTAGGCACTTCAATCTGTTCCAAAGCATCCTGCAGTGCCAGCGAGTTCATTACTGTCGCCAGCATACCCATATAATCGGCAGTTGCACGATCGATGCCGTTTTCACTACCGGCAATTCCACGCCAGATGTTTCCGCCGCCACATACAATAGCAACCTGTACACCAAGTGCAACAACCTCTTTTACCTGTTGGGCAATCGACGAGATCGTATCTGCATCAATACCGTAGCCGTTTTGACCGGAAAGAGACTCTCCGCTGACCTTTAAGACAACACGTTTAAATACTGGCTGTTCCAATTATTCACCCTCCACTTTGAATCGAACACGCTTGGTGTTCAACCAACAAAACTTCTCGCGCATGGCCTCCTGCTTAAAAAGAAAGGAACACAGTTGTGTTCCGCTCTTTTAGGAAAAACGTTTAACCGGTGAGGCACTGTTTTCCTGAGATATAAGGGAGTTTACGCTTCGAAGTTTCATCATTCTTATATCTTCGAAAATCAATTCTGCTCGCCGGTCTATAGAAACCGTCTTATTTATTTACTTGGGACATTACTTCTTCTACGAAGTTGTCTACTTTTTTCTCAAGACCTTCACCCAGTTCGTAACGAACGAAACGACGGATGGAGATGTTTTCACCAATTTGGCTGATTTTTTCGTTCAGCAATTGAGAGATCGTTTTGTCTGGATCTTTAACGAAAGTTTGTTCCATCAGGCAGTACTCTTCGTAGTATTTACCGATACGGCCTTCAACCATTTTTTCAATGATTTTCTCTGGTTTGCCTTCGTTAAGAGCTTGAGCTTTCAGGATTTCTTTTTCTTTTTCCAGCTCATCTGTAGGAACTTCTTCGCGTTTAACGAATTTAGGATTAGCTGCAGCGATTTGCATAGCTACATCTTTAACGAAATCCTTAAATTGATCCGTTTTACCAACGAAGTCAGTTTCACAGTTAACTTCAACCAAGACACCAATGCGTCCACCAGCGTGGATGTAAGATTCTACAACGCCTTCAGTTGCTGCACGGCCTGCTTTGCTTGCTGCTGCAGAAAGACCTTTCTCACGCAACAATTCAGCCGCTTTTGTTACATCACCGTTTGCTTCTTCCAGTGCTTTTTTGCAATCGAGCATACCAGCGCCCGTTCTTTCGCGAAGTTCTTTTACTGCACTCGCATTAACTGCCATTATAAATTCCCTCCAACATTAAGTATTGTACGTACACTCTAAAAAAAGGGCAGTGAGAGGTTATCCACCTGCCAACCACCCTTTTCATTTAGTTTATAACATATGTTCGAATCTATTAAGCGGAAGTTTCTTCGCCTTGGTTAGCTTCGATTACAGCATCAGCCATTTTACCTGTCAGCAATTTAACAGCGCGGATCGCGTCGTCATTACCTGGGATAACATAATCGATCTCATCCGGATCGCAGTTAGTATCAACGATACCTACAATTGGGATACCCAATTTGCGAGCTTCCGCAACAGCGATACGCTCTTTGCGTGGATCGATGATGAACAGGGCGCTTGGCAGGCCTTTCATATTTTTAATACCGCCCAAGAATTTCTCCAGACGATCTTTTTCTTTGCGAAGCAAGATTACTTCTTTTTTAGGCAATACAGCGAATGTACCGTCTTCTTCCCAAGCTTCCAACTGTTTCAAACGATCAATACGTTTTTGAATAGTTTGGAAGTTAGTCAGGGTACCGCCGAGCCAGCGTTGGTTAATGTAAAATTGACCAGCACGTTCAGCTTCTTCTTTAACAGAATCTTGAGCTTGTTTCTTAGTACCCACGAAAAGAATTTTACCATTCTCTCCTGCGATTCCTTTAACGAAATTGTAAGCCTCTTCGACTTTTTTCACCGTTTTTTGCAAATCGATGATGTAAATTCCGTTTCTTTCAGTGAAGATATAACGATCCATTTTTGGGTTCCAACGACGAGTTTGGTGACCGAAGTGTACCCCAGCTTCGAGAAGCTGCTTCATGGAGATTACTGCCATCTTCACACACCTCCTAATATGGTTTTTATTGTGTCCTCCGCCGGCATCATTTTTCGCCAAGACTCTCCATAAGGAAAGCACCCTCAACAAAATTAGCACATGCGTGTGTTTTAACACCGTTATCTAATATAGCATAACTGACTGTCCGATGCAACAGTCTTTGAAGCTAAAATCTACTTTTCGTTTTTTGCTAGTATCGAATCATTTTAAACTTGATATGTAACTCAGGCGCTAATTATTATCAAGCTTTGAAAATGTACCGTTTAATACGCAAAAACCGTCCTGTCCGAGCATGCTCAGTTTGACGGTTCTTTCGTGATTTTTGCGATGATGGATTTGAAACTTTCGCCTTTTTCAAGCGCATAGGTACCCACCTGGATTTTGGTATTGATTCGCTCAGCCTTGCCAGCCTTTATGAATGCTTGAGCATCATCTACGATTCCCGCAGTTTTTAGGTTTGCTGCAACGATCGCCAGACTGTTGCCTGAACGTACTTTAAATGATACTGTTGCGGCTTTCGGATTGCTTGGCGTTACAGGTTCTGTTGTCTTCGGCTCAGTTATCTCTTTCTGCCCTTCACCTTCACTTGCAGCAGGCTCTTGTGGCTTCTCAGGCTCGGTAGGTGTTTCCGTAGAGGTTGCTGTCTCTGGCGGTGTTGCTGTACTCCCCTGCAACTCACTGCTCTCCTGCTTTTTCTTTGCCACCCACTCTGCTTCTGTGTATAGTTCCTCTTCAGAACCGACCAACTTCATATCCAAGGTTTTCGCGGCCGTTTCAAGCTGTTCTTTGGTCATATTGGCAGTCTGCTCGGGGTCCAGATTACTATCCGACAATGCATTTTGTCCAACTGTGGCCAGTTGAAGCAAAACCGCACCAATAATCATGCCGCTCCCCAGACCAATCCATAAGGATCGCTTGTCCATGACTTAGCTTTCCTCCCGTTCTGCCAGTTGCAGTATTAACTGTACCTCACCTCGCTGAATGCCTGTCTGCTTGGATATGGCATCCATCGACTTACCTTCAGCATGTAGATTAAAGAGTTCTGCATATCGATCTTTAATCGATTCACGCCCAGGCAAAGATTCGGCTTCACTGGTCTGTTGGTCTGCTTCTAACGCCTGCTGGGCCGCCTCTGCTTGTACACTTTTCACGAGCGATTGTGCTTGCAAACCTTCGGAAGATTGTACGGATACATTACCGGAGTGTGGAACAGGTGATGCGACAGCTTCATTCTTTTTGCTCTGTTCCAGCTGATCCAACCGCTGCTGTAATTCCTGAAGTTGCAATTGCATACGTTGATCGGCTGCTGTCGCTTCTCCCTTCATTTCAGCCACACGTTGAATAAGAGCATCATTATCATTTTCGATCTCGGTCATGTAGTGTTCAAGCGTAGATTCCATCTCCTGCACCAGTTGATGCCCAGGCTCTTGCGCCTTGTTTTTCCGAGGCATAATACAAGCGTAGGCGATGGCGCAGGCCCCTAATATGACAATAATGATCCATGGTGACAAATTGGGTTCTCTCCTTCTGATTCAACCATCGGTGCGCAAGACTGCATGTCCATAACAACCATTTATTATAAAGACAGATCTATGTGTTTTCCCTTGTATGGGTGCTCTGCAGGTTTGACAGTTTCTTGAGCCTGAGCCGTCTCCTGTCCATCGGAACCACTCTGCTGATCCCCATCATGGTTATGACCATCACGCACCGAAGTCTGTGAAGTTTCGTCCATTGCTTCACTTCGTTGCCTTGCTTCATTTGCTTCTTTCGACGTTTGCTCTGCCAAAAGATTCTGATCCGTAATCGGTCGCTGCTGGGCTTCACTTTGATAACGTCCCGCTTCACTTGTTCGTGGTACCGCAATCTGCAACTCCACTGCTTTGAAACTCATACGCTCACCTCACGGTTTCGAATGGATTTCTTCCTGTGCCTGAATGCTGTACTTAAACGTATGGAACCATCGTAATATCACCATCGTGATAATAAAATGAAATTCGACTCACTGGATCTTTAATAAATTTCGTGTATCTGCCGATAACTATTTTAGAGCCTCCATAAATCATCTTCAGAATATCAACACGAGCATTACTTGTATCTTCAAGTGCCTTTTCAATTTCAAAGATACGCATTTTCGTTTCTTCACTTATACGAAGAGCAGATTTCTGCGTAGCATTCAGCTTGATTCGCATCGACATCTTATCTGGAGTTAGTTGTCCAGCGGCAGCTAATTGATCCAGCAATGTCAAAGCTTTCTTCGTTTTGTCCAAGGAATCCATCTGCTCTCTGACTTCCTTGCGCAAATCATTGAGTTCGTTACGCAGCTTTGGTAGCACACCAACTTCAATGGAAGTGACCGTGGACATGCTGTTGCCCACAACACGCGCTGAGACGTTCTGACCAGCCTGGATCGAGCCACCAACGATAAGGCCTTTGGTTCCCGCACAGATGACACCGTGGCCAGCACGAATATTGGAATGCATAATACTTTGGGAAACCAGAACATCTTCACCGGCATCTACGTTGCCTTCTTGAATGAAAGTACATTTAACATTATGGCCTGCTTGTACCAGTCCTTTGTTATAACCAATAATACCACCGGTAATTTCGATTGAGCCGCCTGCTTCCAGTTCAGCTCCTTCGACACCTCCGACGACACGAATGTCACCTGCTGCTTTTACTTTAAATCCGGTAAGTACATTGCCTCGTATGACAACTGTGCCTACAAAGTCGATATTACCGTTATTGTAGTCAACGTCACCATTGACTTCATAAACCGGAAACACATTCAGTTTGTTACCGTCCGTTTTGGTAACCAGCCCATCCAGTGCAGCATACATCGCAGAACCATCCGGGTTAATCACAACGTTTTTCCCAACTTTAAACCGAGCTTCTTTTCCCGGACGATAAGGAATTTCCTCACCCGTTACTGCCCTGCCTGGTATGCCATCGCTAGGAGCGATCCGCTCTGCAATGATCTGGCCACTACGGACATTGTTTAACCGGGTCACTTCTTTGTAATCGACAGTTCCATCTTCCGACTCCAGTGGTCGTCGTTCATTCGTATCGTCCATTCCAACCAGAACCTTGATGAATCCATCTGTTCCTTGAATGGGAGCGACACCTTCTGCAATCTTGTATTTATCTTTCAAATAGGTTTCAGGGTTGCTCACAAAAAGTAATAATGCCTCTCGCGATACACCTTGTTTGATGCCCTTGTTTGCCACAAATTGTTCAAGTTCATCGATCGTGCAAGCAAAGCCTTCTTCCTCTTTGGAAAATTCAAGGTAGGCTGTGCATTTGTCGTCCGATAAAACAATGTTTAAACATTGTTCCAAAGCAGTCCGCTGTGTCACCGCAATTCTTCCCCCTTTTAGACTTTCCACTCCCCAAACTCCAATGATATTACTTCTCTCTATTAATCTTTACGCATCAACAAATCTTTCTGTTTGTCCAACGTGCCGCGTAATCGTAATATTGCCTTGGAATGTAACTGGGATATACGAGACGGAGAAAGAGACATAACCTCAGCAATTTCACTAAGAGAAAGATCTTCGTAATACAAGAGTGAAACAACCGTTCTCTCTTTTACCGTCAACTTGTCAAGCCCTTGCACCAAAGCTTCCTTCAAATAAAATTCATTCACTTTATAATCCGGATTTTTGGCTTTCTCATCCACCATCAAAGACAGACGAGTCTCAGACTCTTCCTCACGAATTGGGTCCTCCAGCGAGCAAAGTGACATGACTGCCACTTCCTGAAGCATATGTTGAAAATCTTTAGTGGATACGTCCAAGTACTCGCTCATTTCCTCATCACTAACAGACCTGAGATAACTTTGTTCCAGCTGTTGGTAGGCGTCTTCAATTCGCTTGGCCTTCTCACGCACAGAACGCGGAACCCAATCACCTTGACGCAGACCGTCAAGAATGGCTCCGCGGACCCTCCATGATGCATAAGTTTCAAATTGCAGACCACGTTCATAGTCGAACTTCTCCAATGCATCAATTAACCCCATAACGCCATTGCTCTCCAAGTCATCCTTGGGAACATTTTTGGGTAAACCAACAGCCAGTCGACCGGATACATAATTTACAATATGAAGATACTTTTCAATCAACGTTTTCTTGGCTTCAAGATCTCCATGTTCTTTCCACTTTTCCCACAGATCAGAATGGTTCAAATGTGAAGCTTTACGCTCGTTCAATTACTTTCACCCTCCTTATTTGTCTGTCAGGTGACGAACGGCCTGCGCCAATTCCTCCGGATCCTTGGTCCGGACAAGTTTAGGCGGATCCAAAGGGGCGAATCCCGTTGGAGCTTTCGTCTCAGATGGCGGAAGATCGTCCCCAGATGAAGCGTTCTGTCCACTCTTGAGCAAATCATTCAGCTCTTGTCCATCGTCTTCGATTTTAATGTCCACCTGTGAACCTCTTTGATCTTGAGCACTTGGTGAATCATAACCATACCCATTTCCCTCAATCTGAGGGTTCAGCAGCAATCCCAATCCCCAGCGTAAACCATATGCAAGGACAAACCAGGCTACGAATCCGATCAATCCGCGAATTAAACTGGTCATCAGCACATTGCTGCTGTATGCTACAAAAAAAGTAAGAATAAACCCAACGATGCCTGCTCCAAGATTAATGCGGTAGTTTCCTATCATAGTCTTATAGTTCCTTTACACCCATTTGTACGCTTCGAATAGTCAAAAGTCCAGTTTCACAATCCATCTCAATCGTTCGTCCATAATTCCCACCCGTATCTTCTGCTAGAAGAGGGATATTGAGTTTTTGAAGCCACTCTCGACAAGAATCTGCATTCCTTGGTCCAATACGCATTGTATCTCCAGCGCCAGCAAAGGCAAACATCTGAGAGCCTCCGGCCATTTTAGACACAATACGTGAGCGAGAAGCGCCTAGTTTAATCATCTTTTCCAAAAGCTCAGGCAACGCCGTGTCCGCATATTTCGCAGTGTTCAGTTTCCCTTCACGGGCGATCTCTGAAGTAGGAAGCATGACATGCGCCATTCCAGCCAGCTTCAAATGTGGGTCATACATTGTTAATCCCACACACGAACCCAAGCCAGTCGTACGGATTACACCAGGAAGATGAGCGATGTTTAAATCCGCCATACCGACTTTAACGACGCTTTTGTCCTCAATCATAGCTCAGTGGCACCCCTAGCGATTCAAATATCTTTGCAAAGGATGGTGGATCCGGAATGAGGAAAAACTGACCCTCAACTTGATCTTCACCTTCAAAGAAAGATGTGTCAATCAACAATGCAGCGTCACCCATCTCGCCAAATTGCAGCAAGCCATAACTTAGAATGGCACCCGCCATGTCGATGGCAAGTCCAGGGACAGTTGGATACATAGACAACTTCGTGAAATCTGCCAGAGAAGAAAGATAGGACCCAGCCAAAATATTTCCAATCTCGGAAAGCGCTGATTGTTCCATATCTGTAAAATCGAGTCCTTCTTTCAGATCAAACCCGGCAAGTCTATTCAACAACATTTTAGCAGCCTCTGGTGTCATCATAAAGAAAAGATTTCCCGGTGCTTCGCCTTCTACACGAAGAAACACGGTAACCACGATGCGTTCATCTCCGCCCACTTTTTCGGCAACTTCTTCAAAAGGGAGCATTTGTACTGTAGGTACACCCATGTCAATCGGTCTGTTGAGGAGTTGAGACAACGCCGTTGCGGCGTTGCCTGCTCCAATGTTACCGACCTCTTTGAGCACATCCATCTGGAATACCTCAAATCGGTTGAACATCTCCACGGTACTAGCCCTCAACACTTTCCAGCTGTACAATCTCGCTTTTATTTAATACTTCGTTTAGGTTGAGCATAATCAACAAGCGTGAATCTTCCAATTTAGCAACACCTCGCAGGTATCTCGCTTTGACGCCGCCAACCACTTCTGGGGGGCTATCGATCGCACTGCTTTTGATATCAATAACATCATTAGCAGAATCTACGATAAAGCCAACTTGCATGTCGTCTACACCTACGATAACAATACGAGTCTGATCCGTGTATTCCGTTTCCGGAAGGGAGAAACGACCGCGTAGATCAATGACCGGAATTACAACACCGCGTAGATTAATAACTCCTTTTACAAAGGAAAGTGTCTTGGGAACACGGGTAATTGGCATCATGCGCTCAATCGTCTGAACCTTGTCTACCTCAATACCATACTCTTCGGAACCCAATTTAAAGACGATGACTTTCAACTCTTCTTCCATGTAAAAAACCTCCCTATTAAATGTAAGACTTAGCTCTATGCTTATTTAATAAATGCATTAGGATCAAGAATCAGGGCTACTTGCCCATCTCCGAGAATGGTTGCTCCAGAGATTCCTTCAATAGCAGGAAGATAGGTTCCCATTGATTTGAGAACAATCTCACTTTGTCCAATAAATTCTTCAACAGCTACGGCTGCAAGACGGTCGCCTTTGCGAATCACGACAATTTCTGTTTCTTGCTCATCAGCGTCATTGAAATCCGGTACAGAGAATACTTCGCTCAAAGACAAGTACGGAATAAGTGACTCACGGAACGTGATCATTTTATTGCCGTGAATATTACGAACTTGCTCACGTTGTACAATGGCCGTCTCTACAATGGAAGACAACGGAACAGCATATTTCTCAGAACCAAGTCGTACAAGCATTGCAGCAATAATGGATAGTGTCAACGGAAGCTGAACAGAGAAGTTCGTGCCTTTGCCTGGAGTTGAATGAATCGTAACATTACCGCCAAGCGAAGTGATCTTCGATTTTACTACATCCAAGCCAACACCCCGGCCAGAGATATCCGAGATAATATCAGCAGTACTAAAACCAGGTGCGAACAACAGTTGATTCACTTCATCGTCACTCATCTTGGCACCTTGCTCTTCGGTTACAACACCACGTTTGATCGCGGTTTTCAAAAGCTTGTCGCGATAGATACCTTTACCATCATCTTCAATCTCGATAAATACGTGATTTCCACTGTGGAAGGCACGCAGGTTTACTGTACCCATCTCTGGTTTACCTGAGGCTACACGCTCTGAAATGGATTCCACACCATGGTCAACCGCGTTACGCAGTAAATGCACAAGCGGATCACCAATCTCATCAATTACCGTACGATCCAGTTCCGTCTCAGCACCTGTAATCACCAGATCGATTTTTTTATCAAGTGTCTTAGCCAGATCACGGATCATGCGCGGGAATCGATTAAATACGGTATCTACCGGAACCATCCGCAATTTCAGTACAATATTTTGCAAATCTGTGCTAACTCGACTTAAATGAGCTACTGTATCGGATAAATCATTGTTGCCTGTTTCACTGGCCAGTTGCTCCAGACGTGAACGGTCAATCAACAATTCACTGAACAGGTTCATCAATACGTCGAGACGTTCAATATCCACACGAATGGTACGTGAAGGTGCAGCAGCTTGCTTCGGTGCAGCTGTTTTAGCTGGTGCCGTTGTGGTTTCTTCTTTGGGTACAGAATTCTTATCCGGCGAAGCAACCTCAGCTACAGCTGTTGGTGCGGGTGGCGCTTCAACTGCAGCTGCTACCTGATTGGCCATCTGCTGAAGAGTCTCCTGATCCAGTTGAATGAGCTTTGCACTTTCAATTTCAGAGATACTCATGATGCCTTCTTCCAGTTCGTGCGCCTCTTTAGTTGTTATGTAATACAACGAGAAACTGCGCTCAAACTTCTCCTGCTCAATATCCTGAACGGATGGGTAAGCCTTAACGACTTCACCTGAACGTTCCAGCATATCAAAGACCATATAAGCCCGTACACCTTTTAACTGGCTATGCTCGCTAACAAGCACATCCACGTAGAACACACGATGACCTTCGGCGATCGACTGATCCAGCACTGAATATTGGAATTCATCCAGCTCCACAGCCGAAGAGATTGAAGCGTTAGCCGGCTTGTTTGTTTCTGTAGCAGGTCCATTTCCGTTTGTCATTTCACCATTTTCAATGGCTTGAAGTGAAGCTACGATTGACGACACATCTGCTTTACCTTGTCCACCTTCGGTAATATCCTGAACCATGGTTTCCAAAGCGTCCAGACTCTTGAACATGGTATCAAAAATGTAATCCTGCATTTTCAACTTCTCATTACGAACCAGATCCAACACATTTTCCATTTTATGTGTCAGTGATGCCAAATCTTCAAAGCCCATAGTTGCTGCCATACCCTTCAAGGTATGAGCAGAGCGGAATATAACCTGAACTATGCCCAGGTCTTCCGGATTGCCTTCAAGTTGAAGCATGTTTTCGTTAAGCGATTGCAGATGATCATTAGACTCATCAATAAACATGGATAAATATTGGTTCATGTCCATTGTGAGGCACCTCCTCCGTGAGTTACACTCCGTTATTTCACTGCTTGAACAAGTTTAGAAGCAATCTCCTGCAATGGCAGAAGATGACGAACGCATTGCAGCTCTACAGCAGAACGCGGCATACCATATACAACACATGTTTCTTCATTCTCGGCAAAGGTTGATGTAACTCCAGCTTCGTATAATCTCTTCATCATACGTGCTCCATCACTTCCCATTCCCGTCAGCAAAACAAGATGCCTTTGTAAAGATGTAAACGGCAGAAGTGACTCAAACATCGTATCCACTGAAGGTCTGTGGCCATTCACTGGTTGATCTTCAGTCAGCTTCACGATAAACTTCCCGTCTGCTGTTTTGTTAACTTTCACATGGAATCCGCCGGGTGCTATATAGGCGGTTCCTTTTTTCAGAACCATGCCCTCTTCAGCTTCAACCACATGCAGTGGACTGAATGTATTCAATCGTTGAGCCAGAGAACGTGTGAAATTGGGCGGCATATGCTGCACAATAATGACCGGTGCAGGCAAATCAGCAGGCAACTGCTCGAGCAATGTCTTGAGTGCCCTCGGTCCACCCGTAGAACAACCTATTGCCACAAGTTTGTTGAATGGTCCTTCCAGCCCCCCTCCACCTTTGGGAACAGGATTAGGCTTGATTACATCCTTGGCTTTTGCAGAGGCAGAAGTTGCCGCTATTTGATCAGCTGCCACTCTAGCTGCATTAGGTAGTCGAACTTCCTTTGGAGTCTGTACTGGATTAGCTGACCTCACTGCTTTTTCTGCCTTCGTCCCCAAATTACGTTCAGCCTTTGGCAAAGGCTCCGGTTTATTCTCTACGCGACCTGGTTTTGAAGGTGACAATGGTTCAATTGGTTTCTTTGCTTTGGCCTGAAAGGCTTCAGTCCGCTCTCGAAGAGAGCGTTGAATCGTCTCGACAGGTTCGATCGTTTTTTTCACAGGCTCCGCTCGATCCCTAGCCGGCAGTTCTTTCTGCACTGGCTGAGTTGGGGGAGCAACTGCTCCTCGCAACATGTCTCTATTTTTCATGGATAACTCACGATCAGCTTTTCTTTTGATCTCATTCATCGCAGCACGCATGCGCTCAACCAAGGCTTTACCAACTTGAGCAATATCCTGGTCATGTGAAATAGATGGTTTGCGAATGAAGTCAAATGCCCCGGCTTCAAGCGCCATAATGGTTTCTTTCATGCCTTGTTCATTGATACCAGAGAGCATAATCACAGGAACGAAAGATTCCTTCATAATTGATTTTAATGCATCCAACCCATTCATTTCGGGCATCTCAACGTCCATTGTAATAATATCGGGTTTCAATTCTAGTGATTTTTGAATCGCTTCTCTACCGTTTGATGCCGTTGCCGTAACCTTGAATTCCGGATCCGCTTGGATCAAATCCGTAACAATCTTACGCATAAAAGCGGAATCATCGACAACCAATACTTGATACGCCGCCATGTTGTGTCACCCCTGTTTCCTTTATTCAGAAATCATGTTGTTCGTTTAAGCCACTTATTCATAAATCCCCTGATTCCTGTCAAGGTTCCGGATCCCGGAGTTGCAGGTACAGCCAGATAACGAAGAGCAAGTTTCTCTATATCTTTAGAGGCTTTGGCATTGGGATAAGCCAGACTATAGGGCATTTGCCTTTTAACCGCCTTGACTACCTGGGCGTCTTCTGAAATATACCCAAGCAGCGGAATATCCGTCTGCAAAAACCGCCTCGCCACTCCAGCTATTTTTTCTGCCACCCGTTCCGCTTCTCGTTCGTCTTCCACCCGGTTAACGATCATCCGAAAGGGTGTAGCATTTTCCTGGCCGTGCATAACTTTGACTAAAGCATAAGCATCGGTTATTGAAGTCGGTTCAGGTGTAGTTATAATCAGGCATTCATCAGCAGCACCGATGAACTTCATATTCTCTCTGGAGAGTCCTGCCCCAGTGTCAAAGATGACATAATCCATTTCCTGGGCAATATCCTCGACTTGACTGGCGAAAAACTCCAGATCACGATCAGACAATGAGAACAACTCTTTCATGCCCGATCCTCCAGCAATGTAAGGCAAGCCACTGGCACCCAGTTGTATGATTTCCCTTATGGATTTTTGTCGGTACAACAGGTGGTAAAGATTATAGGAAGAAGACGTACCCATAAGAACATCAATATTAGCCATTCCAATATCGGCATCAAATACAAGTACCTTTTGCCCCAAAGCCTGCAATGCCAAGGCAAAGTTCAGTGTGAAATTGGATTTGCCAACACCTCCCTTACCACTAGCCACAGTAATGATTTTCGAGGATCGAATATCTCGCTCAATGCCTTCCAATTCCAATGGCGCGGAGACCATACTTCGAAGTGCAGCTGCCTGATCCTTCATTGTGACCATTCTCCCAGCAACTGTTTAGACAACGAATCTGCATCTGGTTTCAACAAATCGTCCGGAACATTTTGTCCATTTGCCACATATGCGAGCTTGAGTGGAAAACGGTGTAACAAGTTAAATAGCGGACCGCAGCTCCCAGTCTCATCCATTTTGGTGAAAATCACCTTATCCAGTCCATATTTACTGAAATGTTCCGTGATCTGCACCATATCAGCACTTTTGGAAGTCATACTCATGACCAGAAAGGTTTCGCTATTCTCTACAGGAGCAAGCAAACTTTGCAGTTCCGAAACAAGTAATTCATTTCTGTAGTTTCTACCCGCTGTATCCATAAAGATCAAATCACAATTCTCTAATCGAGAAATGGCACGTTGTGTATCACCAGGCGATTGCACCACCTCAAGTGGAACATTCAGTATAGATGCATACGTTCTAAGCTGTTCTACCGCCGAGATCCGATACGTATCTGATGTAATGAATCCCACTTTACGCTGTTTTTTGAACATTTGTTCAGCAGCCAATTTTGCAATTGTCGTAGTTTTCCCTACACCGGTTGGTCCAGCTACATAGACGATTCGCGTGGTAGGAAGAATGCCTTCTTCAATACGTTGCTCCAAAAAGTGCATAACCTCAAGCTTCACTATTTGCTCTACACCTTGTTCTTTTAATCCATCCTCAGACCATTTTGCTTGAATTGAATCAAACCAGCATTCCCACACTTCAGGCCAAACATCTTGTTCTGTCAAACGTTCTCGGATCGTATGCAGTTCCTCTGGCACAGGGTCTGCAGAAGTACCTTGCTTTGAAAGCCTGGTCACCATCTGTTTAAGATCCTGCAATTCAGTCATCAACTTATCCTGCTGCAGGTCAGAACCTGTTGGCTTCGGACCAGTTGTTGAACCCGAAAAATCCGCCCCTTGCGGTCGCGGTTTATGATCCGTGCTCGAAGAACCTGAGCCGCTGTCTATGTTTGAACCGATATTACGCGATTCAAACACAGACGGTGCAGCCGCAGATTGGTCCTGTACACTTTGATCAGCTGTATTCGTTGCCACCGACTCATCAGAAGCCGCAACAAACGAACGAGCTGTTTGCCGATAAGCCTCAGGTACAAATGCACGAGGTACAGGTGTGAATTGATTTTGTACTGGCTTTGTTGTTTGCTTGTTTTCTTCCTTATCCACTGCAGCTACAACTTCGATCCGTTTTTTGCGAAACATTCCCATCACACCGCCCACCTTAATCTCTTTGGTGGACAGAATAACGGCATCACTTCCCAGGTCTTTGCGAATTTGAAGCATAGCTTCGGGCATGGTCTCAACAACGTATTGTTTTACTCTCATAAGTTCACCACCCCGATACTTTGAATTTCAACATTCGGCTCCAACTCGCTGTAGGAAAGCACAGGAATGTCCTGCATAGTACGTTCAATAACCTGACGCAGATACATCCGAATGGTTGGAGAAGTTAATACAACAGGTTGTTGACCTGATTGAATCAAACGGTTCACTTGTTCACTGAGCTTCTGATATACACTTTGTGTAGATACAGGGTCTAGCGCAAGATAACTGCCTTGATCCGATTGTTGCACACTTTCAGCAATTTTCTTCTCAAGACCAGGTCCAACCGTAATCACTCGAAGTGTCTCACCTTTCTGTGAGAACTGCTGAGTAATCTGACGTGAGAGGGATTGTCTGACGTATTCAGTCAGCACATCAGGATCTTTCGTATACGTACCATAGTCAGCCAGTGTCTCGAAGATGGTCACCATATCTCGAATAGATATTTTCTCACGCAATAACTTGGCAAGCACTTTCTGTACATCACCAATGGAAAGTAGAGAAGGGATCAGTTCATCCACAAGGGCAGAGTAGTTCTCTCTGAGATTATCCACAAGTGCTTTTGTCTCTTGTCTTCCAAGTAACTCATGCGCATGTTTCTTAATCAGTTCCGTCAGATGTGTAGCCACAACGGAAGGTGGGTCAACAACCGTATATCCTGCAAGTTCGGCTCTGTCTTTGGTCACTTCATCTATCCATAGTGCTGGAAGCCCAAAAGCAGGCTCCGTCGTTTCAATACCTGTCACAGACTCCTCATCATAGCCAGGACTCATGGCAAGGTAATGATTCAACAACAGTTCTCCGCCACCTACCACATTACCCTTGATTTTGATAACATACTCATTGGGTCTGAGCTGGATATTATCTCGAATCCGTATAACCGGAACGACCAACCCCAGTTCAAGAGCACACTGCCTCCGAATCATAATGATCCGATCCAATAAGTCCCCACCCTGCTGATTATCAGCAAGCGGGATTAAACCATAACCAAATTCAAACTCAATAGGGTCCACCTGAAGCAGGTTAATTACACTTTCAGGACTTCTAACCTCTTCAATCTGCTGTTCTTCTTCCAACTGTTCTTCCGCTACTTGTTTCAAATTCAGATTATTCTGCATACGCCACGCGGCATATGCCAACACACCTGCCAACGGAAGCGTAGTAATAACATGAATTGGTGTGAAGAAACCGAGCATGGCAATAACGAAAGCTACGATATAAATTAGTATTGGATATGTAAACAGTTGCCCCGTAATATCATCTGCCAGGTTTCCTTCTGATGACGCTCTGGTGACGATAAGTCCTGCTGCTGTGGAAATAAGCAGAGCAGGGATTTGGCTTACCAATCCATCTCCGATAGTCAGTACAGAGTACGTTGCCATCGCATCTGCGAAAGCCATCCCATGCACAGTCATACCGATAATAAATCCACCAATGAGATTGATCAGGAGGATGATAATACTTGCAATTGCGTCACCTTTTACGAATTTACTTGCTCCATCCATCGCTCCATAGAAATCGGCTTCACGTTCAATTTTGGAACGACGCTCACGAGCTTGTTGCTCGTTGATCAGACCCGCATTCAGATCCGCATCAATACTCATTTGTTTACCAGGCATCGCATCGAGGGTGAATCGGGCAGCAACTTCAGCTACGCGCTCAGACCCCTTTGTAATAACGATAAACTGAACGACAACGAGGATCAAAAACACGATAAATCCAATTGCAATTTGCCCTCCAGCAATCCAGCTACCAAAGGTAGCAACTACAGCTCCAGCATCCCCATCACCAAGAATTAGCTTGGTAGTCGAAATGTTCAGAGCCAGTCGGAATAGTGTAGTGATCAACAGCAAAGCTGGAAAGATAGAAAACTGCAACGCTTCTTTGCTGTTCATTGCAACAAGGAGTATCATCAGTGCAATTGAAATATTGACGACCAGCAACAAGTCCAACAGCCAGGTTGGGATCGGAAGAATCATCATCAACACAATGCCAATGATACCCGCAAGGACAGCTATATCTTTAATCTTCAATGAATGTACGGCCTCCGATCCCCTTTTATTTCGTTCTGCCCTTTAGTTTATATACATAAGCCAGCACTTCAGCTACCGCTTGAAACAAATCGGCCGGTATAGCGTCACCAATCTCGGCTCTCTGGAACAATGCCCGTGCCAGCGGCTTGTTTTCCATCGTAATAACACCGTTTTCTTTGGCAATTTCCTTAATTCGCAAGGCGACATAATCCTGACCTTTGGCAATAATCTGTGGTGCCTCCATCTCAGAACCTTCATACTTTAGCGCAACCGCAAAGTGGGTCGGGTTCGTGATGATTACATCCGCATTTGGCACTTCCTGCATCATACGCTGCATAGCCATACGACGCTGGCGTTCCCGGATTTTACCTTTGATCAGCGGATCACCTTCCATTTTCTTGTACTCGTCTTTGATGTCTTGCTTGGACATACGAATCTTCTTCTCATGGTCATACTTCTGATACATGTAATCAAATATCGCAAGTATCATTAATGCCACTGCAATCTTGATACCAAGACTTAAAGTGATCGACGCAGCGAAATGTAAAATAGCATCCAATGAAAAATGAGAAAGTGAAGCAATATCTGACTGGTAGCCTTTAATTGTACTGTAAACGAGATAACCGATAATCGACATTTTTAAAATGGATTTAGCAAATTCCACTAATGAGCGGAGAGAGAATATATTTTTGAAACCTTTAATCGGGTCCAGTTTCTCAAGTTTTGGCTTCAATCCTTCCCCTACAAGAAGAAAACCAACTTGCATGTAGTTAACAATCAAAGCAACCAGTAACGCACCCAGCAAAGCGGGAGCGATCAATAACAAAACTTCAATGCCATAGCGCATCATAAGCGCCATCACATTCTCTCCGGTGATATCCATACTCAATCGATTGATGAAGATATCTGTAAACAGACGAACTATACGTTCTTTATAGAAATTGCTGAATACCATCATGATCAAAAACACGATTAGGAGAATGGATGCGCCAGATAGTTCAGCGCTTTTTACAACCTGTCCTTTTTTTCGTGTATCCTGTCTCTTTTTCGGGGTAGCTTTCTCCGTCTTCTCCCCTGAAAACAACTGGAGGTCGAGTTGAAGTTTCATCCGTGTCTTTTCCTCCGTTTCACTCAGCCGGGCCTTTGTCCAATGGTTCCAAGCAATTTTTCCATCGATCTGAATATCGCTTCGAACAATTGACTAAATACAAAGGAGAAACTGGGAACCAGCAAAAGCAAAATAGCAAGACCAACGAGTAACTTAAGCGGCAACCCAACTGCAAATACATTAAATTGAGGAGCAGTTTTGGCCAAAAAACCCAATCCAACATCCGTCAAAAACAACGCAACTACAATCGGAGCCGACATCTGAAAAGCCAGCATAAATGATTGACCTAAGGTCTGAATCAAAAATTCAGCAATACTTCCATCTGCCAACCGTATGAAAAACACATTAGATAATGGTACCCACCGGTAACTGTAAACTATCGCATCCAGCAAATAATGGTGACCATTCATCGTCAGAAACAGAAGCATAGCAAATGCATACTTCAAGTTACCCGTAAGTGGAGCTGAAGCACCTGTCATTGGATCGTATACATTGGCCATACCAAAACCGATCTGTAGATCGATAAAGGTCCCCGCAGTCTGAACTGCCGTCATCAACAGATAAGCCACAAAACCTAAAAGCAGGCCAATTAGAATCTCTCTGATGATCAATAAGACATAACTCAGGTCTGTGGGTACGGTCTGGTCTATTCCGTAAATCAGATAGACAGATAATGTGACAAATGCAGAGATACCTATTTTAACTGAAGCCGGCACATTTCGAGCCGAAAAAACTGGCGCAGTTACAAAAAATGATGTGATTCGACAAAACATAAGCAGAGCGACAGGGAAACTTTGCAACAATGTCTCCATCTGCTAAAGCCTACCCTATGTATCTGTATAGATTATCGAGAATGTTAAACGTAAAATCGACCAAGATATTTAAGATCCAGGGTCCAAACAAAAGTACTGACAGAAGTACGGCAACAATCTTGGGCACAAAAGCTAATGTTTGTTCCTGAATTTGAGTTGTCGCTTGAAAAATACTGATTGCAAGTCCTACAACCAGAGCTAGTATAAGCATGGGTGCGCTGGCCAGCAATGACGTGTATACCGCTTTCCCGGCCAGACCGATAATAAATTCCGAAGTCATGACCGTCCTCCTTTAACTTTCCGGATCAAGTGTTAAAACTCAGTAACAGTGACTTGACAACCAGATACCACCCGTCCACAAGGACAAAGAGCAGTATTTTGAAAGGTAATGAGATCATGACCGGCGGAAGCATCATCATCCCCATTGCCATGAGTGTACTCGCGACAACAATGTCTATAACCAGAAACGGAATAAAAATCATAAACCCCATCTGGAATGCTGTCTTCAACTCACTGATTACATATGCCGGCACCATAACAGTAATTGGGATATCCTGATAGGTCTTTGGTTGTTCAGTCTGATTGTACTTCATAAATAGCAGAAGATCTTTTTCTCTGGTGTGACTAAACATAAATTTCTTCATGGGATCCGCTGCTTTTTCAAGTGCCTCGGTTTGCGTAAGCTCTCCCTGGAGATAGGGCTGAAGCGCTACCTGATTTATGGAAGACAACGTCGGCGACATAATGAAAAGTGTCAGAAATAGCGCCAAACCGACCAGCACCTGATTGGGTGGCATTTGTTGTGTACCCAAAGATGTACGTATAAAACCGAGCACAATTACAATCCGGGTAAAACTGGTCATCAGTACAAGCATTGCTGGAGCAATACTAAGCACCGTAATTAACAGAATGATGGACAGTGAACTCGTGCTTGGTGTCCCTCCATCACCGTTTCCAATCTGAATATCAATATTCGGAATGGGTTCGGCAAAGGCAACCGTTACAGATGCCAGACTGATAAGTCCTAATAAACAACACGCTAACCAAATCTTTTTCTTCATGAATCCCTCGACCGATCTGTAGTATTGTCTTTATCCAGGAGCTTTTCCATCTTCTCTTTACGGTTAGGCATCTGCCGAAGTTTGGATTCAAACATTTCGTGAAAAGAAGTTGTGTCCTCTAGTTCCATTTCCCGCGGCGGTTCTTCTTTACGGAAACGTTTTGTGAGCTTGGCAATGAGAGGTGAGAGATTTCCTTGTTGTGCAGCAGCATCTCGTTCGAAGGAATCAATGATTCTTTGGGCCTCTTCCAGATCCGAAACCTTATCTATCAACTGGATGTCTTCACCTACACCAAGCAGATATACACATCCACCAATTTCCATAATTTGCAATGACTTGTTTTGCCCCAGTCCAACTCCGCCCAGGGTACGAATTGTGCCGTGCCGGAACATTTGCTGATTCCTTTTGTTTAGAAAACGGATCAGATAAACAATAAGGGCCAGGATGACGGCCAGGACAACAATCACCCATACAAGCTGTAAATAATAATTACTTCCCACGCCAGCTCCTCCTGGAATATCACCCTGAGCCATCATCATGTCTCTTAAACGCCCAGTGTCTTGCTGATCGCTTCGATAACCCGGTCAGATTGGAACGGTTTAACGATAAAGTCTTTAGCACCTGCTTGAATAGCGTCGATTACCATCGCTTGTTGACCCATCGCGGAGCACATAATTACTTTAGCGTTAGCATCAATCTTCTTGATTTCTTTCAAAGCTGCAATGCCGTCCATCTCAGGCATCGTAATATCCATTGTGATTAGATCCGGACGAAGCTCTTTAAATTTCTCAATTGCTTGTGAGCCATCCTGTGCCTCACCAACAACCTCATATCCATTTTTGGACAAAATGTCCCGGATCATCATTCTCATAAATGCAGCGTCGTCTACGACTAAAATTCGGTTTGCCATCTTGATTCAAGTCCTCCCTAAATTGTGCTTATTGTAATTTCTGAATTCGGTCCCATTGGCTAACGATATCTATAACACGAACACCAAAGTTTTCGTCAATAACGACAACTTCTCCCTTGGCGATCAGTTTGTTATTCACCAAAATATCGACAGGTTCCCCGGCTAACTTATCCAGTTCGACAATCGAACCCTGTGACAGTTCCAAAATATCTTTAATTTGCTTCTGGGTCCTTCCTAATTCTACGGTGACCTTAAGGGGAATGTCCATCAATAAATTCAAATTGTTTTCGTCTACCTGACCATACGCCCCATTTTGCAAATTGGCGAATTGAACTGGTTGTACGTTAACATTCCTATTTGGCATTCCACCGTAATGTTGAGGTGCACCATAAGGTTGCTGCGGTGGCATGCCATACGGCTGCTGTGGCGGCATTCCTTGAGGCATACCCATCGGGGCCTGTCCATATCCGTTATAGTCCTGAGCAGGCTGTTGTGGAGCCTGTGGAGCCTGTTGGTGCTGAACGGGCGGCTGCTCCGCAACCGGTGGTGGCGTTGCTGGTACAGCTGCTGGCGCAGGTTCAGGTGTTGATGCCACTGGTGCGCTGGCAGTTGACTCCTGAGCGCCTCCAATCAGCATATCTACCATGCTTTTGGCAAAATGTACTGGAAGCAACTGCATCAGATTGGAATCGATCAGATCCCCGATTAACAAACGAAATGAAACTTGGATAAGTGTCTCATCTGCTGGAAGATTACTTACACCCTCTCCACTCTCCAGATTGAGAATATCGATTCCCGGAGGGGAAATATTCACAAAACGATTAAAAATCGTGGACATTGAGGTTGCAGAGGAACCCATCATCTGGTTCATCGCTTCCTGTACTGCACTAATATGGATTTCATTCAGTTCTTCATCGACCGGATTTCCTTCTCCACCCAACATCAAATCAGCGATGACTTGGGCATCTCTCTTCTTGATAACAAGTGAGTTAATGCCTTCGAATCCATCCACGTAATTCACATGAACGGCAACATGTGGCTTAGGAAAAGCTTCTTCAAACTGCGTTCGACTAATGATAGAAACTTTAGGTGTTGTAATATCTACTTTGAGGCCTAATAGCGTGGATAAGGCTGTTGCCGCGCTACCAAATGTAATGTTACCAATCTCCCCCAAGGCATCCTGCTCCAGCTCGGTCAAAAAATCATCAACCGTCTTTTCAGCGGGTTCCGAGCTGTTTATCGATTCCGATTGCCTGAGCAAAGCATCGATTTCTTCTTGGGATAAATAATCCTTACTCGTCAAATTCTTCAACTCCTTCGGTGACAATCTTGTCTATTTGCACAGCCACACGGTCTTTGATTGTCCCCGGACTGCCCATGTATTTCAGTTTGTCACCCACTTTTATGGAAAGTCCCTCATCAACTGGTTTGTTCAACGTAATGACATCGCCAACGGACAGACCCAGAAATTCTGCAATTGAAATTCTCGATTCTCCCAATTCCGCAACGATTGGTAACTTGGCTTTGTTTACACGCTCTTTTAGAGCATCATACTCCTCCGGAGCTCTCGTTTTCTTCTCCGAAACAAACCACTGATGAGTTGACAACCGTGACATAATAGGTTCAAGAACGACATGCGGTATACATAGATTGATCATGCCTGTCGTGTCACCAATTTTGGTACTGAGCGAGATCAGAGCAATGGTCTCATTGGGAGATACAATCTGCATAAATTGCGGATTGGTCTCGAGCGCTTCCATCCTTGGGGAAATATCCAACACAGTCTTCCATGCTTCCTGCAAACTTTCAAATGCTCGGCTGAATATCCGCTCCATGATGGTCGTCTCAATCTCCGTCATGGATGCGATCTTGGTTGGAGCAATTCCGGTTCCACCAAGCAGGCGATCCAACATCGCATATCCCACGTTTGGATGGACTTCCATCACCATTCGTCCCTGTAGTGGCTCCGCTTCAAAAATGTTCAATATCGTCATCTTAGGAATAGAACGGATAAACTCATCATAAGGCAACTGTTCGACCTGAACGACATTGATTTGAACGAACGTCCGCAGTTGGGCTGAAAAATAAGTGGTGAGAAAGCGTGCAAAGTTTTCGTGAATACGAGTCAAGCTTCTGATATGGTCTTTGGAAAAACGCACTGCCCGCTTAAAATCGTACGATCTAATTTTCTTCTGAGTTTCTTCCTTCTTCAATTCTTCTGCGTCCATTTCACCAGAAGAAAGGGCTGCTAATAGGGCGTCAATCTCATTTTGTGATAATACATCCACCATGTTCTCACCCCCTTACAGGTCTACAGCGTGTTCTGTTCATTTACATTGGCGCCATTACAAAAGCTGAAAAACTGGTGCTGCTCAACTTACCTTCAGGTAAAGCTTCATTAATTAGCCCCGTCAATCTCTCATTAAATTGTACGCGGCCCTTCGCTGTAGCCAGCTCCTCAGACTTTGTATCCGCAAACGTCTGAATGATAATAGGCTTCACTGTAATTTCTTTGATTTTCTCGAAATCTTCTTTGGCTGTTTTGTCTGACAACTTGAATGAAAAGCTGACAACTACAACATGATCCGTATCAGCCAAATTGGTTTTAATTTCTCCAAGCTCAGAGGAAACCTCTACAATCTCATCCGCAGTCATCTTCTTGGCTTCTGAAGCCGCCGCCGTATGTGTGTCGTCCTTATTCCCGTTCTGTCCTTGCATAAATACAAACACAACCACCACAATGAGTGTTATTGCCAGCAACATCGTTGCAAGCCAGGGCATCATTTTTTTCATCAGGATTCCTCCGTTTGCTGCACTTTAATAGTGGCTGCCTGAACCCCGATTTCACGGTTGTAATCTTTAATCTTGGAAATAACGTCAGCGGCTTTTTCAAGCACAATCAGTCTCTTTCCAGTTACCAGAGTAATATACGTATCCGGCGTCTCTTCCACAATTTCAACCATCAGCGCATTTAACCACATGGGAGAACCATTTAACCGCGTAACCGAAATCATGCTAAGCCCCCTTAATCAGAGTGGGAGGAGCAAGCTCCTCCACGTTTTAAAAATTCATTAATCAGTTATTAACGTTTCAGGTTAACAACTTCCTGAAGTATTTCATCCGACGTTGTAATGATCCGGGAGTTTGCCTGGAATCCACGTTGAGCTACAATCATCTCAGTAAACTCTCCTGTCAGATCCACGTTAGACATCTCGAGCTGTCCAGCAATGATTGCTCCTGTTCCGTCCTCAGCACTGTTCGCTGTTAATGGTTCCAGCGCCCCATCCGGATTCGCGTTTGCTGTCATACGGTACAAGTTGCCCCCAATTTTCTCAAGGCCTTCTGGATTGACAACTTTACCTATTCCAAGCTGTGGACCCGCTTCGATGGTTCCGTCTGCCATGGTTTGGTTAATTGTTCCATCCTGACCTATCGTGAAGGAAACAACATCATCCGGTATCGTTATATTTCCACCACCGTTATCCAGAACAAACAATCCATCCGAAGTCAAAAGGTTACGTGCAGCATCCACATGGAAATCCCCTGCACGAGTCAGGTAAGGTATTTCCTGATCTTCACTCAAACGTACCAAGAAGAATCCATCTCCATTAATCCGAAGATCTGTTGGATTATTCGTTGTCATTGGGCTACCTGCCAGATGCAGCGTATCAATTGAACCTACCGTTACACCAAGACCGATTTGTTTCGCATTGACACCACCACTTGCATCGCCAGGAGCAGTTACCCCTGCCGTTGTTTGGCTCATAATATCTTTGAACATAACCCGACTGCCTTTAAAGCCAACCGTGTTTACGTTCGCAATATTGTTACCAATTACGTCGAGTTTTGTTTGGAAACCCCGCATCCCGGAAACGCCTGAGTACATTGATTTTATCATTTTTAAAAATCCTCCCAGTCTTCATTTGGTTACCGCATCAGTCGGTCAGCGGCATTCCGGCTCCCGAGAAGGGCCAGCCGGTCAAGAAATGATTACGGCACTATCAATTTGAGTGAACACATTATCCTTCATGCTCTCACTATCCATAGCTGTAACCACAGTACGATTTTTGACATTGACGATAAAAGCCATATCCTGCATTAAAATCAATGACTCTTTGGCTCCTTTGGCAGCAGCTTTGTCCAAAGCAGAACCAATCTGTTCCATTTGCTCAGTCTTGAGTTCAATACCGCGCTGCTCCAATCGTTTGGCAGCATGATTGCTCAATTTCAGAAGATTATCTTCCAGTACTTTTGCAAAAGGTTTTTCGGGTATAGCCGAAGCTTCTCCCGTTTTGGGTCTTTGAAGCATATTCGGTGTAATCGGGCCTGCGTATAATTGTCCAACCGTTATGCGATCACTCATATCGTTTTCCCGCTATCTTCCGTATCACCCGTTTCAGCGGATGATTCAACTTCCTGGCTCTCGTTCGTTTCAGGGGTTACATCCTGAACGTTCTGTACCGGAGTTTGACTCTCTTCTGCCTGTTTTGGATAATTCACCTGAATGATCTCATCCAGCTTAATCTCGTCGTTGCCTACTTTTGCGTATTGAACGCTATCTCTTACAATGATGGAATCTACAATACCCTGACGAAGAGTTCCGTTATCATCTTTATTAGAAGAAAGCCAACTTACCTCCATGCCAATCATGCCGGATACAGCACCAAGTGACTGGTTCAATGTTTTAAGCTGCGTAGAAATATTGACCAGTTGCTCCACTGAGCTGAATTGTGCCATTTGAGCGATAAATTCCTTATCCTCCATCGGCTGCATCGGGTCTTGATTTTGCAGCTGGGTAATCAGGATTTTTAGAAACTGATCTTTGCCCAATTCTTTTGTTGCAGCACTTGTGGTTGCTTTATTGGCTGCCGAATAGTTCGGCCAGGTATTATTCGTTGAAACAATTTCATTAGCCATATGCTCACCTCATTTCTATTTAAGCCTTAGCACTAAACGTATCTCTCTGTAATTCATTTCCTTCGACTTGCTCGCTACGCCAGTTACGCAATTCTTCTTGAATCCCTGCTGTAGCTATAGCATCATCCGATTGTTCCTCACGCTCACGCGAACGGCGTTGTTGTTGAGAGTTACTTCCCGGCTGACGGCCTCCGTCCTGATACATCTGTGATCCGATTGAACTGTTCTGGGTAACCTCAAGTCGTTCCACTTGAATTCCCTGGGCTTGAAGTGAAGAACGCAGCTGCGTCATTTGTTGTTCAAGCATGTCTTTAGCCATCGTATGTTCAGTCATAAACCGTGCAACCAACTGCCCGTTCTGCAAGGTAATTTGAACATCCAATTTACCTAGATGCTCAGGCCGAAGTGAGATGGTCGCCTCGGAAAATCCTTTTTGCTGGACAATATCCAGCTTGTTAACAACAAACTGTGTCATTTCCTTGGCAAACTGTGATGTTTGCATTACAGGTTCAGCCGGTTTTCCTGCTGTTGTACCTGATGAACGCAAGGACAGCTCTCCTGCAGTAATGATGGTTGAGTGTTCCACTTCTCCACCTGCATTTGAAGCAGATGTGGTAACAGCCTCATCTTTTACCTGGGTTCCAGAATTCGCCACTGCTGCAACAAGAACTTGTGGTATGACCGAATCCTGTTTGGATGTTTGAAGCGTAGTACTTGGAGCGACCTGTGCAGTCTGATCCTTAACTGCAGTCAATGTATCCAGTATGGATTTCAGTTCAGTCCATCCTTTGTTACTAGTGGTATCCACTCCAGCCTCTTGAAGCTGACTCTGCAGAGATTGTAACAAATGTTTGAATTCAGGAGCGTTCTTCGCAACGTTACTCTCAGGATCATTCATTCCAGCTACTAATTGTGTAAGCATATCTTGCAGAACAAAACGTACTGCTGCCGGATGCTGCGACAGTTCAATTGCGGGTACTGTTTTTACGCTTTCCGCTCCGTTCGAAGACTCGTCGGAACCTTCTGTGTTAGTACCTGAAGGATTACTTAATTGTGTATACAGCTGTTGAATCAGAGTTTGCAAACCTGCAAGTAGAGCTGGGTCATTTTCCAAAGCTTCGTCAAGTGAATCCAAGTCAGTGAACAACGAATTCAGTATATCTGTGATTGATGCCGCTTCTCCTTCTTCACTTGTAGCAAAGGAAAACAACAACGGATTGGCAGTTAAACTTCCAGTAGCGCTTGAACTATCACCTTCTGTGTTTCCTCCAGATAGCGATTGTGCAAGAGTTTGGAGAAATTCACCGCTAGCACCTGCAGCTGAACCTTTCGATTGTGCTCCGGTTGTCTGACCTGTCCCCGTTGCTTTTGCAGATGCTGTGGATGCCATTTGATATACAATCGACATTTATTTTCACCTCCTCTCGGTTATACAGAGTAATCAGTTCTACTTGTTACCCATTAATCTGTTCAAAATTTTTGCAGTTTCAACCGAATCCTCTGAAGACATGTTCTCAAGCAATTGAGAGCGTGTTGCATCATCTACTGAATTCAGGATGGTCAATGTTTTGTCAGGACTCAACTTGTATGTTTCCAATAATAACTTGGCACCACTTGAAGCAGACATCGAAGCAAATGTTTGACTAAGCTGGTTTTTATCCAGGTTTTTGCTTGTGGTTGTGGATGCAGTTGAAGTTGCTGTGGTTTCTTTCTTCAATCTGGATTGCAGCGCATCCAGTGCCAGATCCCCGGACGGTTTAGCATCCTTCATCATCATGGTGACATCGGCTGCTGTTTTCGGGTCCATCTTTTCAAGCACCTTGGTCCGAGCAGATGACTGCATGGCATTCAACAACAATACCATTTCCTCATTCGTCATATTTTGCAAAATCGGTGCAGCTTTGCTTGGGCTCATGTCAGCATACATTTTAGCCAAATCTTTGATTTGTTTCTGATAATCAGATTCCGTTTCCGGCGTTGCTGCTGTAGCCGTTTCAGCCGCTTTTTCCGCATCATCCAACTTCTTCTGAAGGTCCGTGGCCTTCTTTGCTTCAGTTTTTGTCGCTTCCTGTGCTGCCTTGAGCTCTGTTTCTTTGGCAGTTACTTGGGATTTCAGCTTTTCGATAGTGGCTTCAGCACTTTCAACCTGCTGCTCACTCTTCTCCAGCTTCTCCTTCTCCGGATCCAGTACAGGATCAGGTACCCATTCCTTGACTACCGGTATCTTGTTGGCGAATTCAAACAAATTATTACGAATATCTACATTAAATAGCGTAAGTAGTACACCTAGCAATACTACGGTGAATACAATCGGGATTGAAATCATGAGAAATTTTTCCCAACCGCCTCCCGACTCTTTTTCCATGTCGCTATCATCTTTAACAGCCATCGTTCATTCCTCCTTCACGAGACAACTTCGCGTCCGGCTCACATCAATTCGCGCGTCCGGCTTTGGCAGCGAAGCGTACAGTAGCCATCTCGTCCAGATCGTTCTGTTCCCGGAGGAGCATCTCCTGCTGAAATTTGATTTTGGCCTTGTCTCTCGCTCCAAGCCATACTTTTTCATCAACCATCTTACCGTTCAGAAACGTCTGATTCCGTTGCACATTGACCTGAGCATGTTTAACATCACTGTTTTTGCGTGAAATGCACTCGTCAAGGTGATGTACATAACGCTGCATCTCCTGCAGACTGTTTACAGACGCTGTATTTTCCGTAGCAGATTGGATAATGCCGATCAGATTACTTCTATCATTAAGAAGTTGTATCAGATGTTCTTCCTCCGTCTGAAGTCTACCGATCGCTGTGGATAACATCCACTCTGCCTGTGTTTTTTCATTACTCTTCAGGTCAACAACTTTCTGGAAATGATATCGAAATTTCATCGTTTACCCATTCATCTCCTTGCAAATTCAAGAATCAAACGTTCCTGTACTTCACTTAAAGTGACTTTCTCGTCGACTTTCTGCTTAGTAAAGTTCCATATACTATCAATCTGGTCTATCGATTCATCTATGGCTGCATTTGATCCCCGTTGGTAAGCTCCAATATTGATCAAATCTTCCGATTCTTTGTACACAGCCATCAAACGTTTCATATTATTAACGGCTTCCAACTGCTCTTCCGGAGCAATATCCTTCATAACACGGCTTATGCTGGCTAACACATCAATCGCTGGAAAATGACCTTTATTTGCAATGGATCGATTTAACACAATGTGTCCATCCAGAATGCCCCTTACCGCATCCGCGATTGGTTCATTCATGTCATCCCCATCGACCAAAACGGTGTAAAAGGCTGTAATCGAACCGGTAGGTCCTGTACCCGCCCGTTCAAGCAGTTTGGGCAAACTTGCAAAAACCGATGGCGTATATCCTCTCATTGCCGGAGGTTCACCTACGGCCAGACCCACTTCCCTTTGTGCCATCGCATATCGAGTTACCGAATCCATCATGAGCATCACGTTCATTCCACGATCTCGGAAATACTCTGCAATAGTGGTCGCAATAACTGCTCCCTTAATCCGAATCAGGGCAGGCTGATCTGAAGTTGCAACAATGACTACGGAGCGTTCCAGTCCTTCCGGACCCAGATCCCGTTCAATAAAGTCGCGCACCTCACGTCCACGCTCACCCACAAGCGCGATGACATTGACATCTGCTGCTGTATTACGAGCAATCATGCCCATCAATGTACTCTTACCAACACCAGAACCGGCAAAAATACCTACACGCTGTCCCTTACCTACGGTCAACAATCCGTCGATAGCTCTTACACCAACACCCATCGTTTCAAGTACACGCGGACGATCCATTGGATTAACCGGTGTATTGGAGGTAGAGTACATCGGCATTCTGGATGGAAGGAGGGAACCGTCCAGCGGTTGTCCAAGTCCGTCCAATACTTTACCGAGCAATTCGGAGCCTACCTGAACGCCGAGTGGTTTACCCGTACCTACTACATCGCAACCAGGACCGATGGATTGAAGTTCACCCAGTGGCATAAGCAGCACTTTGTTATCTCGAAACCCAACAACTTCGGCCTGAAGAGGCTTAGCCGATTTACCAGGATAGATATAACATACGTCACCGATACTTGCATCTGGCCCTTCTGACTCCACCATAAGACCAATGACCTGAGTAACTTTGCCGTTAATACGAACAGGATCGAATTGGCGCAAATGTTCCATATATCGCTGTGAACTAAGAACCTTCATGTTGATTTTTTCGCTCCTCATCCTCAAGTGCTATGCGGACCAGTTCTTTTTTAATCTCTGCAAGCTGTGTATCAATTCTCGCATCTACACTTCCAAACGAAGAACGAATGACACATCCCTTATCTTTGACCGTTGAATCAGGCAAAATCTGCAATTCTGCCTGAGAGTCAATGGACAGAGATAATTCTTCACGAGCTGCCTGTACAAATGTAAACTGATCAGGTGCCACACAGAGTGTGATCAAACCCTGCTCCCGTTTACGTGACAAACTCTGACGAATCAGTTCCAATGTATGATCGGGTTCAATGGTAAGTTGCTTATCAATGACTTTCTCAGCGATCCCGCAAGCGAGCTCCACGAGGAACGGTTCGGCTTCCTGAATGATCTGATCTTTAGCTACATAAGCTTCCTTGAGCACTTCCTGGGCTTCAATCATCATCTTTTCGATCTGCACCTGGAGATCCAGTTCAGCTTGTACTTTGCCTTCTTCAAAACCCTGTTGGAAACCTTGTGAACGAAGTGCTTCGGTCAGATGTTCATCCTGTTGCCGTTGTTCCTGCCACCAGCTGTCGATCTGTTCACGGGCCTCTTGAAGCATGCGCTCTGCCTCTTCTGAAGCTTCACGTACTTGCTTTTCTGCAAACTCCTTGGCATCTTCCAGCATTTCTGCGGTGAGACGTTGTGTTTCTTCGTCCACGCGTGCTTGAAGCGTTTCTGCCTCAGAACCTTCAGCACTATCACCGTATAATTCCGTTTCAGACTCCTCAGCACCACCATAATGATGATGATTTTCAAGTTTTTTACGGTCATCAACGGGTACATACTGGAAAGATTTAATCAAATTAGACAATGATATCATCTCCTCCACCGCGTGCGATAATGATCTCACCGGCTTCTTCCAATCTGCGTATCGTTCCTACGATACGTGTCTGAGCTTCCTCAACATCACGCAATCGCACAGGTCCCATAAATTCCATCTCTTCTTTGAATGTCTCGGACATCCGTTTCGACATATTCCGGAACACGGCATCCCGAACTTCTTCGCTTGCCACTTTGAGTGCCAGCTGCAAATCTGCGTTGTCGATATCCCGAATAATGCGCTGAATCGAACGATCATCCACATTGACGATATCTTCGAATACAAACATGCGTTTTTTGATTTCCTCTGCAAGCTCTGGATCCTGAATCTCGAGCGAGTCCAAAATGGTACGCTCTGTCCCCCGATCGACTCCGTTCAGAATCTGAACGATCGATTCGATACCACCCGCATTCGTGTAATCCTGCGTTACGGTAGAAGATAGTTTCTGTTCCAGAACCCGCTCCACTTGAGAGATAACTTCTGGCGAAGTACTATCCATAACAGCCACCCGGCGAGCGACATCTGCCTGTTTCTCTTGTGGCAAGGATGATAGAATCGCTGCTGCCTGTTCGAATTGCAGGTAAGACAGAACCAGGGCAATCGTTTGCGGGCTTTCATTCTGAATAAAGTTCAAAATTTGATTCGGATCTGCTTTGCGCGCAAAGTCAAATGGTCTGACTTGCAGCGTAGCTGTCAAACGATTAATGACTTCAAGTGCTTTTGATGAACCCAGAGCTTTTTCCAGGATTTCTCTGGCGTAATTGATACCGCCCTGAGAGATATATTCCTGCGCCAGACAGATCTGGTGAAACTCGGCCATGATCATATCCTTTTCAGAAGAATCAACTTTGCGAACGTTGGCAATCTCCAACGTAAGTTGCTCAATCTCCTCATCACGCAGATGTTTGAATATCTGAGCCGATACTTCCGGACCTAATGTAATCAACAATATTGCTGCTTTTTGTTTGCCAGTCAAACCTTGACTGCTTGCCTTTGCCAATGCGCTCACCTCTATTCGTCAGCCAGCCATGTACGCAGCAGATTGACGAATTCGTCTGGCTTTTTCTTGGCCAAACTCTCCAATTGTTTGCGCACCTGACTTTCGTTCGTTACACTGTCCAGCGTAATGGACGGGAACTCTGTTGCTATTGGAAGAGGAATCTCTTCTTCTTCGACTTCGTTTTGTTTGCGGCGACGGCGTACTAACAAAATAACTACCGCTGCGATCAATGCCGCTATGAGTGCGCCCCCACCCCACATCATCGTTGAGGAAAGCTGGAAACCTGTATTGTCTGCAGAGGCAGTCTGGAAGCCTTGTGACATGACTGAAACTTTCTTTGTCAGATCGGCGTCACTTATTACAGTGCCTGAGTCTGCCAGTGAAGCACGAACAATGTTAACCAAAATGTTCTCAATTGCGTCCTGAACCGGTCCCTGTAATTCTGTTTCTCCATTCGGTGGTTCAACTGCAACGTTAATGGTTAAGTCTTTTACAGTATACGGACTGGAAATAATATCCTTAGCGATTCGATTAACATCGTAGTTTATAGTGCTTGATGATTCTTCGGAGGTAGAGTTACCGGTTGCATCAGATGATGGGTAACCCGGAACTTCCTCTTGTCCTGTGCCAGCAACACCACCTGTTGGATTGCTTGCGCCAGTGTAGCTCTTTTGAATCTCCTGCACACTGATCTCGATGCCTTTCATATTATCTACATCAACAGGTGTGACCAGATTTTCCTTACGTGTTTCTTTGTCAAAATTAAGCTTGGACGCTACCAAAACATTAACTTTGTCTTCGCCTACAATCTGGGAAAGGAATTGCTTTACGTTATTACGGACATCGTTTTCAAACTTTTTCTGTAGTGCCATGTTCTCTTGAACTTCGGAAGACAACCCGCCACTGCCACCTCGGGCAGTTGGAATCAATTCTGCTTCATCTGTGTTCGTAATTGTGATGTTCTCAACAGGCAGATTAGGAATTGCAGTTTTAACCAAGTTAAAGTAGCCATCTACCGCTGCCTGATTTGGGTGATAACCCGGTTTGAATTGAAGAGCTACCGATGCTGATGCTTTGTCTTGTTCTTCTAAACCAGCAAAGATGTTATCTTTCGGCATATTAACCAGTACTTTAGCATCCTGTATCCCTTGCATCCGCTGAAGTAACTGTTCAACTTCTCCGTTTATAGCGTTGTTGTACTTTACATCAAACTCTTTATCCGTCATCCCGATGGGGGATGATGACTCCTCGAATGACTTATACCCTAATGAACCATTCTGAATAATCCCTTGAGATCCAACGTTCACCTTTGCAATTGCAACACTTGTACTCGGTACGGATATGGTCTTGCCATCTGAACTTAATTTGTATGGAATGCTAGATGAATCGAGATAACTGATAACGCCCGCTGAATCACTTGCATTCAAATCTGTAAAAGCAACTTCATATTCCGTTTTGGACAATTGCATCGTGAGTACAACTGCAGCCAAAATCAGGAACAGGAAGGTGGATATAAATAATACTTTTTGCTTTTTGCTAAAACTATTCCAATACTGGGATGCCTTATCCCTGTACTGGGCGATTCTCTCATTCACTCTGTCACCCCATCCGAAACTTTGCTTAGTCTGTCCTTACTCAACCCTAGCCGTTTCATAGGTTGACGATCAGGAGCAGCATCGCAGCTGCTTTGTTGTAATGATCAGCGCTATTATCGAAGCGCAAGTAGGTTATTCTATAACTGCGTTCGCATAACTTCTTGGTATGCTTCGACCACTTTGTTTCGGACTTGAGTTGTGAGTTGTAGGCTTAACAAGGCCTGTTCTGAAGCAATCATCACTTGATCCACATTCGCTTTGCCGACCAAAAATTGATTCGACATTTCATGCGATTGAGCCTCCTGTGCTGCAACGGACCCTAATGCATTCTGTAAGTATGTACCGAAGCTCTGAATGGTTTCGGCTGGTGTAGAAGGCTTACTTTCGGTTGCACTCTTCATCTGTAGCGGTTGTATCCCCTGTGTGCTAAACATGTTGTTCTGAATCATTAATGTCCCTCCCCTTCATCCTGGTTTGTATTTTTCTTATTTTCATTTTTAAGCAGATTATCTTCCAATCTCCAAAGCTTTGGAGATCATCGCTTTGGTTGAATTCAGTGCTGTTACGTTTGCTTCATAGGAACGCGAAGCAGAGATCATGTCGACCATTTCTTTCGCAATATCCACATTAGGCATAAATACATATCCTTCTGCGTTTGCATCCGGATGAGAAGGGTCATACACAGGTTTCAGAGGTGACTGATCCTCGCGAATCTCCGTTACTCTTACGCCATCTCCTGAACCGCTACCTCTCATCTGATTTTGCAGCATCGTACCAAATGACGTTTTATTCGGCTCAAGCACAACCATTTTACGTTTGTAAGGGACCGCTTCACCATTGGATACGCTCGCGCGCGTAGTCTCTGCGTTGGCAATGTTGGAAGATATAACGTCCATCCGCAACCGTTGGGCTGTCAGAGCTGAGCTACTGATACTAAAACTATTACTAATGTTCAATTTAGGTTATCTCCCTTCCACGCCAACACGCATGATTTTAATTTGTTCATTCACTTGCTGAATATAAGCGTTATAACGTAACTGATTCTCCGCCAGAAGACTCATTTCTCTGTCTATATCGACATTATTTTCGTTGTTATTCATGGAGGTTGACTGGTCCATATTAACTACTGGCGTGGGTACGGAAGAGGAAGGACCTATGACAAAATGCCTTGCATCAGTTACTTTACCCTTAAGAACAGGCATATCTCCATTCATTTGCCCTTGCAACATTTCTTCAAAAGAAACGTCCGAGCGCTTGAAATACGGGGTATCGGCGTTCGCGATGTTGTCAGCAATTGTTCGTTGTCTGATATTGGACGCATCGAGTGCACCTTGCAATCTTTTAAAGCTGATATCGTTTAAAAGATTCACAATCCCCCTCCTCTCTTTAGAAGTTATGGAAAAAGATTGTATCTTTTCCCTTGAAAATTCTTATGTTTTTTTCGACAAAAACATTCGTCTTTACACGGTTTTCTAGGACTTAAGTAGAATTAACTCTGATGTTGTCGTATAACATAAGTTTCTTCGAGTTTGGGATTTATTACAATAAGAAAAAAGCCCTATCTTTTCTGAAAGACGGGGCTTTTTGTGTATTTTCTGCAAATTATGAATTTTTTCGTAAATGTTGGGGCCCAAAACAAAAGTATGTTAATACTCTCCCTTATTGTTCTTATACATTCTTAAAATAAAAAAAAAATTTCGAGTCTCAACATGAGGTTATAACGCCCGTAATTATGTATAATTCCGAATATTTCATAGTTGATAATGTTAGAATTTTTTGCTGTTATACTAAGGGTTTAAGGACAATATGATAGGTATACATACAAAGCTGTATATTAATCAATTGACAAATTATCTTTCAAGACTAAAGAAAACTCGTCTTGCCCACACAACACTTTCTTAACAATTAAGTGGGGTCTATATATTTTAATTTTAAGAAAACAATTAGTGGCTTCAAACTTTTCAACAATTCATCATTTTGCGCATTTACGCAACATTTACCAATCTGTCGACTAAACCGATGACCAGACTTGGAATAAGGAAAATTCTTTTAATGGGAATCATTGGGTATCGAATGGAAGAATAACTACCACTCCGATAGGTTTTAACTCCGTATACATGCGGCACAAGTCCTAGGTTTTGTCGATCCGTATAACAACCACACATCTTTTATCGGTTGTAACATCAAAATCCTTTAGATAGAAACAAAAATAAACGATATGCGCCAAGTAAGAGGGCCTTTGTGATTCGTTAAAGGATCGCGTCCCTTTGTCGATCACACAAATGTTCTCTACTCTCTTGCATACCGTTCATTTATAACATCATTTTAACAACTACATTACTAGCCGCAGCCGCATGTTACAGGATATACTGACTCAAATCACGATCAAGCGCAATATCATTTAATTTCTCCCGGACATACTCCGGAGTAATCACCATACGTTCCAGTGTAAGCTCAGGTGCCTCAAAGGATAAATCCTCCAAAAGCTTCTCAAGAATCGTATGCAATCGACGTGCACCTATATTTTCTGTATTTTGATTGACGGATTCAGCCAATTTGGCAATCTCGCGAATGGCCTCATCCGAGAACTCAATCTCAATATTCTCTGTGCGCAACAGATCAACATACTGCTTGGTCAGTGCATTTTGGGGTTCAGTCAGAATGGATACAAACTCTTCCAGTGTTAGACTGCTTAGTTCCACACGGATTGGGAAGCGTCCCTGAAGCTCAGGAATCAAATCAGAGGGTTTGGCGACATGGAATGCGCCAGCTGCCATAAACAGAATATAATCCGTTTTGACAGGGCCATATTTCGTCATCACTGTAGAGCCCTCTACGATAGGCAGAATGTCACGTTGCACACCCTCACGGGATACATCGGGTCCACTACCGCGTCCTTGACTGGCAACCTTGTCGATTTCATCTATGAAAATGATACCTGTCTGCTCCGCCCGGCGAATGGACTCTTGGGTAACATCATCCATATCGATCAATTTGCCTGCTTCTTCCTGGATCAACACTTTGCGCGCTTCTTTGATAGCGAGCTTGCGCTTTTTCGTACGACGAGGTAAGAGGCTGCCAAACATCTCCTGCATATTCATGCCCATCTGATCATTACCTTGTCCAGCAAACATGTCCATCATGTTAGGCGCAGTGTCTTCGACATCAATCTCTATGATGTCATCCTCCAACTTACCGGACAACAGATCAAACTTGATCTTACGGCGGCGTTCGGCAACCCCAGTATCCGGTTCTGGCTCATCCTGTTCCTGAACGTTGTTGCCATTATTACCAAAGATCATCTCAAAGGGATTACGCTGACTCTTGGACTTAGACTGTGAAGGAGCCAAAATATGTACAATTCGCTCATTGGCAGCTTCTTCAGCTTTGTCCTTCACTTTTTCAGTCCGCTCCAGCTTCACCATACGCAGTGATGTCTCAATCAGATCACGCACCATCGATTCAACGTCACGGCCAACGTAACCTACTTCAGTGAACTTGGTAGCTTCCACTTTCACAAATGGCGCACCTACCAGTTTAGCGAGGCGACGGGCGATTTCCGTTTTACCCACACCGGTAGGTCCAATCATCAAGATATTTTTAGGCACAATGTCGTCCTGAGTGTGCTCAGGCAAAAGGCTACGCCGATATCGATTACGAAGGGCTACAGCTACCGATTTTTTAGCTTTCTTTTGACCTACAATATACTTGTCAAGCTCTGCAACAATCTGTCTCGGTGTTAACGCTTGAGTATTCATATTGCTTCCCTCCTACCAGTATGTTGAATTATTTTTCCTAGCAAGGACAAAGAATCCCCTAGACGTCCTGGAGCAGATTACAGAATCATGCTCCACTACGGGAGATTTCTTTGGCTTTATAACTCTTCTACAATAATATTATTGTTGGTATATACACATAGCTCCGAGGCAATCTGAAGTGATTCACGCGCAATATCTTTCGCTTCCAGGTTTACTGCATGACGTTTCAACGCACGCGCAGCAGATAAGGCAAAATTTCCACCTGATCCGATAGCAATAACGTCATCATCCGGTTCAATTATCTCCCCGCCGCCTGAAATGAGCAGCATACCTGATTTGTCCATCACAATCAAGAGTGCCTCAAGCTTACGCAAGATCCGATCCTGACGCCAATCCTTGGCAAGCTCTACAGCAGCACGTTGCAAGTTACCATGGTGCTCCTCGAGCTTACCTTCGAATTTCTCAAACAGGGTGATCGCATCCGCCACAGAACCAGCAAAGCCAGCAACAACCTGTCCGCGGTACAAACGTCTTACCTTCTTGGCTGTATTCTTCATCACAACACTTTGGCCCATGGTCACCTGACCATCTCCTGCGATTGCAGCCTTACCATTATGACGAACAGCACAGATCGTTGTAGCATGAAATGACATATCCATGATATCAGCATCCTCCCACGAATAATTTATACGCGTTCCGGAACAGTTAGACCTTCTGCCGCAGCAAAACTGGTGATGCCATCCAGGGCACGCTGTGCAAGAGCTTCATTTTTTTCCTTTTTGTTACGAATCTTTGTTTCAAGCTTCGGCAACAAACCAAAGTTTGCGTTCATTGGTTGGAAGTGCTTGAAGTCAGCAGTTGTAATATACTGAGCCATACTGCCAAGTGTTGTTTCTACCGGCAATACCACCAGTTCCTGCCCAAGTGCTGCTTTGGCTGCGTTCATGCCGGCAATCAGCCCTGATGCAGCAGATTCCACATATCCTTCTACACCCGTCATCTGACCTGCAAAGAACAGGTTTGGACGCTCTTTAAACTGATACGTCGGAAGAAGCAGTTTAGGAGAGTTAATAAATGTATTACGGTGCATTACGCCATAACGAACGAACTCTGCATTTTCAAGTCCAGGAATAAGGGAAAAGACACGTTTCTGTTCTCCCCATTTTAGATGCGTCTGGAAGCCCACCAAGTTATACAGGGTT
Source organism: Paenibacillus sp. GM1FR (assembly GCF_002803315.1). NCBI lineage: Bacteria > Bacillati > Bacillota > Bacilli > Caryophanales > Paenibacillaceae > Paenibacillus > Paenibacillus sp. GM1FR. The sequence continues at coordinate 270,138 of NZ_MKZL01000054.1, read as the reverse complement.
CCAGCTGCATTGTCCTGTCTAAGCTGAACAACCGCATGTGGCAACTCTCCTGTATGAGGGTTAACCAGACCTACCGGTTTCATTGGACCAAACAGAGCCGTCTGTTTTCCGCGTTTCATCATCACTTCGATTGGCATACAACCTTCAAAGTAGATTTCTTTCTCGAACTCTTTCAATTGAGCGACTTCAGCAGTAATGAGAGCTTCATAGAAGACATCAAACTCTTCTTCTGTCATCGGACAGTTCAGATATGCCGCTTCACCCTTATCATAACGGGAAGCCAGATACACTTTATTCATATCAATTGAATCTTTTTCGATGATCGGTGCAGCTGCATCATAGAAGTAGAAATACTCTTCCCCCATTAGTGCCTTGATTTGCTCAGACAAGGCAGGTGAGGTCAGCGGCCCCGTTGCAACAACAACGATGCCATCTTCCGGCAGAGAAGTTAATTCCTCATTCACCACTTCGATGAGCGGATGCTGGTGCAACGTGGATGTAATCTCACCTGAAAATCCATCCCGGTCCACAGCAAGCGCCCCACCTGCGGGAACTGCATGTTTGTCTGCTGCTGACAATACGAGAGAATTGAGCATTCTCATTTCTTCTTTTAACACACCAACTGCATTGGTCAATCCATTCGCACGAAGCGAGTTGCTACATACCAGTTCTGCAAATTTATCCGTATGATGGGCTGGCGTTTTCACAACAGGTCTCATCTCGTATAATTTCACGCGTACGCCGCGACTTGCAATCTGCCAGGCCGCTTCTGTTCCTGCCAGCCCGGCACCAATAACGGTTACTTGTTGTTCATTCGTCAAAATCATTTACCCCCATAAAGCAATTTCATATTTCACTATAATTGTATTAATTCACATATATACTAATCTGCTGATTCGTCATCCGGTTCATCCACCGGCTCCTGATGATCACATGAAGTACACTGCAATCGTGCTCCCTTTTTGTTCCGCTTTTCAATCATTAACGATCCGCAACTTGGACATGGTTTGGCTGAAGGTCTGTCCCATGAGACAAAATCACATTCAGGATATTTGTCACAACCGTAGAAAATACGTCCTTTTTTGCTACGACGCTCAACAACATGACCTTCCTTACACTTCGGACAAGTCACGCCGATATCCTTGATAATCGGTTTGGTATTCCGGCAATCAGGGAAGCCCGAGCACGCAAGAAACTTGCCAAAACGTCCGAGTTTATAAACCAGCGGTTTGCCGCACTTCTCACAGATCTCATCCGATACTTCGTCTTCAATCTCGATTTCTTTCATTTCTTCTTCCGCAAACTCAAGGCGTTTCTCAAAAGATTCATAGAATTCTGCGAGTACTTTGACCCAATCCTCGGAACCTTCCTCCACATGGTCAAGGTCACCTTCCATGTTGGCGGTAAACTCTACATTCAGGATTTCAGGGAAAAACTCTTCCATCTGTTCGATGACCAGTTCACCCAGCTCAGTCGGCATGAATTTCTTTTCCTCTATCGCAACATATCCGCGCTTCTGAATGGTCTCCAGTGTTGGCGCATATGTACTCGGACGCCCTATACCCAATTCCTCAAGCGTCTTAACCAACCTTGCCTCCGTATATCGGGGTGGCGGTTGTGTAAAATGCTGTTTTGGCTCAATCTCCTGCTTCTCAAGCACATCTCCACTTTTCAACGGAGGCAGCAGACGATCTTCATCAGTTGTACCATCGTCGTTTCCTTCAACATATACCTTCATGAAACCTTGGAATCGTACCTTCGAACCTGCTGCACGGAAAATGGTGTCCCCCGCAGCAATATCTACAGAGAGTGTATCCAGAATAGCCGAAGACATTTGGCTCGCTACAAAACGTTCCCATACCAGTTTATACAACCGGAACTGATCGCGACTCATGAATGACTTGATTGAGTCAGGGTCACGCAGAATTGAAGTTGGACGAATCGCTTCATGCGCATCCTGAGCATTAGCTGCTTTTTTGGAATAGTTTCGTGGAGTCTCAGGTGCAAATGGCTCACCATACTTACCAACGATATATTCTTTGGCTTCTTCTTGTGCAGATGCCGCAATTCGTGTGGAGTCCGTACGCATATACGTGATGAGACCTACTGTGCCTTCTTTTCCAAGGTCTACACCTTCATATAGTTGTTGGGCGACCGACATCGTCTTGGAAGCTCTGAAATTCAATTTACGCGCCGCTTCCTGTTGCAGAGAACTCGTAGTAAACGGGGCGGAGGGGTTACGGCTCCGTTCTTTCTCTTTAACTTCCTTGATCGTAAAGTCTGCACCTTCGATCTGTTTCAGGATCGCTTGCACTTCCGCTTCACTGCCCAGCTCTGTTTTGGCCCCGTTCAGTTTATGAAACTTGGCTTCAAACGGATTGCCGTCTGCTGTCAGTTTGGCGGTTATGCTCCAGTATTCTTCCGGCTCAAAATCATCAATTTCATTTTCACGATCTAAAATGATTTTAACAGCCACGGACTGAACCCGGCCTGCAGACAAACCTTTTTTCACTTTCTTCCATAATAACGGACTAATTTTATATCCAACGAGCCGATCCAGAATACGTCTTGCCTGCTGCGCGTTAACCAAATCCATATTGATTTTCCGCGGCGTTTTGAACGCATCTTTGACCGCCTGTTTTGTAATTTCATTAAATACTACCCGGCAATCTGCCGTATCGTCCAGTTCAAGGGCATGGGCCAAATGCCATGCGATAGCCTCACCTTCGCGATCCGGGTCAGCTGCGAGATACACTTTTTTCACTTTCTTCCGTGCATCCTTCAGTTCTTTCAAAATTGAACCTTTGCCGCGGATCGTAATATATTTCGGATTAAAATCATTCTCTACCTCAACGCCGATCTGACTCTTTGGCAAATCGCGAATATGCCCCATCGAAGCTTTTACGATGAACTTGCTGCCTAAATATTTGCCTATCGTCTTCGCCTTTGAGGGCGACTCCACGATTACGAGTGCATCCGCCATAGGTTCATCCTCCTCTCAGTCATGAAACTGTCATGAAACTGTTTCTGTAAGCTTATGCATAGTTAATAACTTCTGCTAATTATATATTTCCACGCACTACGTAGGTTGTAGCTTCGTCATACCCTCGCGTATTTAGTGCCTGGTAATTGGCTAATCTGCTTTTTTATGATTAAAGATAACAGAACTGAATGCAAATGTCCAAAATCCCAACCAAGCAGCTCAACCAGTTGATCCAATGATTGTTCTCCCTGTTCCAACAGATAAATCACGCGTTGTTCATCTGGAGAGAGCTTAACCTCAGCGAATATCCCTCGCCCGGAAGGCTCGGTTGTTACGGTCGAACGTCCTCTATTGTAAGGAAGTTGTTCTGCATTTGGCAAGCCCAATCGATACTCTTCCAATACATCTGCTGCACAAGTGACCAATTTGGCCCCTTGACGAATAAGATTGTGTGCTCCCCGACTTTTCGGCGATGTAATAGGTCCAGGGACTGCAAATACATCCCTGCCTGCTTCAAGTGCAGCATCTGCTGTAATGAGTGAACCACTGCGAATGTCAGCCTCAACAACCAATGTTCCCAGTGTCAGACCGGCAATGATTCGATTCCGTTCCGGAAATAATCCCTGGCGTGCTCTCGTACCTGGTGGATATTCCGACAAAAGCAGCCCCGTCTCGGCGATTCGTTCAGCGAGGCTTGTATTTTCGGGTGGGTATATATTATCAATCCCTGTTCCGAATACCGCAATCGTTTTTCCTTTAGCACGTAGTACTGCCTCATGACATACGCTATCAATACCGCGGGCAAGCCCGCTTACAATCGTCAGTCCTGCATTGCATAATTGCTCTGCCAGCTTTTCTCCAACTTTGCGCCCATACACGGTTGGCATACGAGTTCCCACCATGGCAATAGACGAATTGTGTAACAAACTAACATCCCCTCGAGCATACATTACCCAGGGAGGCTGAACGGTTTCCTTCATTAATATGGGATAATTCTGATCCAGATAAGTAATAACCTCTATCCCCTGATTGTAAACGTGTTCTCTTTTACTCTCAATCCAGTCGATAGTAAATTGGCTAGTCAAACGTGCAGCCTGATCTTTGCGTAAACCTGCTGCGACCCAGTCGCTTTCCCCATAATTCAATAGATCGGTTAATTCATGTTGTCCCAGAATCAGTTTCGAGATTGTTTTCTTGCCAATACCCTCCATCTCATGTAACCCAAACAAGATCCATCTTTCTTCCATACCATAAACCTCCCAAAGCGGGAAGAGATCTTCCCTCATATTGTGTGTTAAGTGACCACGGAATGCAAGCGTTTACGCAGATGAGGGACATTTCCTCCCCCTTTTCCCGTAAAAAAAACGCAAAAAAGCAACCCTTCGCCCTGTTCAAGGACAAAAGGTTGCTTACCTTTTCCGTAACCATAATAGTCGGTCTACCAGAAATAAATAATTTCCGAGCCGTTTCTTCTATTATAACGAAAAAGAATTAATGTGTCGTGCACAAATTCAAAATACCGCGTTCCTCAAGTACACTCACCAAAGTCGAACCCATCTCAGCAGGAGTTGGTGCTACTTTGATTCCACATGATTCCAGCTTCGCAATCTTCTCTTTGGCTGTACCTTTACCGCCAGAGATAATAGCGCCAGCATGGCCCATCCGTTTGCCTGGAGGCGCTGTTACGCCACCGATAAAGCCAACAACCGGTTTGGTCATATTTTCACGTACCCAATCTGCAGCATCCTCTTCAGCTGTACCACCAATCTCACCAATCATGATGACCGCATGAGTCTGTGGATCTTCATTAAACCGTTTGAGGATATCAATGAACTCGGAGCCTTTTACAGGGTCTCCCCCGATTCCTACAGCAGAAGATTGTCCAATGCCACGTGTCGTCAGTTGATGAACGGCTTCATAGGTAAGTGTTCCACTACGGGAAACAACGCCTACGTGCCCTGCCATATGGATATAACCAGGCATGATACCGATTTTACATTCGCCTGGTGTAATGACACCTGGACAGTTTGGTCCGATCAGGACGGTATTTTTACCTTCCATGAAGCGGTCAACCTTGATCATGTCAAGAACCGGAATACCTTCTGTAATACAGATCACGAGGTCCAGCTCAGCATCAACAGCTTCCATAATGGAATCTGCTGCAAATGCAGGAGGAACGTAAATGACGCTCGCTGTTGCGCCTGTAGCTTCCTTCGCTTCCTGCACAGTGTTGAACACCGGCAGACTAGCTACTGTACCGTCTTCCAACGTGATATCCACATTAGTTCCGCCTTTACCCGGTGTAACTCCGCCTACCATCTGGGTTCCGTAGTCCAATGCGCCCTTCGTGTGGAACATTCCCGTTGAACCCGTAATGCCTTGCGTAATGACTTTTGTATTTTTATCGATCAAAATACTCACGTTGCTTCACATCCTTACGGTTATTTTTCAATTCCCGGACAGCTCCGGTACTAAGGAATGAACTTATTTTACGAGGGCAACAATTTTCTGTGCACCATCGGCCATGGAATCAGCAGGAACGATATTCAGGCCAGATTCACCCAGAATACGTTTGCCAAGCTCCACGTTAGTTCCTTCAAGACGAACAACCAGCGGTTTGGTCAGGCCAAGCTGCTTCGCGGCTTCAACAACACCATTGGCGATAACATCACAGCGCATGATGCCACCGAAGATGTTAACAAAGATCCCAGCTACTTTGGCATCGGATAAGATGATCTTAAATGCTTCAGTCACCTTCTCCGTTGTTGCACCGCCCCCAACGTCAAGGAAGTTGGCCGGGTCTCCACCGTAGTATTTGATAATGTCCATCGTTGCCATCGCAAGTCCCGCACCATTGACCATACAGCCGATGTTGCCATCAAGTGCTATGTAGCTGAGGTCGTATTTGGAAGCTTCGATTTCTTTTTCATCCTCTTCATCCAGGTCACGCAGTTCCAAAATGTCTTTGTGTCGGAACAGGGCGTTGGAGTCAAAGTTCAATTTCGCATCTAGCGCGATAACGTTTCCATCTCCGGTAACAACGAGAGGATTGATCTCGGCAATAGAGCAATCTTTTTCGACAAATGCAGTGTACAGCGCGAGCATGAACTTAACAGCTTTGTTCACCAGTTCATTCGGAATCTTAATGCTGTAAGCCAGTTTACGGGCCTGGAACACTTGCAATCCAATGGCAGGGTCAATGATTTCTTTGAAAATTTTCTCAGGTGTAGCTTCAGCTACTTCTTCAATCTCAGTACCGCCTTCTTCGGAAGCCATCATAACTACACGGCCTGTGGCACGGTCCACAACAACACCCACATAATACTCTTTGCGGATATCGCATCCTTCTTCAATCAGAAGACGTTTCACTTCTTTACCTTCTGGTCCAGTCTGGTGTGTTACCAATACTTTGCCCAGAATTTCGGAAGCATAGGCACGAACTTCATCCGTACTCTTTGCCACTTTTACGCCGCCGGCTTTACCCCGGCCACCTGCGTGAATTTGTGCTTTGACAACAGTCACTGGACTGCCCAATGCCTCAGCGGCCGCGACCGCTTCATCGACTGTATAAGCAACCTTTCCGTTTGGAACGGTAACTCCATACTGTTTCAGTACTTCTTTTCCTTGATATTCATGGATATTCATTCTCGAATCCTCCTATCAACATGACTGCAACAAGGCGGGTTGGTAGACTAACAAAAGACAAATGTTGACTATTTTCACTCAAGCCCAATTCATTGTAACACGTTTTTAAAACGCTTTCCTTAAAAAACTAATGGTTAATAGACAGTATTTTGATATGAGTATGATCCCATATTGTGAATGCTTGGGTATATATGGAAAAAACCTCAGCTAAAAACTGAGGTTTCCTTGATGTAAAACTACATTTTATTTTTTGGCTGCGTTGGTGTTGGTTTCGTGAACTTTCTCCAGCAATCCTTTGAACTGACCCAGCAATGTTTCAAACTCTGTACTGTTCAAACACGCATCTCCCTGAATGGATTCAGGTATGGATAATGCCTTGTTCCGCAACTCACGGCCTGAGTCGGTTAGTGTAATTAATACTTTTCGTTCGTCCTGAGCCGAGCGTTCGCGATTAATAAGTCCTGCTGACTGCAAACGTTTGAGAAGTGGTGTCAACGTTCCCGAATCGAGATAGAGAGCCTCCCCGATCTCCTTAACCGTACATTCTTCACGTTCCCATAAAACCATCAACACCAAATACTGGGAATACGTTACGCCAAGTACCTCCAGATAAGGCTGGTACATCTTCGTAATCTCACGTGAACAAGCATATATGGCAAAGCATAATTGGTTATCCAGCTTCAAACTGTCAGTCTGCATATGTCTTTCTCACCTGCCTATTGTGCAATCTATTCCTAATAATACGGGAACTATAGATCTATACTATCACAAAATAGAAGAAAAACAGAATAATTGAGCACAAATGATTTTACTATTCAATTTAATTATGATAAATTAGATTGTGTAAAATATAAATATAATTAGATAATCAGCAGTTCATCCCCATGATTTAACAACAATAATAGATAAGTCCGACGAACAGATTCACGCTTTCTCAGGTCAAATTTAATTACCATAATGAAAGTTTATACGACCATTTTCGCCAAAGCAATTTAATGATTTCCTTCCAGAAATAAAATTCAGGGATCAGGAAAGATGACTACAGCAATGATAATGACAGGTTGACTCCATGATTCCTTTTATATAAAATGCTTAATAGAAGCTGAGGAAGCACCTTAATTCGTAGACTGGCCCGTATTATGCGGAGTCAAGAATCGAGTGAGGTGTTTCTTTGTTATGTACGGAAAATTACACAGTGCGTGTTTGTACGGAATCGATGGTGTTCTGATCGAAGTGGAAACCGATTTATCCAATGGTCTGCCACAGACATCCATCATCGGTTTACCGGATTCAGCCATTCGTGAGGCCGTTGAACGTGTTCGTGCAGCGATTAAAAACTGCGGATATCAGTATCCTTTACAGCGGATCACAATCAATCTGGCCCCCGCTGATCTGCGCAAGGAAGGATCTTCCTTTGATCTAGCCATTGCTATTGGTTTACTTATGACAAGCGGCCAGCTTGTACTTCCTCCCCAGGAACGGACACTAGTGGTTGGCGAACTGGCGTTGGACGGTTCGATCAGGTCCGTGCCGGGCATTTTATCCATGGTGGATCTGGCCAAACGACAAGGCTTTACTTCCGTGCTCCTGCCTTTGGATAACGTAGAGGAAGCGTCACTGATTCGAGGTATCCAGGTGTTTGGCATTCGTCATTTACAGGATATTGCTCCGGAAAATTTAGATCAACCCGCTAGTTCAGTGGGAATACCAAATAATTCGAATGCAGGACCAGTCGTGTTGAAAAATTATGCACACCTCGCTGCTCCTTTAACTGACAAGACTCATAAGATGGCGGATAGGAAGCCGAGACAAACACCATTATTTGCAGACGACTATAGCGATGTTCTGGGGCAGCATCATGTAAAACGCGCGCTTATGATTGCAGCAGCAGGCATGCATAACATATTGCTCGTTGGACCGCCAGGCACGGGCAAAACGATGTTAATCAAACGTCTGCCCTCCATCCTTCCTCCTTTGTCAGAAGATGAAGCGTTGGAAGTCACCAAAGTATTAAGTGCCGCAGGCAAATTGAAAGAAGCGCCTCAAGGCCTGATTGCAGACAGACCTTTTCGCTCCCCTCACCACACGATATCCACCTCTGGTCTGATTGGAGGCGGTGGTATCCCAAAACCGGGTGAAGTGAGCCTTGCCCATCGTGGCATATTGTTTCTGGATGAATTACCTGAATTCCAGCGTCAAGTGCTGGAGGTATTAAGGCAGCCGTTAGAGGATCGCACAGTGACAATTAGTCGGGCACGGGCTGCTTTCACCTTTCCGGCCCAGTTTATGCTTGCATGTTCCATGAATCCCTGTCCCTGCGGATATTTGTCCGCTCATTCGGAGGAGCAACGCTGCATATGTAGTCCAGCCCGTGTTGCCGCGTACCGAGCCAAAATTTCGGGACCACTGCTGGACCGCATTGATCTTCAGGTTGAGGTTCCTCCACCCGGCGAGTGGCGTAAGTCTGCTGCTTCCCCTTCCTCTGAAGAAATGCAGGCAAAAGTGATCCACGCTCATCAAATTCAGGCTACACGTTATGCCAAAAGTTCGGTTCGTTGGAATAGCCAGCTTTCGGGCACGCTTTTGCGACGAACGATCCAGCTCCCCCAAGCGGCAGAGCAACTGTTAGAGCAAACGCTGCAAACGTTAAACCTGAGCATGCGTGCACATGATCGAATTATCAAGATGGCACAGACCATTGCCGATCTGGACCATGAAGGTGAAATTGTCACAGCTCATGTGGCTGAAGCCATCCAGTATCGTCAACTGGATCTTAATTTATTTTGAGAAGCGTATGGAGGAAGAACAGGCCGATTTACCCAAAGGCAGTGAAATGGGCATGAAACTGCAGACAGCAGAGGAAGATCGAGAAGGATTTCTTATTCAGATTCTACAATGCGGATACGCCAACATGACAAAAAACGTACAAGCCCTTCTCTTCTGTGAAGAAAGGTACTTGTACGTAGATTTCCCTGTAAACGTAAGGGGATCTTATATAGCTAAGGTCTACAATAATTTATTATTCAAAAAGAGTGAGTTTGTCCTTGGCTGGTGTGCGTTCTTTGGCAGAAGGAATAACATCAGGGTATCCCATATAAATCATACCTACAATCTTCTCTCCCGCCTCTATTCCAAGCGGTTTGCGGAATTTGGGAGCGTACAAAAATGGCTTGGTCACCCAGAACGTTCCAATGTCTTCACTCCAGGCTGCAAGCATAAAGTTCTGAACCAATGCACTGACCGCAGCGAAGTCTTCGTCCCAGATATTCTGTCTTGGATCTTCTTCCAGCACAACAAGCATAACGGATGGAACTTGCATAATATTGGCTGAGAATTTGTTGTCTTCTCCCATTTCTGCATCAATAGCCTCCGCCAGTTTCTTCCGTCCATTCCCTGTAAACAACAAAAATCTCCAAGGTTCACGCAGTTTATGGTTAGGAGCCCAGACTGCCGTATCCAGCAATTCTATAATCTGCTGTGTAGGAACAGCTTCTTTTTTGAATTTTTTCACCGTACGACGGTTTTGAATCGCATTTCTGACTTCATTTGTTGTTTTCGTAGCTTTACTCATCGGCCGTACCTCCTGTTATTATATGATTTGTAACCCTAACGACGGGTTACGGTCTGAAACAATTCGTTTATGACAAATCAAAAGATTAAACCTGCAGATTACATCCTTGATTATACACCCTTCTGTTCACGAGATTCAAAGGGAAGTCGTCGACTACTAGGACTACAGGCATTAAAACGGTAAGACGGCTCCGAATGCTGATCTACCGTGGGCGATCATCATGTCGGAGCCGTCTAATTAAATTAGCATCTTATACAAATCACACTATCATATAAATGATGAATCAATATGAACCTGCGCCTTCAAATGTGCCATTAACAAAATCCATTTTGTTGTACTTCTCCTGGTTACCTGCAACATCTGTACTGTAGTACTCTACCACCTTGACATCGGGAGCATAAAACTTGACGGGTCCTTCATACGTATTCCATGCTCCCCCATTGATTCGATATTGCGTTGTTTTTACGCCCGAACCTTTGACTTCGTCCGTTGCCTGAAGTCTGAATGTAAATCCTTTGATGTATACCTTCCCGTTCACAGTATCTGTAATAGGAACTAATCTGTACTTGGTTACTGGAGGTGTAATATCTGCATCTTTCTTAAGTACGATATTAAACGTATTATGATCTCCTTGTACGAGGGTAACGTTCTGAGTCGATTTTAAATATCCTGCTGCTTCCCCCGTTATTGTTCTGGTGCCTGTTGGCACGCGCTTTATGAAATAATTTCCTTGAGCATCCGTTGTTGCTGTTGCCGAGCCTCCGGCATTAACTTTAGCTCCACTTACTGGATTGCCCGCCTCATCTACTACTTTCCCCCGCACATGTGCGGCTTCTGTCAAAACAACATCTACGATTAAGGTTTTTCCAGCCTGAACATTCAAACGATCCTGTTCATAAAGCATATAATCCGCAGAATCTACCCAGATCGCAATGTTCGGATTGTAGTCAAAATCAAGCCCAGTAACGGTATACCGGCCTTGCTGATCTGTTTTAACAGGGCGATCCAAGGCTCCGGTTACTTTGACGAGGGCATCTGGAATCGGTTTGCCTGTTTGATCGGTTACAGACCCTACAATCGTAGAAGGTTCATATAGCTCGAAATTAACCAGAATCTGTTCCCCTTCTGACAAATAGTAGGTATTACGGTGTCTGTCTGTCACATAGCCCTCTGCTTCAATTATAAAACTAATTTCCGTATAATCCTGGACAGACTCAAGTATAGAATAACTCCCAGTGCCATCTGTCTTTACGCTATTTTCAGTTTCTTCCCCTTGATATCTAAGGGAATACTTGATGGTTGCATCCTGAATAGGAAAGCCTTCAAGATCAGTAACTTTACCTGATATTTTCGCCTGTGTAGACGGATCGGCTGCATAAGAAACTCCGGAATATATGATTCCAAACAAAATGAAACATAAAGATAGTGTACTTAGTCGAATGATCCATTTGATACTTGTCTGCATCTTCTCACTACACCTCACCATTTATTTTATTGATCAAACATTCCTCTTTAACCTCTTAAATTAACTGACCATAAGCTCAAGCTTCCAGAATTCTCCGTCCCAAACATATTGCCAAATCCCCTGTCCACCGTTCATGGTCTCGCTGATATCCAGCACTTCCATCCGAGGGCACTCCCATACTTGTTTTACTGTGTTGTTTGAAGTATTCTGAAACTCTTTCATACATCCCACCAACCTCTCTTTAAATTTCAACTTTCTTATTTTATTACAAATGATACATTTTGTATCTATAAATTTCTGAAATACAATGATTATATTATCAAAGCTCTATCCTCTGTTTTCTGATTTCATAGTTAAATCAAAAAAAGCCGCAGCTCCTGTATAAATAGGAACTACGGCTTTAATATATTAACTAATTTCATAACTAAACAATGCAAAGATACGACATAATTAAACTTGTACTTCGAAACAACTGACCGACTCACATCAAAAGATACAATTCGTATCAAATAATATAACAATCATTTCGAGTGTAATTCTTAAAAAGCATTAACAATATGATTCACAGAGACAATCTCTCCTGCTTGATCAAGCATTACGGCAATTACATCAAAACGGATCTGAAGTTCCGTCTCTCCCGTCATTTGCAAATACACGGATGCGGTTGAACGCACCTGCTGCATTTTACGCATATCAACCGATTCCTGAGGTGTACCGTACTGAGCGGCTCCACTTCTGCTTCTTACTTCTACAAAGACAATCAGGCCTTCGCAGGAAGCAATGATGTCAATCTCACCGCTACGGCAACGCCAGTTCTGTCTAATGATCCGATAATCGTGCTCTCGCAACCATTGACAGGCAGCCTCTTCACCTAATCGGCCTTTCTGCTGTCGTGTGAGCTTTAATCCTGGCTCCTGACCCAATCTACGTTCTACCATGACTCATTTTCCTCACGTCCTGAGGCCATGCGATCTGCACGGTAGACGTACGTTAGCACCTCTGCGACCAGTTGATACAGCTCTGCCGGAATCTGTTCATCCAGATCCAACTTGGAGAGCACCTCCACAAGTGCTGCATCCTCCTGAACAGCCACGCCGTTTTCTCTGGCTTTATCCAGAATGGCTTCTGCCACTTTGCCGCGTCCCTTGGCTACAACAACAGGTGCTTCACTCTCTCCAGGGACATACTTTAGGGCAACCGCCTTTTTGGAGAGCAGGTCCGGTTGTGACGACTCGTCTTTCATACCTTCAAGTCCACCCCTTTGTATCGTTCAGGACTATAGTCCGAGGCCCGCGTTTTTCGTTCCGCGCCCGGCTCCTGGCCCGCAGGCCACGGTTCCGCCTTGAAGGTCAGCAGTTGATAGCCCAGCTTGTCCAATGCCTGATGGATCACCTCTCGTCCGCTCTCCAGAAGCGGTCCCATTCCTTCGCGATCATTTAATACACGCAGACTGACAATGTTATTAACCACATGGACATCTACCAGAGTAGGCCCAAGACTTTTCATGTCCAGATCAAACCATAGACGGCAGTTGGACGCATCCAGCTCTCCACGAGATCCACGACGTGATTGAATCTGAACAGACGCCGTTTCTTCCCCGTCCGGTCCAGTGATCGGAATAAACCAGTGCATCTGTGCAAATGTAGCACTGCGATCTGTTGTTAGCAATAACTGCTGACCTGTCAGATATTGCACGGCCTGTCCGGCGGCATCCTTGAGTGCCGCTGGTGCACCTTCGCTGCTGGCAAGCTGCAGCAGCAAGCCCTTCAGCGTGTCCGCATTCGCCGGACTCGCCGCATCCCCCACGCGCGGCTGCACTGCCGCGCCGTGAACGGCCTGCTGCTCGTGCTCCGCACCGAGCAGCTTCAGCACGCGCCCCACCCACGGGTCCCCCTCGTGGGTGACAGGCGCGTGCACTGCCGCAGCTCCCGCAGGTGCTGCGGCATTACCGCCAGCCGGCGGCGCATCAGCGCCGGCTGGCAACGGCTGCGGCACGCCTCCGGCAGCCGCAGCCGCCTGGCCGCCCTGCGATGCAGGGGCGGCCTGTGCTGCCGCACCAGGCTGTGCCGGTGCGGCAGTGGACGCGCTGCGCAGGGCGTCCAGCAGCGCCAGCAGCTTGGGCGCCAGCTGCGCTGCCGTAGGCGCTGCTGGCGCCGCCTGGACCGCTGCGGACGGAGTCCCCGCAGCAGCAGGCGTTTCAGCGCGGCCGTCAGTCCGACCGGCCGCGCCTGCTTCAGGCTGGCCCGCAATTACACGGCCAGCCACAGATTCAGTAGCCGTCCCCGATGTACCCGGGCGGCTCCCAGCCTGCCCCGCGTCAGCCCCGCGCGGGCTCTCGCCAGGTATTCCGGTTCCAGACGGAATACCTGCACCCCCTTTGCCAGCCATTTCAACGTTGCTGGCAACTGCCTTTGCCCCGGCTTCAGCATTTCCCGTGCCTCCGCCGGTCTGCACGTTTCCTTTCACCGCAGTACCTGCATCCTCTGTCCCGCCATCCGTCATGGATATAGATCCCGCCAAAGCTGCTTGTCCTTGTTGCGTTGACAAAGCAGGTGTTCCGGTTCCAGTCACCTGACGACCATTGCCTGACGCAGCCAATCCTTCTTCCATCTGTGCTCCATTCAGCACGACGGGTACACCAGCCACAACAGTTGGTTTCATCGCAGCAGATTGTTCTCCAGGCAATAGCGGTTTACCTGTTGTTTGAGTCAGCATCGTTTCCAACTGATCAGCCAACCCGCTTAATAACTGGTGCAGAGGAGGGCCAAACACCGTCTGGTGTAATCCTTTTACTGTTTCCGCCGTAACCGGAAGACCACGCTGAAAAGCAATTCCTGTCGCCTGCACCCATTCTTCCACAGGGACCTGTGCGGGTTTGGCAGTCATCATATTTTGGACCATAGCCACATTATCCTTCGTTAGCGGCACTCCGCTACGCTGCATGGCAAGTAACAGTTCCCGGTTCCCTTTTGTATCCGGCAGTCCTACATCCTTAAGCAGGTTGTTCAGCGAAGCTTGTGGCAGCTCAGCAAGTGTACCCGTCATAGGTTTCATTACCGTTATGCCATTTTCACCTGGAGGTTGCACTTGAAGCAACGTGGTCTCACCCGGACGGAGTGGAGTCTCCAACTTGGCGCGCACTTGCACCCCTTGAATCTGCAGAACTGCTTCTCCCCCATCATCGGATACACTAACGACGGAGCCACGAACCACCTGACCTTCCTTTAATTCAAGCGGTTTGGCATTGCCGGGCTTACTGTCTCCCATTAACCCCTTTATCATGGAACCGATATTCAAATCTCTCCCCCTCCTTTCTTCAAACCTGTGTTAAAACAAAGATTGCTGCTCTCCAAGCAGGTTGCCCAGAAAACTGCGCCGATGCATCGGGGTTGCCCCCAATGCCATAATTTGCTCCCGATGAACTTTTGTTGCATATCCTTTATGTATCGACAAACCATATTCCGGATATAACGTATCCCATTCTTCCTTACACAGCCGATCTCGCGTAACCTTGGCAATAATAGATGCCGCTGCGATCGATTGACTATTAGCATCACCTTTAATAATGGACAGTTGAGGTATATTCACATCCACCTTCTCAGCATCCACCAGCATATAATCAGGAGTTTCTACCAATGCTTCAACCGCACGTTTCATCGCAAGTCTCGCAGCCTGCTTGATGTTAAGCCGATCAATTGTCTCTGCATCCGCGTACCCGATACCTACCGCCAGCGCTTTTTCCATAATGATGTCATATAATGCATCCCGTTTTTTCTCCGTTAATTTCTTGGAGTCATTCACGCCTTCCAGGATGAGATCCTTCGGTAAAATAACCGCCGCTGCGACAACATCCCCAAACAAACATCCCCGTCCCACCTCATCAATACCAGCAATACGTTCAAATCCACTGTCCCAATACTCCTGCTCATAGAGCAACAGATCTCGAGGTTCACTGACTTCTTTTTTCTTCTTTGGTCCAATCGGAGTATCCAGTAGATTCAACCCGATCTCTTCATTATTTTCAACCATAACGCTCATCTCCTCTACCCACGCTTTTTCAGCATGCGTATAACTTACAACTTTTTATAATATAGACGTAGATCCTCTGTCTTTTGTTCTGTACAACCTGTCTCTCTCAGTAAAACTTTTCCTTGAGATTTACAATATAAAGATAGTGATGTCTTCATTTATCGGTATTTGATGGTTTAAATTGAATATATCAGACCTCGTCTAATTTAAATTGCACCACCATTTATCATAGCACGATTTAGATGCACCTGATATATAGGTCAGCCAATTCCATAAAGCGTACTGTTCTTCAATCCTCTTCCATTTTATCGTTTTCGACGTATGTTCCAGCTCTACTTCCGCGTTTGTATACACAAAAAAACGACCGCTCCCGGTAATCCGGTAACGGCCGCTTCTTTCGGCACTTGTATATATGAAATGAACAGATAAAGATAATGATCTTCATCGTGTAAAGTCCATTTTTTAATAGGGAGCTTCCATAGAGAATCGTCCCATTTTACCCGCTCGCAGTTCACGCAGAAATGCTCGTGATGCCTTTTCCAGATCAATACGTCCACCGCTTACAATGCAACCACGTATACGACCGACTTGTTCCATAATCGCAATAACACTGTCTGAATCATCTGCATCCTTGGAGAACTCCTGAAGTCCGTATCTCTCTTCAAGGGCGTCCCAGTAATAACGCATCAGGTAACTGATTCCAAAAAAGGCGATATCCTCTGCATTCAAAATTTCCTCTTTGATCGCACCAGTTACGGCAAGACGATAACCTACATTTTGATCTTCGAACTTAGGCCAAAGAATACCTGGAGTATCCAATAACTCCATTTCTTTGCCTACCTTGATCCACTGTTGCCCCTTCGTCACACCAGGACGATCTCCTGTTAACGCAATACTCCGTCCAGCCAGTCGGTTAATCAGTGTTGATTTACCTACATTGGGAATCCCAACGATCAACCCGCGAACCGCACGAGGATTAATCCCTTTAGCAATTTGACGGTCAATTTTTTCTTTAAGAAGAAGCTTGGCCTGCACGGGAATATCTTTAACATTGGTTCCCGTCGAAGCATCTACAGGAAAAGCGGTAATTCCTTCTTTTTTGAAATATTCAATCCATTCTTGCGTCACTTTTGCATCTGCCAAATCCGATTTGTTCAACAAAATCATCCGGGGTTTATCCAGCAATATTTCGTCAATCATTGGATTACGGCTGGAGACAGGCAGACGGGCATCCAATAGTTCGATGACCACGTCGATGAGCTTTAACTTATCCTGAATCTGGCGTCTGGCTCGAGTCATATGACCTGGAAACCATTGTATCGTCAACTTGTCTTCACCTCATTATTTACTTCAATTTCAGTGGTTGATCCACTTAATCTCACCGATCGGCCAGAAAATCACATCTGCACGACCAATAATATCTTTTAACGAAACATAACCGATCATACGACTGTCTGTACTATTTGGACGGTTATCTCCCATGACAAACACATGACCTGCCGGCACTTTGCCATCAGGGAACTGTTCATTCGGGAAATCCTTCACGTTATAGGTTCCACCATTGGCTTCAGCTGCATCAATGGCTCCTTGAATATACGTTTCATCAACCTTTTTACCGTTAACCATCACGGTATCGTCTTGAACCTCAACGGTATCACCTTCTACAGCAATAACACGTTTAATGAAATCTCGACCTTCGGATGGTACGTGGAAGACGATAACTTCACCGCGCTTCGGTTCTCTGATATCATATAAGATCTCGTTGACGATCACACGTTCACCCGTTTCAAAGTTCGGCTGCATGGACGGACCGTCCACAACAAACGGTTTGAAGAGCAACCACCGAATCAGAATGACGAGAACTAATGCGATAACAATGGCTTTAAGCCATTCAACAATTTCATTTTTGGCTTTTTTGGATCGACTGTTTTTCTCTTCGGCAGGATTGCCCTGGTCATGTTGAACTTCTTGTTCCATTCAAGATCTTCCTCTCTTCACAGTACATGTTTATAGCAGTACACACATCCAGCATTCTGTATCGTTCCAATAACTCAATGGATGGATACAAAACATTCACATCAGTTATGTAATCTTACACCAAGCATTACAGTACATTTAATCCACAATTCAAATGCCTTCAAGAGGTTGTTCAAAAAGTCGGTACTGAAACCGGTCTTTTGAACACGCACTTCAATAACTGATTTTACAAGCCTCCCGGACTATTCCCCGCATGTGTTGCCATACCATTCTACTCGGAAGTGTACCTCCGGTTCAACTTTTCCCGGACAAAAACGAAAAGGGCTTGTCTCCAAGCCCTCCCCGGTATCCGTTATATTAACGAATTTCTTTAATTCTCGCTGCTTTACCGCGTAGTTCACGAAGATAATAAAGCTTCGCACGACGAACTTTACCACGGCGAGCCACTTCGATTCTATCGATTTTAGGGGAATGAAGCGGGAAAGCTCTTTCCACACCTACACCGTAAGAAATTTTACGAACTGTAAAAGTCTCACTGATTCCACCACCACGGCGTTTAATCACAACACCTTCGAACAATTGGATACGCTCGCGAGTTCCCTCGATTACCTTAACGTGCACTTTCAAAGTGTCACCAGGACGAAAACTCGGAAGATCCTTGCGAAGTTGTTCTTGTGTAATCGCTTGAACGATATTCATCTATGACTCCCTCCTTCCATACAGGCGTTCATACTTCTTCCAGAGATCACCTTGTCTCCTTCATCATCCATAGAGGACCGCCGTATTCCACATAACAGACTTATTGTATCACGCAGCATATCAAAACACAAGAGAAATTAAACAAATGCCTATTGTTCAATCTGCCACTCTGAAACTCATCCATCACATGTTAACTTCATTCTAAAATACATTCTCCCGTATGGAAAGTGAATCAACGCTCTCATCTGCAAGTCAACCTGATACAGGAAAAAATACTGTAACTTCCGATGTAGTAATATCGTCTATGATATAACTTATTGACCACTTTAAAAGGAGAATCCCAAGACTCATGAAATATTGGAAAAAGATCACACTTGCCCTACTCGCCATGCTCACATGCTCCATTACACTATATTCATATGCCGTAACTCACCCAACGAATGCACTGTCACACAAAGCCTGCACATCCTGGGACATAGTCAAACGCAAAGCATTCGAGCTGTCACACACTGACTTTTATAACCAATCTGCGCTGGATCGTTCTACCTTTAGAATTGAACAAGGTACCGCTACAGAAGTTCCTGTGCTGATGTATCATTACATAGAGCCCAAATTGAATAATCAAGAGACAGATAATAAATCCATCATTAATCTGGAGGATTTTGAGCAAAATATGAAATACCTGCATGATGAAGGCTACCAAACGATTACACTGGATCAGCTTGAGCAATATGTTAGCGGGAAGATTTCCCTGCCACAGAAGTCCATTGTGATTACCTTTGATGATGGATACCAGAACAATTATACATTAGCTTACCCTGTGCTTCAGAAATATAATTTTCATGCCTCGCTGTTTGTCATAGGCAGTAAAATTCAAGATCAACCTTCGGAATTTGAGCCCGCCATTAACAGTTTCATCTCCAAACCAGAGATGCAGGCAGCAACTGACGTATTTGAATTCAATAGCCATACCTATAACCTGCATCACAAGGGATTTATGCGCTGTGGTAACAGTGTTCCTGTCGGTCTGGACACCAGTCTTCTGGATGATGATATCCAGCATATGAAGCAAACCGGAATAGACACACCTTATTTGGCCTATCCTTTTGGTTATACCAGCACACAGATGATCTACAAGTTACAGCAACATGGATATCGCATGGCTTTTACCGTAAAGTCTGGATTTGTGCATCCAGGAGATCATCCCATGAAGCTGCCTCGCTTGACGGTAACGACAGGTACTGATTTGGCGACCTTGCTTCAACCCGAATCCAGTCCGCAGAACGAATCATCTGCATCGGAGAATGACCAGTAAAACCTAGATTTTAACTTCACCGCCCGGATACAGAGTCGAGTTATACAGCCTTTTTAGCTGTGGCTTGGCTCTTTTTGCATCGGTAAGTGATAATGTCATCGAAGAGCTGGAATAAATCACTGCTTCGTCTGCGTCCATCTCCCCCTCGGCGATACGCCAAAATATAATCGAGTCCACCTTCATCCCAGTTACATACAGGCTCTATAATGGTTAACCAGCCAGGAGTCGTGCGGTTTTCTTTCCATATTTCTTGCCCTGCGCTATCCAACATGAACATTCCATCCTTACCATTCTCATCCCCACGGACAATCCGGTCCAGACCTGCAATCTGTAAACCTATCATTCCAGTACAAAAATGGCCTAATGCAATATGCTGTGATTCAATCGAATCTTCATAACGCCACTTCTCATTACCATAGCGGTCCATCATGACCGTAACACTGCCACCGATAACAATCTCGACTTCCCCATCACCATCAACGTCGCCAAACCATATACAGTCAGCATGATCATCGAGATTATGACAAGACCATAACAACGTCCCATCATGATCCAGCATGTCATATCCGGCCATCACTTCATCTTTCCCATCTCCATCGATGTCATATACCCATGGAAAATGTCCCGGATTCCCTTCATGCTTCCATAACAAATTAAAATCATGGTCGAGTGCCCATAACGTCTTATAGCGGTCTTTCAGTATAATGTCCATTTTCTGCTGGTTACCCGTCAGGTTGGTGAGAATAATGCAGTCATGTGCTTCATCACCTGGCAGATCACGTGTTTCTTTAATCTCTCCGGTCCGGCCATCCAACACGAGAAATTGTTTGTCCATGACACACAATACTTCATTATTTCCATCTCCATCCCAATCTGCGACCTGAGCGGGATAGTCTGAACCCGGACCCCCTGCATCGGGATCAGGAGTTCCGACCTGCCATAGTAATGTTCCTTCCAGATCAAATGCAGTCAAACAACATACCTGATGTGGAACATACCGATCGTCTATACCCCCATCTGCCTGTACCAGCAACATTTCAAGTCTGCCATCCCCGTTTAGATCTCCCAAAAGCATTTTGCAGCGTTCTCCGGCTTGGCTAATATTTAGTCTGGCGATTTCATAAGGCTGAATGCTCATCATCTTCCTCCTCAGCTTATCGTTGTTATTCAAATCCAGCTGAGTTCACCATAAAGAAAACCCCTGTTTTTTACAACCCTATTATGTGGTCATGCAAAAATGTTCAAAGCTGCAAAAAAGTGCCTACATAATTAAACGATTTAAACGAATGATTTTAAGCCCACTCTAAAAACTCAAGACGATTGCCAAAAGGATCATTTATATAAAAACGTCTTACACCTTCATCTGCCCTTGCTTCGTCATCGACAATATGAATTTGGTTATGAATGAGATGATCACGCAACTGATCCAAATGTTGTACATGAAATGCCGGATGAGCTTTTGTAGCGGGAATAAAATCTTTTTGTACGCCAATATGCACTTGGTGTCTGCCACACTCGAACCATACACCACCCCGTTTTCTCAGAATTTCAGGTTTGGGAATCTCCGTCCAGCCCAGTACTTTATGGAAAAAATGACGTGCCTCCGCTTCACAAGATTCAGGTGCTGCGAGCTGAATATGATCAAGACCAATAATATTGTAAGTCATTCATACACCGCCTTTGGTTTCATTTAGTGAAACTGAGTTTTAAAATATACCTCCATTTTATAGAATAACCCATTGAATATCCAGCTTTCTTTACAAAACACATAAGAAAAGCCAACCTTTGGTATCAAGGTTGGCTTTTTCAAACTCTATAAAAAGATATATTTACGTGTTTATACGATACATATACTTATTCTGTGCTATGTTTACGGTTTGAGCGTATCTTTTTCAACCAAATGCGTTCTTTGTCCGTCAAGTCCGCCGTTTCCAACATCTCCGGTCTACGTTCTAACGTACGAAGCAAAGACTGCTCTCTGCGCCATGCCTCAATGTTCAGGTGATGTCCTGACAACAGCATATCCGGTACTTTCATGCCCCTAAACTCGGGTGGACGTGTGTAGTGTGGATATTCGAGGAGTCCAGTACTGAATGAATCCGTCACAGCACTTGTCTCATTGCCAAGCACACCGGGTATAAGACGTACGATGCTGTCGATCGCAACCATAGCAGGTAACTCCCCACCCGTGAGTACGTAATCACCAATGGATAGTTCATCCGTCACGAGAAATTCGCGAATGCGCTCATCGTAACCTTCATAATGTCCACATATAAAAATCAGATGATCTTCCTGTACAAGTTCTTCTGCTTTTTTCTGTGTAAACGTCTCACCTTGCGGACACATTAAAATGATACGTGGAGCTTTCATGGTTGCCGCGGCTTCTCCGCGTTGCTCCAGTACATCTTCAACAGCAGCAAAGATCGGATCTGGTTTTAGCACCATGCCTCCACCCCCACCGTAAGGAGCATCATCGACCGTATTATGTTTATTTGTGGCATAATTACGGAAGTTGGTTGCACCGAGGGACACCAGCCCCTTCGTTTGGGCTTTACCCAGAATGCTTGCTCCGAATACGCCATCAAACATCTCCGGGAATAGTGTTAATACATCCACTTTCATGTTACAGCAGCCCTTCCATCAGGTGAATCTTCACTTGCTGCTGTTCGATGTCCACATCAAGTACTACATCATCAATAACGGGAATCAGCACTTCTTTACCTGCTGGCGTTTTGACAACCCATACATCATTGGCACCCGGAGTCAAAATTTCAGAGATAGTTCCAAGCGTTTCACCCTCTTCGGTGATAACCGAACACCCAACGATTTGATGGAAGTAGTATTCACCTTCCTCCAGCTCAGCGAGGTTCTCTTTTAACACTTTGGCCATACCGCCTTTAAACTTCTCTACTTCATTAATATTGCCATACTCTTTCAGACGAAGAATATACATATTTTTATGCAAACGTGCAGATTCCACGTTAACCATGACTGGATGATTATCTGGTGTAAAGAAAAACAACTCTGCATTTTTCGCGAAACGCACTTCTGGGAAATCGGTTATAGGCATGATTCTCACCTCACCGCGAATTCCATGCGTATTAACGATTTTACCTACATTCATAAACTCTGCCATACGTTCCTCCTACGAAATTAAATCAAACTAAACAGCTACTTCGACTCTCGTACGGTCGTTCCGGCGACGGTTCGTTCTTTCGATCGCTGTTACCCCCTCATTTTTCGAACTTAATTTAAAAGGTGAAAATGAGGTGATAAAGGCGAACGCTAACGCTTCTCCAGAATCAATCCCGTCCCCTGCACTGCTCCGAAGTCACTCATACCCAAAAATATTTTAATTCAATATCTAATTCAACATATTAAGTTCAGCATGCACGAAAAGGGGCTAGGACATGCATCCTAACCCCCTTTCGTATATCTTTAAGATATGATATCAACGGTAACCCGTTTATCCATCTTAACTGCTGCTGATGTGACGACCGTACGAAGTGATTTCGCGATTCGTCCTTGTTTACCAATTACCTTCCCGACATCGTCAGGATGAACGGTTAACTCATAAACGACAAGCCGGTCTTTCTCAACCGTCCGAACCGTCACATCTTCCGGATGATCGACTAAAGCCTTAGCAATTATGCTTACTAATTCTTCCATAGATGACCCTCCGAATCAGCACTTTATTTAGATAATTTAGACTCGTGGAACTTCTTCATCACGCCCGCTTTGCTAAGCAAGTTGCGGACAGTGTCAGATGCTTGTGCACCGTTTTGAAGCCATGCCAATGCTTTATCTTCATCGATCTTAACAACAGCCGGTTGTTCAACCGGGTTGTAGTAACCGATCTCCTCGATAAAACGACCGTCACGTGGGGAACGGGAATCCGATACCACTACGCGGTAGAAAGGAGCTTTGTGAGCACCCATACGTTTCAGACGAATACGAACTGCCATTTGAAAATTCACCTCCTTCAATGAAATCTGTATATGATCCAGCTTCGCTTAAATCAACGGAAAGGAAACTTCATTCCTTTACCCATACCTTTAAGCTGCTTCATAGCTTTATTTTTACCGCCGCCTTTAGGTCCCATCATATCCGAGAACTGTTTCATCATGCGGCGCATCTCATCAAATTGCTTGATCAGACGATTTACTTCAGCCAGAGATGTTCCGCTTCCGGTAGCAATACGCTTCCGGCGGCTATGGTTGATCATGTCCGGGTTACGTTTCTCTTCGGTCGTCATTGAGTAAACGATCGCTTCGATCCGGCCCATCTGTTTATCATCAACCTTCAGATCCTTGGCTTGTTTCATCTTGCCCATGCCGGGGATCATATCCATGATCTGATCGATTGGTCCCAGCTTTTTCACTTGATCCATCTGCTCCAGGAAATCTTCAAACGTGAATTCTGCATTACGCATCTTCCGTTCCATTTCCTTGGCTTTATCGGTATCAATGTTTAATTGTGCTTTCTCAATCAGAGATAACATATCACCCATACCGAGGATCCGTGAAGCCATACGTTCCGGGTGGAACGGCTCCAAAGCGTCAAGTTTCTCTCCAAGGGAAGCAAACTTGATTGGACAACCCGTAACTGCTTTGACGGAAAGCGCAGCACCACCACGAGTATCTCCATCCAGCTTGGTCAGGACAACCCCGGTCAGATTAAGCTGCTGGTTAAAGTGTTCTGCTACGTTAACCGCATCCTGACCTGTCATGCTGTCTACGACAAGCAGTACTTCATCCGGATTCACTACGCTGTGAATCTGGCGAAGTTCTTCCATCAGTTCTTCATCAACATGCAGACGTCCAGCTGTATCGATAATAACATAGTCATTACCGTTATCTTTGGCATGTTGTAGACCTTGACGTGCGATCTCAACAGGGCTTGTCTGATCTCCCAGTGTGAATACCGGCGCTTTGATCTGCTCGCCAAGTACTTGCAACTGTTTGATCGCTGCCGGACGATAAATATCTCCTGCAACAAGCAATGGTCTGCTGTTTTGCTTTTGCAGCATTTTAGCTAGTTTACCCGATGTGGTTGTTTTACCAGCACCCTGCAAACCAACCATCATCAGCACCGTAGGCGGTTTGTTCGCTTTAACCAGTTTCGCTTGGCTTCCACCCATCAAATCCGTTAGTTCCTTGTTAACGATGTCGATGATGACCATTCCTGGCGTGAAGCTCTCCATCACTTCTTTGCCAACAGCCTTCTCTTTCACCTTGGCGATGAATTCCTTGACCACTTTGAAGTTTACATCCGCTTCGAGCAATGCCAGACGTACCTCGCGCATAGCCTCGGCTACATCTTCATCAGACACCTTGCCTTTGCCGCGCAGCTTGCTGAACACATTCTGTAATCGGGTCGTTAATCCTTCAAATGCCATGATCCCACCTCCTTAAGCTTTAATACTGTTTTCAAGACCGATACGTTCCGCTCAGCCAATTATCATTCACTAAGCTGAGCAACGATATCGTGTATTTGTTTGTTGTTATCAATGGAGACGCCTGCGCGTTCCAATGCATTTTGCAAATCTTCAAGATTGCGATTACGCCGTTCATGCTTTTCTAGCAAGCCCAGCTTGCTTTCGTAATTTTCCAGCACTTGTTCGGCACGCTTGATATGCTCGTATACCGCCTGGCGGCTGATCTCAAACTCGGCTGCAATTTCACCAAGTGAGAAATCGTCATGAAAGTAATACTTTAGAAAAGTCTGCTGTTTCTCGGTAAGTAACAATTCATAAAAAGCAAACAGCAAGTTAATCCGGTTTGTCTTCTCAAGCCGATTTTCTTGACTCACATCGGGGCACTCCCTTCGTCAAGGAAAAACACTTTACACTCTTGCAACGTTCCTAATAATACCTAAAACAAATCAGGTTGTCAAGCAAAAATACTTGTCACAATAAAAACAGCTCTGATGATACGTTATTTCGATGTTTAACGGATGATTTATACCCTTTTTCACTACAAGCAAATTCTATCCGTGTCCCTGCGAGCCGCCTCTATGTAGAAGAAAAAACGAATGCGTCTCAGTCCGTGGAGATGCATCCGTCTATGGTGTTCTAACGAAGTGGTGTCAGGTACAGCAGTACCATAAAGAAATGAAGAATACTGCCTGCTAACACAAAGAGATGCCAAATCGCATGGTGGTACGGAAATCCACGCCATACATAAAAGAGCGTACCCAGTGTATACATCAGGCCTCCAGCAACCAGCAGCACAATGCCGCCTGTAGGAATGGCAGCCATAAGCGGTTGCCAGGCAATAACAATGAGCCAGCCCATCGCAATATAGAAAATCGTGGACATGAATAGAAATTTTTTCGTAAAAAATGCCTTAAAGATCACGCCGAATAATGCGATACCCCAGATTATACCAAACAGGGTCCATCCAAGTGTACCGCGAACAGCAATAAACAAAAGCGGAGTGTACGATCCCGCAATAAACAAATAAATGGAAGAATGGTCGAAAATCTCAAATAAATCTTTCACTTTTCCATCTTTCCATGCATGCACGAGTGTAGAGCTTGTATAGAGCAGCAGCATGGTGATCCCGTAGATCGTGAAACTGACCACATGCCAAGCCGTGCCTTTCATACTTGAAAATACAATCAATATCACCAGTGCAGCTACACTGAGTGCAGCGCCGATTCCATGTGTCACCGCATTGGCGACTTCTTCACGGCGAGAATAGGTATACGTATTGGCCATTTTCAACCGTCCTTTCTAACCCTTTAACATTGCCTGCTTTATTCCTCCATTATACACGTATTGCCAGTGACATTACACGTGACACTTATCACGTATATCACTGGCAATACGGTTAACATTATTAATTCATTCTATTATTAATGATTCTAGGAATTAGCTTCCTCTTCTTCAGCACTTTCCGCTGGCTGTTCCTGGATCAATCCGGCGAACAAGGCATGCACAAATTGCTCCGAATCAAACGGCTGCAGATCATCAATTTTCTCACCCAGTCCTACGAGCTTCACAGGCAAGTCCAGCTCCTGACGGATCGCAACAACGATCCCCCCTTTGGCTGTTCCATCCAGTTTCGTCAGTACGAGGCCAGTTACACCGCTTTTCTCACCGAAAAGTTTAGCCTGGTTTAAAGCATTTTGACCTGTTGTTGCATCCAGTACCATCAGTACTTCATGCGGAGCATCCGGAATTTCACGCTGAATGACACGATAGATCTTGTTAAGCTCGTCCATCAGGTTAGATTTATTTTGCAGACGACCTGCTGTATCACAGAGCAGAACATCCGCACCCCGTTGTTTCGCTGCCTGTACCGCATCATACATAACCGCTGCTGGATCAGAACCAGATTGCTGTTTGATCACATCGACACCGGCACGTTGCCCCCATACTTCCAGCTGTTCAATGGCTCCGGCACGGAACGTATCTCCAGCTGCCATGATGACTTTTTTACCTTGTTGTTTAAATCGATGTGCCAGCTTGCCAATCGTTGTTGTTTTACCAACACCGTTAACACCAACAAACAAAATGACGGTAATGCCATCCGGGTTCATTTTCAATTCGTTATTCTGTTCACCGCGAAGAAGACCCGTCAGTTTCTCGGACAATACAGGCTGCAGCTCAGCCGCATCCTCAATTTTGCGTTTTTTCACCTCAACGCGCAGGTCTTCGATCAGATTCATGACTGTATTCACACCAACGTCTGCTCCGATCAAAATCTCTTCCAGTTCTTCATAGAACTCTTCATCGATTTTTTTGCGACGGATTACGAGATCCGACACTTTTTCCACTAACCCTTTACGTGTCTTTTCCAATCCATCCTTAAACTGTTTGGTGACCGACTCCGTTTTGCTTGCAATGCTGTCTCTAAGCTTTTTAAAAAAACTCATAAAGCCCCTCCATCGTGTACATAATCTAAGCGGTTTTGCAAAAATGCTCAATCTGAATGATTTTCAATGATTACAATGAGTTCGTTTGTCTCGCAGGTTTGGATCAGATCAGGCAATTACTGCTTCCTCATCTTCCAGTTTAACCGAAACGAGCTTGGATACACCGCCCTCTTCCATTGTAACACCGTACAGCACATCTGCCTCTTCCATCGTACCTTTACGATGGGTAACAACGATAAACTGTGTCTGTTCGGAGAATTCACGCAAGTACTGGGCAAAACGTACCACGTTAGCTTCGTCCAGCGCTGCCTCAACTTCATCCAGCACGCAGAATGGTACCGGTTTGACATGCAGAATAGCAAATAATAAAGCCATCGCCGTCAAAGCCCGTTCCCCACCGGATAACAGTTGCAGGTTTTGCAGTTTCTTGCCTGGTGGCTGAGCCACGATATCTATTCCCGTTTCAAGCAAGCGCTCCGGGTCCATCAGAACAAGGTCAGCACGTCCCCCGCCAAACAGCTTGCTAAACACGGTACCGAACTCACGGCGGATGGCATCAAACGTAATCTTGAATCGCTTCGCCATCTCGTCTTCCATTTCCCGAATAACCTGATACAACGTTGTTTTAGCTTCCACCAGGTCATTCTTCTGTTCACTCAGGAATTCGTATCGCTCATTGACTCGCTGGAACTCCTCAATCGCTCCCAGGTTCACATCACCCAGGGCGGATATACTGCGCTTCAGCTTCTGTACCTCTGCCTGTGTATGCTCCACGTCTTCCGGTACAGGATAACGCTCTTTGGCCAGTTCATAGCCCAGTTCGTATTCATCCGTCAGTTTTCGCAGTATATTTTCCAGCTCAACATCCAGCCGGTTCACGGAAATTTCCGTCTGTCGCATCTGCTCTTCCACAGCTTTTAACTGCGTGCGCTGTTCCTTCGTTTCGCTCTCTGCAAGCTCAAGCTTTTTCGACAACTCACTTCGGGCAGCACGTTTGAAGTCCAGCTCCTGGGAAGCTTCCGCTTTTTTCAGTTTGTACTGGTTCAGATCTTCAATCTGCTTAACACTCTCGGTCTGTGTTTTCTTGAGATCTGCTTCCATCGAAGCCAGCAACGTGCGATTCTGACGAAGATCTTTCACCAGCGACTCTACTTCCCGCTCCAGACGTCGCAATTGTTCTCCATTAGAGAATCGCTCCTGATCAAGCTTGCCTTCGCGCACTTTCAATTCGGTGAGTTGGCTCTGCAATTCTTCCTTCGCCGATTCATTGGCTTTCCGAGCAAACTCAGCTGCATGAATGGCACGATGAGTCGCTTTTTCTTCCTCTTCAAGCTGCTCCAGCTTCTTCACAGCGACGATGCGAGCTGTATCCAGCTCTTTGATCTCTTCGGTAAAGCCGCTCTTCTCCTGCCCGGCAACGGCAACCTGTTCAAGCACATGGCGAAGCTCATGCTCTACCTGTTTCATTTCCATCGAAGCCTGCTGTTCTGCATTTCGGGTATCATCACCGGACTGACGAAGTTCATCCAGTTTGTCCTGACACTGCTCCAGTTGGACTTTTACATCATCCACACTGCGATGCAGTTTCACGATTTGATTTTCCGTATCCAAAATATCCTGGTCGAGCTGGTCCAGCTGCCGTTTCCGGCTGAGCAGACTCACATTTTTCTTGTGCTGGCTACCACCTGTCATGGAACCACCCGCATTGACCACGTCACCTTCAAGTGTCACAACCCGGAAACGATACTGGCAGCGAGCCGCAATTTTATTGGCGACCTCCAACGTTTCGGCAATAATAACATTACCTAACAGACTGCCAATGATTGAAGCGTACTTGGATTCGAATTGTACAAGATCAGCACCGATCCCCACAAAACCCTCCATACCTTCGATCATGGAACGTTCAGCTGCTCCAATGGCACGAGGACGAATGACATCCAGAGGCAGGAACGTTGCACGCCCCAACTGGCGTTGCTTCAGGAAAGCGATTGCCTGTCTGGAAACTGATTCATTTTCCATGACTACATGCTGCAAGGATGCTCCCATTGCTGTTTCTACCGCAAGTTCAATCTTCTCGGGAACTTTGACGAGTTCAGCCACAGCTCCATGAATACCGCTCAGCGTACCTTTGCGTGAAGCCTTGAGGACCTCCTTGACACCCAGCATGAATCCGTCAAAATCATCCTGCATCTCTTTCATCGTATCGCGGCGGGAAACTTGAGCTTCACGCTTCTGTTCCCATTTACGGACCGTACCCCGACTTTCTTCGAGCAGCTTCTGCAGCGACTGGAGTCGTTCACTTTCCGTAATGTATCCACCACGTAGATCACTGATTTCTTTGCCCAAACGAACAACTTTTTTCTCAATGTCCGCTTTACGACTTTCCAGTGTCTCTTTTTGATCTTCCCATTTGCCTGATTCTTCAGCCGCGCGATTCATTCTGCGCTCCAGCGTTTCTTTCTGCTGATCCACATAACGAATTTCATTGCGTGTCTGAGCCATCTGATTCATCAGTTCCAGCAAATTTCCTTTGAGGCTTTCCTCTTGCTGTTGACTAATGCCACCTGTAACACCGATGAGTTTGGCTTCTTCCTGGGACAACTGATTTCTCACATCATTCAGTTCATGCTCAAGTTTGCCAAACTTCTCACGCAGTGCAAGCAGCTCGGTTTCCCGTTCGCGATGTCTCTCTTCACTGGCGGCAAGCGTTACTTTGAGCTGCTCCTGATTTGTTTGCAGATGGTGGGAGCGCTCCTTGAGCAATTCTCCAAGCCCTTCACTTTTCTCTGTCGCTTCACTGAATTGCAATAAAGCGGCTTGCAGTTGCTCTGTCTCTGTTTCCAGGATACGCAGCGCATTCCGATCATTTTCCAGCTTGGCATCATGCGTAGAGACAATCGCCGCCAGTCCAACCTCTTCCTGTTTTAGCGATTGCAGGCGCTCGTTCGCCTTACTCCAGGACGCATGAATCTGTTCGATCTGGTACACATACATGGAAATTTCCTGCGATTTGAGCTGAGAACGAAGTTCCTTATAGTGGATCGCTTTCTCCGATTGTTCCTTTAGCGGTCCAATCTGATCTTCCAGTTCAGTCACCAGATCATGAATACGCAGCAAATTTTGCTCTGTCTCATCCAGTTTGCGCGTCGCATCCCGCTTGCGGGATTTATATTTAACGATACCTGAAGCTTCTTCAAAGATACCTCTGCGATCCTCTGAACGGGTACTCAGAATCTCTTCGATTCGCCCCTGTCCAATAATCGAGTAGGCTTCCTTACCGATGCCGGTATCCATAAACAACTCCGTGATATCCTTCAAACGACAAGATTGTTTGTTGATAAAATATTCACTATCTCCGCTGCGATGTACACGACGAGTCACCGTCACCTCACCGAAATCCAATGCAAGTGCGTGATCCTCGTTATCAAGCGTTAGCGACACCTCACCGAAATTAACGGCCTTCCGTGCGTCACTGCCTGCAAAGATGATATCTTCCATCTTACCACCACGCAGCGACTTGGCACTTTGTTCACCCAGAACCCAGCGAATTCCGTCCGATATATTACTCTTTCCACTTCCGTTCGGACCTACAACAGCCGTAATGCCACGAACGAACTCCATCTCCGTTTTGTCGGCGAATGACTTGAATCCACCCAATTCAATCCGTTTTAAAAACATAGGGTTTCTCGTCACCTCCTCTTGCAAATTTCAAGTATTGCATTCAAGCGCCTAAATAAATTGAACTAAAATAAAGTTCACTTATTTAGTTAACGATCAGGTAACCTTCTCCTGAACCTCTTTACAAAAAAAAGAGCAAAAAGCAGTCCGGCCGATTACTTCCGCCGGGGCGGACCCGCGGGCTGCTCTTTGCTCTTCGTTTGTCTATGCGCTATCGGTTAAGCTCCGGCTTCCGGAAGCTTCAGTCGATCAAGTGCTGCAGATGCAGCCTGTTGTTCCGCTTCCTTTTTGGAACGTCCTGTACCTCTGCCAAGCCTTTCTTGACCCATATGGACCTCCGAGACAAACTCACGTTCATGGGCAGGTCCCCGTTCCTCAACGATACGGTATTCCAAAGCTCCCATATTGTGATGCTGAGTAAGTTCCTGCAGTTCCGTTTTGTAATCACTCATTTGCAGCTTGCTGCCCAATACGATTAATGGGAAGACATGCTGATCAAGAAATGTCCGAACAGGCGCAAGCCCCTGATCCAGATACAATGCACCAATGAAAGATTCAAACACATCTGCCAGCAGAGCCGGCCGTGTCCGTCCTCCAGTTAGTTCCTCACCTTTACCAAGAAGTACATACTGCCCAAAACCCAACACTTCAGCAAATTTGACGAGGGAAGGCTCACAGACAATGGATGCCCGCAGCTTAGTTAATTCACCTTCCGGACGGTTAGGATACAAATGATACAAGTACTCCGATACAGTCAGTTCCAGCACGGCATCGCCCAGAAATTCCAGACGCTCGTTGTCCTGATGCTGACTGAACCGGTGTTCGTTTACATAAGAAGCATGGGTAAACGCTTGTTTTAAAAGCTGCCTGTTGTCAAATTTGATTTGAAGTTTATGTTGTAACTGCTTCAGATCTTCACTCAAACGAACTAGCCCCTTATGCTTCAAATTTTTTGAGAATAATGGTGGCATTGTGACCGCCGAATCCAAATGAATTGGACATGGCAATATTAACTTTGGTTTGACGTGGAACATTTGGTACATAATCCAGATCACATTCCGGGTCCTGATTTTCCAGATTGATCGTTGGAGCCAGTGTCTGATGTGTCAGTGACAATCCGCAGATAACCGCTTCTACACCACCAGCAGCACCAAGCATGTGGCCCGTCATGGATTTAGTGGAACTCACAGCGAGCTTGTACGCATGATCACCAAACGCCTTTTTGATCGCAAGCGTTTCGGATCTGTCGCCTACAGGCGTCGAAGTTCCGTGTGCATTAATGTAGTCCACTTCTTCAGGCTCAATGCCCGCATTACGAAGTGCCATCTTCATGCAACGTGCTGCTCCGTCCGGATCTGGTTCTGTCATGTGATGTGCATCACCTGTCAGACCGTAACCGATCACTTCACCATAAATGCGTGCACCACGTTTTTGAGCATGCTCCAGGGATTCCAGAATCATAACACCAGCGCCTTCGCCCATAACAAAACCATCACGTTCTGTATCAAAAGGACGGCTTGACTTCGCAGGATCATCATTACGTGTAGACATTGCGCGCATCGCACAGAACCCTGCAAGACCCGTTGGTCTGATTGTTGCTTCCGCACCACCACAGATCATGGCATCTGCATCACCATTGGCAATCAGCTTGAAGGAATCTCCGATGGAGTGTGTACCTGTTGCACAAGCGGTAACAACGTTAATGTTAGGACCTTTGGCACCAAGAGAAATGGACATTTGGCCTGAAGCCATGTTGGAGATCATCATGGGAATAAAGAATGGGCTTACCCGTTTTGGACCTTTTTGCAACAATGCATTATGTTGGTCCTCCCACGTACCCAATCCACCAATACCTGATCCGATGGATACACCGAAACGCTCTGCATCAATATTCTCGTTAATTTTCAGACCACTGTCTTCAACGGCTTTGAAGCCGGCTGCCACAGCGAACTGTACAAAACGGTCCATTTTGCGAGCATCCTTGCGATCCATATATTCTTCCGGGTTGAAATCCTTGATCTCGGCTGCAATCTGTGTCGTGTATTCACTAACATCAAACGCCTCAATCTGAGAAATTCCGGACTTTCCTGCCATTAAACTGCCCCAGAACGTTTCCAAATCTTTTCCGAGCGATGTCATTACGCCCATTCCGGTAATTACTACTCTTTGTTTCAAACCGAGTCACCTCTATATCGACTGCATTACGCAAGTATTTTGTGGGAATATCCGCAAACAGACATCTACTCAACCAAGATAGGCCTGTTTGAGTAGAGCTGCTTGCGGAATGAGAAAAACCAATGAATGATGAGAAGTCCCGCCTGTTCGAAAACATGTGCGGGACTAAAAATGACTTTAGGTATGAGATTGTATGTAGTTTACAACTTCACCTACGGTCGTGATTTTTTCTGCATCTTCATCAGAGATTTCCAAATCAAATTCATCTTCCAATTCCATGACCAATTCCACTACATCCAAAGAATCAGCACCCAAATCTTCTTTGAAAGATGCTTCAAGTGTAACTTCAGCTTCGTCTGCGCCCAAGCGGTCGACGACGATGCGTTTTACACGCTCCAATACATCGGACATCCGGTTCACCTCCTTCTTTGGTATTATACGAGAATCGCAGGCAAAATGCCATAGAAGACATATGCGGCTCCCGGCCGGGGAACCCGGCCTTTTTCCGGCATTTCGGATCGTCCAGCGCCTGTTCCCCGACTATTGTTCAAGTCCGGGAAGAATTACATGTACATGCCACCATCGACATGTAGCGTCTGCCCTGTCATATAAGATGAAGCCTGTGAAGCCAGGAAAGTGACTACACCGGCGATTTCATCCGGCTGACCCAAACGGGACAACGGAATACCACTTAGCATACCGTCCACCAGCTCCTGGGACAACTCTTTTGTCATATCTGTCTCAATGAATCCTGGTGCAACACAGTTAACTGTGATTCCACGAGAAGCCAGTTCACGAGCAGATGCCTTTGTCAGGCCAATGACACCTGCCTTGGCAGCAACATAGTTCGCTTGTCCAGCATTACCGAGCACACCTACAACCGAGGAGATATTGATAATTCTTCCCGACCGTTGTTTCATCATTGGACGTGTAACCGCCTTAAGGCAGTTAAACACACCTTTGAGATTGGTTTCAATAACCTGATCGAATTCTTCCTCTTTCATACGCATGATCAGATTATCACGGGTAATTCCAGCATTGTTCACCAGAATATCAACGTTGCCCCATGCTTCGAGTGTAGCTTTGACCATTTGTTCAGCTTCATCCATCAGGCCAACATTGGCTTGAAGTGTAATCGCCTTGACTCCTTTGGCACGAATCGCTTCCGCTACTTCCTCAGCTGCCGCTTGGCTACCCGCATAATTCACGGCTACGTTCGCTCCAGCTTCTGCAAGTGCCAGTGCAATACTGCGCCCAATGCCCCGGGATGCCCCGGTAACGAGTGCATTTTTACCTTCTAATGGTTTAGACATAATCATTCCTCCTTTCCCCAAATCTATATCAGTTCAACCAAAGAATGTTTACACTTGCCACTCCGATGACAGAATAAACTTCCGATCGCTGTTATCCCCAGATTTTTTTGATTCCCTTTTATAAAGGGAAAATCCGGTGATAAAGGCGAACGCTCCGCTTCTTCAGTTTTTTTCTGTCCTCTCCGTTCTCGTGTAAAAAGTTTAGTTTAACTCATATAATTCCTTCTAATTCACTTGCCGTTGCTTCGAGCGTTTCAAGACTGTTCACATTGTACAGTTTTACGGTTTTATCTGTTTTTTTAATCAAACCAGTCAACACACTGCCAGATCCAATCTCGATGAACGTATCCACGCCTTGCTCAATAAGCCATGTCACACTGTCTTCCCATAATACAGGAGAATAGACCTGAGCTGTCAACAAATCCTGAACCTGTCCATCCTCTGCAGGTCTTGCAGTCACATTAGCGACTACAGGGACCGCTGCCGGTGAGAACGTAACGGTTTTCAGTTTCTCTGCCAGCTTATCAGCTGCACCCTTCATCAATGAAGAGTGAAACGGACCACTTACTTCCAATGCAATGGCGCGTTTACCG
Source organism: Paenibacillus sp. GM1FR (assembly GCF_002803315.1). Taxonomy (NCBI): domain Bacteria; kingdom Bacillati; phylum Bacillota; class Bacilli; order Caryophanales; family Paenibacillaceae; genus Paenibacillus; species Paenibacillus sp. GM1FR. The sequence goes on along the minus strand of NZ_MKZL01000054.1, from coordinate 234,814 downwards.
CCTGCTTCTTTAACACGCTCCGCGACTGCAGCTACGCCTTCCTTCACACCAGAAATGACGATTTGTCCCGGACAATTAATGTTGGCAAGTTCAACCGCATGACCATTTTCAGATACGTCACGGCAAAGCACCCCCAGCGCTTCCCGATCCGCACCCAACACAGCAGCCATCGCTCCTTGTCCACCCGGTACTGCCTGTTCCATATACTGACCACGTGCCCGCACAGTGCTCACTGCGTCAGCAAACGAAAGAACGCCCGCTGCCACCAGGGCACTGTATTCTCCCAGACTGTGTCCAGCCGTATAGTCAGGCTGAATTCCTTTTTCTTTGAAAGCTTCAAGCAAGGCAATACTTGCTGTCAACAGAGCCGGTTGTGTATTTGATGTCTGTTTCAACTCGGTCTCCGGTCCTTCAAAGACAAGGTTACTCAGCGAGAAACCCAATGTTTCATCTGCTGTGCGAAAAATTTCAGTTGCCGCAGGCACGGACTCATACGCGTCCTTGGCCATGCCTACAGCCTGTGATCCCTGTCCGGGAAATACAAATGCTATTTTACCCATCTCATTCATCTCCCAGATGTCTATTTTACCAAACGAGTACCGATGCACCCCATGTCAAACCGCCACCGAATCCAACCATCAGAACGGTATCTCCGGCTTTCATGCGACCTTCCTCCGCTGCTTCTACCAGAGCAAGCGGTATGGAAGCAGCAGATGTGTTTGCATACTTATCCACGTTGACTACAACCTTTTCTTCAGGAAGTTCAAGTCGTTGCATCGCAGATTGGATAATCCGAATATTCGCTTGGTGAGGAACAAACAGATCCACATCCGTACGCTCCATACCAGCCTTGCGTAATACCTCAATGGTAGCCGTCCCCATGACACGTACCGCAAACTTAAACACTTCACGACCGTTCATGTTGATGTAATGTTTTTTATTTTCAACAGTCTCTGCAGTAGCAGGCAGACGGGAGCCGCCGCCTTCCATCTGAAGAAGACTACCGCCAGCACCTTCTGCGCCGAGATCAAATGCTTTGAATCCGCGACCTTCCGGAACTTCACCAACAACTACCGCCCCTGCTCCATCACCAAAGAGGACACAAGTGTTACGGTCTGTATAATCCGTAATACGAGACAAGCAGTCCGCACCAATCACAAGTGCATTGTTGTACATACCGCTTTGGATGAAGCTCGTAGCACTAGCCAAACCGTATACAAATCCGGAACAAGCAGCCGACAGATCAAATGCCGCGGCACCTTTTGCACCCAATTTGTCCTGCAAGATGCAGGCTGTCGATGGGAACGAAGAATCCGGAGTGATGGTTGCAACAATAATCAGATCAAGATCACTGCCTGTCATGCCTGCAGATTCAAGGGCTTTAATAGCCGCTTCATATGCCAGATCAGAAGTTGCCTGATCGGGTGCAGCGATGTGACGCTCTTTGATTCCTGTACGACTGACGATCCACTCGTCATTGGTATCGACCATTTTCTCCAGATCGCTATTTGTCAAAATTTTCTCAGGCACATATTTCCCTGTACCAATAATCCCTACTGGGCGCAAATTATTCATATCCTCACTCACTTCCCGCTAATTTCCTTAGATATGCTCTCTACCAGCTGATTCTGCACTGCAATCCGAGCTTGGCGCACAGCATTTTTGATGGCATTGCCATCAGCAGATCCATGACTTTTCACAACCAGTCTGCTCAAACCGAGGAGTGGCGCTCCGCCATGCTCCGTATAATCCAGCTTTCGTTTCAACCCACGCAGCTCAGGCATTAGTACAGCTGCAGCCAGTTTACTTTTGAGAGAAGATGAAAATTGTTCCTTAAGCAAGGCGAAAATGGCACCTGCTGTGCCTTCCAGCGACTTCAGCAGGATATTCCCTGCAAAACCGTCACATACAAGCACATCACAAGCACCAGTCAGCACATCACGTGCCTCAACATTACCGACAAAACGAATTGGGAGTTGTTCCAGTAAAGGGTATGCATGTTTGGTCAACTCATTTCCTTTGCCTGGCTCTGTTCCTACATTGAGCAAGCCCACTCGTGGGGACTCAATGCCCTGTACTTTTTGCCGATACAAACTGCCCATCAAGCCATATTGTGCAAGGTGCTCCGGTTTGGCATCCATATTCGCTCCTAGATCCAGCGCAAGCACACCTACATCATCAATCGTTGGAATCATAGGCGCAAGCGCCGGACGTTCAATACCTTCCATGCGACCTACAACAAGCAAACCCGCTGTCATGAGCGCTCCAGTATTGCCCGCCGAGATCATCGCGTCCGCTTCGCCCTCTTTCAGCATGCGGCCTGCGACCACCATGGAGGCATCCTTTTTGCGACGCACTGCTTTGACGGGTTCATCATCCGAACCAATAACTTCGGAAGCATGCCGGACCGTAAGATTGGCAGGTCTCACACCTGACTGACTCAAAAGAGGCTCCAGCTTGGCTTCATCGCCGATCAGTACGATCTGTGTATCCGCCCATTCCGTGGCTGCGGCAATCGCACCTTCTACCGTTGATGCAGGTGCATTGTCGCCTCCCATGGCATCAATGACGATTTTCATTCCAAATGACCTCCTTCTCCGCTGTCTTCTCCACCTGAATGGTAGATTACAAAGTTGCCTTGAAACACCATTTCTTCACCTACATAAGTGAATACTTCCACTTTGGCTTTGCCCTTTTGACCCGGGATCGATCTCACATAAGCCTTTGCAATACATTTCTCTCCCAAATGAACCGAACGGACAAAGCGAATGTCTGCTGATGCAGTCAACGCGATCTCGTCATTAATAATCGCTACAGCCAAGGAGTTGGCCTGTGCAAAGACATAGTGTCCGCGTGCAATCCCTGTTCTGGAAAACACGTGTTCTTCCTTAATCTCAAACAGGGAAATCCCGCTCTTATCCAGTTGCAGATCCACAATATCACCGATAATCTCATGCAAGGGCAACGAGCGTACCTGATCATACGAGAGCTCTGCCATCAGTTTCATCCGCTCCCGAAGTTCGGGTATTCCAAGTTCCAGCCTGTCAAGACGAATCGTCTGAATACTCACCTTCAATTGGCGTGTAAGTTCCTGATCCGTCACAAACGGGTTCTCTTCTATCATTCTGGTTAACTGCTGTTGCCTCTGTCTCTTCGGTACACGTTCGATGCCTGACACCCCCCGCTGTATCGTTTACGGAACCGTCCCGTCCGGCCAGTTCAACCATTCTTTCGTGTTGCTTCTATAGTTGCATCCCTGGTCACCAGGGTCGTTCTCAAACGGATTACGGTTCATCTATATGTAACGTCAAATCTTAGAACCTGGTACTAAACTATAGTATATCTCATCCCGTGTCAAAAAGAAAGACTGGCCTAACAAAAACAATTCACCCTTCTGGTACAAGGATTTCATGCTAGTTAGCTCACTCTACTTACACTCTCTAATCCAAAAAAAGTAGCACCTCATCGAAATGAAGTGCTACTTAATGTCCAACTATTATTGAGAGATGATCTCTCTTGCTTTGTACGTTCCGCACACTTTGCACACGTGGTGACTAAGTTTAAGTTCGCCACATTGTTCACATTTCACCATGCCCGGTACAGCCAATTTAAAGTGAGTGCGACGTTTGTCGCGACGCGTCTTGGACGTTCTCCGTTGAGGTACTGCCATTATTCCCACCTCCTTATCAAAATCAACCTTTGCAGGTAGTCTTAAAATGTTCGATTTTCAATCATGCTCATTTAAAAAAATCCTTGAGCCCTGCAAGCCGCGGATCAATAACCTCGTTATCACAACCGCAGTCACCTTCGTTCAGCTCATGGCCACACTTGGGGCATAACCCTTTGCATGTATCGCTACATAGCGGTATAAACGGAAGATCCAGCAGAAAAGCTTCCTCGGCATAACCCTTCAGATCAACGCTATCTCCATCCACATAGAGCGTATCATCGTCTTCGTGTAATCCCTCTGGCTGTTTTCCCTGCTTGAATTGCTCATGAAAATCAATATGAAAATGTTCATTGATCGGCTTAAGACAACGGGAGCACAACATGTCCACTCCTACAGTCAGCTTGCCATGAACATCCACAACGTCACCTTCTCTGAATTCTGCAGATAAGTCCGCAGTCAGCGGGGTAACGGCTGTGATATCTTGTCGGTTAGAAACCAGTTCCTTGATCTCCCACTGTTCGTTAAACTTCAGGGGACCATCACTGGTAGCCACTTTGCGAAATGGCATTAACATTTCCATCACTCCAAACGAAACCAATTTCATAATTCGTATCAAACGTATCACGACAGTTATACAGGTCAAGCCTGCTTTTGTAAAGCAATAAATCCTGACTGTATGTATTCTGACGAATCTTCGTTAAAAGTATTATGAAATTGACTTAACAAACAAAAATCATTATACCGATTTTTCAAGACGTTTGTCAACACTTTTAACTTTACACCCTTTTTAAAAACACTGACCGCACAGACATTTACTCCATCTGGTCTATTATAGACTCACTTTAAGATAAATCACAAGTCGTCATTTTAGTTGTAGTTCCTTGCAAACACCGGTCACATTTCGTTAACGTTTAGTGTGATCTATCTCACATAGACCCGCTTGTCCCCTATCTATACTTGCTATAAACCGAAGCACGATCAGCTCCATGACCGATTTATTATCCAACTATTTCATATCATATCGGGAGGGAAAATGTATGTTAAGTGAGCACACAATTAGAGTCATTAAATCTACAGTACCCGTACTTGAAGTCCACGGGGAAGCTATCACACGCCATTTCTATGAAACGATGTTCACAGCTCATCCGGAACTACTGAATATTTTCAATCACGCAAATCAGAAACAGGGACGACAGCAAGCCGCCCTCGCCAATATGGTATACACCGCTGCCCTGCATATCGATAATCTGTCCTCCATCCTGCCTGCCGTCCGGCAAGTTGCACATAAACATCGCAGCCTGGGTATCGTTCCCGAGCAATATGTGATTGTTGGCACCTATCTGCTTCAAGCCATCAAAGATGTACTTGGAGACGCGGCAACGGATGAAATTATCACGGCGTGGGGCGAAGCCTATAATGTCATTGCAGACGCCTTTATCGGGATTGAACAGGACATGTATACAGAAGCGGAAAACCAGACGGGTGGCTGGGAAGGATTTCGTACCTTCAAGGTTGCCAAGAAAGTGCAGGAAAGTGAAGTCATCACGTCCTTTTACCTCGTTCCAGACGATGGTCAGCCCATTGCCAGTTATGAACCGGGACAATACATCAGTATCAAAATCAAACCAGAGGCACAGTCATTTACCCAGATTCGTCAGTATAGCCTTTCAGATACCCCGGGTAAACCCTACTATCGCATTTCCGTTAAACGTGAGCGAGGTGTATTAGAGCGCCCTGACGGAGTTATATCCACGTATCTCCACGATCACATTGAAGAAGGCAGTCTGGTGAAGCTATCCGCTCCTGCTGGCGACTTCACGCTGAATGCAGACGATAAACGACCTGTTGTTCTCCTGAGTGGTGGTGTCGGTCTAACGCCCATGATCAGTATGTTAAATACGCTGGCTAAATTGAATGAAAATCGCACCATTACATTTTTGCATGCAAGTCCCAATGGTCAATCGCACGCGTTCCGTGATCATGTCAACAGTGTGGCCAAACGTAATCAGGGCGTTAAAGCTTATTATTGTTATACTCAACCTGAGGATGCTGATCGTGAAAATGAGTATTTTCATAAGGAAGGTTATATAGATGCGATCTGGCTTCGTCAAGTGATTGATGAACTGGATTCCACTTATTATCTGTGCGGACCGGTTTCGTTCATGCGGGCAGTGTATACGGAACTTCAGGCGCTAGGTGTTGCAGCGGACAACATTCATTATGAATTTTTTGGGCCAAAAGCAAGTTTATCTCCCGCGCCGGAAAGTGTCTAAGCGTGCTGATTTATTAAGATGAAGAAGCCGTTCTCCGATTATCGAAAATGTGTAATATACAATAGATTTACAGGCACAGTCTGACATCTGCTGATGGTGGAATTGTGCCTTTTTCTTGTCTAAATTGGTGCATGATTTGATCTAATACATGACATCCCCTATGATGGAATGGATGTTATACATACTCGGTTATCCAATCGAAAGGAGTACGTCTAATCATGAAAGCCGTAGGCGTCATTGTTGAATATAACCCCTTGCACAATGGGCATGTCTATCATTTGCAGGAAGCTCGGCGGCTAAGCGGCGCAGACGCCGTTGTCGCAGTTATGAGCGGCCCTTTTCTCCAGCGTGGCGAACCCGCCATCGTGGGTAAAAGGGCACGCACCGAGATGGCGCTGCACGCAGGAGCGGATCTGGTGCTTGAACTGCCGGTGGCTTACGCGGTCCAACCGGCAGAGTGGTTTGCCTTCGGTGCGGTATCGCTGCTGCACCGCACCGGCGTTGTGGACTCGCTCTGCTTTGGCAGCGAGTCCGGCGACCTGGACAGCCTCCAGCGCATTGCGCGCGTGCTGGCTGTGGAGCCCGCAGGGATGCGCGAGGACATCGCGCGCCGCCTGCGGGAAGGCGTCAGCTACCCCGCCGCGTACGCAGGCGCGGCGGCAGCGCTGGCGCCTGGCGGCGTCGATGTTCACGACGCCGCTGCACTGCTGGAGCAGCCCAACAATTCGCTTGGGCTGCACTACCTTATCGCGCTGCAAAGACTTGGCAGCGCGATCCAGCCCTTTACGGCGGCGCGTACCGGTGCCGCGTATCATGAGGCGACGCCCGGGCCGGGGGCGATCGCCAGTGCCACAGCCGTCCGCCGCCTGCTAATCGCGGACGGACCCAACGCCGCCGCGCCATACGTGCCGGCGACAACCCTTGCCATTCTGCATCGCGAATGGCAGGAAGGGCGCGCTCCCATACACTGGGAGCGCTTTGCACAGCCGCTGTTGCACCTTGTGGCCACCCGCCGTGCCTCCGAGCTGGAACGCATCGCCGAAGTCACGGAAGGCCTGGAACACCGGCTGAGCCGTGCACTCGCTCAGCTCCCGGAGCCTTCAGTCGAAACACTCCTGAATGCACTGAAGACCAAACGATACACACGTACCAAACTCCAGCGTATGCTCGCCCACTTGCTCCTGAATCACACCAAAGCCGAGTGTTCACCAGAGCAATTGGCTGCCGGACCCGGATATCTCCGAGTCCTCGGATTTAATGCTCAAGGGCAGAGCCTGCTTAAACAAATGAAGAAGACTGCATCGCTTCCTGTTGTGCTGAAACCATCGACGTTCACACACAATCAGCTGGAACTGGATATACAAGCTCAGGTTGCGTATGGGCTCGCTTGCGAGCATAAGGACACACGCAAGATGTTTAGTGACTACTATGAGTCGCCTGTGAGACTGTAATCCGCTTTTGACCATAAGCTTCATCTCTATAGAGCTTTTTATTCCATCATCAAACAGATCATTGATATCCATTATTCGTTACTCAACTATACAATTAAAAAATCCCCTTGCTGCACGCCGCTCAGGGCACCTCGCAACAAGGGGATTTCCTTATTAACTTCTGTTGATCTTCTCAAATCTCTTGATCACATTTCATTCCACTGTAATCAATTATTCCGATTTCATCCGTTCTTTATCCATCCGGTTCAACTCAAATCGATCTCTTCCCGCCCGTTTAAATCCTATGATTTCACGGACAAGGTTTTCAAATAAGCCAGCGCATCATCCACCGTGCTCACAGGCACAAGTTTCATTTTGGTGCCGATCTGTTCAGCCTTGGCTGCTGCTTCCTTATAGTTATCCTTCGGTACAAAGAAGATCTCCGCTTCTTTTCGATCAGCGGCTACAATCTTGTGTACTACACCACCAATGGCACCCACCACACCGTCCTTGGTAATGGTACCTGTACCCGCAATTCGATGCCCCTTGGTCAGATCTCCAGGTGTTAACTGGTTATAGATCTCCAACGTAAACATCAAACCGGCAGACGGACCACCAACCTGAGTGTCGGTAAAGGAGATCTGTTTGTCCGGCTCTTCAGCTTTCACCTTCTGAACCGTACCAATCATTACTCCAAGTCCCGGGCGGATTTCACCTGTTTTATTGTCTTTTACCTGAATCAGTTTCACGTCCCGGCTAATGGTCTCTCCTCCACGTTCCAGTTGCATTTCAACCGTATCTCCGACCTTTTTATCTTTTAACTGGGCAGAAAGCACCGTATTATCCGGCGTAGCTGTTCCGTTCACTCCCAGAATGATATCTCCCGGAGCAATGTCTCCTTCCGGTTTTGGATCTTCGGACAGTCCAAATACAAAGATATGTTCAGGTACAATAGAGTAAGTCACACCAGCCTGCTCATATGCAGCCTCCATTGCGGAGGATTGTGAGTCACTCATGAACCACACCTGTTCGGCAGAGTATTCCGCTTCGCTTTTGCCGCGCAGTCGGTCTTCCTTTTTATCCACTTGAGCATTTTTATTGAACAGAGAGGTTCCTAGCAAAAACACATTGGCATATGTTGCCGACACGGTTGTCATCATGAACACACCGTGTTCTTCCTGGTCTCCACCCTTAACGGTTACCATTGGTTTTACTTCATCTGCACTGCCAGGCATATATATGATATACGGCGTTGGCATGTACACGGCAACATAGACGACCAGAGCCACCACGATCACAAAGATCGAAGCTCTGAATCCGCCAGATTTCCGAATCCGATTCATCGCATGAGCCTCCGTTCTTTGTATCTCTATATAAGCTGAACTCTACACTAATCAGCAATCGTAATTCCATCTTGTTTAATCATTTTTTTCAAGTCTAACACTCTGGTCCTTGTGCATACAATGGTACAGGCCGGATAGGCCGCTGTATACAATAGCCTGTCCGGTCAAGGCCGAACCGCCCTTCGGGCGTCATTCGGCCGTCCATAACGATTCAGATGCCGAATCGGCGTTATCTGATATGAGGTGAAACGATGACATTACAGAGCGAGGTTAGAGATTCTGGCCCGTTACGAACGATAATTCTAAGTACCGGCGCTTTAATGTTGGTCATTGCAGTAGTTGCTTCCCCCAAAGAAGCGTTTGATGCCTCTATTCAAGGTCTGGATATATGGTGGAAAATCATCTTCCCTGCCATGCTCCCGTTCCTCATGTTATCCCAAATGCTCACTGCGTATGGCTTCACCCACGCGATCGGCGCCTTGCTTGGACCGTTAATGCAACGCTGGTTTAGACTCCCAGGCAACGCAGGTCTAGCGATTGCCGTTGGCATGTGCGGCGGATTCCCCGCAGGAGCAGATGCGGTATCCCGTTTATTTCAGGATAGACAAATTACCGCCAAGCAGGCGGTTGTCCTTGCGGCGGCATCTCATTTTGCCAATCCAATGATGATCATACTGGTCGTCGGTGCTGCTTTTCTCCACCAGCCAGCGGCCGGATATTTTCTACTCGTGGTCCACTGGATCAGCGGTTGGATTGCTGCCATTCTTGCCACACGTCTCCTGCCTGCACCGGGTAACCAGAAAGACAGGGTTGGCTCCACAGCCGCGCAAGCAGATAACAGCTCTCTTGATTCTCAGCCTGCAAGTCCTGCAAGTTCCACAAGTCGCTCATCTGCCCCCCACCACGCTACGAACAAACGACGCAGTATATGGTCTGATATGATGATTGCAGCGAGGGAAGCACATAGTCGTGATGGAAGAGGATTTGGCAAACTGCTCGGTGACACCGTATCCCAAGCTGTGCAGACCTTAATGATGACTGGGGGATACATGATCGGTTTTGCCGTATTTATCCGGTTGGTCTCCCTTTATCTGACTCCCGGGTCCTCTGCTGCGCTGTGGCCAGCCTTCTTCGAGCTTCACCTCGGCACCTATCATTTGAGCCAGACTTCATTAACACCCATGCTGCTCATGTCTCTACTTGCAGCCGTTCTGGGATGGGGTGGTTTATGCTCCCATCTGCAAGTCTCTGCTGTCTTGAAAACAACTGGTCCGGGCAGCAAATCGATGTTGTACTTTGCTGGAGTTCGTCTGACTCATGGATTAATCGCCTTTTTCATCAGTCTGTTCCTATGGATGCCGTTCACCCGTTATAGCACAGAAGTCTGGACCACATTACAGACGAATGCAGAGCAGGACCTCTCGGCACCATTCGGTTGGCTACTCATACATAGTCCAGGTAACACATACACGATCAACACCATTTGGAGCGTCTTCCCTGCTGCATGCATGGGACTTGCGTTACTTCTTGCAGTCATGGTTAGTCTATCAGGTCTTACCTTCTGGTTTAACCGCCGGTTTTCTCGCTGATTTTCTGACGGAGCGCAGCTTCCACTTCAGGTGAGACAAGATCTGTAACATCTCCATGATAATGAGCGATTTCTTTGACGATGCTGGAACTTAAATAGGAATACTTCGGATTTGTCATCATAAATATCGTTTCCGCATCCGGGTTCAACTTGCTGTTGGTCGATGCCAATTGCAACTCGTATTCAAAATCAGTTACCGAGCGTATACCACGAACGATGACCTGAGCTTCCTTTTGCCGGACGTAATTGGCTGTCAGATCGCGGAAACTATCCACCTCCACATTGGGTAGATGGCGGGTTACTTCCGTAATCAATTCCTTGCGTTCCTCCACCGTAAACAGCGGATTTTTGCTCATATTGTTCAACACAGCCACAATGACGCGATCAAATTGCTTCGACGCTCTGGCGATAATATCCAGATGCCCCATCGTTACGGGATCAAAACTTCCAGGATATACGGCAATTCGTTCCTGTCGGTGTATCATTTCAGTCATGAGGAGCCTCCTCTTCCGGTGTAATGGATTCTCCATCTTCAACTGCTTCTGGCGCATAATAATAGATGGATACTGCCGTCTCCCCATACAAAGCCTTGCGCGTTTGTTCAAACGGGCCGAATTGCTCAGGGTAATCATGTTTGGATTCATATTCAAGCACGATGGTTGCTTCGGGTTCCAGAAGTTCCAGTTCGTGCATGGTCAGCATTAACTCGTGCCCGTTCTTCATGCGATATGGGGGGTCGAGAAACACCAGATCAAACGTTGTGCCTCGCTTGGCGAGTGCCTTCAATGCTCGACCTGCATCATTACGATATACAGCCGCCTGGTCTTCCAGCTTGGTCGCCTTCAGATTCATGCGGATAACGTCAATACTTTTCGATTCCAAATCAACAAAAACAGCCTTGTCCATGCCGCGGCTCAGCGCCTCAATACCGAGACCTCCACTGCCTGCAAACAGATCCAATGCTGTGCCGCCCTCAAAATAAGGACCAACCATGCTAAATAACGCTTCCTTCACCTTGTCGGTGGTCGGCCGCGTACCCGTGCCAGGAACAGCCTTCAGCGGCCTGCCTTTTGCACTCCCAGATACCACTCTCACTTGACGAGTCACCTTTTCTCTATGTAAGTTTATTGATACGACTATCGTACCACACTCGGGTTCAGTTTGAAAAATGTGCGGTCTTCATTTCCCTCGGAAAATTGTTGACGAATTGTTGACGCATATGTATAAAAAGGAAACAATCGGGCGATTCTATAATTATCGACATCACAAGTGTCGTAGACAACCGCGGAGAAGACTTACGTTTCCCCATAAGCTCTTCGTCCGGTTTCTCCTCTCCCATGAAAAAGAAGCTCTCGAAAGAGGGCTTCTTTTTGTTGTTTATGTTTTAATTTATTTTGCTAGTTATATTTTTCGTCAAATTCACTTATTTCTGCTTCTTCTTCAGTCTGCAACCATCCGATCTCCCTCAGCCACATGCCCATATCTGCGATAAACTCATTCACTTTTAAATGTTCAATATTGTATTTCTGGATCTTTTCACTTAAAAAAGCATAAAACTCATGGCTTAAGACATACCGTTGTTTGCTTTTGCTTAATGTCTTATAACGATCCTCGCTGACCACCAGATCAAAATAGATGACATTCTCCTTCTTCACATGTCTGACCGTCGACTTCCTCTCATATTCTTCAGGAAGACACCTGAAAACAAAGAAGAGTTCAATATCAACTATTTTATATTTGCTTTCTGCTTGATCAAAAACAGACTGCAACTCATCCGAAAGATTGGCAACCTGCGTTACACCTGAAGTATCCGTTGATTTTCCGAAGATCATTATTGAAATCCTCCCGTTCATTTTCACCATTCATAATCATACAACTAGAAAAGGTTGACTAGTGATGTAATCTCCGTCAACCTTTCCTATGTTCATCCTTCTTGTACCTTACCCCAACGTAGCAAGAGCTTACGAGTTCAGCTCTCGATGTTTCCGATTAGACCTTCGCAAATTGATCAATGGAATGATAAGTAAAACAACCGGCAAGAGAAGATTTATCGAACCCGTCTTAATCATCATGAAGGTAATAAACAACACGGCGAGCCAAGTCATAATCTCCGTCATTTCATATTTGGTTAACGTCAGCTTGAATGCTTTTTTCGAAATGAAACGAATCAAGAAATAAGCGATCAAGCTATAGAACAGGATCATTCCCAAGATAGCAACTAGGATTATGAGGTACATATCCACCATAAAAATCTCACCCGACCCTTATATCATTTCCTTAATTTTGCTTTACTTCTCTTCAACAACAATCGTTGCATTATAGATCACAACACGTTTCCCATTGAGATCAAATAATACTTTATTGCCGTATTCCGTATCTTCCACGTCAATCTTGCCATCATAGGTCTGAATCAATTCACCATTATTGCTGTACACTTTAACAACCCTCTCCAGGCCACCCGAGTTATTGGACCTCATTGTTTTGAGTGCACGTTCACCTGAAGCGGTATTGAAATACCATATGAAACATCCAACTATGATGCCCAAGAAGACCAACACCGTCACCCATATACCTGTCTTTGCTTTTTTACTCATCTTGAACCCCCCTCTTATGTTTCCTGTCTCGTACATTACGAGGTTGGAGAGAGAACGGTTTCATACCAAGCCTCCCAAGCTGTTCGTTGACATAACAAAACAGAGGCCTCCGATAGCGAAGACCTCTGTTCTTTATAGAATACATTCTTTATTCTGTATGATCCTTTTACTTACAGTGCACGAATGACAAATTCAAATGTCAGTTCGCCGTCCGAAGGGATCAGGTATTCCGGATGAACTGGAGCACCCCAGCTGTCATCACCACCAACACCCATTTGTTTACCCGCTACAGTCACGACCGTATAGTGTACAGGAGGCAATTCGTACGCATGTTGTGCATTCTCCAGCTCAAATGCCGTATATGGTGAGACATTCAGCTCAACCGGAGTTCCGGATGCTTCAATTTTGAAGCCACGTCCCGCGTTGTCTGTCAATTTGGCCCAACGTACGCCCGTACGGTTGCCTGATTCCTGTGGTACCAGATATGGAGCCATAGTATCAGCTACCTTGCTGCCATGGATACCCAGACGTGCGCCAAATGCGCGGTCTGCATAATTTTCTTCGGGTCCCATCGCAAGCCATTCCACGTTTTCGAAGTCAGGTGATGTTCTGAAGGACAATGCATGAATTGGCAGGTTTGGCAATCCGGCTGTACCTTTGTACGTATTATGCACACGTACACTTCCATCTGCATGCACGGTATAAGCCACTTTTACTTGTACATCCTCTGAAATGTTGAGCTTGTACGTGAACTCGATCCGGTATTGATCCGTTTTCTGTTCCGCTTTCCACTCTACAGAACGTGGCATCAAGCTCGCTGCATACCAGGCGCCCAGTTCGAAGCCCATCGCCATACCTTTGTCATTATCCGTCATTGCACGCCAGAAGAGCGGTGCAGGTGGTACAGCAATCGTCTCGCGACCGGACAATTTCAGGGAAACCAGTGTCCCAAACTGTTTGGAGAACAGCGCATGTGTCTTGCCAGCTCGAACACCGATGTTAACGTCACCTTCAATAACCTGTACATCACTTACAAGGTTCAGGTCCGTCTCGGCTGCATCATTTACCTGATCCTGTGTGAAAATAAACTGTCCAAATGCCACTTCTTCGCCTTTGTCAGCCCATATTGTAGCTTCTTTTAACACAAATGCAGTGTTCACAGCGTACTCGCCGCCCGCCAGAGCTTCTGCACCAAGCGGAAGTTTCACTACCGTCTCGCTTTGGGCATCCACGTTGACTTCCAATGTTCCACGCAGCACTTCATGTCCCTCGCGCTCCAGGCTGTATACCAGTTCCAGCGCAGATGTATCTGCGAACAGATTACCGTTCACAATTTTAACACCTTCACGATCCGGGAACAGCTTGATGTTCTGGTAAAGGAATTTAACCTCCTGCATTTTCGCAGTTACTTTACGGTCAGCATGGACGATCCCGTTACCACAGAACGAATAGTCTGATGGACGATCACCAAAATCTCCGCCATAAGCGAGGAATTCTTTGCCGTAACGATCTTTTTTATAAATGGATTGGTCGATGTAATCCCAGATGAATCCACCTTGATACATCGGATATTTGTCTTCCAACTCCGTATATTTGTGCATACCGCCAATAGAGTTACCCATGGCATGCATGTACTCACAGCTAATATAAGGTTTCGTCGGGTTTGCATTCAGGAATTCCTCAATGTCCGCCGGTTTGGCATACATGCGAGTCTCCATATCACTTGTTTCATCGAAACGGCGATCATGGAATACACCTTCGTAATGTACCAGACGTGTTGGATCAGCTGATTTGAAGTATTGGGATACTTTGTAGATGACTTCACCACCGTGTGATTCATTACCACAAGACCAGATCAGAATAGACGGATGGTTTTTGTCACGCTCCACCATGGATACAGCGCGGTCCATAACGATATCATGCCATTCCGGTTTGTCACCTGGAATAACCCATGAAGGCTCAACAGCACCAAGTTTCTGCCAAGATCCGTGTGTCTCCAGGTTCATCTCGTCAATAACATATAGTCCGTATTCATCACACAACTCATACCAAAGACTTTGGTTTGGATAGTGTGACGTACGTACGGCATTCATGTTGTTCTGTTTGATCGTACGAACATCCCACAGCATGTCTTCCTTCGTAACTGCACGTCCACGACGCGGGTTGAACTCATGGCGGTTCACACCTTTGAATACGATACGTTTACCGTTGATGTGCATCACTTTATCGATCATTTCAAATGTACGGAAACCAACGGCTTGAGGAACAACCTCAACCAGTGCACCCGCAGCATCATATACACGAATATAGAGACGGTACAAGTATGGAATCTCTGCGCTCCACAGGTTCACTGTGCCGATGTCTTCACGAAGACTTACTTGTCCATCGTTAACTTTGGACTCAAACGTTTTAACGGTATTGCCTTCACGATCACGAAGTTCAGCCTCTACTCGCGCTCCAGCAACCGCTTTTCCTTCCAGTTTCAAATCTAGTTGCAACGTACCGTTGGTATAGGACTTGTCCAGATCTGTGCGAACATGAACATCACGAACGTGTGCAGTTGGGACGGTATACAGATACACATCTCTGAAAATGCCGGAGAAACGCCAGAAATCCTGATCTTCCAGCCAGCTGCCTGTGCTGCGTTGATACACCTCAACTGCGAGTTTGTTCTCTCCATCCTGAAGGAATGGCGTCAGGTCAAAATCAGATGGCGTGAAGCTGTCCTCCCCGTATCCTACGAATTGTCCATTAAGCCATACATAGAATGCAGACTCTACACCTTGGAAAGAAATATATACCGAATTCGACTCCCAACCTGTCGGCAGGTGGAATGTGCGAATGTAACTTCCAACCGGATTTTTATCCTGCGGCAATGCCGGCGGACGAATTTCGTTCAGTCCATCCCAAGGATATTGTGTATTTACATATTGAATCTGTCCGTATCCTTGTAGTTGGATATGCCCCGGAACTTCAATATCATCCCAGCCTTCACTGGAAAAATCGGATGTATAGAAAAACTCAGAACGGCTGTCTGGACGAATTGCATAGTTGAATTTCCACGTACCATTCAGATCATAACGCATGGACATCGCGCCTGAACCTACAGCTTCATCCATTGTTTGGTAATAACGGTGATCGGAATAGGCATGAAGACGGTTCACCTCAAATACACTTACGTCCCCCAACCAGTTGATATCTGCCTTTGTTGCTTTCATCGGCTCTCTCTCCCTTTAAAACGTTATAGTTTGACTTATTCAAGGTTTACGCTGGATTTCCTTTTGCTTTACATAAACAAAAAAGACAGAGGTACGCCATAACAGCGCCCTCTCTTCTTTCCTGCATCCGTCATTTGCACGGATTATGCTGTTTTCATTACTTCACGGAACCTACCATACCTGCAACAAAATGTTTCTGCATGATGAAGAATACGATTGCTGTAGGCAGTGTTGCAATCACGATTGCTGTCATGATTACTCCGTAATCCGGAGAATAACCAGCACCCAGATTTGAGATCAACAGTGGAATCGTTTGTTGGTCAGGTGTTTGCAATACAATGAGTGGCCACAGATAGTTGTTCCAGCTACTCATGAATGTAATGATTGCTGCCGCTGCATATGTTGTTTTCATGGTTGGCATATAGATCTTCAAGAAGATGCCGAGTTCACTCAAACCATCAATACGTCCAGCTTCCAGCAAGTCTTTCGGGAACATTTTGGTGTTCTGACGGAAGAAAAAGATCAGGAACGCTGTTGCGATGGTTGGCAGGATCACTGCTGCCATCGTGTTGATTCCGATAACCGGTGCAACTCCCGAGATTGTTGCGAACATACGATACAGTGGTACCATGATCGCTGCAAACGGGATCATCATGGATAACAACAGGATATTAAACACAATGTCACGAGACTTCGTGCGATATACCTCGAAGCCATAACCTGCCATGGAACCAATAAACAGTGCCAAGAGAGTGGAGACCACAGAGATAATCGCCGAGTTTCCGAGAGCCTGTACCAGATTTGTCGAATCAATCAGTTTGTTGAAGTTATCAATAAAAGCTGAACCGGGCAGCAGTCTACCCTTGGTGACATCGACTGATGCATTTGTTGAACTGACCAGCATCCAGAAGAAAGGGAAAATGGATACAAAGGCGACGATGGATAGGAACACATACGTGAAAATCCGTTTTGCTTTAGCTTTAGCCATTTTTATTATCACCTGCCACTTTAAACTGGATGATGGACAATACAATAATCAAGATTACGATGGAATACGACACTGTTGCTGCATAACCGAAGTCCGGTGAATATTTGAACGAAAGGTTGTAGATGTATTGTGAAATCGACATGGTCGCATTACCTGGACCACCTTTGGTAATATTCATGATCTCATCGAAGATTTGCAATGTACCAATCGTTGATGTGATGGACGTGAAAAGGATAATCGGTTTAAGCAAAGGTACAGTGATTTTGAAGAATTGTGTAAAAGCATTCGCTCCGTCAATTCTTGCAGCTTCATAGATCGATTGATCGATGTTTTGCAGGGATGACAGATAGAAAATCATGTTATATCCGGTCCAACGCCAAGTAACGGCGATTATGATCGTAATTTTAGCCCAGAACGGGTCTGTGATCCATTGAATTGGATCGCCAATAATGTGCAAGCCCATCAAGAATTGATTCACCATTCCATCTGGTGCAAACAAATATTTGAATACAACAGAGTACGCTACCAATGAAGTTACACAAGGCAAGAAAATCGCTGTACGGAAGAAACTCCGGAAGCGCAGTGTGCTGTCATTCAGCAATACGGAAATAAACAAACCAAGGATAATCATTACAGGCACTTGAATAATCAAGTAGATAAATGTATTCGATAATGCTGTACGGAACGTTGTATCAACTAACAATCTTTTGTAGTTAGAAAGGCCCGAAAATTCAAGATTGGCTCCTACACCAGACTTGAACGATAAGAGCAGCGCTTGAATCATCGGGTAGAAGTAAAATGCAACAATCCCGACAACAGCCAGCAAAACAAAAGCCCATCCAGTCAAATTATTTTTCTTTTGGAGACTGTCTCCTGTATTCATGGCTTTCACAGTATGGCTCCTCTCTCTCCATGGAACATGGGTAGAACCCACGGAGCCTCTCGCCATATCCGGTTCGACTTGCGCCGGACATGGGAGACGGCTCCGATGTTTCCTAGGGTTCTATAAGTTACCTTGGGTATCTTAGTTTAATTGTGCTTCAGCTTGTTTTTGTGCATCAGCCAGAACGTCATCGATTGATTTACCGTTCAGGAATGCTTGCATTTCTACAACCAGAATATCTTCAATGGCATATGTGTTGATACCATAGTTTACGCTTGGAATTTCTTTCGTCCAATTTGCAAAGTCTGTGAAGATTTTTTGTCCGCCGAAGTACTCGTCTGCTTTGGCATACGCGTCACCATCAACTGCTGGTTTGTACGTACCAATTGCGCCGATGTTGTTCAACAGATCTTGATACAATTGTTTGTCAGAACCAAATGTTTTTGCTACAAAATCAGCTGCTTGATCTGCACCAGGAACGTTGTTCATAACATACCAAGAGCTACCACCCAAGTTGGATGCGTGAACAGAGTTTGCTTGACCAGCCATTTTCGGTATTGGAGCTACAGCCCATTTACCGGATTGGGAAGCTTCTTGACGTACAGATGGCGAGAACCAGTTACCTGTAGGAATTGTTGCTACGCTACCGTTATTGGCGTTGGCAACGAATTGACTCCAGTCAGAGTGCAATTTAACAATGTTGGCATCCATCATTGCTTTGTAAGTAATAAACGCTTCTTTCAGAGCAGCATTATTAGCAATGTCAGGTGTTTTACCATCTTCTGCGGAATACCATTTACCTGCAGTTTGGATCATCATACGAATCAAACCAAGGTCATTCGGGTCAAGAGAAAGAAGCTCTTTACCTGTTTTAGCTTTTACGTCTTTACCAATTTGGATGTAGTCATCCCAAGTGATGTCTTGCAGGTCAGCTGCTTTGTAGCCAGCTTGCTCCAGCAGATCTGTTCTGTAGTACAAACCAGCAACGCCGGAGTCAAATGGAACTCCGTATTGTTTGCCATCAAACGCTGTTGGTCCGAGTTTGTAATCTGCAAAATCGGAAGCCGTGATACTGGAAGACAGATCTTTGAACGCATCAGGATATGCATTCAAGAAGCTTTGTGAACGATAGTCTTCAATCAGAACTACGTTTGGAAGACCACTGGCAGTTCCGGAGTTAAGACCTGTGTTCAGTTTTTGAATGATATCAGCTTGAGCGTATTCAATGATGTTGATTTTCACATCAGGATTTGCTTTTTGATATGCTTCTTTTGCTGTTTCCATTGCAGCTACGTTAAAAGCTTTGTCCCAAGCCCATACTGTAATTTCGTTTGTTTTTTCGTCACCACCACTAGCGGAATTACCTCCGCCACCGGATGAACATGCGGACAACAGCAGTACTGTAACGAGCATCAATACCCACATTTTTTTCAAAACATTCAACTCCCCTTCGACCTCTTTGTGTGTAATTTGTTTACGTTTTCTGAAAGCGGTTGCTTTCGATGTATTCATCTTATCATTCCCATATCTTCATTCGTTAGTAATAATTTTGTACGGATTTGTCATCTTATTGCCACAATGAAAACCTTTACAGAAACCGTTTGCATTAAATTTGGCTTTTTGTAATTTCTTTTGATTTTGTAATTTCTTGATCTTAAAATAGTACAAAAATGATTTCACCCGCTTTACCTCTGACACGTGAAAATCCCCCGACTCTGTAGAAAACAGAAGCGAGGGATCTCGATTTTAAGTGTATTTAATGGAATCGGGTTTCGATTCAACTCGTGATTAAAGGTAGTGTAACGGTGACTCTCGTTCCTTCCCCGACCGTACTCATAATGGTGACACCATAAGGTGAACCATATAATAACTCAATACGGTCATGGACATTGCGAATACCGATACCACTGAATAGTTGACGATTGTTCTTTGGATTGGGCAACGTTTCTCCCATGACAAGCCCTTCAATTCCATCCCCATTGTCCATAATCTCACAGATGAGTGATTCTCCCGCTCTGGAAACCATGACATGAATCGTACCCGTTTCTTTCTTGATGAATCCATGGAAAAATGCATTCTCGATAAACGGCTGGATCACCAGTTTGGGTACATGATAGTGTGTACAATCCGGAGCCACGTAGAAAGCTGCTTTAATCCGGCCACCATATCTGACGTGATTAATGAAGACATAATTTTTCAAATTCTCGACTTCTTGTTCCACGGTAACAGTCTGACTCACATCACTGATCGTATTTTGCAACAATCCAATTAATGCATTAATGGTCTCCGCAGCCCTGTCTTTGTTGCCTTGTTGCACCAGAACTTTGACAGATGCAAGTGTATTGTACAAGAAGTGAGGATTAATCTGACTCTGTAATGCCGCAAGCTCTGCGTTACGTTGTTCATGCTGTGTCTGTACTAACTGATCCACATAATCATGCAGTTCATCAAGCATGTAATTGTAAGCATGACCAAGCTGCCTGCTCTCGTAGCTTCCGCTCACCGGAATATAGTTGTCCAGATCACTTTTTGTTATGTTGGACATCTGCTTCACAAGTCTGCGCAGTGACTTGGTAATCTGGCTGGTGATGAGAAACACAAGGATGAGTGCCCCCACAACGATAGCTGCACAGATCAGGGCAACCGTCTTCATGTCGATAAGTTGACCCATCGCCAGATCCTTATCCACTACATTGACAATATAAAACCGATAGAACGGTAAATACTCGGATAACACAACGCTATCCTGATCCATCACACGAGCATTAATACTTCTCGGAGAGTTGTTGTTCATATCCCGGGCATACGATAGCAAATCCAGCTGAGTTGTTCCGATCCAGTCTTCACGATTCGATGATACAATCTCACCTTTTTCATTCATAATGACCACATCATTGCCACGACTTGTAAAGCTGCTGTAAAATTGCCGGAATATGTCTTCTCTCATCGTGACATAGAGCGTACCGTATATCCGGCTACGTGTTCGGTCCGTCAACGCTTTCGTCGCAGAGATCATCTGCTGACTCCCAAGCGTTGCCTCGTTTTGGTAAACATCAAAGATAAGACGACTCGGCGTCTCAGCGGCTTCCATCGTAATTGGCTCCTGCTTCAATTCATCCACGGACAACTCAAGGTGAGCACGATTCGTGGAATAGCTCCGTCCATTAATCCCGATAATTGTTATCCCAACTTCGTAGGATTCTGTGATGGATTGAATTCGATCCATCGTTTCCCTCATATTATAGAAGGATTTGGCCATCGTGAGGGAATCGGCATCTCCTTCGGACAGGAATCCTCGGATCGATCCACTCTGCGTCACATTATTCGATACGGCAGCAATGGCCTCATTAAAAGATTCAAAATTTGTTTTGATCTGATTAAGCACCTTGGAGTTTGTGATACTGAACGTCTCAGTAAACAGATTGGTTGACATGTGAATGGTCGTCCATAAGATGAGTACAGAAACGAGGACAATACTGACCACCATAACCAGAAACAACTTGGGAAACAATCCGAGACGAGATAATCGGTTCATCCATTTCTTCATAATCTTATCCTTCTGACTTTATGCCCAGAATTTGCGCCGGTATCGGCTTGGTGATAATCCGGTGAATTTTTTGAACACTTTGCAAAAGTAACTATGATCGGAATAACCTACCATACTGCTAATCTCAGAGATCGTTACATCATCGGATCGGAGCAGTTCCTCGGCTTTTTCAATCCGAATTTTATTTAAGTATTCATTAAATCCTTCTTTTTTGTGAGATGAAAAATAACTGGATAAATACGATGGATTAAAATGAAAGTGCTTGGCTACTTCAGCAAGCCCGAGCGGCTGATCAAAGTGCTCATGCATGTAATCCAGCAACATCTTCATGTTGGGATCACTTCGTTTTCCACCCGCACCAACGGTGCACTCCTGAACTTCCGTCATGAATTGATCAAGCACGGTCATGACTTCGTCCAGACTCGAAGCGCCGTCCACATTTTTAAAATACGTATATTTGCTCTCTTCCAGCCCGGCAGACTGGACATCCATATCCGCGAGGGTAATGGTCACGTTAAATATCAAGTTACCGAGAAATGATTTGATTTCAAAAACATCGGCAATATAATCCCGTCCAAGTGTTTTTGCATGATCCTGTAAATACTCCCTTGCCGCTTCGACCCGGTTACGCTTCACATGCTGCAAAAACATATTCACATTAAACTGGTAACCTGCGGAATGCATTGGAGGCAGTTCACCATACACCAGGATTGGTCGATCCTTATAATAGAAACGATATTCAATCAGCTTAATCAGGCGTTCCCGGTAAACAACACCCATCTGTTCAAATGAAGTAAAGCTTTCACTAAGCACCCAACCAGGACTGTCTTCTCCTGTTGCATTTTCACTGGCCAACTGTCTGATCCGTTCAAGCATCCATTCATCTCTCGCAGGATCGACATTAAGAAGCATCACAGGTAATGTACCCTCTGCGGGAACCATTGCACATTCTACTTCAGGCAGATCACAGCGGAGCTTGGACTCAATCTGCTCCTGATCCATCTTCAGTGGATTCCCTCCAGCACCCACGGGTTTATACACAAGCAAGCGAAAGGATTCATACGGAAAGGTATCTCGAATGATCGGCATTTCGCTATCTTCATCCAGTGTAAATCCGGACAGCATCTTCTCCATCAGTTGTCCAAGTCTCCAGCCATCGTGCGACGGCTCGAACTGTAGCTCCGGAATTTTACCCGCCGTGCGTTGAAGGACTTGCAATAATTCATTTGTATCCAGCTTGGGTTTCAGTATATAATCGGCTGCCCCGTGCTGAAGCGTTGAACGTACATACTCGAATTCACTGAAGCTGCTAAGTACAATAACTTCAATCTGCGGATTACTGGCTTTTAGTGTACGGACAAACGTTTCGCCATCCATGACAGGCATGACAATGTCGGTGATCACAATATCCGGTTTTAACAGGTTCACCTGCTGTAATCCTTCTTCACCGTTGGAAGCTTCACCCACAATGTTAAATCCTTCCGCTTCCCAGTTCATATGGTGCTTTATGCCCTGTCTTACCAGAAACTCATCGTCAACAATCAGCACCTTGCACAACCGGTTCATGATCGCGACCCCCTTGTCTAATCTTTCCTCTATATCTGTACAGGCTATACCAACTATTATATATCGGTTATAAACACTTTCCAGTGTTAGCGGTTACATTAATTCTAAATTAATTGTACATCTTTTTATATCCTAAAACGATCCTTTAAGCAATGGTAACTATCTATAGTTTACACTATATTTCGACAAAATAAGAAGCCCCGACTCGCCATTTGATCATCTGGCGAATCAGGAACCCTATTTCAATCCTTTATTTCGTTAAATCACTCACTTATGGTTCAATTCCCCATTGGAGACTTCCCGCGACATAACCGGTGACTTTGGACCAGTCCGTATAGGAAGTCTGACTACCTGCAAAAGAATAATCATCCGTTTGCGTATAGTTGGTCCAATTGTTCTTGGAGATGCGCGTATGGATTTCCGTGCTTTGTCCCGCATTCAGTGTTCCAGCCGAAGCTGTGAATCCAATCTCAAGCACGTGATCAGCACCTGTCCGTACCGGATTGAGTGCACTGAACGTGCCTGTTACATTCGCACTGCCAGCAGTCGCCCAGTCAGCGAAGAAGTTCTGAGGCTGTTCACCGTTTATCGTGTAATAATATCTAATTTTCACATCAGACAGATTCAAGGCTGTAGTACCCGTATTTGTCAGTTTGAATTTGGGACTAATCGAGCTGCCCGTCGCTGAAGTGTTGCTGTTATACATCTCAATGCGTATGGTTCCAACAGGTGCAACTGTCGTGTCTTTAATGAGCAGATTCAAGGTCGCAGGAGCGCCTGCGCTGAATTGAAAGGTTAGCGCCGCTGCGCCATTTGGCAGTGAAGCCAGGAAGGTTTTACTTAATACAACCTGATTGCCTGTCAACGTGTAATCTGTACCTGAAACCAGCGTTGCATTCCCGTTGCGAATGGATGCAAGTGTATTGCCGTTCAGTGTTAACGTGACTGGAATATTAACCTGATTGTCTGCTTTGCGATCAAATTCGGCTGTAACCGGTGTAATCGCAGAGTTGGTCACTGGAGTACCTCCGCCATTGTTACCTCCAACACGGTCAGCATACAAAATTCCGCGGCCATTTGTTCCGAGATATACTCTTCCATACAGACGCGGATCACCCGTAATAGTAGTTACACGAGCATACTGATGCTGATCATCGTTGATACGAACCCAATTAGTGCCACCGTCATCGGAACGGAAGAATCCACGTGTTCCATCGATCTGTGCAACCGTGTATAACGCAACAACACTCTGCCCAGGGGCTGCTTTACCAAATCCGATACTGTCTGCTTCCTCTACATTGGCAAGCTTTGTGAATGTCGCTCCTGAATCCGTGGAATGCCATAATCCGTAAGGACCTTCTTCCTCACTACCACCTGCAAACCAGAGTTCGCCTTCAACACCTGGAACGGCATCCAGATCGGCATTTCCTTCCATTGGAAGTCCGGTCGCAGATGATGCCGTGAAAGTAGCACCACCATTCACACTCACATAGATTTTACCCGCTGCAAATCCATAAAATTTGTTTGGATTGACACGATCCGAAATCACTTTCGCCTGTGCAGGTATGCCCGTACTTGCCGTCCATGAATTGCCGCCAGTCGAATAATGTACGCCTTTATCTGATGTGCTCCATACGAGTCGGTTACCATTCGCAGAGATGGCTACGGTCCCTCCTCCGGTTGTGCCGGCAGGTTCTGCATTGGCCTTATACCACGTAGTACCTCCGTCACTGGACAAACCCATGGATTTTGCATTGGGATCAGCAGCATAATCTGCTTTACCTACGCGAACCATCGTATTTGGACTTAACTCTGCAAAATCCAGACTTTCTGTGGAAGGATAGTTCGGGCTCGTAAATATGGTAGCTGGAGCCTGGTCCAGATTGTTATGACGGAATCCGGAGACATCTCCCAATCCGCTTATCAAATGTGCACCACTTGGCGGGCTGACCAGATCCAGCACGGCAATCTCCTCAACCCCCTTCGCCATCACTGAAATATTGATTTTTTCATCATCATCCCAGTCTGTCAGGTTCTTCGTTCCATAGATCGTAGCACCCGTTCCATACATCATGCGATCCGAATCAAACGGATCAATCTCCAGATCACCGATCATCCAGCCCAGTTTTGGGGTTGTTTCGGGTGGGGCAGGATTGGTGCCAAATGTGAGCCATGGCGCTGCCGAAATATCCTGTGTATAACGTAACTTCCGATTCGGATATCCTTCAAATTCCCATATGCGTGTCCACGTCGCTCCGCCATCTGTACTCCGGAACAAGGTGGCATCCGGCCACCAGGAATTTAATGTCGCAACCATCAATGTACCGGGATTCTGTGCATCAACAGCCAATCCGCCATATCCAAAATAATTATCCGTGCTGCTGCTTGGAACAGGGCTGATGTTTGTCCAGACACCTGTAGACGTATTCAGTTTCCACACGTCACCTTTTGCCCCATCATAGGGTCCAACACCATCGCTGTAGGTAATATAGAGGCTTCCGTCTGAATCAAACACACCATGATGCGGAATATAACCTGTAGGTTGACCAGCAACAGCTGACCAGGTCAGGCCGCCATTTGTGCTGCGATATACGCTTTGATCTTTATCCGCAACACCCACATAGATTGTCTGGGTTGCTTGCCCTGCCGAACCTGTTGTTTTGTCAAATGTAATCCATGCCAGTCCTACGATGTCACTGGTATATTCATTCGAAGGATCTTGCACATAATTTCCCGGATTCGGGAAGCTTGTGACTTCGTTCCAGGTCACACCGTAATCGGTACTTTTCCATAACCCATGACCACTTCGTGCACCGAAATACAGAATACTGTTATCATTTGGGTCCACGGTCAGGCGTTCTCCCATTGAACGTCCCGGCATGTTGCCGCCCACTTTGAACGGAAGTGTTGTGGTTTGCCATGTATCTCCCCGGTCCGTAGAGCGCAAGATGGAGCCATTATTTTGGTCCCACGAATTCGTATACGTCCCAACTGCCATATACACCCGATCGGGATCAACAGGGTCCGTAGCCAGTGCGTCCACACCATTCTTGTTCCAGTCATCCCAGCCGACAAAATCCGTTAAGGGTATCCACCTCTCGTCAGCCGCATTCCAGCGATAGGCTCCCCCGATATCTGTACGGGCATAGATCAGATCCTTTTCCGACTCGTTGAAAATAATGCCCGGTACAAACCCGCCTCCTGCACCCGTCACCACATTTTTCCACTCATAGGCTTCACTTGGTGCCGCCGCTGTTGTTCCAGCAAGTCCTCCCAGCGAGGCGGTTACTACAGCAACCGTCAGGCTCATCATTCGCAATTTCCCCATAAACGTTCTCATATTAACTTATCCTCCTCTTCTACTTCGTTACTGCATTTCGGTCTATCCCCGCTGTCTCATCGTGCTGATGATGGCGTGCCAGACGAATCAATGCATCCCTTGATACAAGAAGCCTCACCCCCTTCCAGTCATATTGTTAAGCGCTTACATAATTGTTCTTGATTCGCGGTTATCTGGATAATACTTTCAATAAATAACATTCGCTGGCAATCTCCAAACCCCTCTGTCGAAATTCCGATTTTTGTAAAATATTTTCAGTGTTCAAACTGGTTTATACAACAAAAAAAGATGCTGTTAGAACAGCACCTTTCGACATTTTATATAAGAGTGAAAAAATGGAATCGTTTCTTTCCTGGCAAACCAGGCAGAGGTTCACTAAGGTTCACTACATAATTGGCACCTGTTTATTGCTGGCTACCATAAGCGTGAGTCTCCTGCCCTTTAACGCCCGGTCTGATGACAAAAAGTGAGCCCGCATCCGGTGTCTCTTTCAAACGTTCTTCCTTAATCCCTATACGTGCTGTTGTAATGTATAACTCTTCGAGATCCGGTCCACCAAAACAGCAGGATGTTACCTGATCTGCCGGCACCTCGATCTGTTGCAACAATTCTGATGTATGCGGGTTCCAACGAGTGACTCTTCCTCCGCCCCAGTGCGCAACCCACAGCATGCCCTCACCATCAACCGTCATCCCATCCGGAAAACCGAATTCCTCCGGTATGTGAATGATACTTGTCCGATTTTGTATCGTACCTGCCGTCAGATCAAAATCAAACTGGTCAATAGAACGTGTCGGGGTATCAATGTAATACATGGTCTGCCGATCCGGACTCCAGCCCAGACCGTTGGATGTAGACACACCTTGTACCATTGTGCGAACGGGTTGCCCTTGCTCCAAACAATACAATGATCCGGCTTTGCTCTCATTATTCATGCTCATCGTGCCTGCCCAGAAGCGGCCCTTCGCATCACATTTTCCATCATTAAAACGATTGGTATCCTTACCTTGTTCAGGGTCCTCAATGGCTTGCAGCTCACCCGTAAGCAAGTGATACGTATGGAATCCACTGCGTAAAGCAACCACAACTTCGTCACCACGATAGGGAACAACAGCCCCGACATGTTCACCGACATCATAAGCCTGATCCTGCCCTGTAGCTGGATCATACACATGCACCTTGAAGCTTTCAATATCTACCCACAACAATCGATTGTTCTCTGCATCCCAGCTTGGACCTTCCCCCAGTAATGCCGGGGTTTGTACTGCTACAGTTACGTCGCTCATGCCCTCACGTCCTTATTCAGATTTGACGCTGCCTGACCATTCGAATCCGATGGCATCCAAGAATGCTTTGGACAGTACCATATGGCCCGTTGCATCCGGATGTACCCGGTCATAAGTCAGCACAGACGTATAGAAATGATCCCAAAATGGAGCAAATGCAGCCTGTGTATCCACATACACCGCATCATACTCATTCGCTACCCTGCGTACCGCTTCTCCGTAGATATCCATCGTTGCCCGCATCGGGTCTTCCGGATTGGCCTCAAGATAATAAGGCGTCATTAGCACCAGACCTTTCAGGTTGGGACGAACTGAAGCCACCAGTTCACGCAATGTGGATTCATATTCTTCAAGAAACACATGTGAGTCTGTTGACAATGGGTTGTCGAACTGACGCCATACATCATTAATGCCAATCATGATCGTCAGCCAGTCCGGTTTAAGGTCAAGCACATCACGATCCCAGCGCTGTTTCAGATCACGAATCGTATTTCCACCATTACCCACATTTTGGACACGCAACATCAATTCCGGATAGATGGACCGCAAGAGGGCATAGACTTGCGCTACGTAACCATGGCCCAGACCTGAACTGCCTTCGCCTACAGGATGTTCCCGACCACAATCTGTAATCGAATCCCCGATAAACAGAAGCTTGTCATTTTTCTGCAATTTCATCGTTATTTTCTCCTTCGCTCCAAGGCGCTAATATAAGAATAATTGATTAATCAGGACCGTTAAGTTGTTATCCAATCAGTGATTACCAGCCTTGATTCTTGAGCCATGTGAGACACAGATCTGACCATACCCGAACCGCGTGGTTGTCCTCAGCCAATCCAAGTCCATGTGAGCCTTTCTCAAAAACGTGCAAGTCATAGGGGATGCCATGCGCACCCAATGCAAGTGCGTAACGCAAGCTATTCTCTACAGGCACTGCCTGGTCATCGCTGGTATGCCAGATGAACGCTTCAGGAGCATCCGCCCTTACCTGTTGCTCCGCACTGAAAGCCTTGATCTGCTCGGCAGAGGCGTCCGACCCAAGCAAATTCTCACGGGAACCGGCATGTCCATAGGACTCCATCGTAATGACCGGATAACAGAGAATAACTCGGTCCGGGCGTGAACTCTGGCGTTCGATGAGGTCCTCATGATCCGGTTGTCCCTCGTCATACAGCGTTCCCAGTGTTGCTGTGAGATGTCCGCCTGCGGAGAAACCAAGTACTGCAATCTTGGCAGGGTTGATGCCATACTGCTCAGCATGAGCACGAACATAACGTATGGCACGCTGACCATCTGTTATCGGTGCAGGATGCTGGTGAGGCGCCACCCGATAATTCAGGACAAATGCACTTATACCTGCACGGTTCAACAATTCCGCTATTGGAGCACCTTCATGATCAGCCAAAAATCCATAGCCGCCCCCTGGACATACAATGACAGCGCTCTCGGAACCGGGCTGAATAAATGGAATCAAATGTGGCATCTCGTCTTCATGACCCTGGGCTGCATAAGGTGCAGCATGATCCCATAAGGGTATAGTTGTTGTCATCTTCAATCATCCTCTCCAAGTAGAACGGAACCATGGGTCCGTTTAAACGTTTTCGAATCTCAGGAATCGATACCATCATAACGGTAATGACCCTAACGCATCAATACCTTCCTGGCATCACTTTTTGTTCATTTGGATACATGTTAGTACAAATTACGGAACTGTTCAGGAGTCACCCCCTCAATCCTGCGAAAAGTTGCTACAAAATGGCTTGCATCTCGAAACCCTACCCTAACTGCAGTCTCCCTAATCGTCAGGGCGGTATCCCCTGTCATGATTTCCTTGGCTTTGCGAATGCGCAGCAAAATGAAATAACTGTAGGCTGTCATGCCAAAGGACTGCTTGAACAAGGTGTTCAGATGTCTGGATGAGATCCCCGTGACGTCAGCCATATGTTCGAGACCAATCTCAGGATTCGCATAATGCTGTTCCATGAATGCAATGAGCGGAGCGAGTCTCTCCACGGCATGAGAGATCGAAGAGCGATTGCCGGTCATGCCATGTTTTTTGAGCAAAATCAGAAATCGATATATATCCGCTGACGCCTCGAGTCCCGACAAATCCTGATCACTTCTGATCGAATCCAGCACTTCCTGGCCGTAATCATTGAACGGACTGCTCTGCTCCCACTGATGCAACGCTGCTTCACCCAGACTAAGTGACTCCAAGATTGCCGGACACTGGGAACCGCCAAATGTAATATAGAATGTCTCCCACTCTCCTTGGGCGCGCACATATTCATGCGGTTCATTCGGCGGAAGCAAAATACCTGATGCTTCCCCCAGTACGACCGTGGACCCGGCAAACTTGAATTCTCCGGCTCCCTTTACTGTCTGAAGCCAATGGTAACAGGGATACCCCACAGGTCTGAACACCTTCTCCTGATTGCCGTTATAACCTAGGCTCTCAATATAAAGGGGCAGCGGCTGATCACGTGATGTCATGAAATATCGTTGATGTCGGGGGGAGATAAACATGGGATGCCTCCTTGGTTATAAGCTGAAATACACTTCCGTATTCTTATATGAGTCATTACTTTTATTATATTTTAAAAGTCATATGTATCATATAGTATAGGATTATTCTTATACAAGAGGTGAACACATTGATTAGTAACAAACTGCCCAAAATGTTCTACGGGGGCGATTATAACCCGGAACAGTGGGATCACGAAACCCACCTTGAAGACCTGCGCATGTTCCAATTGGCAGGCATTGATATTGCCACAATCAACGTATTTTCATGGGCACTGATTCAGCCTGATGAAGTTACTTACCGTTTTGAAGAACTCGACCAACTGATTAATCGTTTACATGAAAACGGTGTCTATATATGCCTTGCAACAAGCACTGCTGCCCATCCGGCCTGGATGGCGAAGAAATATCCAGACGTGCTTCGTGTAAATGCCGATGGACGCAAACGCAAATTCGGTGGGCGCCATAATTCCTGTCCCAACAGCCCGACCTATCGCAAATACGCTGAGAAGATTGCGGATAAACTGGCCGAACGATACAAGGATCACCCCGCGGTTCTCGTATGGCACATCTCCAATGAATATGGCGGTGAGTGCTACTGTGACAACTGTGAGAAAGCGTTCCGCGTGTATCTGAAAGAACGCTATCAGACTCTGGAACAGGTCAACAAAGCATGGAATACGAATTTCTGGGGGCATACCTTCTACGATTGGGACGAGATTGTATTACCGAGTAACCTGAGCGAACATTGGGGTAACAACAATTCAACGTTCCAGGGAATCTCGCTGGACTACTCTCGCTTCAACTCCGACAGCATGCTGGATTGTTATCTGTTGGAATACGATGCAATCAAAAAACATATTCCGGACTCCGTTGTTACTACCAATCTGATGGGATTCTTCAAACAATTGGACTATTTCAAATGGGCAAAATATTTGGATATTGTCTCCTGGGACAGCTATCCTGGTCTCGCCACTCCTGTCAGCTTCACGGCAATGGCTCATGACCTTATGCGCGGACTGAAGGATGGTCAACCGTTCATGCTGATGGAGCAAACACCAAGTCAGCAGAATTGGCAGCCATATAACTCACTGAAACGTCCAGGTGTTATGCGTCTGTGGAGTTATCAATCTGTTGCGCACGGAGCCGATACCATCATGTTCTTCCAGCTTCGTCGCTCCATCGGTGCCTGTGAGAAGTATCATGGTGCAGTTATTGAGCATGCTGGGCATGAGAATACACGTGTATTCCGCGAAGTCGCTGAGCTGGGCAAGGAATTGCAGATCCTTGGAGATACCACGCTGGATGCATCTGTTGAATCCAAAGTAGCCATTGTGTTCGACTGGGATAACTGGTGGGCCACCGAAAAATCAAGCGGACCAACGGTTGCCCTGAACTATGTGGATCAGATCCATAAATACTACGCAGCCTTCTTCCGTCGCAACATACAGGTAGATATCGTCAGTGTGGATACGGATTTGAGCAAATACGACATTGTCCTTGCCCCTGTTCTTTACATGGTTAAACCAGGGTTTGCCGCCAAACTGGAGAAGTATGTTGAAGCAGGTGGAACATTCCTGACGACCTTCTTCAGCGGCATTGTCAACGAGAACGATCTCGTGACCACAGGTGGATATCCGGGAGAACTTCGTAAACTGCTCGGAATCTGGGTGGAAGAGATTGATGCCCTGCTACCTGAGCAAAAGAACCGCATTGTCCTCAAAGAAACCTACGGTGATCTTCAAGGAGAGTATGGCTGCGGCATGCTGTGTGACCTGCTGCACAGTGAAGGAGCCGAAGTCATCGCGGAGTATGGAGACGACTTTTATAAAGGCATGCCTGTTGTGACACGTAATACCTTTGGCCAAGGTGAAGCCTGGTACGTTGCATCCGACCCGGATGAGCGCTTCCTGGATGGTTTGCTGGGACAGCTCGCAGCAGCCAAGAACGTAGAGTCCTTGCTTGAGACACCAGAAGGTGTTGAAGTAAGCGCGCGAACCAAAGACGGCAGACCCTACCTGTTTGTCATGAACCATAACGCAACCACACAATCCTATGATCTGGGAACAGCTAAGGCACATGATCTGCTCACCAATCGTGAGCTTTCGGGAAGTGTTGAGATTGAAGCCCGTGGAGTGCAACTGCTCGAAATGAAATAAGCGATTTCGCTTATTTGGAATCATTCGGAATAATATAATGTGATAGAAATACCCGTGATACAAAGTGTCACATATTCATTCCTTTTATACTTGTTATTGTCTTCAGCGAGGATATTGGTATAGATTTCAGACCTTTATCGTCTTCTGTAAGCCAAAAGCTGCTACTTCCCGTATCCGTCTACACCGGATACGGGTTTTTGGCATGATCTGTGGTCTTTTTGATAGAAGGAAATATCAGTATGCAAAGCGAATTGGACGAGAAACACATTTTAACAAAGCCTGCCGGAACATGCTTGTGAATCTTGATGCTGATCCATTATAAAATAATGAACAGTTGAAAAATTGGTGACACTCATGATGTCACTTATTCGTTGTTACAATAGAAATATAACTACGACATCACTTTCCGGCGGCGCAGATCGAAACGGAGTGGCTGACATGAACAGAACAAATCGGCTTGCTGCCATTGTAATGGCATTACAGCATGGTCACGAAACGGCACACTCATTAGGTGAGAAATTTGAGGTTTCCCGTCGCACGATTCTTCGGGATATTCAATCCCTCTCCGAGATGAATGTGCCCATTATTGCCATTTCCGGTCCGGGAGGCGGTTTCAGTCTTATGGAGGGTTACGTATTACCCCCATTACAGCTGGACCCGGTAGAAGCAGCGACGCTCTTATTCGCTCTTGAAGGTCTAAGTCGCTACGCCGACACACCCTTTCATGAGAAACGCTGGACCCTGATGAACAAAGTTAAGGCTATCATTCCGGATGATATTATGTCGCGAATTGATCCCATGCTCAAACAACTGCATCATCATATTCCAGACCGCAATTACATTCTTCCTCATCTGGACGCACTGCTGGCATGTATACCCGAACACGGGTGGCTTAGTGTGCTGTATCGCTCCGCATCACGTCAGCGTTGGTTGCATATCTGTCCCACACGGGTATATGCTTCCTCTGGCTTCTGGTACTGTGAAGCATATTCCCTCGAACATGTTGAACAACGTCTGTTCCGGGTTGACCGAATTATCGAAGTCAAAGCGATCGAACCACAGGATGCACAGATGCTTAATGAACAGGCAGAGCAACAGCAGAGTAAGCCGATCCCTCCAGAACAGCCGCCAACCCTGGTTAAGGTACAACTGAGTTATCGGGGAATGATTGAAGCTGAACAGGACGAGCATATTGGTGAAAAGATGACTGAAATTGCCCCGGATCTCTGGGAATTATCATTCCTTTGTCCACCAGGGGAATGGGACTGGGCCGTACGATTCTTTTACCGATTAGGACGTGAAGCCGAAGTGATTGAACCTCTCCAACTTCGCAGTGAGATTCGTCAGCATGCCGAGGAAGTGAGCCGGAGATACCTTGCTTCAACCAAGTCGTAGCTTGACTACACACAAAAAGGAGCCTACTGATATCATGACATATGAAGCCGTTATAACGTACGAAGAAGCAGTACAGCGTATCCAGTCTATAGGGCTGCTACCTCTGGCACCACTATTTGCCGATTATCCTTCTCTGTCATCGCTAACCCCCAAAGAACATTGGCACAAGGATGATGAATTCGATCCTTGGTTATGGCGTTCACGCCTGGCTGAAGAGGGCATTGCTGCATATGGAAAATTTGTCAAAAAGAAAGCGCTTCTTGTCTCATCTGAATATTTCCCTTGGGTACACCGACTGCTTGCCGACTCCAGAACCATCAAGGAACAGTATGAAGCGGGTCTACTCTCCCGTGAAGCGTTCAAACTTCATGCGTTAGTTGCAGAACAAGAAGGCATCGATGGACGTGCCTTGCGATCACAAGCCGGTTTCGGGGCAAAAGAGGACAAAAAAACATTTGACCGTGGACTTCTGGACCTTCAGGGCTGTGCAGCCATTGTGATCAGTGGCACCAAAGAAAAAGAAGGGCTCGCAGAAGGCAAAGTCGCCTGGAACAGCTCCGCATACGAGACTGCTGGTCACTGGATGGAACGTCACGGCATTAAGCCATATGAAGGCAGCATAGAAGAGGCACGTGAACTATTGATTGTGCAACTACAACAACATGCTTCACCTGCAGCATTATCAAGCATCTCCAAAGCGCTTGGCATCCGTGGAATCTAAATAAAGCCAATCCCGGTTGTAGTGCAAATTTCAACCGGAATTGGCTGTGGTTCACCATATAATGTAACCCAGACGATCAACAGCCCCCATCGACAATGGATTTAGAGAATTACGCCATCCTTGAATATGGCAATCTCCCGGAATCCATGCTGCTCACTGAGTGTGTGTGACCGTCCTGAAGCAATGTCAATCAGCTGGCTGAACAGCTGCACTTTCACCTCATCCATCGTCTGCCCCTCCAACAGCTGGCCTGCGTTGAAGTCAATCCAGTGTTTTTTGCGATTCGCCAGATCGGA
Organism: Paenibacillus sp. GM1FR; assembly: GCF_002803315.1. NCBI lineage: Bacteria > Bacillati > Bacillota > Bacilli > Caryophanales > Paenibacillaceae > Paenibacillus > Paenibacillus sp. GM1FR. The sequence goes on along the minus strand of NZ_MKZL01000054.1, from coordinate 199,994 downwards.
TTGGGTCGCAATCTTGACGGTAGGTACCGGACCTCCGAAGGGAGTCCCCCGCCCTGTTGTGAAGAGCACAATATGTGCACCCGCCGCAGACAGTGCCGTTACAGATACCAGGTCATTACCCGGTGCTTCTACAATGTTCAGACCGGTTTGAGTTACACGTTTGCCATACCGTAGAACGTCGACTACGGAAGAACGTCCTCCCTTTTGCGTACATCCAAGTGACTTTTCCTCTAGCGTTGTGATGCCACCAGCCTTATTCCCAGGTGAAGGATTCTCATAGATGTTCTGGCCATGGTTCACAAAATATTGCTTGAAGCCGTTCACGAGGTCCACCAAATCGTGAAACACCTGCTCATTGGCAGCCCGGTTCATTAAGATCGTCTCCGCACCAAACATCTCCGGAACTTCCGTCAGAATAGCCGTACCCCCGGCAGCAACCAACATATCAGCAACTGCACCGACCAGCGGATTGGCTGTAATGCCGGATAAACCATCGGAACCGCCACACTTCAAACCAATTTTGAGTTTACTGAGCGGAAGCGGCTGCCGTTGTTCATGTTCAGCGATCTCCACAAGTTCTTCCATCAGTCGAAGCCCTTCCTCAAGCTCGTCATCCGTTTCCTGTGCTTTGAGAAACCGTACTTTACCGCGGTATTCCGGAGCAATACACTCACGGAATTCATCGACCTGATTGTTCTCACAGCCCAGACCGATGACGAGCACGCCTCCTGCATTCGGATGCTCCACCAAGGAGGCCAGCAACTGTTGTGTATACTTCAGATCATCACCAAGCTGTGAACACCCGAATGGATGCGGAAAGTGAAATACACCATCGACCCGGCTTCCAAACTGGGACTGCCCCATACGTGCCAAAGCTTCACACACTTTATTGATACATCCAACTGTGTTCACAATCCAGATCTCATTACGAATACCTGCGTCACCATTGGGGCGCAAATATCCATCAAATGAGCGCAGATGTTCCGGAGGCATGTCCGTCTGAACCTGCGCGCCCGGCTGATACTCATATTCAAGTAATCCGTGCAGACCCGTCTTCAGGTTGTGACTATGAATCCAGCTTCCCTGCTCAATCTGCTCTTGGGCAATCCCGATGGAGAAACCATACTTCATCACATCATCACCCGGTGCCAGGGTATGCACAGCAATCTTATGCCCTTTGGGCACGTCATCCAGCAAGGTAAAAGAAACACCGTCTGGCAGGGTAATGCATTCTCCTTTCGCATAATCCCGAAGCGCTATAATGACATCATCCTGTGGTTGAATGGCAATCCAGTCATTGATTGTACTTGTTGTGTTCATTTCCCTTCACCTTCCAACAATCCGATTTCACGAACAAGTGCTGCACGCAGCCCTTCTCTTGCATCCAGATTTTCGCCCCAGATCAAGGTATCCGACAACACAGCCGCTACCCGGTTATCCAGTTGCTTCTGATTCCTGTTAAGCGTGTCATAACCTTCCCAGTGTGCAGCCAAAGCAGCCAGGACATCCGGGTCATCCCGCAGCAGAATGTCGTCCCCATTCAGTCGTTGTGCCTTGTAACCTTCTGGCGTATTTACCGGACGGTAGAGACACAATAATCCAGCAAACCCTTGAATTAAACGTTCTGGCCACCTTCCCTGATTTTGCTCGTAAGACAATAGTGTTGGCAGCACACGCACCTTGAATTTTCCGATCGTATTCAAAGCAATATCTTGCAATTTGTGATCAATATACGGGTTAAGGAACCTTTCGAACACTTCTTCTGCATACTGGTCCAGCTGATGATCGGGCATATCCAGAGCAGGGACGATCTCCTGATGCACAGCTTCCCTGATCCATGAGCCAAAATGTGGATCTTCCATCGTTTCTCTCACATGCTGCTTGCCTTGGAGAATGCCTAGTGATGACATTAAAGTATGCGCCCCATTCAAAATACGAACTTTGCGTACCTGAAAAGGCTTCAGATCTTTCACCCAATGTACATTGAGACCTGCCTGCTTGAGAGGAAGTTTTTTGTCCAATGATTCATCACCCTGAATAGCCCAGAAATGATATGGCTCTGCCGTATTAATCAATTGGTCCTCGTAACCCCAGCGATTCGTCAGGGAATCAGCTTCCTCCTGGGTCGGCGCACCTGTGACAATTCGGTCTACCAGATTGTTCAGGAAGTGATTATGGTTCTCGATCCATGAACGGAAGCCTTCCGAATACCCATAATCCTCACTATGACGGAGAACACAACTGCGAAGCACGTCACCATTGCCTTCAAGCAGCTCGCAAGGCAGATGAATCAAACCTCTGGATGGATCACCATCAAATTTCAAATATCGCTGATGCAGGAAAACCGTTAATTTCCCCGGAAATGATTGGACGGGTTCACCCTCGATATAGTCCGCATACGTATATTTCAATCCTGATTCGGTTGTATTGGAAATAACGAACTCAAGTGAAGGCAGTTCCGCCAAGTTCAGAAAGGCATCCCATTCCTCATACGGATTGATACACTGTGAGAAAATGGAGATCAACTCTGTCCGCTCAACCGGCTTTCCTTGAGACAGCCCACGCGTAATCATCGTATATAATCCATCCTGATCACGAATCTGCTCCAGCTTGGCTTTGCCTCCCGGTCGTGGTTGGGTAACAGCTACACTTCCATGGAATTTGCCTTGTCTGGCACTCTCATGAAGCATCCAGTCTGCAAATCCCCGCAAGAAATTACCTTCTCCAATCTGCAAAACCTTCACGGGACGCTCCATAATCTCCTTGCACTTGCGCTGACCATCGCTCCCCAGTAAATTCAGCTTCAACCTTGGCCGTTTCGTGCTTGCCGACATGGACACTCACCTCATCGATTATTTGTACTGTCGGAATGCAGCTCGAAGGCTCTGCACCCTTTTATTGTAAACGCTTTAAATTCATTGTATCATCAATAAAAGGAAATTAAATTGCTTATATTGCGGTAAATATACTCTCTCATGACCAGGTATAACATCTCGTTGAAGACGATCGTCTGGAAAGGAGTCTTTATGGAACGTTCACCTGTTCGTACGACTATTCAAGCAGAATCCGGTATTCCGTTCCGCCTGGTGTACAGCGATACCAAATCCCCTCAGAACGAATTGCCAGATCACCTTCACGACTGGCATGAAATTATCTATGTATATCGGGGTCAGGGTAGCATCTTTATTGATACGGGACTTGAGAATATGCAAGAAGGAGATCTGTTCATTATACCGGGCAGCACGGTTCACCGAGCCTTGCCGGATGCAGGCAATCCTGTCACATCTTCCGCATTGTTCTTCAGCCCGGGCTTGCTGGCATCGACCGCTGGAGGCGCTGCTTCTTCCTTGCTAAGCCTGTTTGAACGTTGTCGTAAACAACGCGTGTATAAGAGGCATCTGAACACAGAGGAGCAATCACAGGTGGCCGCCCTCATTGATGATATTCAGACCGAATTCCAGCTCGGTCATCATCTAAGCGCACATGCGGCCCTGTTAAGGCTGCAACTGTTGCTCATTTTTCTGGAACGTCTGGAAGCTGCAGGACCTGCGAATCCGGGTAAATCCGCTCCAGGTCCCTCATGGCTCTCTTCTACGATCTCTCATATTGACGATAACCTTCGGAATGGCCTGTCCCTCCCTGAACTGGCGCAGCACGCCTCTGTATCCCCTGCCCATTTCAGTCGTGCCTTCAAACGATACACGGGAATGACTCTAACGGATTACGCATTAGCACGAAGGGTCATTATGGCGAAAGAGCATCTGGTGCAAGGTGATGAGACGATGGCAGCCGTTGCTGATGCTTGCGGGTTCGACAGCCTGCCCCATTTTTACCGTCAATTCAAAAAATTAACCGGTACAACGCCCGCAGCATACCGCAGAACCATGAACAGTTCTCGTTAAAATAGAACCAGACTGGAACATAGGTGCCTGGGTCTAATCATATATATCCACATATTCTTCCATATGGAAGATGTGGTATGATAATCTGGATTATTACTTGTCGGAAACATTGCATTCCGCTGTCAGAGGAGCTTAGCTTTCCATGTTAAACGAATTGAATCGCAGGAATATTGGCATCTTCGCCCATGTGGATGCGGGGAAAACAACCACCACCGAGCATATGTTATACGAGAGTGGTGTCGTCCGCAGTCCGGGACGTGTAGATGACGGAACAACAGCCACAGACTCCCTGGACATTGAGAAAGAACGTGGCATATCCGTTCAGGCAGCCATGACCTCTCTGATCTGGAAGAACACCATCATTGACCTCATTGATACGCCTGGTCACATTGATTTTAGCTCCGAAGTAGAGCGAACGCTACGGGTAATGGATGGAGCTATTCTCATTCTGTCGGCAGTAGAAGGCATTCAGTCCCAGAGTGAAGCCATCTGGCATGCCCTTCGTTCACTTCGCATCCCAACCATCATTTATATTAATAAAATGGATCGGATTGGTGCGTCTGCCCCAGCGGTAATGGAGCAGATTCGTTCCACCCTGTCCCCTTTCGCATGCGAAATCCAAACGTATCAGTTCCACGAAGATTCATTTCATGGCATCGACTCGCTATGGAACCCGAATCAAGATTCTCTGTCAGATGGCACACCTTCCATTCCAGGTCTGGTTGAGATACTTGCCGAGCTGGACGAAAAGGTCATGGAAGCCTACATCCAGGAGACTCCGTTATCACAAAGGGATCTGAATGAAGCATTCCTGCGGTATGTGCATCAGGGTGAGATGTTCCCTGTGTGTTATGGGGCTTCCGGCAAAGGAATTGGCGTCACGGCATTGCTGGACACGGTCCTTGCATTTCTGCCTCCACCTGCACAACCAGTGGACTCTCCCGTATCCGGTGTTGTGTTCAAAATTGAACGTGATCGCACGATGGGACGCACGGCATATGTCCGTATGTATGGTGGCAGCTTACACAATCGGGATACCATCCATAATTCGACGCGGGAGCTTGAAGAGAAAGTGACGCAGATTCGCCGAATGGATGGAAGAAAATGGGCGGATACCGGTGCCGTTCACGCGGGGCAGATTGCTGCGCTGTACGGACTGAGTGACACATATGTGGGTGACATTATCGGCAATCCTGAAGGTGTACCTCCTCTGCCACAGATGGCTGTGCCTTTGCTGACCGTACAAGTACATGGCAAGGACCCGGCACATTACCCCGATCTTGTCGCAGCATTGCAAGAATTGACGGATGAGGACCCCTTACTCGACCTGCAATGGTTGCCAGAGGAACGAGAACTGCATCTCAAGGTCATGGGAACCATTCAGCTTGAGATTTTATCCAGCCTGTTGCTGAGTCGTTTCGGATTGGATGTCGTGTTTGATCCGCCATCCGTCATCTATAAGGAGACACCACGTACAGCCGGAGAAGGTTACATCGCTTATACGATGCCTAAGCCCTGCTGGGCCATCCTTCGCTTCAAGATTGAACCTTTGCCTCGCGGAAGCGGTCTGATCTATGCCTCAACCGTAAGGACAGAAGATCTGCTGTTACGTTATCAGAATGAAGTTGAACGACGAATTCCGGAATCCTTGTCTCAAGGTATGCTCGGTTGGGAAGTAACCGATCTGCGCATCACGCTGATGGAAGGGGAACATCATGTCTGGCATACGCATCCGCTGGATTTTGTTGTAGCCACGCCTATGGGAATCATGGATGGAATGTCGAGAACAGGTACCACGTTGCTGGAACCCCTTCTCCAGTTCCGGCTGACGGTCCCGGAAGAATACGGCGGTAAGGCCCTTAGTGATCTGGTACATATGCGGGCAACCTTCGAAGCCCCCGTCATTGGTAGCGGACGTTGTATTATTGAAGGAGTTATGCCTCTTGCCACCTCAATGGATTATCCGGTGAAACTGCGTTCCGAGACAAGCGGCCGCGGAGTGCTTACGACTTCGTTTGCCGGATACCAAGATTGTTCTGCGGATGTGAATCATACTTGCAAACGCAGAGGAGTTAACCCGCTGGATCAGTCGAAATATATTTTAAGTGTACGAAACGCGATTACATCATAAATGGAGTTGAACCTGTGCTTATTAAATTTCTTATCTTTGGCCTTCTATGGCGGATTGTAGGTAATCCGTTCATTGCCATCCTCATTTTACTCGTTATACTATATTTCCTGGATCGTCGTTACGTTGGGGTGTTCCCAAGCTTCACGAAACCTCTCAAACGTATGCGTAACATCTCCCGGCTTCGGCAACAGCTTGCCATGAGTCCCAATGAAGTTTCCTCCAAGCTGGAACTGGCTCGCCTGTTAATTGAGCGCAAGCGTTACAGTGAGGCACATGCCTTATTGCTTGAACTGGAGCGCCCATACGAACAATCAGCTGAGTACTGGGAGGCATTAGGGACAACTGAGCTTCATCTGGGTAACATCGAAAAAGGCGAACGTCATATTTTGCAAGCCCTCGAGATCAACCCCAGAGTCAAGTACGGACGCCCGTACCTAACCCTTGCTGGAGCTTTCAAAGATACGCATGAGGACAAAGCGCTGGATTATGTGCATCAGTTTCAGGAGATTCATTCCTCTTCCAGTGAAGCCTATTATCTGCTCGGCTCGGTTCACCGTTCCCTCGGACGCAATGCAGACGCGAAGCAGGCTTACGAGCAATCTTTGAACGTTTATCGTTCGTTGCCCAAATACAAAAAACGTCAGGAGCGCCGCTGGGCTGTCCGCAGTTGGTTCCGCAAACGTGGACTGTAATGTCATCCGCTATACACTGTAATCTTCACACATCATTTTTCTAACTAATAAAAGTGCACTGATCTCTGCCCTCGTATGAGCAGAACCAGTGCACTTTATTCTTAACAGCGATATTAATACACCAATATCTCACGCAGTCGTTCTTCATGGAGATGCATCCAGTCGGTCCGCTGTTTCAGCTTCACAATCTGCTCCACAGCCACTTCCGGCTCATCTGTACCCTCGAACATCCGACTGATGAAATGCATGACCACATCCAGACTACGCAGTAAAATCAATCGAGGTATAGCCAGCAACTCTTCCGATTTCAGGCTGACCTGTTCCCGAAATCCCCTGATCAGTCCCTCCTGTGCCTGCCACATCCAATCTTCACTCTTGTCCATGGTAAGGAGGTCAGACATCGGAACAGCCAGCTCCATTACCCGCAAATCCCATGTCGCAAATTCAAAATCCAAAATGGCACAGATTCCACCATCCTGCTGATCTACCAATACATTCGAGGCATTCACGTCCCCATGAACCAATTGATGCGGCAGATGTTCCATACCCCGCAGGGCTTCAAACAGATCTGGCAGCGCCTCTCTCAGTTGCTTCAACTCATTTGCACATGAGGCCAATTGCTCTGGCGGCGATGTGCATAACTGTAATAATCGTTCTGGTGAACAGAGCGGATACGCATCCTGAATTCGATAATATGGTGGATACACAGGTTCAAGTGGTATATCCAGGGTAGCCATAACAGAAGACAGGGCCCCCGCCGCTTTACCGAGCCCTATCAATTGATCTGGTGTATGCCAGATGGGATTGACGCCTTCCCTATATTGAAACAGAGTCACAATTTTGGTATGACCTGTCAGGGTATCTTTTACAGGAAGGAACGTACCTCTCTCACCAGATAACCGCCTTACAAGTGAAGGTGTATCAAGCTTAAAGTTCGAACGTTGGAGGGCTTCCAGCACCTCGTGTTCAAAGGTAATTTTCATCGGATCATTATGTGTTTCATATTGTCTCATGACGTAATTAGTCCCGTCTACATGGAGCATGTAAGTAGAATTATTCATCCCACCCTTTCCCCGCTCGCCTTTCCAATCCGATGTAAAACCATATAAGGCCAACACTTCGGATATACGCTGCTGCTCTGAAGGATGGAGGGAACCAGAATCGATGTTTTGCACCAAAAATTAACCCCTTTATCTCACAAAATGGAACTGTCTTTTATTTATCTTAAAGGAAGTCCATCGCTTGGTCTAGTTCTGTTCCAAAGTGATCAAGAGAACGGATAATATCCCGTCCGATTAAGCTGCTCCGCAATGACACGATACCCTCTTGCATTGGGATGCACTCTGTCCCAGAACAACAGTTCACGTTCACGACCTTCAAACCTGTCATACACCTGAGCACACGCATAGTTGCCTGATCCCGCTCCATTCAAAAACGAATTATATTGGCGCACCCAGTACGCAGCTTCCGTCGCTTGTGGATACGGGTTGTACAATCCGATGGATCGGACCATATACTCATGGTTGCCCTTTAACTGCCGAATGTGCCGCATGATCTGGGATACATTACTGCGGGTTTCTCCGAGCACCTGTGTCATTTTGCTGGCATTTGGAATACCATTACTTGCTTTAAACGTACGAATCAGATCATTACCGCCAATGGATATGGTAATGATATCCGCTTCACGGAGCGATTGCCGCACTCGGGGATGCGAAGAGATCATCTGCAACATTTCCCCCGACGTCAGTCCATTCACGCCCATATTTTCCATGGATACAAACGTACGAACATTCATTTCTGCCATTCGCCGATATAAAGGAACAAAGCCGGTGCCCAGCAACGCTCCTGTACCTACCGTTAATGAATCTCCTATAGCCACATATCGATATACCATCCCGTCGCCCCTCTCTGCTGTGATTTCTCTGAACAATAATGAACTGCTCTATATCTTATGATGAGTGGCAAGACAAGGCGCGGGATGGTGTCCTTAGGCATGCACCTTTCTTTTGCATAAAACCATATTTCTTCTTCTGTAGAGGTAAAAAAAAGAAAACAGCCCTGCCGCATAACGCGGCAGAGCCTGATTCATTGCAATGCATTACATGCCTATGGTCCGATCCGAATCAACGGAATCTGATTGTTCCTTGTTCGGGAACGGCCACCAGTTGGCCCGGCCAAACATCTTCACCATCACTGGGACGAAGAATGGCAGGAACAGCAGAGAGTACAAGATCAGTCCGCTAAGGACTACTGTGGCAATCTGCATCATCGAGAGAACACCGGATGGATACATGGCAGCAAATGTACCGCTCAGAATGACCGCGGCAGATAGAATAACGGTGCCCATGTTCTTCATCGCGTACAACATCGCATCCTGTACTTTCATGCCTTTGTTCTCATTGAAACGGTCCATCAGGAAGATGCTATAATCCACACCAAGTGCAATCAGCATAACAAATCCGAAGAACGGAGTAACCCAGCTAATGCCTGCGAATCCGAGGATATTAACAAAGATCACTTCGGTTAACGCCATCGATGTGAAATAAGCCAGTAATAAGGAAACGATCAGATACAATGGCATAATGACCGAGCGAAGTAGCACGACCAGAATAATGAATGTACCTGCCAGCATCAGCATTACAGTACGTGTATAGTCGTTATTCGAGATCTCCTGCAGATCTGCAAACGTACTCGTAACGCCACCTATGGCGATGTCTGCTTTTTCAAGCGTACTGCCTTGTACCGCGCGATGTACTGCCGCCTCAATGTCAGGAACACGATCAATGGCTTCTGTTCCGTATGGATTTTCGGCGAAAATAACATCAATCGTCATCGTTTTCCGATCTTCAGACAGATACGTATCAAATACCTGTGTGAAGTCTTTGCTGTTCAGTGCTTCATCAGGAACGTACCAGCCTGCCAGATCGGAATCTGGTGAATTTTGCAATTGCGTCAGGTAGTCCTGCGCTGAATCCAGCCCCCCAGATACCTGTTTAATACCATCGACACTCTGGTTCAGTCCATCTGTCAGTTGTGTCAGCTGACCACTCAGATCAGAGAAGCCTTGCTGAATTTTCTCCTGACCACCCTGAAGCTGGCCAAGTCCATCTTGGATGGAAGGAATCTCGCTAATCACTTTGCCCTGACCATCCGCAGCCTGTTTGAGACCGGATTGCAACTGACCGATTCCCGTTACAATCTGGCCCAGGCCATCGGCAAGCGCCTTTTGTCCGGCTGCTGCGGAGGCAAACCCTTCATTGGCCTGATTAATTCCAGCAGCGGCTTCTCCCAGCTTGGTCTTAATCTGACCCAAACCTTGAGCAAGCTGCGCTGTGCCAGAACCTGTTTCACCAATCGTGCCTTTGATACGCTGGTAATCAGCATCTTGCTGCAATTCAGGATAACGCTCTTCAAGTGCTGTGAAGGATTCGGACAGACTGGTTAGAGCTGTTGAAACCCCGTTCAGCTGTTGTTCCAGTTCGCGGGTTCCATCCCCCAGCGCAGCGACCCCTGCTCCCGCCTGACGATAGGCTTCAAGCAACTGATTGTTCGCCTGCGCAAGCTGATCTGCACTCGTTTTGGCTTGCTGAAGTCCGGCTTTCAGATCCCCTGCACCTGCGGAACCATCTCGAATACCTTTTTCAATCTGCCCTAGTCCCTCACTGAGTTGCGTGATACCCGATTGCAACTGGGAGGTTCCTTTGGTAAGTTCACCTGCTCCATCAGCAGCTTCTTTTAACTGTGGTTCATTTTTACTTAGCTGACTGCTGGCTTCACTCAGGCCATCACGGATTTTGTCCAGACCCGTCTTGCCTTCACCCAGTCCATCCGATAATGTTCCCACTTGCTGGGTAACTTCAAAATCTTTAATCTCATCACCCGTAGGTCGTGTCATACTGCGGACACCAGAGACTCCGGCTACTTTCTCTACTTCCCGGCTAATTTTCTCGGCAACGGCCATATACTTTGCATTATCCATCTCTTCATCGTTCTGGATGACGATCTGACCCGGCAGCGATTCACCCGGACCAAAGCTGTCGGAGATAATGTTAAATGCTTTTACGGAATCATATTTCTCGCCAATCTCATCGAGACTATTGAACGAAAGTTTGCCATCGTAGGTTGCCAGAAGAGGCACACAGACAGCTGCAACGATGAGCAGCGCAGCCCATGGACGTTTCAGCGAGAAGCGACCAGCTGCACCATAGATCTTGCTCTCGGCATGTTCAAGTGAACCCTTTGACGGCCAGAATAACTTCTTGCCCAGCACCGCCATGAAGAATGGCACAATGGTTACCAAGGCAAGCATCATCACAGCAATACCTACAGCTACGGCAACCGCAGAACGGTACAACATAAACTGGGCAAAGCCGATCGCAATGAATCCAACCAGCACAGCTAGTGCTGAGAAGAGTACCGTTTTACCGGCAGTACGATAGGTCGCAATGATGGCATCCCACGTATTCTCATGATGAGCCAGTTCTTCCTTGAACCGACTGATCAGCAGGATACAGTAATCCGTACCAATACCAAACATGACGGCGACCATAAAGATCTGTGTAAACGTGGATATCGGGAAGTCCATCCCATCCACCAGAAATGCAACAATCTGTTGCGATACAATGTAACTGATCCCCACCGTCAGTAGCGGGACAAAAGGAGCTACAAACGAACGGAAGACCAGGAACAGAATGAGTAAAATAAAGACAACTGTAATATATTCCGATTTCTTAAGCCCCTCTTGGGAACTTTCAATGGTGTCCTCATCAATCAGACCTTTACCGGTTATGTAGTGCTCCACATTGACGGACTTCAATGCTTCATTCAGGTCTTCCCGCATTTCCTTGACCGTACGATCTCCCTGATCAATGGATAGCGATGTTAGAATCGTTTTTCCGTCAGCTGAGATCATCTTCTCGGACAGTTCAGGCTGAGAGAAAGGTTCCAGAATGGACAGAATACCGAGCTTCTCCTTGTCGGCCTCCAATTGCTTAACTGCCTTCTCTGCCTCTTGTTTCCCCGTGGTGCCCAGCCCATCGGGATTATAGAATACAAGGGCGATCTGGCTCCCCTGTTGTTCTCCTTTTTGTGCTGCAGCTTCATTCAGAATCGCTGCTGCCTGGGTGGAAGAGTACCCTTCCGGAACCGAAAACTGTCCCTTTTCCCGAATCAGTTCACTCATGTTAGGGGCGGTAAACATCAACACGGCAGCTACAACAACCCATAGCCCCATTAACCACCATCTTGCTTTTAGTATCGTTCTCATTCGTTCTCCCGTCCTCCTTCATGCGATAGCAAAGCTGCAAGCTTCTCAAAAGATTCAATGAAAATTCGGACTTCTTCCGGTTTAAAATGAACCAGATACGGCTCCAGAATCTGCTGTATTTCCTGTTCTGTTTCCCTGTATACCTGTCGTCCGGTATCCGTCAGTGTCAGATATACAACGCGACGGTCACGTTCATCCCCGGCCCGATGGACCAGATCGCGATCCACCAGCTTGTTGACCAAAGCGGTAATGCTGCTCTTACCTATACACAGAAGCTCTGCAAGATCAGAGGGCGTGCAGAAAGGTTTCTCTTCAATCAGACGAAGTGCGCAGAACTGATCGGTCGTTATGGTCTGCCCCACTTGTTCGCGTATCCGCGTATCAAACCGCTTATTGACCATAAAGGAAGCATCCAAATAGCGGTTCACCAAACTTTTTGCATCCGGTGTACTCATTCTTCATTCTCCTTTCCCAAATCTATATAGTTCACTTAACGAACTATTCTTCTGTGAAACTATTCTATAATGAAACAATCTTACAAAGCAATACTTTTTTCCTGCTTTTTAGATGAAAACGACAAAAAAACAGGACGTCCGACTCAGCTCATTGCCAAATCCAACATCCTGTACTGATGATAATCCATATATTTCTTAAAGTAATAAAAGGTCTCTGTGCTACTCTTCGTCCGTATCTTCCTCTTTTTCAAGCACACAACGGAATCGCTCCACACCTGGGTATAATTCACCCAGACTATATACCACAAACCCCGTATTCCGATAAAACTCGACGGCTTCCAGCTCGGTCTCCGCAATCAGTCTATCAGGATTGTATGTTGCCAACAGTTGTGAGATCATACCACGTCCATAATTTTTAAAGCGGTTTTCAGGCAAAACCGAGATATGATGAATGGTAACCTCACTTGTTCCTGTCTTCTCATATCCAATCAGACCGATCAATTGTCCCTCATCTTCGTAACCGCCCATTTGCAATTCGTCTTTCTCTACATATTGTTGCAACGCACGGTTCAAGTGATCCGGATCAGGAAAGACCGAGTAGGACAATAGCTCCTGTACTTCCGGCTCCTGTATGCGTGATTTCAGATTAATTAACACCTTGATTCCTCCTATACCTTGCTTGTTTCCGTTATCGTATTGTAGTCGTTAGCCTCTAAAAGTTCAAGTCGTGTGCCGATTCAGCTCCGATACCCTCCAGCACATTTTGCTCAGCATTGGTATCGTGATAACGGTTGCAACCATTCTTTTGCACATAGGATACAATCTTCCCGTTCTGATCTGCGACAGCCACACGCGTGTGGCTCCCTCCTCCATCCATCCCTATTACATATGTATTCATCCTTAACCATCTCCCTTCAGACCACACATTAAGAGTGCCGGGTCCATTGTCAGGTCCCGGCAGAGAATTTATTGCTTTTGTACAGCAAACGAAGCAGTTCACAACGAAATTGTGTCGGTTCATCATACTTTTCCTCTTCAATCGTCTGTGTAACATGTTCCTGAAGCAGAATATTCCAGCCTTTGTAGGCATCCTCCAGTATAGCAATCGCCTCGGCTGTGGGCAGGTTCAGTTCAATTAATGGTTTAATCTCCTTGCCTGTATTGATTTCTTTCTCCTCCACATTGGTACTCATCGTAATACAATGAATGCCCCCTGTACGAGTTCCGGCCTGTAACCGGTCTATCGCTTCCATGAAGGCTTGCTTATTTGAGACATGTTCCAGACAAGAGCAAGCAGCGATATAGTCAAAATAGTTTGGCTCCACAGCATAATGTTCAACATCTGCTTTCACTGCCTGCACGATATGATCAACCTGATATTCTTTCGCATACTTGCGAAGTCCGTCTACGGCCTCATCCAGTAAATCCACACCGATGACTTCACTCTTCGTTTTTGCAAGGCGCTGTGCAATCGGTATCGTATGCCTCCCCACTCCGCATCCCAGATCGAGGACACGCAATTCCTCCTTGTGAGCAAGTAGGCGTTCCAGCATATCCATCACCATAGGCATGGGCCTCGACATCCAGGTACCAGAGGCGAATAATTCATTATTCTGATAGAAATTGGAATGATAACCTTCCTCTGCTTTTCGTGCAGCCTCAAATTGTTCGTTTCCCATCAAGATACCCCCATCGTTTAGAAAATGATTTGCATCTTCTACTTAATACCCAGATCGTCACAAAAAAATCAATTAAAAGCAGGTGACAGATTTTTCTTCATAAAGGATTCCAGTGCCGCCTCATATCCGGTGCGATCGACTTGAAACGCTGTGCCATGACCGGCACGGGGGACGGTCAGCAATTCCTTTTTGGTTGGGCAAGCTTCATACAACCTGTACACCATTTCCGTTGGTACAAACGTATCAGCCTCACCGTGGATGAATAACACGGGAACGTTAACTTTGGCAAGCTGCTTGAGAGCCGAAGCCTCTCTAAAGGAATACCCTGCTTTCCACCGGGAGATCAGACTTGTGACAGGTATAAACGGAAATGCAGGGAGCTTGTATAATTGCTTCAACTGGAACGTCAGCTCTTCTTCCACGGATGTATACGCACAATCAGATACAATGGCTTTAACCTGAATCGGCAGGACTTCACCACCTGTCATCAGTACGGTTGCTCCTCCCATGGATATGCCGTGCAATATGATTTGACCTTGTGTACCCACTTTTTCAAGCACCCAGTTCGTCCATTGGACATAATCCTTCCGATCTAACCAGCCAAAACCGATGATATCACCTTCACTCTGTCCATGACCTCGATCATCTGGCATGAGTACGTTATAACCGTGCTTTTCCGCATAAAACCGGGCGAATCCAGCCATTTCTCTGCCTCTCCCCGAATAACCATGTGCCAGAATAACCGTCTGATCCGACCCTTTATTGGAACCGAGCCATGTACCATACAGTTTTAATCCATCATGTGATTGAAGAGATATCTCTTCTGTAGGCTGAGCATCCAGCCACTTCAGGTCAGAAGCACTGCTAATGATTTCATTGTCCGGTTCAGGCATCAGATTTGGATTATCTACCAAAAACGTTTTTGCTGTACGGCGAATGGCCGTTTTGAAAAAATAAAGCCCTCCTGCCCACAGAAGAGCAAGAAAGATCAGTACCAGTGCCGCAAGTACGTAGAATAACATGAACGAGCCCTACCCTCTTTCCTCATTAAGATATGTTCAATCTTTACTTACTCGTTGCAGTGCTGCACATGCTGCTTGATAGGCGGGTAACAAAGCATCCAGCAAAGGTTCTGCTTTCCGTGATTGACCTTCCTTCGCGAACTGCTCTATCTGAGCAAACAAAGTTGATAAATAACGAATCCCTAGGCTCAAACTCCCTGATTTCAGATCATGGGCTACCTCGGTTGCAGCAACATGGTCACCGGACACAATATGCCTGCGCAGCACCTCAATCTTGCCAGGTGTATCGGTACGATACATGTCCAACAACATACCAAGGAGTGTACGATCGCCATCGGTGTTTAATTCCGCGATCTCATGTACGATGCTCATATTTAGTACCTCGGTCGGTTCGGAGGATTGCTGCCACTTCTCGATCATCTTACTCAGAATTTCCAGCGTGAAGGGTTTGCCAATAAAGTCATTCATCCCGGCTTCCATACACTTGTCTTTCTCTCCCTGCATGACATTACCTGTCATTGCAATGATTGGTGTGGTATGGCGCATTTCATCCATTTCTATCGAGCGGATTTTGCGTGTTGCCTCCAAACCGTCCATCACTGGCATCATATAATCCATGAGAATCAAACTGTATTTTTTGCTGAGAAAAGCAGCTATTGCCTCTTCCCCATTCACTACAGCGTCCACTTGGGTTATTCCCAGTTTTTTGAGCTGCAACATAACAAGCTGCCGGTTGATGACATTATCATCGGCCAGCAATACAGATACAGAAGGAGCTTCATCATCCATATCCTGCCCCTGATGCTTTTGAGCGGAAGCAACAGACTGGTTAGCGGACTGGTTACCGTCTTTCTTACCAAGTGTAAGTTCGAACCAGAATGTTGATCCTTCACCCTCCTGACTGTCTACTCCAATCTGACCTTCCATCAGTGTAACGAGCGACTTGCAGATCGATAATCCAAGGCCCGTTCCTCCATACTCACTTGAGCGACCTTGTTCAGTCTGCACGTAGGGTTGAAATAACTGGTTCTGATCTTCTTCCGAGATACCAATCCCCGTGTCTTCGACTTCAAATCGGATCATTTGTGTAATCTCATCATCTTTCATAAGGGTGACTCGTATCCGCACTGTACCTTCTGATGTGAATTTGTTCGCATTCTGAATTAGATTGATCAGTATCTGTGTAATCCTCGTTGAATCCCCTTCAAGAAGAGTAGAGATTCTGGGGTCACAGTCTATCGATAACTGATTTCCGTTCTTTCTGACTTGGGGTTCGAGCAAACGAACGATATAGTTTATCGTCTCTTGCAGATCCACTTCTCCCAGTTCAAGTCGCATCTGCCCCGCCTCAAGTTTGGACAGATCCAGAAGATCCTGAATCAGCTTAAGCAGCAGTTTGGCAGCATCCTGTATAACGGAAACGGAATTTTCCTGTTCTTCAGACAAGGGAGACAACTTCAGCATCTCAGCCATCCCCAATATGCCATTTAATGGCGTACGAAAATCATGACTGATGCCTGCAATAAATGCGATTTTTGAATCACCTGCATCTACTGCTTGCTGACGTGCAGCTTCAAGACTGTTATTGTTCTTTGCAAGCAGACGCTGGAGTGTCACCAGTTCATTATTCATATCCGAGAATTCCGTAAGTGTCCGTTCCTCTTGCTCTTTACTCCGGATCATCTGATCTGATAACTGCTCAATCGTTCTGCGTAGCCTCTGTATCTCTCCGCTCTCATTAGACATCACAACATCCCTCTCCTAATCCCTAACCATATCAAGATAATTACATGTAGCTGGCTGAGACAGTAATTGTTCTGCAACCGCTACCGCTTCATCGGCTCCTGGAGCATAACCGTCAGCTCCTATCGTTTTCCACAACTCCTGATCAATATTAAAGGGATATCCCCCAACCATAATCTTCACATGTGCCGTTGCCGGATGATGACGGATCAGATGAATCAACTCTTTGGCCAGATGAAGGTGATACGTCATCGTAACTGAAATCGCAACAACATCGCCCTGATGCCGCTCTATAGCCTCTATGACACTTCCATTGGGAACATTGGCTCCCAGATAGTGCGTATCCCAACCTTCCATCTCGAACACATCTGTGAGCATACGCAGTCCGATCTCATGTTGCTCACTGCCTACACAGGTAGCCACTAGTTTTTTATCCTGACCCGTATGAATCAGCCAGCGGGAATAAAGACGTGATATGAATGACTGGGTCGCTGCCGTACAAAAGTGTTCTTGCCCTACACTGATACGATGGCATTGCCACAATCGTCCAATTTCATATTGGGTGGGCTGAAAGATATATCGATAAATATCACGAATCGTCACCCCGGCTTCTAACTGGGCTTCAATGATCTCAAAGGCTTCTTTCCGTTTATTCTCAAGCAAGCACTGTAAGTACGATTGCGCGGCATCTCCATATGGCATGGATTCGTTGATGTAACCCGCTTGTGACTCCATATGTGTTGTTCTATATATTCCCATCTCCAGATACTCGAGCAGAAGTGCCTTTGACGGATGGTCAAATTCTTCTTCCAATGTCTCTTTGATCAGATTGAGATTAATCGCCAGGTCTTCTGGTGATACCTTATAACCCTCAAGTAGAACTTTCAGCCAGGCAATATAATGAGTAAACAGACCTGGACTCTGTACGAGCGCACTTTCTGCCAAATAGTTCAAGCTATACTCCGAATCCTGTTTGGTTCGCATTTTTCCATTCTCGCCAAATCGCTCAAGTAAATCGGGCTGTCTGAGATACTGTTTCTCCGTTATTTTATCAGCTAAGTTCGCAGATTCTTGGAGCAAACGTTCTCCTGCTTCTTGATGACTCATAGATGCACCCCTCCTCATACCCGCATCACACTCAATCTTCATTCGTGACTAATCCAGAATGAGATTGATGTTAGCTAACTTGCAATCGGGATAAGTTCTTCTACTTGATCCAATCCATCCATTCCGCTCTTAATCGTTATGTTCCATTATACATGAACTTTCGATAATCATGTTTTACACACGATGAATGTATAGAACAATCTTCCTATATTATGGAGGGCCTTGCAAGTCAGTCAGCCAGTATATACCTGTACTTTTCGAGATCCACAAAAAAAACTGACCTGCGTTATGAACGCAAGTCAGTTTTCCCTTCTGCCGCCAGTCCCAGCTTCTTCAACATCTTAATCGCAGCTACTTTCTCGGAAGGGTCAAGTCCTTCCAAAGCATCAATGATTACCTGATGGTGTTGAGGAAATATCTGTGTGAATAGTTCTCTTCCTTCCTCGGTTAACTCAGCATAAATGACACGCCGATCTTCCTTGGATGGTCGACGAAACAGCAGATTTTTATTTTGCAACTTATCTACAACATACGTAATATTACCACTGGACATTAACACCTTTTCACCAATCTTTTGCAATGCCTGCGGTCCCTTATGATATAACAAATCAAGTACACCAAATTCTGTCGTATTCAGTCCGTGACTCTGGATGTCCCGATTGGAACGTGAGGTCACAGAATTGTAGGCCCGAACAAGAACCACGAATAATTGTAAAGACAGTTCCCGGTTGTCCTCCGTGTTCAGCATTTCAATAATCCTCCATCAGTTGTTTACATTTCGGCTCGTATGAGGGGCCAGCTTCTGCTCCCACTCCTCACGGAGCATCCCCATACGAATTGAATCATAGTACTGCCCCCGAACGATGCGACACTTCCGCATTCGCCCCTCTACCTGTAATCCGGCTTTCACAGCCGCACGCATCATACGTTCATTACCAGACCAAGTAGTCAATCCAACCCGAACCAAAGGCATCTGTTCGAACAAATGACTTGACCACATGACAAGTGAGCGTGTGCCAACCCCGCGTCCCCACTGGACAGATCTGTATATTACAATCCCCATTTCCAGCCACATGGATAACTCATCTTCTATGTAATAGCTGATTGTACCCACAATTTGTCTGTCGGATTCAATAATACGGATTGATACGGGTTTGGAATCGCCTGGATCTACGTCCATACGTTTGAGCATACCTTGTTCAAAACTTTCATAACTTTCGTGTTTAAGTGGGTAATAGGGTGCATCCCATTGCTTCCATTCAGGTACATCATCACTGTAGATCAATTCATAGAGTTCTTTCAGATCCTGTTTCTCCACACACCTGAGTACAAGTTCCCCATCAACGATTGGCAGTTCTTTCATACGATGAAAAGCACCCTCTTCCATATTAAGAACGATGAAGCTCTTCGATACTTCCGTCCGCATTGGCAAGAATGACTGTACTAGCCATATCCACAAATAGTCCGTTATCAACAACACCTGGTAACATGTTCAATTGAACATTAAGGTCCGCAGCGTGATCAATCGCCTCCAAGTGGCAATCTGCTATCAGGTTTCCGTTGTCTGTCAGATAACGTTGCTGTCCATCCATCCGCCACTGTGGTTGACACCCCAATTTTTCGAGCGCCTGGAAGGTCCACTCAGAAGCAAATGGAACCACCTCAACTGGAAGCGGGAATTTCCCCAACTTTTGCACGGCTTTGCTGCCATCCGCTACAATAATCAATTTGTCACTATTGGCCGCCACGATTTTCTCACGCAAAAGAGCCCCGCCCCCCCCTTTAATCAGGTTAAATTCGGGATCAACTTCATCAGCACCATCAATGGTCAGATCCAGACGTCCAATCTGGTCAAATGGGACGATGGGAATCCCCCATTCACGGGCAAGCTTGTCCGAAGCCTCTGAAGTGGCAACCGCTTGAATGTTCAATCCATCACGTACCCGCTCACCGATCCGGCAGATGGCATAATAAGCTGTTGAACCTGTACCCAATCCAACCTTCATTCCATCTTCAACATATTCTGCCGCACGCTCTGCTGCTATCTGTTTAAGATTCATCTATAAACCCCCGCTGCTCATAATTTGAGAAATGCATATGTAGTTATTATAGATAAAACCGCTTCCGATGTATATCCGTGCCTTCTGTTGCATCTCTGCCATCATATTTTTGTTTTGTTGAAGGATGTATTTTTACCCACCATGTTATAGAATACAGAATGAAGCTAAAAAATGGGAAATTTTAAAATAAACAGTTCTAAATACCTATAAACCATCTGATATGTCCATAAATACGTAAAATATTAAAAAAAATTTAACGATACTATTCAATTTAACGACATTTTATACGACATATTAATTATAGATGTGTTTTAATAATTAGACACCTATGGTTCATACGGTACATAAGTCTCTACGAAAGCGACTGATAAACCAAGACCATGGTCGCATAAATTTCCTTTGGAGGGGATCACGGAATGATCTAGTTCACTGTACCAATGCAACCCTAAAGTTTCTTAATTTAAAGAAGATCAGGAGTGGAATTTAGTGAAATCATTAAGTTGGAAAAGCATGTCGTTTTTCTCCAAAAATTTGTTACTCTCATTTACCAATATCGTTATCATCGGGGTAGCACTTATCGCAAGCAGTTACTATTTTCAAAAAACAGTTCTTGTTGATCAACTGCATGGACAGGTGGAACAAATTACCAAAAAGTGGGCTGAAGATATCAACCCTACCGAGGTACAAGCTGCTATTGCGGAAGGTAGCTATGATGGAGCAACACAAACGAAATTACGAGCGTATTTCGATGAGATGCAAGAATATTATCCTAACATTGCACAAGCCTACATCTTCGGTGTTGAGCTCGGTGGCGATAACAAGAGATTAACTTCCCTTGTAGCGATGCCGACCAATCTAAGAGAAGCTTTTCAAAGTGAGAACGTAAATATTGGTGACATGTATGAGCAGCCGGTCGTTGTAGCCAATGCACTGAAAGAAATGCTTAATACGGATCGCCCAACATTCACAACATTTTATTCCGATGATTTCGGAACATGGACAACCATTGCATATCCAATCAAAGACAGCAACGGAAAGATTTTCTCATATTTTGCCGTTGATGCAGATGCATCAGCTGTACCTGCGGGACTAAATTCCTTGCTCAAAAACGGAATTATCATCCTTGTGGCCTTCTTGCTGTTATTCCTGATTATCCAATACCTTGTAGTTAAAAACACACTTTCCCCTATCCGTCACTTGATCAAAGGAATTGATGACGTAAGTCGGGGTAATTTGAATGTCAACATTCCGACAGGCAAAGACGATCTGGGACTCGTTAACGAGAAGTTCAACACCATGGTTCGCAAAATCAACGATACTATCGTTAAAGTGCAAATCACGTCACAAGAAGTAAATCAGTCTGCCAAAGAGCTATATGAAGTTTCCGAGCGCAACAGTGAGAATGCAGATTCTATCAATAATAATGTAACTCAAATCACTTCCAACATTCGTTCACAGGAACAGGCAACCCGGGATAGTGCACGTGCCATGTCCGAGATGGCTACCGTAATCCAGACGATTGCCAGTAGCTCGGCTAGTGTGGCGGATGAAGCCTATGAAATGGAACGTCGTTCGCAACAAGGTAACAGTGTTGTCCGTCAGGTATCTGAACAGATGAATCTGATTACGGAATCGGTTAAGAATACCGCTTCTGCCATTGAGGTTCTGGAGAGTCGTTCACAGGAAATCGGCGATATTCTCAATATCATCTCGGGAATCTCCAGCCAGACCAACTTGCTTGCTCTTAATGCATCCATTGAAGCAGCTCGTGTTGGTGAAGAAGGAAGAGGATTTGCAGTTGTTGCAGGTGAAGTACGCAAACTTGCCGAGCAGTCTGAACAAGCAACCAGCCAGGTTGGCGTATTGATCCAAGAGATTCAAGCTGGAATTAAACAAGCTGTACGTGCTATGGAACAAGGTACGTCAGAAGTAGATACAGGACTCAGCGTAGCCGATCAAACAGGACAACTGTTCGAAGATATTTTAGAAGCAGCGAAAAAAGTATCTAATCAGATTCAGGAAGTATCAAGCGCGACAGAAGAAATCTCTGCGGGTACGGAGGAAATGACCGCTACAGCGGACGACTTGTCTTCAAGCGTAAGCAAGACAGCAAACAGCAGTGAACAAATTTCCTCATCTGTTGATGAGCAAAAAGCATCTTTGATTACACTGGTAGACTCCTCCACACGCCTTAACAGCATGTCTGAGGAACTCCAAGAATTGATCTCTCATTTCAATGTAAGCAAACAATAATTCAAATCCACAAACATTCGGTTTGAACCAAGGAGGAATAACTGAAGTGATTGAAAACCAACCATCTTCTTCCCATTCCATGGAATCTAGCTTGCCAGTTCTGCAGATTCCACTGGATTTTGGGCGACGTCAACAATCATTCTCTTATCAGTCTGCTCAAATCACATTACATGCTTCTCTGAGCCGTGAACTTAAACAGAAGTATGGAGAACAGATGGTGTACCCGGTACTACTCTCAGCTTATGCAGCCTTGTTATTCCGATTGTCAGCTGAACAGGAACTTGCCATAGGTATACTTTCCCCCGATCAGGCAGCTTCCTATCTTTCATTACAGATTCAGGGGAAATTGACCTTCAGCCAACTATGTCATCAAGTTTCAGAGCAGCTCAAGATTGAATACACGTTGCAAAACGGTGGATACCCTGAATCGTTTTTTATGCTGAATAGTGTACAGTTGCCTCAAGCTCCTCAAATATTAAACTGGAACGTTCGAGATGATCAGAACATGCTCATCCTCGATCTGTTCTATGATAGTTCACTGTTAAAAGAGTCTACCGTGCTGAGATATGCAGAATATTATCAGACTCTTCTACTCGCCCTCGTGCGTGACGGTGAGAAAGCAATCGGTACGGTAGATATTCTTTCCGCCTCAGATCGATTGCTTTACCGTGAAATGAATGATACTTCTGTTCTCGAACCAGAGAATCAAACGGTTCATGGCTGGTTCGAAGCAACGGCAGCGGCATATCCAGATTCACCGGCGATAACATCGCCATCCAAAAGTTATACGTACAGGGAATTGAATGAACGAGCTAATCAGGTTGCACGTGTTCTGTTATCCAATGGATTGCAGAAAGGTGAATTCGTCAGTATCTTTATGGATCGAAGTCTGGAGACGATCATCTCCCTGCTTGGTATTCTGAAGGCAGGTGGTGCGTATGTTCCTATCGACCCTGAGCATCCACAAGAACGTAACAGTTATATCGTGGAAGATACGGCATCCTCCTTCGTGCTGACAACGGAGGCTTCTTATGCCCAAGCTTCCAGCTTGTTCTCCAGTATAGCTACGGTCCGTCAGATTCTCGCTGTGGATGGTCGTTTAGCCGGATTTGCAGCAAGTAACCCAAATCTGGATATTCAGCCCGATGATCTTGCGTATATTATCTACACGTCAGGGTCGACCGGTAAACCCAAAGGTGCACTGATTGCCCACCGGGGTGTAACCAATCTTGGCAGTGTGGTTCAGCGTGATTGTGACATTCAACCAGGTGATGTATTAACCCAGTTTGCTACATACAGCTTTGATGCATCCGTGTGGGATACCATTGGCGCCTTGTTCTATGGAGCAGAATTATATCTGTTGTCTGCGGAAGAACGTGTATCCGTTGAAGAATTCGCAAGTGCAATTGAACGGACAGGAACAACCATCATTACGATACTGCCTACGATTTTCTTCAATCAGCTTGCTTCCTACTTATCCCATGAAGGTTTCCACAAGCTGGCCAAAGTCAGAATCATTACTGTAGCCGGAGAAGCGTTATATGGTGAACAGGTTCGTGCCTTCCAGCGCAAATTCGGAAACCAGATTGATATTGTTAATGTGTACGGACCTACCGAATGTACAGTAGCCACAACTACTCACCGCATCAGTGAGCAGGTTCCTGAACATGTGGTGAACATCCCTATCGGTAAACCGATTCATAACTACAAAGTATACATTGTAAATGAAGAACAACAGCTCTGTCCGGCAGGTGTACCTGGTGAGGTATATATTGCTACCCCTGCATTGGCCAAAGGTTATCTGAATCAGCCAGAACGTACAGCGCAAGCATTCATTGAAAACCCGTTTGCGATAGGTGAGAAAATCTACAAGTCTGGCGATATTGCCAAATTGCTGGATACCGGGATGCTGGAATATGTTGGTCGCAGTGACTCTCAGCTAAAAATTCGTGGTCACCGGATTGAGATCGGGGAGATTGAAGATCACTTTGCACGGCTTGATCAGATCCAGAACGTTGCGGTCATTCCGAAGAAAGAATCCGATGGACAAAATATGCTGGTTGGTTACTTTACATCGAAAGATGGCAGTACCCTTTCTGTTTCGGACATCAAGGCAGAACTGACGGAAAAACTTCCATCTTATTTTGTACCAAAGTGGATCTGTCAGCTGGATGAAATGCCGATTGCACCGACTGGAAAAATCAATCGCAAAGCGATGGTATCCCTGCCTCATGTGGAACGACATGAAGATCGCCCTGACCGGGTCATGCCTGAGACGGAGACGGAATCCATTATCTTGGACGCATGGAAAGAAATCCTTCAGCACGATGACTTCGGTGTCGAAGACAGCTTCTTCAATATCGGTGGGGATTCACTCCGGGTTATTCATGTACTGGTTATTCTGAAGCCACATTATCCGCAACTGAACATTGCCGACTTCTTTGCCGAGAAAACAGTCCGTGCTCTCGCTCGTCGTGTGGAAGTATTGTCTCTCAGTGCAGCAGTAGTTACGGATTCAGTGGTGACCGATGGTATGATTACACAATTATCCGAACACCCTGTGGAGCTAACGCCCCAGTTGGGGTATCCGCTCATTCGTGAACCTGAGCATGTGTTGCTGACTGGAGCAACTGGTTATCTGGGCTCTCATGTGCTGCAACAGTTAATTCTGAATTCCAGTACACGGATCTACACCCTTGTTCGTCGACCATCCAATGAAATAACTGCAATGGAACGTTTGACTAACGTGCTGGAAGGTTATTTCGGCAAACAACTGACTGACCAACTCTCCACTCGCGTGGAGATTATTGAAGGGGATCTCGAACAACCTAATCTCGGTCTGTCCGCTGAACAAAGGGCTTATGTTCAGGATCGAATTGACCGTGTCATCCACTGCGCTGCAGACGTACGTCATTTCGGCGATGCCGGTCAGTTCGCCAAAACAAACGTGGAAGGAACGGTCGCATTGCTGGACTTGATTCGCAGCAAACCAGGTGCTTCCTTCCACCATGTATCCACGATGGGTATTCCGGAAGATCTCGCACTCAGCGGACAATGGGAATCTTCCCTGCAATATGATCGGTTCCCGGCTGATTTGCATGTGGACAACCTGTATTCGGACAGCAAGCTTGAAGCCGAGAAAGTGCTTATGATTGCGGCAGAGGAAGGTGTACCTGTCAGCATCTATCGTGCAGGTAATCTCACTTGCCACTCCGAAACTGGACGCTTCCAGTCCAATATTGATAGCAACGCCTTTTATCGTATGATCAAAGCGATGTTATTGCTCGGCAAGGCTCCTGCGGCTGACTGGATGGTTGATTTTACACCGATCAACTATGCAAGTGAAGCTATCGTTCATCTGGCCTTACGTCAGGATACCGCCGGTCGTGTATTCCACATCTGTAATCCGGAGCCCATCCGTTATGACGAGCTGATCCGTTCTGTGAATCGGGCTGGTTACGAAGTCGAAACGCTACCTTTCGCCGATTACACACGTTGGTTGTTCGATGCGAGCATCAGCAAAGAGCCGGAAGCTCTTCAGTTGGCTATTGCACAGCTTGAAGGCGACGGTGCGAAGGATTCAGCATATGTCTATGCTTGCCCTGTGACAACGGCTTATGTGGAACCTGCTGGCATCTCATGTGCAAAAACAGATGATCGCTTCATCTCCGCCATGTTAGACTACGCCGTTCAGATTGGATATTTCCCGTCTGCAATCCGGCACCATAACGGCACTTCTACAGCAATGGAGTAAGTTCTTTATTTTCAACACTTCGTACATTAGCAATAATCATAAATAACAAAAATGAAAACAAAGAAGCCACCTTCTCGTCAGTAAATGACGATGAAAGTGGCTTCTTTGTTTTTGGCTTCATTCCGGATCACTCTTTTAGACCCATCGGATAATTGCAATGATGGCAAGATGCGCTGGATAGAAATAACGCCAGACCCAACGTGGCCCCTTCATACGGAATCCCGCTTGGTAATACTGAGCAATAGCAATGCCGGCGGTTGCGAGCACACTATACATTTGCACAGAGCTGTTATGCAGCAGAAGATATAGTGCATTTAACACGACATGTGCTACGACAAGTACAGGACCCTGGAAATAGCGGAATAACAGAACCAATAACAACCCGTACATCCCGTAATCCATTTGGCTAATTTCCATGAACCAACCTGCTCCAATTACAATCGGAATCGCCAGTAGTTTGGATGGCAATTTATCAATAACGAATAATACCAACAGGGCTGACCACAATGTCCATACCACGTTCAGAGAATAATGATTAAACGCAGCCATGAACGGCACCTGTGATATGATCGCAATCCAGAACAGCCGCCATATGTATTTTTGTACGTCTCGTGTATGTTTATAACCGATATACACTGTAAAAGCATAGATTGGAAAAGC
This sequence comes from Paenibacillus sp. GM1FR, assembly GCF_002803315.1. Classification (NCBI taxonomy): domain Bacteria; kingdom Bacillati; phylum Bacillota; class Bacilli; order Caryophanales; family Paenibacillaceae; genus Paenibacillus; species Paenibacillus sp. GM1FR. Next base: position 173,270 of record NZ_MKZL01000054.1, on the reverse strand, counting down.
GATACGACCTATGATCCTCAACTCTATAATATGTGGAAAAAAGACAGCCCCTATATGATCAATTAACATCGTGATCATGGCAATCCACTGCATCATGTTGCGACTCCCCTCCCTTGTTGCCGACGACACGAGTGTGCCATTCATTTATATAGTGCGTCTTTTTGAGCAACCTCTTATACATTAAGTTCATAATACATGAATTTAGTATCCTGTGCATATCCTTCGGATTCATATAAAGCTTGCGCTTGTTTGTTACTTAACTCAGTTGAGAGTGATATACGAAGAACTCCTCGCTCAGATGCCAATTGCTTGGCTGCTTGCAAGAGCTTCTTGGCAATGCCTTGCTGACGATAATCCGGATGCACATATAGATCATTAAGCACCCAGACAGGCCCCATCGATACCGAACTAAAACTGGGATATAGCTGAACGAATCCAGTACAAATTAAGCCTTTCGAGAGTGACATAACGTTACTTTCATCTGTCCCATGATCACTTTCCGCATCTGTTTCTGCTACCAAAATCACCGATTCATGGCCTTCCATTCGTTCTCTAATATACTGACGTGCTGCCTCAATATCAGCATTTTGGTTGTAGAACATCCTGTACTCATTGAACAAACGTCCCACTTCGTTACTATCAAGAAGACCCGCTTGTCTGATTCGGTGCTGCATTTCACTCAACTCCTCTGGGATGGAGAGCATCGTCTCCTCGTTTGTATTTCTTCAATTGTAAAACAGTCCTTTCCTTTTCCCCATTCATCATCTGCAATCAAAGTTTGTAGTATCTTGAGCAGTGAGATGACGTTCGTTCATGCGCGCTTGTTATATTTACTTCGTATTGGTAAAAATAAAAAGGCGACCAAAGCATCCACTGCTCCGTCGCCGTAATTATTCAGTTCGATTCAGCATTCTGCTGTTCCTGACCAGGATCAGCATCGGGGAAAATGACGCCTTTCTTCAAAATCAGATTGGCATATTGCGCTCGCTCACCAGTTGCAACAATCACATAGGCATTCGAAGCGCGTTTATAAAAATCAAATCGTTCTTCATGATCAAAAGCATCCGTAATGCCTTCGTATTCTTCAATCAACCGGCGGTAGTCTTCCCATATGATCGGGATCACCTGATCCCCTTTCACAACCTGCATGACAGCAGCGGGACGCTCAGCATAGGTATCCAGTGGATATAATTGCAGGATGGCATCCAGCAGTTCAACAACTCCCAGTGCATCACAACGTACTAGTCGCTTGGCATGACTGGCTGCGGGGAAATTACCATCCGCCAGAACCAACTCGTCTCCATGACCCATTTCGGACATAATTTTGAGTAACTCTGGAGGTATTATTGCGGGTATATTCTTTAGCATACACAGCTCTCCTTGTTCATCTCCAACATCAGTTAGAGCAAATTGGTTTTCTCCATTCTTCAAGCACGCTAGACATCGATTCTATAAAAGCGGTTTCATACCTATTCTAACAGTATTTTCGGATCATTGCACAGCGCACACGTAAGTTCGATATGAGAATATTTCATTTTGACAAAAATACTTGTTTGACATATAGTTGTTGTAACAACTAATTAATTGGGACATTTTATTATGGAAGCGAGGTCTAGCAATCACATGGACTATACACTGGAACAATCTGTTGGATTCATGCTGGGTTTCACACACCGTAAAGCAGTAGCTTTACTTGCGACGCGATTCAAACCTTATGATATTACGACAGAGCAATTTTCTGTTCTCTTTAATGTTGACCGCGGCGAAGGTGTTAATCAGAAGGAGCTCGCTGCACGTGTCTTCAAAGACCAACCCACCACTGCGCGGATTATTGATCTGCTTGAGAAAAAAGGCTGGGTAGAACGCCGGACCAGCGAACAGGATCGCAGAGCCTATCTGTTATATCTCACCACGGAAGGCAAAGCGTTAATTGATATCCTCGTTCCGATTGAAAGAGAAATGAATAAAGAACTTGCTGAAGGTATATCCGAAGACCAGATGGAAGCATTTAAACATACTCTTTCCCTCATTAACCGCAACTTGTAAGGAATCACAACTCAGGGGGAATACATCATCATGAAAGAACAATCTACACAAGTTAGACTATGGACCACCGATTTTATTCTGCTGATGCTGTGCAACTTCTTGTTGTTCTTGCAACTGCACATGATTGTCTCTCCGCTTCCGTCCTACGTTCAGGAGCGATTTCACGCCAATGCATTTGAAGTAAGTTTATTCACCTGTCTGTTTGCACTAAGTGCCATAGCAGCCCGTCTCTATTCCGCGAAAGCACTGGAGAAGGGTCTTCGTAACGCCATGATTTATATAGGCCTGTCCGTAGCCCTGCTGGCAACGCTCGGCTATTATTTTGCTGCCGGTATAGCTGTGCTCTTGTTGCTGAGAATGTTGTTTGGTATCGGGTTTGGTATGAGCAGTACCGCTTTTCCAACGATGGCCTCGGACATTGTGCCCGTCAAACGAATGGGTGAAGGTATGGGTTACTTTGGTCTATCGACTAGCCTGGCTATGTCTATGGGGCCAATCATTGGGGTCACTCTGCTCCAGGGTGCAGGTTTTGTAACCCTGATGTTATGTACTGCGGGTGTGCTCGCTGTGATCTATCCACTGAGTTATTCGCTGACACGCAAAAAAGCAGTCAGAACCGATAACAGTACAACCATCATGCCACAAGCCACAACAAGTGCCTCAGGGTCCAACCCAAAACAGAAGATACCTTTCAACCGCAAGCTGATTCTGCCCAGTGTGCTGAATTGCCTGTTATCCATCACCTATGGTGGGCTTGTCGGATTCATCGTTTTGTATGGTAAGGAAGCCAATCTGGCCAATCCTGCGCTGTTCTTTTTGTTCAATGCATTCGCCGTGTTATTGGTTAGACCATTTGCAGGACGGATCTATGACAATAAAGGTCCAAAAGCACTGCTCATTCCAGGGGCAATATTCGTTGCTGTCGGCCTCATTCTGCTCTCGTATGCAACCTCCATGTCCCTCCTGTTCATTGCTGCCTTTATCTACGGAATCGGTTATGGTTCCATGCAGTCGTCTCTGCAGACCTGGATGATTCAAGTTGTATCTCCTACTCAACGGGGTATGGCTAATGGTATGTTTTTGAACTCGCTGGATCTGGGTATTGCGACCGGTGCCCTTCTTCTTGGCGCCATTGCGGCCATAACCAGTTATACCGATATGTATCGATATTCCGTAATGTTTATGATTCTGTTCTTGCTTATATATCTGATTCAGGGAAAACGAAGCGGCAGCTTCTCCATTGAACCTCATGCTCTGCTCGCTCATACTCATATCACTGCAACGGAACCACCTCAAGATCAATCCAAGAATTCAGAATCTGGAGCCGGCAACACCGAAACTAGCCAGTCGAATAAAAGCAAACACGAATGATTGGTTAAGGTCATTCTGCTCATAGAAACGAGAAAAGCGTTTACACCGAGAAAGCAAATTGATCCGCTTTCTTAGGCGTAAACGCGTTTTTTTTGAACAGATCTGGATGTTAAACTTAAGACAGCATGGAAATGAACGCAGCATACAGCACCGTCTATCTAAAATGGACTTTTCTTGCGACCTATGGAAACATACCCTCTACTCGTCTCGATCACATCCATAGATGTTTCATCCTGTTTCTGCTTGCTTCCTGAAGTAGGTTGATCTCCCTTATCCGGCTTAACTGCAAATAAGGTGAGCAATCCGCCCACGGCGCCAGACGCAGCGAGCACACCAAAAAGCAGGAAATGATGAGAACCGATCAACAAAGAAACGACAGGTGGACCGAGAGATACCCCAATGAATCGCATGCTGCTGAACAGAGCCGTGATTGTGCCCCGCTGTTTTTTGTCCACGCCTTCTGTAATCAATGCATCCAGACATGGTAACGTTGCACCTATTCCGGCACTTCCCAATGTGAAAAGACCTACTACAACATAGATATTATCGAATAAACCTATAACGCCAAGGGATACCGTCAGAAGCGCAAGTCCTGCAAAGCCAAGCCATTTCATTCGCGTTTTGTTCTTGCCAATCCACTTCCCTGCCAGGAAAGAAGACAGACATAACGCTGCCAGCGGAATCGCAAGGACAAGTCCTTTAAGTACACCTTTCAGGGCAAATTCGCTCTCCAACGTCTCGGATAGATAATATAACACACCAAAGATGACAAACATGCAAATACCACCGATTGCAAACAACGCATACAACCAGCGTCCCTTTTCTTTTAATACGTCACGAATGGATGCCACAAATTCAGTAAAGGTGGGAGGCTTTTCTTTTTTCCGGGGAGTCTTCACTAGGAAAATAACAAGGACCAGCGAAAGCACACAAAGGATAGGAATAGCCATGAATGGCGCATACCAAAACCAGACTGCCAGCGCTGCACCGAGAATCGGACTTATGACTTTACCAAACGTATTCGAGGTCTCAATGATACCCAGGCTTTTGCTTACTTCATTCTCATCATTAAACATGTCCCCAACCAACGGGATAACAATAGGAAATGCGCCAGCAGCACCTATTCCCTGCAATAACCTGCCACCCAGAATGGTCCAGTAGGCTATGTTTCCGTTCAGCATCCATGCTGCCACACCAGCGACAGCACCTCCGACGGCTGCAATAACGAGGCTGGGAATGATAACTGCTTTTCTGCCAAAACGATCCGACAAGTACCCTGCAAGAGGAATAAGCAGGATGGCAACCACAGCGTAGACTGTAATGAGCATACTGACCTTAAATGCAGATACCTTCAACTCACGTTCAATCTGTGGCAGGATCGGTATTAGCATGGAATTACCCAAGGTCATAATCAAAGGGATGGAAGCAAGTGCGACAAGGTCCCACTTTTTATCGTTCATACCACAACCACCTTTACAGATTCTACACACAACAGCATTATTGTGCTTGTTTCGGAGGTTGATTATTCAGGACATGCTACAACTACAACAATCTAAAGTGCCGTAACGCTGCTCCACCTTTGAAAATAATATATAGCTCATTCACCTTATGTGACGCCTCAAGCGAACACTGGACCGTTGTCCACTTAATATCTTTCCCATTCACACTGCCTCCAGGTCCGGAAACTTCACACACACCGAGCAGTTCGCCCTCCAGTCCTCCGGAACGAATCTCCAGTCTGCTTTCTTCCCCGAAAGTTGCCACTCTAGCTTCAAATCCATGCAGTTCCTGAACAGCATTATGGTTAAATGATATCCAGGACGACTGACCCTTTCGATATAAAGGTTCCTCCGGAGTGATTGCCCGAACTGCCGAACGTCCTTCCAGACATTCATCCAGTAGAACACCTGCACAAGCATCGTAATTCTCCGCAAAGGTAAGCAAGTGCAGCGGACGATCCGGAATCGTCTCACCTTCAATTTCAATATCAGCCGACTGACGTATATCTGCGGAAGAACGCCCTGACAGGATGGCCCAGGTCGCTGTCTCCACGCAGTATCGAGCTCGGGTAACATCCCATAGCGCCAGCTTCTGAACAGGAACTTCGAAACTTATCGTAACACGTGTCCCTGCTTTGACTTGAACACGACGGAAAGCAAGCAGTTGCTTCTGAGCACGTTTCACTCGGGAGGTATATGAAGATCCATAGATCTGAACAACTTCATCACTGTCACGTTCACCCTTATTGTGTACCTCCACCTCAATCTTCAATTGATCTGTGGTGGTGGATTCCGCCGAAGCACTTCGACTTACACGAATCGCTTCGTATTCGAATTCGGAATACGTCAGGCCATGACCAAATGCATATTGAACCGGTCCTTCATGATACATATAGGTCATGCCATTCTGAATGATGTCATAATCCATCATGTCAGGAAGCTGTGATTCATCTTCATACCATGTCATGTTTAATCTGCCTGCCGGGGCATAATGACCTAACAGCACATCTGCAAGCGCGTTCCCCAATTCCTGACCTGCATGTGTCATATAAACGATTGCGCGGGCAATACCTTTCAACTCCTGCAAGGCAAATGGATAACTGCCCATAATGACAACCACTGTATTGGGATTGGCTTCACACACGGCTTTGACAAGCTCGACCTGACTCGGAGGAAGCAGCAAACTTGGGCGGTCAATTTCTTCTTTGCCGTTGATATATGGGCTGTTGCCAACAACAACGACAGATGCCTGACTGCCACGTGCAGCTTCTACGGCTTGTTGTATTCCGCTGGTCACAATATCAATATTGAATGCAGAAGGTATCTGTGTATTGCCTGGTGATTGACTTGCGTGTCCAGAGTCACCAACATCATTCGGATTTGTACCTGTAGCTGTAGTTTGTTCTCCTTGTGGCCGGAGTGGTGATACAGCAGATTGTCCCTGATATTCGCTCAGTCCAACAGGGATACCGTTCCACGTCCGCAAGGTGTTACTTCCATCCGTTAGAGGATCTATGCGAACAACTTCCTTTACAAACCAGCCACCAATCTCCGGTGCGTTTGCCTGATATATGCCTTGCTCGGTTAAGCTAACGTATCGATTATTGTTTACACTTCTCAGCGTATGACTTCCCCAACCCCAATCCTGATGTTCAAATTCGGCGGCTGTGGATGCACTGCCCTCCTTTACAGCGACGAGTGTACCTTCCGCACCCAAGGTTATAACCTGACCGTCTGTTGTCTTCAGCTGAATACGGTCATTCCCATCGACATAGGTCACGTCTGCTTCAGGTAGCCGATTGCGCAATCCATCGAGGACGGATACTCGATAAGGCAATGTGCCACTGTACCAATCGGTATAGACAACATCCGCAAGTGGCCCAATCACACTGATTTTCTGCAACGCTTCTGCCTGCAAGGGAAGTAATCCATCATTTTGGAGCAAAACAATCGATTCGGCAGCGGCACGATAACTAAGTTTGGCATGTTCCGGTGCACATAATACCGACTCGGGAATAGACGCATATGGATTGAGCCCGGACTGATCGAGTTGTCCAAGTCGCATTCGCACACCAAAGATGTTGCGGATCGCTCTGTCCAAATCAGCTATTTTCAACAGATTCTGGTCAAGAGCCTCCTCCAGAGCAGATACAACAAGATCAACTTCATCTGTAAGACAATCCACTCCTGCCTTCAACGCACCTGCTGCTGATTCGGCATGACTGGTATGATAACCATGATAATTCACCGTCTGTGACAGGTCTCCACCATCACATACAATGAAACCTGGCATCGCCCACTCACCCTTAACCACATCATTCACATATGGACTTTCAATGGCAGGTGTACCATTGATGGAATTGTAAGCTGTCATCATGGACAAGGCTCCACCTTCCACAAATGGTGTCTCAAATGCTTTTAGATAATATTCCCGCAGATTGCGCGGATCAATGCTGGATGAACAATTCAGCCGATCTTTCTCATTATTATTGGCAAAAAAGTGTTTCAATGTCGCAACCATTTTCAGATAAAAAGGATCATTCCCCTGCATACCTTTGACGAGAGCCGCCGACATTTCTCCCGTGAGGACCGGATCCTCGCCATATCCCTCTTCCGTTCTGCCCCAGCGTGGGTCACGTTCCAGATCAACCGTTGGTGCCCACAATGTTAACCCGTGAACCTCAGGATTACGGTGATGGTATGCCCTCGCTTCATCGCCAATGACTGAACCAATCTCCCGCATGAGCCTTGTATTCCAGGTACTGGATAGACCGAACGGTTGCGGAAATACCGTTGCCTCCCCTTTCCATGCAACCCCGTGGGCAGCTTCGCCCCCAACGTTGTAGGCTGGGATGCCCAGTCTTGGTACAGCTGCTTCGCGTGTAGGAATTAGTCTGATTTTCTCCTCAGTGGTCAATCGTGCAATCAGGTCATCCAACCTTTCCTCAAGTGAAAGTGATGCGTCCCACATCGGGTATTGATGATACTCCTTCATCCTTCATTCCCCCTGCGAATTAGTTAAGTCCAAGTTGCTTCCATTGCTCCAGTAAATCCAGCGTGCGCTGGTGATACTTCTGACCATCTTCAGGTTGATTGACCTGATGTTCATGAACGTAGGCATTAAAATACGAAGACAGTATTCGATAGGCAAGCCTGCGTGCCTGTCCTTCAGCGGATGAGTCCAATGGACGATCATATCCTTCATGAAAAGCCACCGATTCTGACGACAATATGGCTTCAAACTCCCTGTCGGCAAACATGGAACGATCTCCGTCAATGATGGCCGCAATGTTCAGCTCACCGTTTTCCTGATGAACAAGTACATTTGCTTCCCACAGGTCATTATGAACGAGTACCGGGCGGGTCACTTGATCAAATAAGTCTTTATTTTTGATGAAAATAGCAGCGATATCTTCTCCCACACCTGACATATAATCGGCTCGTGCCGCTTTAAGTGCTGTTTCTTCTGCAAAAGAGTGCAGCACCTCGGACCATTGATCCGAGCCTTTAATCGTCCCATCCCCCTGCGGCCAGCCAAACGATGTACCCTCGATCTGATGCATGATGGCGGTATAGGCGCCAAGCTGATGGTACAATCGCTCTTTGTTTATATCTGAAATTGATGCGTGATCCAGCTGCTTACTCGGGATAAACTCCATAAACATGTACGTTCTTGGGATGATTGATCCGCTGTCATCACAGGCGATAATGTTGGGAGCAGGAATGCCTGCGTTACGGTAATATTCATACACAATCGGTTCAGCCGCCATCATCGTGCGTTCAAAAGAAAAAAGTGGATCAGCCGCAGAACCAGCCTCCATCTCTCCCCGCTCTGGTGCCAAACGTAAAATCACATCCGTATAGGATGTATGTTCAAGGTGAATCCGATACGTTGTATTAAAAAGTCCACCTTGCAGGAGACCAAACTCCTTCACTTTGGTATCGCTTCCAAAATGAATTTCTACCAGTTGATGCAGCATCTCTGCTGATATCGTACAGTGCAAACCCGAATTCATTGTACTCATTTCATTCAATCTCCTATCATCGTAGACAAACAGACGGCACCTTTCGGCACCGTCCTTTTCTTTTACTATATCATTTTACAGTTGGATTGTAAGCGCGCTTGCGCCTGTTGCTGCTGTAACAACAACACCATTTGCACCAGACACTTGGGAACCACCTTCAACGCTGGATACACTCTCAATGCCGCGAAGTACCAAGCTCCATGGTTTGCCCGCACCTTCAGCACGAACATCCAGCACTGATCCATTACGTGTAACGTTAACTGTCAGCTCCTGTTCAGCTGCTTGGTTCACAACAACAGCTTGAGCCGTTTGACCATCAGCCAGTTCGAACAAGTGCAAGGACACATCATTTGCAAAGTCATAATCCGGTTTACTATCCACAGCACCGACAGCGATCAGGCTGTTTGGTTTAACCATCATTGGCAGTGTTTTGAAGTCATGGTTTTCACTGATCCAGCGTCCACCTTGTACTTTCGCTCCAGTCAGATAGTTCGTCCAAGTTCCTTCAGGCAGGTAGTAACGCACATCACCCTCTTTGTTGAAGATCGGAGCCACCAGAATTGAATCGCCAAACATATATTGCGTATCCAGGCTGTATGTTGTTGGGTCCTCTGGGAAATCCAGCAGCATAGCGCGCATCATCGGAATCCCTTTTACCGTTGACTCCACCGCAGAATTGTACAGGTACGGCATCAGGCTGATTTTGAGTTTGGTAAAGTCACGAACAACGTCCACGGATTCCTCATCAAACAACCAAGGCACACGATACGAAGTGCTTCCGTGCAGGCGACTGTGTGAAGATAACAGTCCGAATTGTACCCAACGTTTGTAGACATCAGGGCTCGCTGTGCTTTCAAAACCACTGATATCATGGCTCCAGAATCCGAAACCGGAAAGTCCGAGCGACAAGCCGCCCCGAAGGGATTCAGCCATGGATTCATACGTTGAAGAGCAGTCTCCGCCCCAGTGAACCGGGAATTGTTGACCACCTGCTGTTGCAGAGCGTGCAAACAAGGCAGCTTCGTTTTTGCCAATCTTCTCTTCGAGCAATTCAAATACAGCTTTGTTATAGAGCTGTGTATAATAGTTGTGCATTTTAACCGGATCAGAACCATCGAAGTACACAACATCTGTCGGAATTCTTTCACCAAAGTCAGTCTTGAAGGAATCTACACCTTGATCCAGCAGGACTTCCAGCTTACTCTTATACCAGTTCACAGCATCCGGATTCGTGAAGTCAACCAGAGCCATACCTGCTTGCCACATATCCCATTGCCATACGCTGCCATCGGCTGTTTTCACCAGATAACCGTTCTCCATACCTTCATCGAACAAGTAGGATTTTTCTGCAATATATGGATTGATCCAAGCACAGATTTTAAGGCCCTTCTCTTTTAGACGTGCAAGCATGCCTTCCGGATCCGGGAACATCGCTTCATCCCATACGAAATCAGACCATTGGTATTCCTTCATCCAGAAGCAGTCAAAATGGAATACAGAAAGTGGAAGATCACGTTCAGCCATACCATCTACGAAATGATTAACCGTTGCTTCATCATAATCCGTTGTGAATGACGTTGTCAGCCACAGACCAAAAGTCCATGCCGGTGGAAGCGCTGGTTTACCTGTTAATTTCGTATAATTATCAAGTACATCCTTAGGATTGTCACCGCCGATAATGAAGTACTCCAACGTCTCGCCTTCTACGCTGAACTGAACTTTAGATACATTCTCGGATGCAATCTCATACGATACGCGTTCCGGATGGTTTACAAATACGCCATATCCTTTATTGGACAAATAAAACGGAATGTTTTTATAGGACTGCTCACTGCTTGTACCGCCGTCCTCATTCCAGGTATCGACGATTTGGCCATTCTTAACAAACGGTGTGAAGCGCTCACCAAGTCCGTAAACGTATTCACCAATACCGAGATCAAGCTGCTCGCGGAAGTACGCTTCCTTGCTTGGACCTGTAATATAACCAGCCGCTCTTTGACCGCTACCAGTAATCCGTTTTCCTCCATATAGGAAGCTAATATCCCAACCGTTTGTTTTGTCGATTTGAACTTCCAGGTTGCCACTTTTCAAAACAGCACCTTGTTCATTTTTTGAGATCTCAACGTTGGCTTCTTGTGTGTTAAGCTCAAATACAGGCCCTTTTTTCACGCCGCCTTTATGATGATTCAAGGTTACACGAATAACGTTTGGCATAGGTGAGCTGTATGTTGCTTTAAGCAATGTACCATTCAACGTGTCACCTTTGGAACGAATATATTTAGTTGCCGCATATACGGTCACAGAATTATCTTTTTGCACAATATCACGAATGTCAGTCGGGTTTTGAATCTGGTACCCTTCACGAGTCATCCAGAATCCATCAGTAAATTTCATGTTTTGTTTCCCCCTTTGGTTATATTATAATAATATTGATATTAATAACGAATTTCTTCTCTTATTTTGACCAAATATATCACGATTTTGATAATAAACATCCGATTCTTGAACATCACCACCAATCTATGGAAACGATTACATTAATAATGATACAAAAGGAGAATCTGATATGGAACGTGAACGATTACGGGAAGACCGGATTCACGGCAATGCCATGTATCCCGTCAGTGTGTACCCGGATATTCAACAACTGAACGGGGATAGCATTCTGGATTGCCATTGGCATGATGAGATGGAGTTCACCATGGTGACCCAGGGCTGCGCCGTCTTTCAAATTGATATGAACACCATTGAGGTTCAAGCTGGAGAAGCCATTTTCATCAATCGAGGTGAGATTCATGCGGGGTATCTGAAGGGCGATGTGCCCTGCGTATTCTCTTCCATTGTATTTAATCCCGAACTGCTTGGCAGCCGTGCCTTCGATACGGTCCAAGAGAAATTCATCGGTCCACTGGTACGCAAAACGGTGATTCCCCCCAGTCATATCAAGGCAGATGAGAACTGGGGACAAGAAATTCTGGATCTCCTGAAACGCATATTTGCAGACCATGCTACCCGAACCGAAACGTGTGAAATGTCAACAAAAGCGTACCTGTACCTCATATTTGCCCGAATGTTCGAACATATGAGACCTGCTCCGCTCAAAGGCACTGTGGCTACAGGGAGTCATGACAAGGTAGAGCGCCTGAAATCCGTGCTCAGTTATATTCACAAACGGTATCCTGAACCATTAAAGCTGAAAGAACTGGCCGATGAGGCCAATATGAGTGAAGGACACTTCTGTCGTTTCTTCAAACAAATGGTGCAGAAAACACCTGTTGATTACATTAACTATTACCGTGTTCAGCAGGCCTGCGTTCAGCTTGAGAATACGGATCACAAAATTGTTGATATCGCCATGGATGTGGGTTTCGAGCATCTAAGCTACTTCATCACTACATTTAAAAAGCATAAAGCCACTACACCTTCACAGTATCGCAAAATGTTCTATGAGAACGTAGGAGTGGAGTCTGCCCTGGTACAGGTGTAAAAGGGTGTAAAAGAAGAAGGTGCTCACAGCTATTCAGCTGCAAGCACCTTCTTTATCTACTTTATCAACTTTCCTGGGAACGAGTGAGGTAACGATCTGATCTGAGCCACACTGGCTCAGTTAGAACTCATCTCATTCGCTGCTATCAGCCTTACGCTTTGAAGCTTAACAGTTTCTCACTTTTTCAGTGTCTTCCATGAAGTGTACTCATGTACGGAGAAACCGTTAAAGGACGCATGTACTGAAGCCATTTTTTCGACCAATTTTAATTGTGCTTCCATATAAGCAGATCCCTCTTCATAAAAAGTAATGAAGTCACCTTCCTTACTTTGCTTTGTTTCCACGGCGATTGAGATCGTCTTGCCAAGCAGAGCTGCTTCCGCAAGTTCATCCTTCGCTACACTATAGATTGCAGCAGCTGTATCGCGGTAAGCCATAATGGTGATGGAATCAAACTTGCGAATCATCCAACTGCTTACGGCCATCGTGGAACCCGGAATCTTGTAGTTATCAAGCCAGAAAGGCAGATCAGCCGCTACTGGCATCTTCATCCGTGAAGCTCGCTCAACAATGTACTCCACATTGCCTTGCCACTGGGTAATTACACTGGCTTGATTGATTTTCCATTGCGGGTGCACATGTGGTTCAATATCCAGATGAATACCAGCAAATTTCTCATTGGACAACGCCTGCGCCTGATATGCCTCGATCCAGTCCAGGAAAGATGCAATCTGTTCCCGACTTTCCGTCAATCCCCACGCTGATCTTCCATCCATGACGTCAACCGCAATGTTCTTGGCTCTCGCCTGGCGGATAAAGCTTTTATACTCAGGAATCTTTATATCCCGGTTCATCTGCAGATAGATCGTATTGATCTTGTTCGCTGTAGCGTAATTTAACACCTCTTGAGGATTACTTCGGATCTGGGTGGTATCCCACACCCAAGTCGCTCTCACCGGCACATCAAGCTCTCCATGAATCGTTGCATAACTGTCGACCGAACCATCCGCAATGGCTTTGGAAGAACAGGCTGTACTCGCACACAGGATCAAACAACTCAGTAATAAGATAAAACGGTAACCCCTTTTGCTTTTCATATTTGTACACTCCCTCTGAAGTTATCAGCTCTGACGTGCAAATCCGGATGAAATTGTGTCGTTTCATATTCATTTAATGGATACTTATTAGGTACGACGAATTTGGTTTGCTTTTATATGCAATATCATCTTTAAGACTTACGACGAAAGAATCATATAACTATATTTCGGGAATTCGTAGTTCTGTATGTATAGTTCAAAAGTCACAATTATTTATTATTTTCAAATTCAATCCTTATTCCAGCATGACTTCAGTCATTATTGCCATATGTACACCAAGCTCCAGAAGACCTAGAAAGCGTTTTCTCTCAAAACACACCAAAAAACCGCCCTAAGGCGGCTTTATATGGAACCCTATTTAATGATGTCTAGTCGACATTTCCGTTCATTCATTTCCCGATGGAGCTACCGGTGTATTGTCAACCACTTCATCGAAAAGAGACACCAGTTCAATACCTTCTGCCGAGATCCGCACAAGACCCTTGTCAGACAAACGTAATTCTGGAATCACAACCAGCGCGAGCAACGAAAGCGTCATGAACGCATTATTCAACGTACATCCTGCGGACTGTAAAGCTTCGCTGACTGCTGCCGATTGGGCTGCAACGACTTCAAAAGATTCAGTTGACATCAAACCTGCAATCCGCAGCGGGAATTCGGTTACCCCTGCTGCCGTTACCACGGCCACCCCGCCCTGCATACGAATGACGCGATTACCGGCTTCAGCCATTAGCGCATCATCATTACCGATAATCAACAGGTTGTGGCTGTCATGAGCAACCGTCATCGCAATCGCTGCAGGTGATGTGAAGCCGATGCCTCCTACAAGCGCTACCGCCCGATTCCCGGTTTGTTTGTGACGCTCCAATACCGCAATTTTACATACTTCCCCTGAAGTTGAAACCACAACCTTGCCGTTCTCTACGGTAACAGGCAGGTGTTTCTCCTTTGTATCCACATGGTTCTCTGTCACATGAATGATTTTGGCGCCAATCGTCCCCTCTGTAATCGGTGCAGCCAACTCCAGATCTTCTGGCTGAATATTAGCTTCTAACTTCACCGTGTTCAGCGCTTCCTCCGGGTACGTGAAGCTGTCCCAGACCGCCGTCATTTTCCCATTCTCCGCTACAACTTGCCCGGCAGCAATCGTCATGCCTACACGTACATCCGCCAACCGGCCGTCCAGCAGAATAATATCGGCTATATTGCCCGGAATAATCGCACCAATGTCGCGCGCAACACCAAAGCGCTCAGCCGTGTTAATGGTTGCCATCTGGAAAGCCGTAACCGGCTTCACCCCTTGAGAGATTGCTAGACGAACAACAAAATCCATATGTCCTTCTTTGAGCAGCGATTCAGAACTTCGGTCATCTGTCACCAGCATCATCCGGCGTGTATCCAGTCCAAGCTCAGTGCAGGCTTTGATCGTCTCAGCCACATCATGCCATGCCGAACCTTGGCGCATCTTCGCGTACATTCCGAGTCGCAGACGTTCAACCACATCTTCCTTGGTCACACATTCATGATCCCCTGTAACACCACTCGCTGCGTAGGCTGGCAGACGCCAGTCATCTGCTGCCCAGGTGAAATGACCGTCTGCCACTTTACCTGCTCGGAGCGTCGCCTGTATCTCACCGATCATCGTCTCATCCCCATAGACCACTCCAGGGAAGTTCATCACTTCACCAAGACCAATCATGTCCGGACCCCAGGAAAGAGCCTCAGCTACCTCTTCAGGTCCGATATAAGCACCTGTTGTCTCCAATCCTGGATGTGTGGAAGGGACACAGGAAGCCACCTGCATATAAGCAGCCATCGGTGTGGTCCGTGCTTCATCCAGCATCAGTCTCAGACCTTTCAGACCAAGCACGTTGGAGATCTCATGTGGGTCAAAGAAACCTCCGGTCGTGCCTGAAGGCAATACCGCTCTCGCAAACTCGGTTACTTTCATCTGTGTACTTTCGATATGGCAGTGTCCATCCAGCAGACCAGGAGCGATATACTTACCGTTTGCTTCAATAATCCGCGTATGTTCTCCGATAGTGTGGCTTACATCTTTACCGACATAAGCGATTCGAGCTCCCTGTACAGCTATGGACATCTCAGGCAAAATCTCACCCGATATCACGTTTACCAGCGTACCTCCCCGAATGACCAAAGTCGCTGGCAAATCTCCCCGTGCTGTAGCGACCAGATCCGGTACACAATCGGCCATAAGTGGCCGTTCAAAAGATGGTTTGTTCATTTTGTTGCCTCCTTTAATAAACGATCCAAAAAAAATATATTGTTACGATTATATGAGTCCGGACCTCATGTGTAAAGAAAAATCACATCCATTGTGCTTAAATACAAATTATGCAGACGTATTTATCCACGGGACCCAATCCTTACGAATTCACGTTAGTTATTTTTATCAATACGATCACCTATATGGCTGTAACCTCATCACGTATAATTCCCTCGCTAAGCTAGCTTCTTCCCGATATATGTATCATATACAGAAAAACTCCCGTTCCATTGAACGGAAGCCTTCTTCATGCATATGAAGTGTTATGTCAGTCCACTTGGGCAGTAGACACCTTGCCAAGATCATACTTTTCTTCCGACTGGGCGGTAATGAACGGACTCGGTGTGCCCACGCAGTAAACGTGCAGCAGATGCATCGCTCGTGTGCAAGCCGTATAGAACAACTTACGTTCATGCTCCTGAGCATACTGCTCCGCAGAGCCGTCATAGATCAGGACAGCATCGAATTCCACACCTTTGGCAAGATACGCCGGGATCACATGAACACCCTGTTCAAAAGCCAGCGTCGTTTTCTTGATTAACTTCGGTGCTGTGGGGAGCGCCTTACTCAATGCAGCATGTACGTCTCTGCTCTCTTCGGCGGTTTTGCAGATAACTGCAACCGATTCGTACCCTTCCTTAATCAAGTGCTTGAGGTCTGTTGTGATGACATTCATATGACGCTCTGAATCAGAAGAAACGATCACTTTAGGTTTCTCACCGCTGCGGTTAAATGGAATAATCTCTTCCCCACCAGGCACCATGCCACGTGTAAACTCCACGATCTCCCGGGTAGATCGATAACTTCTGGTCAGCTCAATGACTTCCGTGTTGTCTGGTCCGTACAGGTTAGTCAAGGGTCCTGTTCCACTAAGTACTGAAGAGTGGGCATAGATTGCCTGATTAAAGTCACCAAGTGCTGTTATTTTCGCCCGTGGGAACAATCTCTTCATAAATGCCAACTGAAACGCAGAATAATCCTGGGCTTCATCAATAATGACATGACGAATATTCGAGTTAATATGGAATCCAAGCATAAGCTCACGCAAGTACAAGTATGGCGTAATATCTTCATATGCCAACTCCTGAAGCTTCAATCTGCGTAAAGTCATCTTACAGATTTCATCCCATTGAGCAGGCAGCGCTTCATCACCCAGTAATCGTTCCATCTGAGCCTGATCGTTGAATAGATGTGCATATAATTGTCTTATATCAACGAATCGTAAGGACTTAATCCATTTTCGCAACGGTTTGAGTCGGTCACTGACCACCATACGTGCCAGAATCCCTCTTTCCTGCTCGAAGTCATTAAACGTATGGGTCTTTCCTTTTTGCTTGCGCTTCAACCGTTGATACGCACGTTGCAGATCCTCCGGCTCCATCAGATCAAGCTGCTGATCAACCCAAGGCGCATCCAGTTCACCTTTACCAAAGGCAGACAGTTCTTTCAGCATCCAGTCCCGTAACATCTCCAGTCGACTCACCAGCTTAACGGATGACTCGAAGCTGTAGAATTTCTCAGCCATAGCCTCTGACGTAACAATCGCTCGGCCCTGGAAGCGAACCGGCTTGAATTTCATGCCACCTGACAACATACTTTCCTTATAACGTGTAATCACCTTGAGGAACGTTTCGGACGACTTGAAGCGAATGCTGGACATGCGAACATCGTAATCGGGATCTTCCGTCCCCGTAAGTACATATTCAAGCTGAATAAACGGATCTTCCAGTTGATATTCACGACCCAAACGGCGCTCCAGATACTCCTGGAAGGTCGTTTGCAACATGTTTTCCTCCCCAAGCTCAGGCAGTACCGTGGAGACATAACTGTTGAACATTGGATTTGGTGAAAAAAGAACCATCTGATCCGCTTGCAGATGCTCGCGGTATTTATAAAGAAGATATGCCACACGCTGGAGCGCCGCGGATGTTTTGCCACTGCCGGCTGCGCCTTGCACAATGAGCATACGTGTCCGGTCATTACGGATAATCCGGTTTTGCTCCTTCTGAATGGTCGCTACAATACTCTTCATCTGTGCATCCGAAGTTCGACTGAGCACGGCCTGCAACAACTCATCACCAATCGTGACCCCTGTGTCAAACATAAACCGGATACGACCATCCCGAATGACAAACTGTCGCTTCATCTCTATATCACCGCTGATCTCCCCACTGGGTGTATGATACGTGATTGGACCCGGTGCTCCGTCATAATACAGATTGGAGATTGGCGCACGCCAGTCGTAGACCAGAAAAGATTCTTCCTTCTCATCCAGTAACGATGCAATGCCGAGATAAATGCGTTCTGCATTTGGATATCCATCTTCCTTAAAATCAATGCGCCCAAAATACGGTGAATGATGCAGTCGTTTCATTTTATCCAACGCAGCTGCTGTATTTAGATGGCTGCGCTCCCGATCGGACAATACCTGTGACTGCTGCCGCATGCTGGTTGAAGTCTCCCCAACATCATCCGCTTCGCTAAAGTTCATCGTGACTTCGTCCCAGAAGTCTTTTCTCATGCCAACCACTTCGTCACGGAAGGAACCAACTTCATCTTCCAGCGTTGTGATCTTGCGTTCAATCTGATCGGTCACGGTGTTGACCCGTTGTTGTTCCTCATTCCATTGCTGATCTGTACTCATATGTTAATAGCCCCTCTTTCCCCGGATTGTGTCCTCAAAATCCCATTTGACAAGCCCGAAAAGGCAATGGTATAATTATTAGAAAGTAAACATTTTAATTATATGTTAATTAGTTCTAATTTTCTGAAAACCATTTTTTATTGTACCAGTGACAACGTCCCGATGCAAGCGGAGGCGTTTTTTGTTGTTTTCTTCTTCATTATTACCCAATCACCGGGTCCTCAACTGACCTAGCTACTCCTGCCTACTTTCGTAATTCTTCAATTGTCTCTTTCCAGCGTGTAATTGCTCCAAGTTCATCCTTCAATTGAAAGGTTATTCCTGAAGTGATCTCCGCATATGGCGCGTGATCCACACGTACCTGAAGGACTTGTGCTTCAAAACGATCTCTCGGATGAACAGCCCCCCTAATCTCAGGTAACCGTTCTACTTCTATACGGATATGCAACAATCGATGTCCTTGAACCGCAATCAAGGTAGCCTTGCCTGTTTT
The DNA here is from genome assembly GCF_002803315.1 of Paenibacillus sp. GM1FR. Lineage (NCBI taxonomy): Bacteria > Bacillati > Bacillota > Bacilli > Caryophanales > Paenibacillaceae > Paenibacillus > Paenibacillus sp. GM1FR. Next base: position 154,321 of record NZ_MKZL01000054.1, on the reverse strand, counting down.
GCTCATGTTCATACTGGTCTGTGTACCTTGCCATAGAGCCAGTCTAAGCTGATGCGGATTTATCGCAATCACTTCCCCCATACTAATCATCGCCTGATGCGGCCACTGATCCTCAGATACAGTTAGCAGTTGCATGGCTTCATGCTGTTTATGCTCCAGATTCGTCCCACTCAACCATTCCATTAGTTCAGCGTCCAATTCCTCTATAATCATGTCTCTATCCCTCAGTTCGTTAATATTCATTCATGCCCTTCAGCCCTATGTATGACAAAACAACCCGGACACGATTGTCCGGGCTATGTTGTAACTACATTGTATATGATCGCCAAGCAGGTGTGCAATTCGTTATCAAGGCCACTTAAGCCAATTCAAAATTTTGTCCTGTGATTCTTTGTCTTCACTGGCGCTATGCACATGTTCGGCTAGTCGATTCAGACGTTCCAACTGATATCCGTAATCATAAATGGCAGCTGCCACGATGGACAATCGTAACATCCCTTCCTTGTCGATATCAAACTGGGTGATCGCCTGCTCCATGAAACGGTCATTATCCAATACAAACTGTGCGGCCTCTTCCCCATTAGGTTTCAGCTTATCCTCGAACTTGAGCAGTGCATGCTCATGGAATTTGATAACCAGTTCAAGATGTGAGTCAAAAAACTGATCCATGGCCGTTGTCCGCGGTGCCTGGAAATAGTGGCGTTCCACCGAATCCAGCACCTCATACCCTTTTTGCAAACTCAGCAGCATTTGTTTGTAGACCACCATCTGACGAGTTTCGCTGAATTTCGAACGTTTCATCTTTTTCTGTTCCTCTTCGAACAAGTTATACTTGTCGGACAAAGACTTAATGGAACCGCCCAGGTTACTTTTCTCCTCCCGGAATACAACTTCCTTGATCTCGTCCGAGATCGAAGTTCGCAGAAGCAACGACATACCACTGAATACACTATGGATCTGCTTCACGAACTGAACCTTCGGTTTCGGAGGAAATACCGTAATGTTGATGAGAAACGCCGATACAATACCAACCAGTGTCAACAGAAAACGATTGAGTGCAAAATGCCAGTCACCCGATGCTTCCATAATGGATACAACCGTGACCAGTGTAAGGCCAACCGTCTCACCCATATTTAATTTAAGACAGATCATGATGACAAGTACAATAATTAATCCAACGGCGATTGGCTCATTGGACAACACCATGCCCCCCACCAGGGCGACAATAGCTCCCAGCGTGGTCGTTTGCAATTGATCCAGGAAGTATTTCCAGGAACGATAGATGGAAGGCTGCATGGCGAATATAGCCGCGATTGCGGCAGGCACGGGAGATTGCGGGTTCAAGAACAGGCTGCTTAGGTACAAGGCAAGCGTGACCGCGATCCCCGTCTTAAGTACACGCGCACCAAACGACATGGTGATGACCCCTCCTCTTTACCGAACCTGAAGTTTTACATTTGATAATCATGTTCATTATTACCCCATATTTCTTTTTTTGCCTGAATTCATTCAGGAGAACGATTTATTGTACCATGTAAGGTCTTCCGTTGCCATGTCATAAGTCAGAGGTATTGTGAAATTGATTCCTTTATGTATGTTAATACACATTATTAACCCAAAAAGAAGCAAATCTTCAAAATGGATTTTCGCCACTTCAAAGATTCGCCTCTGTTACTTATGATACCTCTGTGGAATGCTCATGCTTATTATGCCTGCCTAACGGTCCGTGCCCTCCCATTCTCTTTTGAACTGGTCCACAAACTGCACCATATAATCATGACGCTGTTCCGCCAACTCCTTGCCATAGGAGGTATTCATCAGATCCTTGAGCTTGAACAACTTCTCGTAAAAGTGATTTATCGTTGTGCTGCGCCCATTGCGATATTCCTCACGGGTCATCTGCTCCCGTGGGGGAAGGGATGGATCGTACATCTCGCGCCCTCTGGCACCTGAAAAGGCAAAGGTTCGCGCGATCCCAATCGCACCCAATGCATCCAGTCGATCCGCATCCTGTACAACCTGTGCTTCGAGCGAGCTGACTGCAGGACGCTGTCCTCCCGCATATGAGATGGTGCTAATAATACCCACAACCTTAATACGTATATCCGGGTCAAGAGGCTGGGTATCCAGCCAGTCATTCAGTTTGGCCATCCCGACTTCCAAGCTCTCATTCAGCTTCTCATCCGGTACATCATGTAATAATGCAGCCAGTTCGCAGACAAATGGATCTGCACCCATACGGTGAGCGAGTTCAACCGCAAGTGCGGTTACCCGTTCAATGTGCGGCCAGTCATGACCATCACTATGCTTGGATGAGTCCCCTTGAACAAAGGATCGGGCGGCGCGCAGAACAGCCTCTCCTGCCGTTATTCCATCTATATTATGCATGTGCCCTAATTCTTGCAGATTCCCACCAGGTTGAAGAGGGTTCTCTGACATCTTACGATTCCCCGCCTTCACGGGCCTGTTCACGAGGAATACGTCGAGCTACACCCGTCTTAATAGCTGCTTCAATTACGCGACTGCGCATCGATTTGACTACTTTATCATTGAACACACTCGGAATAATGTAATAACGTGTACGCTCTTCGTCCGTAATGGCCGAAGCAATCGCTTGCGCGGCTGCCAGCTTCATTTCTTCATTAATTTCGGTGGCTCGGCAATCCAAAACTGCCCTGAAGATGCCCGGGAAACATAACACATTGTTAATCTGATTCGGATAATCGGATCGTCCTGTTGCCATTACAGCCACAATGTCTTCCACCACGGCAGGCATAATCTCAGGCACCGGGTTTGCCATTGCAAACACGATTGGATCTTCTGCCATGGTCTGTACATCTTCGCGAGTTAACAGATTCCCGCGGGATAGGCCAATGAACACATCGGCTCCACGAATGACATCACGCAGCGAACCAGTCTCCAGTTCGGGATTAGTACGAGCTGCATAATCACTCCAGACTTCATTCTCATAGGTTTGTGTCCGTACAATTGCACCCTCACGATCGACACCTATAAGCCGGCTGGCCCCCGCGGACAATAATATATTGCTGCACGCTACACCTGCTGCACCGATGCCACAGACCACAATCTTAACATCTTCAATGGACTTGCCCACCAGTTTGAGCGCATTGATCAGACCAGCATATAACACAACCGCTGTGCCATGCTGGTCATCATGAAATACAGGAATGTCCAATTCCTCATTCAGACGACGTTCAATTTCGAAACAACGCGGTGACGAGATATCCTCCAGATTAATGCCGCCAAAACCAGGTGATATCGCTCTCACAGTACGTATGATTTCCTCGGTATCCTGTGTGTCCAGGCAGATTGGGAAAGCATCCACACCAGCAAACTGTTTGAATAACATCGCTTTACCTTCCATGACAGGCATCGCTGCACGGGGACCAATGTTGCCCAGTCCAAGTACCGCACTGCCATCAGATACGACGGCTACTGTATTCCGTTTAATTGTCAATGAGAAGGCTTTGCCGGGTTCTTCTGAAATGGCTGAACAGACACGAGCCACATCCGGAGTGTACACACGTGACAGATCTTCCCGGTTTTGAATCGGGGTCTTTGGTGTTACTTCGATCTTACCGCCCAGATGAAGCAGGAACGTCCGATCCGATACATTAATAATGGACACACCTTTGAGCTGGCGCACCCCTTCTATAATTTTACTGTTATCTTGTGCATCTGTAACTGCGACCGTCAAGTCGCGCACGCTTACATCCTGATTGGTGGAAATCACGTCGATGGCAATGATGTCTCCCCCTGCTTCCGAGATGGCCGAAGCCACTTCGCCAAACTTGATATCCTTAGTTGTCATTTCCAGTCGAATAATAATGCTGTTACCATCCAGATTCCTTTGATTCATTTCCATTCCTCCCAGACTGAAAGTCTTGAGTTACATGTTACGTGTTTGTCTTCGCTGCGCGGACACGTTTATCCTTTATCTTGTCCAGAAAAAGTCGTTCAACAGCCAAATGCATAAAATAAAAAAGATGCCCTGAACACCAATGCAGGCGTTCAGGGCACTCTTTTTCTAATTACTAACTTCATTTATTTAGTAACATATAGAATCTACATTATTTCCGGGCAGCCGGTCTGCGCAGAACACAAATGTCATATGGCTTCAAGCTGAGACTTGCTTTCACAGCATCACCACTGAGCAGATCGGTATAGGACTGTCCATCTAGTTCAACCAGCTTCTCATCTGGCGTGTAGTTCTGTACAAACACATAATCTGCTGTACCATCTGTACGCGTATGTGCCGTTGTTCCGGCAGGCAGCTCAGTTTCAAGTCCACGCTCAATGTTCAGGTCAGCGATTAGCTTCGCATAGAAATCATCATAGAATGGTGCTTTCAGACGTGTCGCTACGTAATATGCTTTTCCTGAACCCAACTGGTTAACCGTCAATGCAGGGCGTCCAGCATAGAAGTCAGAACGGTACGTAGCCAGGGACTTCGCGCCTTCCAGATGAATCAGATCACACAGTTCAATTGCATCATACGCTGTATTGAGCTGAAGCTCATTGCCCTTCTCCGGAATGATTCCGTTCAGATCACGATCATGCAATCCGTCAATTTCCTCGGACCAGATGCCAAGTGTCTTACGCAGCGGGCCTGGGAATCCACCCAGGAAACACAGATCGTTTTCGTTAACAATACCAGACCAGTAAGTTGCTACAAACGTACCACCTTGTTCTACAAACTTTTCAATACGTTCCCCGACACCTTCACGTACCAGATAGAGCATTGGCGCAATCAGCAGCTTGTACTTGGACAGATCTGCATCCATATCAATAACGTCTACAGCGACTCCCTTTTTCCAAAACGCTTCGTAATGCTCTTCCACGGTCTGCTCATACTTCACACCGATATTACGCGGACCCTGGGAATCATTAACGGCCCAGCGGTTTTCCCAATCAAATATAATTGCAACTTCTGCCGGAACCGCTGTTCCTACAATCGCTTCCATACCTTCAAGAGCCGTTCCAACGTCGGTAACATCTTGGAACACTCGAGTGTGTTCCGTTCCTACGTGGTCTACTACCGCACCATGAAGTTTCTCACTGGACCCCCGGCTTTTTCTCCATTGGAAGTACTGAACACTATCGGAGCCATGTGCCACAGCCTGGAGAGAAGAGAGCAGATGCATGCCAGGTTTTTTCAGCTTGCTGACATCTTGCCAATTCGTCGAACTTGGAGTACTCTCCATCAGCAAGAACGGCTGACCGCCTTTGATGGAACGAACGATATCATGCATCATTGCGATCCGGGATGCCTGTTTCGCGTCGTCATCTGCATCATGCCAAGTCGGATAACTGTCCCAAGAGAGGAAATCCAGAATATCGGCGAACTTCCAATAGTTCAGACCGCCATAGAATTCCATCAAGTTAGTTGTGACTGGCAGATCAGGATTCTGAGCTTTCAATGGTTTTGTTTCATGCACGATAAAATCAGCTGTCTGATCCGTAACGAAACGACGCCAATCCAGATTCATTGCGTGTACCTGTGTCTCACCGTGTGGAGCCGGAGATTCCACTTGACTCCAGTCTGTAACCGTATGGCTCCAGAATGTGGTCCACCACGAATGATTCAGTTCATCGAGTGTTTTATACTTCTTCTGAACCCAACCACGGAATGCTTCCTGACAATAATCACAATGACAGTCTCCGCCGAACTCGTTCGAGATATGCCAGCCGATTACAGCCGGATGATCCGAATAACGTTCTGCCAGTTTTGTGTTGATCGCAGTAACCTTCTCACGGTATACCGGGGAAGTATAACAATGGTTGTGACGGAAACCATGCAGATTGCGGACACGCTTCTCGGATACACGGAGCACTTCCGGGTACTTCGCGGACATCCAAGCAGGTCTGGCACCACTTGGTGTAGCGAGGAATGCATAGATACCGTTTGCTACAAAACGATCCAACACCTGATCCAGCCATTCAAACGTGTATACGCCCTCTTCCGGCTCAAGGGATACCCACGAGAAGATACCAATGGACATCACGTTACACTTGGCAAGCTTCATCAAGCGAATATCTTCTTCCAGAACTTCAGGATAGCGGAGCCATTGCTCCGGGTTATAGTCTGCGCCATGCAACATGTGCGGGGCTTTGGAACTTACAGGTGGAAATTTGTATGTCATAAGGACAACTCCCTTGCTTTAATTACTGTTTTTTTAGTTTATATACGATAACGATAACAACGACTTCACAGACGATACGTATTACGCTAGATTACACGTATGTCACAACATCTGATTCTTCAACAGTAGCAAGTGCTGTAAACGATTCCAACTTGCGACCTTTAAAATCAAACATGGTGAGGTTGCCCCAGTTATTCGGATGTCCGACGGACCATTCTTCTTTACTTGGTATCCAGGCAGGTTCCCAATAATAGAATCCGTGCCCCAAACCACCAGGAACTTCGCGAATAATCTGCAATAGATCCTTCAGATATTTGGTCTGTCCCTCTACACTTGCAGGGTATCCTGGTAACAACATATCTTCCTGATTCAAAATCCATTCAATGCCTTCCGGCTGCTCCAGCGTCCAGGGATAAGCGGTTTCAACTACATTGATAGGTTTGCCATAACGCTCAGCCAGATCATGAAGATTGTCACGTAACGCATCGAGTGTTCCATGCCACCAAGGGTAATACGAGAGACCAATGATATCAAACTCCACACCCAGTGCTTCAAAGCGATCGTAAAACTTGCGGCTCTCGGCGTTATCTCCACCACGATCAATATGTATCATAATCTGAATATCCGCGTCAACGGATTTGACCGCAGCAATCCCATACTTCACAAGGCCTGCAAAACGCTCCCACTGTTCATCCGTATCATGCTCTTCTCCACCCACACGTCCCTCATTCCATAACATGCCTGGTGTAATCTCGTTGCCCACCTGCACCATGTCCGGAAGCGCATCGTGTTCCTTCAACGTTCTCAGAACGTCAGCCGTATACATGCATACCGCACGTTGAAGCTCTTCATAGGACAGATTCTCCCATGCTTTCGGCTTCCATTGATTGGCTGGATCAGCCCAGCGATCAGAATAATGGAAATCAAGCAAAAATTTCAATCCCTGTTCCTTGATCCGTTTGGCTATCTCCACCGTCCGCTCCAGATTGCAGAATCCACCAACAGGATCATTCCAGATTCGAAGTCGTATCGCGTTAGCGTCATTAATCTTCAGGATGGATAGCAAGTCTTGTTCCTTGCCATCCACATCACTATAACTCCCGCCATGCTGTTCGATTTCATCCATAAAGGACACATCCATTCCCAGAATGAATGTCTTTTCCGTCAAGTTGCTCACTGTATCAACCTCCATTAATTTGGGGTACAGGCTCAGCCTTTAACTGAGCCCAACGTCATACCTTTAACAAAGAAACGTTGCAGGAAAGGATACACAATCAAGATTGGTGCACTTCCGATGAAGATCTGAGCCGCCCTTACCGTAGTTTGAGAGAGAGCTTCCATTTCTTTTGGATTCATGCTCATGCTACTCATATCACGTCCGATAATGACCGTTTGCATAAATGTAGCAAGTGGGTAATCCTTGGCGTTATTCATGTAGAGCAATCCATCAAACCAGGAATTCCAGTGAAACACCATACTGAACAATGCAATTGTTGCAATGGACGGCATCGAAATGGGAAGGAAGATACTGAACAATGTTCTGAAATGATTAGCTCCATCCATCAGCGCCGCTTCCTCCAGCTCTTTTGGAATACCGCGGAAGAAGTTCAGCATCAGAATGACAAGGAATGTGTTAACTGCTCCTGGGAGTACCAGTACCCAGAAGGAATCCATCAACCCGATCTTCTGGATAACCATGTAGAATGGCACCAGTCCCCCGTTGAAAATCATACTGAATACAAAAATCCAGGAGTAGATCGTTCTGCCTTTGAATTCACTATTCTCTTTGGACAACGGATACGCTGCCAGGAACGTAATCAGCAAGGTAATAGCTGTACCAATCACTGTACGTAGAAGTGAAATCCAGAGTGAGTTCAAGAAAATTGGATTGTTCATCGTTTTTTTGTAAGCCTCAAGTGAAAAACCTACGGGCCAGAGATTGACCAGATTGGCATCGGCAGCTGCCTTTGTACTAAAGGATACAGCCAGTACATGAACCATCGGTATGATACACATAATGGCGATCAAAATCAGAAAGCAGGTGTTGACTATATTAAACACGCGATAAGGCAATGATTTATGATACATCGTGGTCCCTTCTTTCTCTGTTCATTCGTTTAGAATATGCGATATCCAGCGTATTTTTTGGCTAAGCTGTACGATACAAGAATCAAGATCATACTAATGACCGATTTAAATAATCCGATCGCGGTTGCAAAGCCCATCTCACCATTCTGCATTGCGGAACGATATACGAATGTATCAATGATGTCACCCGTTTGATATACGAGCGGGTTATACAAGTTGAATATCTGGTCAAATCCGGCATTCAGTACGTTACCAAGCGCCAGTGTTCCTACAACCATCAGCATCGGCACAAGCGAAGGGATTGTAATGTGCAGTGTCTGTTTCCAGCGTCCTGCTCCGTCAATTTCAGCTGCTTCGTACAATGCTGGATTAATTCCGGCAAGGGCAGCCAGAAAGACAATCATGTTATAGCCAAATTCTTTCCACACATCTGTCAGAATGACCGTAGATCGGAACCAACTGTTGTCTCCCAGGAAGAAATATGGCCCGAGTCCAAAGGTTCCCAGAACCCGGTTAACCAAGCCGCCTGTTGACAACAGATCTATCAAAATCCCGCCCAGAATGACCCAGGACAAGAAGTGAGGTAAATATACGAGTGTTTGAATCGTTCGCTGTATAGCCATCTTGCGAACCTCATTCAAAAGAATGGCAAAAACAAATGGAACAAATAAATTGAAAATCAGTTTAAGTACAGCAATAATCAATGTGTTCCAGATGACCTGTAAGCTGTCTTCACGTTCAAACAAATATCTAAAGTTGTCCAGTCCAACCCATTCAGAACCGCTAATCCCAAGCCATGGCTTGTAGTTCTGGAATGCCATAACGATCCCGCCCATAGGCACATAACTGAAGATGATCAGAAAGATAATGGCTGGCAACAGCATAACGTGGAATGGCCAAGTGCGTTTCAAAGTTCTCATGATTGCTCCCCCTGTATTTCTTCCTACTCAAGTACTCCCTGAGTGGCTTATAATGCGATTATATCAACCTTTTACGGGGTCCAAACAGCACATAAAAGCAATATAAATGGCACAAATTCAACCACTTTGCCTCAGCTTGAATAAACAAAAAAAAGCGCACAGACGAGTACCGTCTGTGCGCAGTTAAAAACTATTTTTTCACACCGTCATACCATTCGTTGACCTCTTGAGTGATCTGGTCACCGCCACCGGATTTCCACGTTTGTACAAAAGTATCAAACGCATCCGCTGGATTTTTGCCATAGATAATTTCGTTAAATGCTTGATTCTCGATTTTGTTCAGATAGTCCAGCTTCGATTTCATCGTCTGCGTTGTTGGACCTGTGAACATGTTTTTGAAGGAAATTTCTTCTTGGCTCAGCAATACTTTTGCAGCAGCGGGGGTTTCCTTACCATAGTTCACGGCAACATCTTTTTCGAGCTTGGTTTCAGGCTCTTTGCCATCTACCAGATTCATCAGAGCTTTCATCTGAGCGTCCGGAATACGAGCGCCATCACGCACGAGCAAATAACGCACAACGTTTACATACCCGCCATCAATTTCTTCAATCGGCATTTGTTTACCATTTCCATCCAATTGATAGTCATAGCCTGCAAATAGACCGTTATCATACTCACTTCCTGGTTGCGGATCTGCGTAATTATCATAAAGGTAGTTTTGGTAAGTAAAGAATGCTTCCGGATTTTTCATATCTTTCTTGATCAATGTTACACCATTTACAAAATGTGTACCATGACGCATCGCTTTGCCTTCAGGGCCAGTTGGAATTTCAATCGGTTTCCAAACCGCACCTGGGACATTTTTTACCGTATCCTTCAGCGGCCATCCACTCATCCAGTACGGACCCGGGATAATGCCGGCTGTGCCTGCAACTGCTGGCTCTGCCGTTTTGTTTTCATCCCACAACGCTGCTTCCTGCGGGATATAACCTTTTGTGAGCCATTCGCTCAATTTGGTCAAACCTGGCTTCATACCTGGATTGATAGAACCATACTCCAGCTTGCCATCCGCAGCCAGATTCCATTGTTGAGGTAAGGTGCCATATGCACCAAAGATCCAGGATACATCTCCCATCCATGTATTCATGGATGTTTTGAAACCAACGCTGAGCGGAGTGACTTTATCTGGAGCCAAGCCGTCCGGGTTATTGTTTTTGAATGCTTCCATCACTGCTTCCAGTTCGTCGATGGTTTTTGGTGCCTTCATGTTCAGCTTGTCCAACCAGTCCTGACGAATCCAGAGAAGGTAGTCATTGTTGTAGGCATAGTCCAGAACAGGGACACCCATTCTTTTGCCATCACGACTGTACGGGTTCCATACATTAGGGTCCTGCTCCATTGCTTTTTTCCATGTGTCGGAAGCGTATTTGTCGAACAGTGGTCCCACTTCCTGATACATACCGGAGTCAATTAAATCTTGAGCAACTAAATTATCCGGCTGCCCTATTGTCACAATATCCGGCATTTCTTGGCCGGAGGACATAGCGAGACGAAGCTTGGTCGCAAATGCACTGTTCGTATCTGTCACGGACCACAAGGATTTGATTTCAATTCCGAATTGATCTTTGGCCCACTTGGTTGCCACGTTATTTTCCATGGATTCGCCATTTTTAAATTTCAGCTCTGGATCGATTCCCCATGCTGTAGTAATAGTAACTGCCGGATCATATTTCTCTTTGTATTCGTTTTGGGTTCCAGATGTACTTGGTGTTGCACTATCTCCGCCCCCACTGCCTCCTGAACATCCTGCAAGAACGACAGTTAGACTCAGCGTTGTAGCGAGAAGCGTCAAGAATCTCTTTTTCGTTGATTGCGCTCTCATGTTGTTCCCCCTTAAATCGTTTTGGTTACCCTTTCATTATAGGCTGACCAGGCCTTTGAGCCTATGATACGAAATCAAGATTTCTGCACCTTTGCCAACCTATATTCTGGAATGTTGTTGAAATTATGCCTGATCTCGAAATTCATTTGGTGTCATACCATAATGTTTTTTGAACATTTTGCTGAAATATTGCGGATTTTGATAGCCAAGTTCACTCGTAATCTCGTATATTTTTTTATTACTATTCTTAAGCAGATACAGAGCACGCTCCATGCGCATACGAATCATATAGTCCCCAAGACCTTCCCCTGTCTCTGCCTTGTAAATTTTCGATAGATATACAGGGTGTAAATATACCTTGTCCGCAATCATCTTCACCGACAGATCCTGTCCTGTATCTCTTGTTACCAGCTCCTGAACCTGCTTGATTACATGCCTGCGGCTCTGCACACCTTCCTGATCGGACAACTCTTCCTGAAGCTTCGCCAGCATCTCGGTAGCCCAACGCCGCAGCTTCTCGGGGGATTGAATCAACTGATGAGCAAGGAGCAGATCGAATCCCGCATGATCAATCTCATGCACCAGATGCCCCTGTTTATGGGCGATATACATAAATGCATTAGTTACCGACAGATACATCTCATACACATGTTCTCTGGACAATCGTACCTGTTCTGCCGCGTCAAAGACCGTGCTCAGCTTACGCGCTGCCGCTTCCCATTGCTTGGTCTCAAGCAATTGCGGAAGTACAGGCGGTTTGTACAGCTCTTCGAGCGCCTGCGTTGCATCATTCTCCGGTCTTTTGCTGAGTGCCTGATCCATGTCCATATATATAATCTTGTGTTCTTCTGGTCCTGAAAGGACAAGCGAACCCAGACTTTTTCGATAAGCTGCTGTCAACTCATTAAAGGGAAATGACGGTGTAACTACCATGGACAGATCTCCCTGTAAATATCGAATGACGTGCTCACGGAAAGTTTCAGCTGAGATTCTCAACGTCTCCAAGTCCATCTGCGGAGCTTCGATCTGATCTTGATTCTGCAAGAACATAACCAGACACTCATGGGGTCCGCGACCAAACCACACGTTAAATTGCTCTCCAAGTACTTCCTCTGCAATATTACCTACCGCAAAATCCATCAGATCCAGAGACTGCTGGTCCATCGATGAGAAGCGTCCTGTAAGGCGAATCAGCATCATCACAGCCGATTGTTCCGGATCGATATGAATCTCATATTGTTGCAGTTGTTCCCGAAGTGCCCGCGCCGTGATCTCACGCCCCAGCAGCAGATCATGCATGAGATTTTCCCGTAAAATTTTATAGTCAGACTTCCGACTGTATAAAAGCCGGTGATATTTATCGAATTCATCCCACTCATCGCGAAGAGACGTAATGGCTGCCGACACCGATCCCATAAACTCATCATCGTTTACGGGTTTCAGGATATAATCCGCTGCCTGCAATTGAATGGCTTTTTTAGCATAATCAAAATCGCTGTGACCGGTCAGTAAAATACAGCGAATATGAGACCAGCGCTTGCTTACCTCTGCAATGAGATCCAGTCCTGACATGCCAGGCATGCGAATATCCGTCACCACGATATCTACTGCATTTTCCTCCATAATCTCCAACGCTTCCTTACCAGATGCGGCACGCAGCACGGTCGTTACTCCAAGCTCTCCCCAGGGGATCGTAAGTTCCAGACTTTCTGTTACGTATGTCTCATCATCTACCAGTAATATATCAATCAAGTGATTCACTCCCTATTTCGTTCATTCTGCAAATGGATTCCATCGTTCATCTTGCGCTACACATTCCAAGTGCTTATCCTTCATTCTCCAGAAGAAACTCCTGTTCGGCAGGCCATGACAGTGTAACGCGTAATCCACCAAGTTCCGATTCCGTTACATCCAGCCCTGCCTGCTCCCCATATCGAAGCTGGAGTCTCTGATTCACATTCCACAGGCCACAGCCCATCTCCTGATCCATCGTTCCCCTGAGCTTATTCAGAAGCGCCTCACGTGCCTCCTGCGTCATGCCTTGCCCATCATCTTCAACGACAAGAACCATGACACCGCCCTGTTTTTCCCCGGATACTCTTATTTCTCCAGCCTCCGCGTCCGCTTCGATACCGTGAATTACCGCATTCTCCACTAGTGGTTGCACGATGAGTGGCGGTACCTCTTGTCTTAACATCTCATCAGACAGATCAATCTTGTAATGAATGCGGTCCATACGCATCCGTTGGATCTCCAGATAACAGCTGACAAATTCAATCTCTTCTGTCAACGGTACCACGTCCCGCTCCTGTCTTGTCGTATACCGATAATAGCGCGATAGATTATGTGACATCGCTACAACAGCGTCCATACGCTTGAGTTTCGCCATACTTGTAATGAAGGAGAAACAATTATAGAAAAAGTGCGGGTTAATCTGCGATTGCAGCTGCTTCAACCGAGCTTCACGTACATGAATCTGTTCCAGGTAAACGTGTTCAAATAACTGCTGGATCTGCTCCACCATCAAGTTGAAACGTTCGGACAGGAAACTGAATTCATTGCGGCCCTTTGGCTTAATCCTCACGGAATAATCCTCCTGCTTCAACCGCTGGAACCCGCGAATGAGTTGTTTCACTGGTACCTGCACCTGAACATAGAACAAATACGCCACACCAAAACTCATTAACAACAAACAAATCATGGAAGAATAGAACAGCATATTGGATTGATGAATGGGCTTCAGAATATCTGATAGCGGCATATAGTCCACCAAATACCAGCCTGTTGTACTGGATTTCACCGTGTTGACCATGTAAGGCTCGTTCCCGATTACTACTGTACGATTATCAACGTCCTGAAGTTTATGGATGGACAGTTCTTCCATCAACTGATTCGTTAATGAACGATCTGAAGTCCGGTTATAGATAACACCCGATTCTTCACGGAAATAGAAGGGGTCATGCCTGCCATCGTCTTTGAATTTGTCGAGCATATCCCGGATGTTGTCACTATCAAACTCCAGTTTAATAATCGTTTCTGCATTATTAGCCGGGTCTTTAATACCGTATGGAGATACCGTAATCCAGCTAAACATGAACCGATCATCTTCCCCATCCTGAATTTTGCGTACATCCCAGCCGGAAATAATATTTTCCCTTAGCGCTTCTTTATCGTAAGAACGTGCGTCCCTTTCGGAAACCACCCTGCCCAGCGAAGGAGAATACAGATATAATTTCGTGGCCCAATTGGATGAGCTTTCCTGAATACTCAGCTTATTCTGAATACGTTTGACCAGGGTGATCGCATCCAGATCAAAGTAGTTACTGTCCGCATAGATTCGCCGGAAGCTGCCAATATCAGGATCATGTATGAGCAGATTCGGCCATGAGGATAACAGTTCGATGTGTGTGTTCACTTGATTTTGGAAAAATTCAAGCTGGTTACTATTCGATCGATTCAACTCATCTCTGAGAACAGCTGTTGTTTTGTGATTGGAGTACCAGTACAAAAGCACTACAGGAATCAGCATAATCAGAATAAGAATGACCATTTTGGAAAACAGGTTTGTCCGATATGACATCTTTTCATCTCACCTTGTCTTAATTTGTCGTGACATTAATTGTAATGATGTAAGCGCTAAAGACAAACAATTTTTTTGAGACAAACCGATTCATTATCTAGCGTAAGCGTTACCAATTCAAGGGGAAAGGAGATAAAACCAATATTTCTGCACTAAATGCAACTTCCACGCACAAAAAGAGCCAGCGATTAGCCAGCTCTCTATCTAATTTCAGTATATATCTTTAATCGTTCTATTCAACTCAAACTTTATTCCACTTCTGTTTATGTAATTATTCTTTTTTTCTATGAAAATATCAACTATGGAATATCATAATCAAATACCGTATTCGCTCCATCCACGCCTACATCCAGCACAATATCCATAAGTTTCCCATTGACGAACAGAGGGGATTCCGCTTTCCCGTAAAACTCCAACTTACCTGTAAACGTTCCATGGCGTTCAATCTCAACATGTACGGGCCTTAATTGGACAGACTGCAAGGCTTCCAATAGGGGATCGTCCTTTAACTTATAACTACGTGCGAGATCAGGCAATAACACGGCGGATACGGAATCTCTGCCGTAATTTTTGAGTGTCAGATCACAGGTTGCTCGGGTCTCACCCGTTTTCAGCACGTTAAAGGTACAAGAACTTGCATTCTGTACATAGGATACCGCATTAATGCCTGAAGCTCCCCACTTGGCTACATACATGAATTTATCCGTCATGTACGAATAACTGAGAACGATAGCGATAACTACGATCCATAACCCTTTTGCAAGAGCGGGGAATGATTTCCCGATTTCTTTGCGAGTAAGGTAAAATCCACACGCGAATATCCCCAATCCGAGGAAAAGTGTGATATGAACTCCACTCAAGTAAGATGTAGTATACGGTGATATACCTATTGCTGACAGCATGGTATCTCCAACAGAAAAACCAAGATGATGGTTACATGTAAAGATAATAGCAAATAGCAATAACGCCCCTGAGAACACAAGTCTGGTTCTCGACACACGAACACCCCCTAATCAACCACCTTATTATATCATATTTTTCCTATTTATGATTAACAATCCAAATCAAAAAAACAACAATAAAAAGAACGTCTTCGGTTGTTCACCGAAAACGTCCTCCATTTTCACCGCTGACAAGAGCTTGTAATAACACAGGTCTCTCTGTCATGGCTGACGATCATTTATTGCTTAGCCAAGAATGCATCGAGTTGTTCCTGTTTGGCTGCAATAATTTTATCAATTCCCGCTGCTTTCAATTTCTCCAGATATTTCGGAATCATCTCATTTGGATCAACTGCGCCGGATGTCATACCCGGCTTGAACTGTTTGTTCACGTTGTTGACCGCAGCAATTTCATTTTTGACAGATCGGCTGTTGAACGTAAAGCCCAGTGCTGGCGACTTCACACCTTTGGCGTTAAACTCTTTGAACTTCTCCCATTTCTGTGGATCTTCATTATCCCAGAGGAAGTTCAGGAATTGGTTACCCAGTTGCCATTGTGCACCTGGATTGTAGGTACGACTGTTGGCATCTACGCCATCAGGGAGAGCAATGATATTATCCTGTCCGTCTTTTTTCACATAATGTGTACCTTCAATTCCGAAGTTTAACAAGTTGTTAATTTCCTTGTCGGAATGCAGCAGGTTAATGACCTGCATCGCTTTCTCCGGTTGCTCGGAAGAACGGGAGATTGCAAGCATCGCTCCAGACGCATCACCCGTCGTGATTGTCGGCTGTGTCATCTCAATCTGAGTCAGTGGGAAACCCACATACCCTTCTTCTTCTTTATCCTTGCCTGGCTTCATGCCATCCGTCCAGAGAAACGCTTTTCCAGCCTTCGCCTGGTCTTTCGGGAACACATTGGACGTAGCAGCATCACTGTTGATATATCCCGCTTGATACCACTTGCGAGCGAGTTCAGCCGCTTCTTTGAATTCTGGGGTCTCCACTTCATTCAGCACCGTTGTTCCGCCTGCTGTTTTGGAGATAACTCCAGGTACGGAAGCATCACCGAGATAATCCCAATCCAGATTCTCTAACAGCCCGTTACCATTGGTATTGGACATATAGAATGGTGTGATGGCTGGCTCGTTTTCCTTGATTGTTTTGAGAAGTGGCTCCAGATCAGCCCATGTCTTTACAGCTGTCAGGTCCAGTTTATACTTGTCAGCCAGATCTTTACGTACCAACACACCACGTGTGGCAGCGAGTTCCTTATTCGTAGGAACGCCGTAATTCACGCCGTCCACCTGGGAACCTTCCAGAAAGGCAGGGTCCAGGTTTTTCTTAATATCCTGACCATGTGCATCAAGCAGATCATTCAAGGGCAAGAATGCGCCTTTAGCTACATTCACCGTGTAGTTCTGCCAAGCTGCTGTGAAGATAATGTCTGATTTTTCACCTGAGGAAATCATGAGATTCAGCTTGTTATCCCACTGTCCCCAGTCAATTGCATTGATCTTAAGCGTAGCCCCGATCTTTGGTTCCATCTTTTTGTTAATCTCGGCTTCCACCAGAGCGACATCCTTCTGTGGTGTCCCTGGGTAGAACAGTGTCACTTCATAGGGTTTGCCCCCACCTTCACTTGCTCCTCCGCCTTCTGCGCCAGGTGTTGTTGTTCCACCCTTGTCTGATGAGCAAGCTGCCAGCACCAGGCTCAGCGCCATAACCGTTGCCATCATGCGTGACCATACCTTTAATGATCTAACCAATTGAACCCCTCCTGTCATGTGTTGAACCATACAACCGAATTCCCCAATTCACAATTAAACCGATAACTACTTCTGTATATGCCCTTTCAGTCCATCTTCATTTACCTTGCCCACTCCGCTAACCGGTTCAGAGTTATCCCTTCACAGCGCCAACCGTAAGACCTTTGATGAAATAACGCTGGAAGAACGGATATGCCAGTACAATTGGACCAATACCGACCACAGCCATCGCCATTTGCAGAGTTTTGTTAGGCAGATTCAGCAATCCACCCTGCGACGAAATCTGTGAAGAGACGTTGGAGTTGGTTGTTAAATATTGAATATCGAGCAACGTCCGGTACATAAGGTACTGAAGGCTGATCGTCCGGTTATCTGATATAAAAATCATACTAAGGTACCAGTCATTCCAGTAATTCAATGTACTGAACAACGCGACGGTTGCCATTACGGGAAGAGAGAGCGGAAGCACGATACGTGCAAACGTTCTCAATTCTCCCGCACCATCAATCCGAGCCGATTCCAGAATAGACACCGGAATGGAGTTCGCGAAGAATGTACGCATGACCAGTACAAAGAATGGGGATAGCAGTAGCGGCATAATGAGTGCCAGTAGGGAGTTTTTCAGATCCAGTACGTTGACATAGACCAGGTACCAAGGTACCAGCCCCCCATTGAACAACATTGTGAAGAAGATGAAAAAGGCGAACCAGCCCCGGTAAGGCAGATCTCTCCGTGAGAGCGGATACGCATACAATGCGGTCAGCGCAACACTTGTAATGGTACCTACAACGGTAACGATAAAGGATATACCATACGAGTGAATGATCTGATCCATATCTCTGAACAGAAACTCATAAGCCGTCAGGCTGAATTTCTCTGGAATAAGCTTATATCCATTGGCAATTACTGTTGTCTCGTCCGAAAATGAGATGGCGAAGACAAGCAGGATCGGCACGATACAGGCAATGGCATAGAATAGAAACATCGCATGAATAACGGATGCGGAACGCTTCGATACGGCTAGTGGATCACGTGATTTCACAGCTGACTTGCCTCCTCTCAAAATAATGCATTATCTTTATCTATTCGCCTTACGATGGTATTGGATACAAGAACCAGCACAAATCCAACGATTGCTTGGTATAGACCAGCTGCTGATGACATCCCGATATCTCCACCGATAAGGAACGTACGATATACGTAGGTATCCAGTACATTCGTTACAGGGAACAGCGCTCCCGATTCCAATGGAACCTGATAGAACAGACTGAAGTCTGCATAGAATATACGGCCAATTTGCAATAACGTCATAATGACGATTAATGGGACGAGAAACGGAATGGTGATGAAGCGTATCTGATGCCATTTGGTTGCGCCATCGAGCACAGCTGCTTCATAATATTCTTCATCGATACCCACGACAGCTGCCAGATAAATGACGGCATAATATCCAATATTTTTCCATGTGTTCACCAGTGGCAAAATATACGGCCAATACTTCGGCTCTGAATACCAGTCGATCGGCTGACCGCCGAACATCTGCAGAACCGTTGAGTTCATGAAGCCTGAATCCTTGCCCAGGAAAGCCAGTACCAGATAACTGACCACAATCATGGACAGGAAATACGGTAATAACATAAGTGATTGATATAACTTGGACATTGCCTTGTTCTTCACTTCATTGAGCAGAATAGCAAGCCCGACACCTACTAAGAGATTCAGTGCAATGAACACCGTGTTATACGCGAGTGTATTTCGGGTAATTTCCCATGCATCACTGGTTGAGAACAAATATTTAAAATTGTCCCATCCACTCCATGGGCTACCCCAAATACCATCAGCATAGTTTACATTTTTGAATGCGATCAGAACGCCGAACATCGGCATATAGTTGTTCACCAGTAGAAACAGGACACCTGGCAAGAACATGAGATACAGCACCTTGAATTTGCCAAGATTGTGCCACACAGACTTGCGCTTTCGGACTGTTTCTCCCGATATTTCCGATATCCGTACTCCCTTACCCGCCTGGGGTTGTGTCTTCATAACTTGTTCTCCCTCACTCCTCTTGAATTCTTCCTCAGGATGAAGCTCCGTTGCGGCTCCTGTGGTTCAAGTATACGGCGGGGCGAGTAAGACCTCTATCTGCTGTGGTGACCTGTTGACTTATCAAATTATGACTTTAGTACCAAAAAAAACAAAAGACGCAGCATGCTGCGCCCTGAACTATACGGTACGTGACTGTTTTCGAAACTCCTGTGGCGTTATACCCGTGCACTTTTTGAACATTTTGGTGAAATGCGAGTAATTGTAGTACCCCACCTTGCCAGCGATATCCGTCACTTTGACGGTGGACTGGGACAACAATGTCTTCGCTTTGGCTACTCTGCCCTGCAGAATAAACTCAGATAGGGACATCCCCTTCTCTTTCCGAAACAGACGTGATAGATAAGCGGGATTGAATCCGGCAAAAGCTGCAAGCTCCTCTCGCATAAGTTCTTCACCAATATGAGTTTCAATATAAACGCACAACTGATCCACAATGGTCATGGGGCTATGATCGTCCGGGTACAACACCGGGATAACACGATCAATCAGATCAGCCGTCCACTGTTTCAACTGCGGCAACGACCTTGTCACCATACTCTCTTCCGGCTCCCGTTCACCCGGATAAAGACTGCGTATTGACACGTTTTTCTGATGAAGCAGCGGATAGACCACATGCAGCATGGCATGATAGTAGAGATGCAGCATTTCAGGAGACAAACCCTCCTGTGCAGCAAGCAACTCAAAAATCTCATCCACACGTTCTCGCAAATCCCCTACTTTACCTGTCTCAAAAAGAATGGATAATTCCGAAAACCATGGAATAGGCAAAAAGCGATCTTCCTGATCTCTTCCCCGCTCATCATAGACAAATACTTCTTCAAGCTCCTTAATATTGCGCCGCTCCATATCCATCAGTTCATTTAACATGCCTTGCAGCTCAGTTACAGCAACCGGGGCACCAACATAACAGGACAAACGACAGTAGAAATACGTACCACATTCCTGAATATACCCCTGACAACGTTGTGCCACTTCGCTCGCACTCGGAATGATGCCATCTTGCTCATAAGCAAGCACAATATTTAACCCACTTTGATCCTGAAACACCTCACCGGGCTTGTCGCCAAGCAGCATCTCTTTGGCTGCATTACGAAGGGCATATTCCAATACCTCTTCGTCACGCAAATCAAAATCACGCACCCATTCCTCTACCGAGATTACAATGGGTAACACACGAGCCTGCGGATCAATCTCGGCACCATACAGTTCTGCGAGCTCTTGCAAACGTTGTTCGGTTAACGTGATACGCTGAGAGATGGCATCTTTCCAGAAGCGTTCCGTCAGTAGCGGTTTATGGGTTTTCCAGCGTTTGTATACGGTCTCATAAACTTCGTTGGTACGGGTACGCTGCTCTCCATCCTTGATCTTCTCCACCGCTTGGGTTATTACCTTAATCAATTGATCCGCTGGAGCCGGCTTCAACACATAATCAAAGCTGTTTAGCTTAATGGCTGTCTGAGCATAATCGAATAAAGCATGCCCTGTCAGGAAAATGGTCATTATACCTGGATCATGTTTTAACACCCAACTTTGCAGGTCAAGCCCTGTTTCACCAGGCATCTCGATATCACAGATCATGATATCAATAGCATTAGCCTTTAAAATCTTTCTTGCCTCTTCGGCATCACCAGCACTGTATACCTGGTCAATGCCTGCTGCTTGCCAATCGACTCCTTCCACCATTGCTTGTAATGCATACACTTCATCATCCACGATCAACAGGTTCCGCATAGGCTCCCCCTTCTTCCTCTTCGGTCTGAGCGGGTAAATCAATGATGACTTTGGCGCCATGATCCACCTCATTGCCAAACTGCAAACTGGCTTGATCACCATACTTCACTAAAAGCCGATGAGCCACGTTCCATATACCGATATGCTGTCCACTCGGATCTTCAGCGTATTGTCCATGTTGCAGACGCCCCAACAATTCCTCTTCAAATCCAACACCATTGTCCACAATCATCAGTTGAAGCACCGTCCCATCGACCTGACCGGATGACTTCTCACCGAGGCGCGCCACGATCCGAATGACAAATGCTTGTGTCCGGCGCTGAAATCCATGAATAATGGCATTCTCCACAAAAGGCTGAATGGTTAATGGCGGAATCACATAATGTCCCAGATTCGGCTCAACATCCAGTTCAAAATCGAATCTGCTTGGAAACCTCAGCTTTTGAATTTCTAAGTAATGACGAATGTGCTCGAGCTCTTCATCCAGACGAATAACACGTTTGCCTGCACGCAGACTGAATCGAAAATAATCGGCCAGATGACCAGCCATCTGCTGCACCAACTCATGTTTTTGCAAGGAAGCCAGACTATGAATAATATTGAGTGAATTCAGGTAAAAGTGAGGATTGATCTGCATCTGCAGTTGTTTGAACTCTGCCTCCCGCGTCCGCAACTGTTCCTCATACACATCAATCTTCAGATGCCTGATCTCACTGGTCATTTGATTGAAACTTCGTGTCATAAATTCAAGCTCCGACGAAGATGGCGGGTCCAGCTTCACATCGAGATCTCCACGGCTGACCCTTCTCATGCCTCGGATTAACGCATTCATCGGGCGGAATAACAGATGCCGCAAAAAGATCAGTGCAGTAACCAGAATTACTGCCGCACCAATGGGAAGCAGACGAATGATCTGCTGGAAAAACGGGAGGTTACGCATCATGTCTTCCTCAGGCAGCAGCACGATATAATTCATCTGGGACATGGCCGAGGCAGTACCCAACATCAAATATTGACGTGCTTCTCCCTTGTTCACAACTTCAGAGATCACCTGATACGGATTCTTCAGGCCGGGAAGATGCGCTGCAGCCAGCTGAATCTGTGCAGTATTCAATGTGGAATCCGAGAGTGCCCCACCGTCTGTTCCAACAATGACTGCACCTCCCCGATCTCCGGATTCAGTGAATTGTTGTGTATGATTCAGTGCATTCATATCAACAAGTGCACCTGCATAGAACTGCTGGTTGATTCGCACCGTTTTCACCAGCGCATTCCACGTCCCGCCACGCACGATGCTCCATTCCGGCTTCTGGATATCCCCTTCCAATTGCTGCATCTGGACTGGCATACTCTCCTGCACAACCGACTTTTTGACATCATAATTGCCTGAAGTCGCGAGCAGCAGATCATCATTCACAGCATCATATAGAAAAAAAGAATCGATTAGATTATAAAAACCGATATCTGTCATGAATTTGTTCATAATCCGTTGCTTTGCAATGATATAATCACCGCTGCCGTATTTCAGAAAAAACAGAGAGATAATATCCGGGTCCCGCTCGCCCAGACTATATAAATACCGATTCGTCTCCTGTAACACACGTTCATTCTGCTCCACACTCTTGGCGAGATGATTCATATTGGTGAGGGATACTTTGTCACGTACAACTTTCATGGCGTAGACGTTGTTGTAATAAAGCAGCATGAATAATGGCAGCATGATCAATGTAAGACCCACTATAAACTTAAAACGAAGTGAACGGATCAAATTCATGGATTATGGATTCCCGCCCTTTTAGAGGTAGTTCAAAAAGTCCGCTGTACTGAAAACCAGACTTTTTGAACGCACACTTTATTTCAACATAGTTTTTCTATTTTCTTCCTTATGATGGCATGTTTATTGTAATCACCCCTGCTTGCCATTGTCTATGGGGTCCCGTGACCTTCACATATCAATTCTGGTGACTTCCATCCGCTCCAATTTCAAGAGTAACAAGCTTCATGTAGTAATAAATTCTCCAGTTGTAAAAAAAATCCTTCATTATTACTCAGAAGCTTCTCCCTAAAAATAAATGCTGCGGCAAGCCCCGGACTCCACGAACGCCCGATCTTGACATGCATACGATATATCACTCCTCGGGTTAGTCACCAGGATGTAGGGAGGCCTGTTCGATGAATATTCAACTCACTGCGTTACACTATGTCTATCTGGCATTTATCGTCTTGATTATTGCGGTAATGATCCGGCGCAGGGACACCACGATCATCTGTGTTGCGGGTATTATGACCATTGGACTTCTGGCAACCGAAACCTTAAGCGGGTCAGTTGCAGGGATCTTCAGCAGTTTTATCTATGCAACAAAAGAATTGTTAAGTACAATCTTCATCATCTCGATTATTGTCGCGATGAGCCGTGTTCTGATCAGAACAGGCATTAATGAGGTCATGGTAACACCCGTCACAAGGTTTATCCGTTCTCCTCAGGTCGCTTATTGGGGTATCGGATTGATCATGATGGTAGTATCACTATTTTTCTGGCCATCCCCGGCCGTAGCACTCGTTGGTGCAGTACTGCTTCCTGTAGCCGTGCGTGTAGGCCTTCCTCCGATTGGAGCTGCTATTGCCATGAACCTGTTTGGACATGGGATAGCACTTTCGGGAGATTACATTATTCAGGGGGCTCCCAAACTTACGGCCGATGCAGCGGGTCTACCAGTCACTTCCGTCATGACGGCCAGCATTCCTTTGGTCATTGTCATGGGCACCGTATCTACACTTACAGCCTTCTGGATGCTGCGCAAAGAGATGAAATCAGGTTCACCTGTTCATTCCCCAAACGTTACATCAGGTACCCTGAGCTCGGAACCTTCTTCCTCATCAGAAGCTGTGTCCACCTCCTTACCCACTGATCAGCCTGTTCAACGTCAAGTCATGTCACCCCGTTTGCAAAAGGCGTTCGCTCTGCTTATCCCTCTGTTATTCGCAGTTGATGTGATTCTGATGTTTGTGTTGAAATTGCAAGGTGGCGACGCAACAGCTCTGATTGGCGGAACCGCTGTGGTTATACTGATCGCTGTCACCCTTGCCGCACATCGACATGCGGGACCAGAGGAAACGACCAACTATTTAATAGAAGGATTTCAGTTTGGTTTCAAGGTGTTTGGACCGGTTATTCCTATAGCCGCATTTTTTTATCTGGGAGATGCTGCGATTACGGAGTTGTTCATCAACCCTCTTCCTGAAGGTTCACACGGGATTGTGAATGATCTCGGAGTCGCACTTGCTGGGCTGGTGCCATTAAATGATACGGTGGGCGCCATTACAATGACGGTGACCGGAGCAGTGACCGGAATGGATGGTTCGGGGTTCTCGGGGATATCCCTAGTTGGCTCGATTGCGTCCATGTTTGCAGGTTCGGCAGATTCCGCACCTGTACTGACAGCATTAGGTCAGGTTGCAGCTATATGGGTAGGTGGTGGAACCTTGATTCCATGGGCATTGATTCCTGCTGCTGCAATCTGCGGAGTCAATCCTTTTGAACTGGCAAGACGCAACCTGAAGCCTGTACTGCTGGGACTCACGGTAACAACAATTGTAGCCATCTTTCTGATCTGACCAAAGGCTATTTACACTGACACTACGATGACAGAAGCACCTTCCAATCGCTGTTATTCCCAGATTTTTTTGATCCCCTTTCTCAAGGTGAAATCCGGTAATAGCGTATGCTTCCGATGCAGCTTTCTTTCAGAAAGCTTTTAGGCGACCGCTTCGCTTTTTCAGGTTTTTTCTGTCCTCTCCGTTATCGTGTAAATGATTAGTTCATCTCAAATAGACATTTTTAAAAAGACGTGCGTAAACGCGCCCAGTTCCAGAGATCTTCACGTTTCATCTCTGCCAGATGCAGTATGTCCACATATGGATCTCCCTGTAGTCCAAGTACAGAAGCAAAAGCAGGCTCCGTCTTCCACCCTGCCTGTTTCAGTCTGCGGATCTCACGGTGTCCCGCGTCTCCCCACAGTTGCAACAATCTCCACTCTACGATCATATGTAGGTATGCATTCTGCCTGTAAACTGGAACGGATTGGGCAAAAATCTCCACAGGCCAATGTCCCACTTGCAAATTACAAGTCATATAAGGACGTTGGTCTGGAAGATCCCCACCACGTACACATTGAAATTCAGCAACGGCTCCGATTCGATTGTATACCTCGGCTTCAAACACATCCAGATCCTCTGCATAACACAGCAGATCCAGATCACTGCCCGGAATATCAATATCAATTGGCACCGTTCCTGCTGGATATGGGTGATAGTCAGCTAATATATCGAGCAATCCACTGCTCTGTAACACATGATAGGCGTCCTGCTGACGTGTATTACCCGAAGCCAGATGTGCCATTACTTCTGCCGTATTACTCATCTCCCCGTCTTGGGCCACAGTTAGTTCGAGCCTCCTGTAATGACCTGTTTCACACGTCCCACTTGACCACTCGTCAGTCGTACTTTGATTCCGTGTGGATGCGTAGGTGACTTGGTTAACAGATCCTTCACAATGCCACGTGTCAGCTTACCTGTAGCTTGATCCTGCTTCAGCACAATGTCCACTTCCAGACCTGGCTTAATATTTACACGTTGTTGTCCATTCATTATGTTCACTCTCCTCTATGTCGTAATTCATATCTTGTATACTATATAACCCTTAAACTCAAAGCTCCATCTATTGTAGACGTTTTGGTTTCAAAACAAAAGGGACACGGCAATAACCTCCTAAGGCTGGTTCCATGGTTAATATGAAGACCAAGATAAAGAAACCGCAGGTCTCTTCATCTGAGACCTACGGTTTCTAATTGGATTACCATGTTCAGGGCTTTACGTTCTTCACCGAAGAAGAAGGTGAAGTCCCATCCTTCGCGGCTTCGCGTGCCTTTACAGCAAGTAGCTCAGACACCGTAACGAATTGGTACCCCTGCTGCTGTAACTTCGGCAGGATCGTTTTGAGTGCTGCTACCGTATGCGACTTGCCTTCCACCTTATCGTGAAAAAGTACAATATCCCCATTACGTGCGTTCTTCAACACTTTGTTAACGATAGCCGATACACCTGGAGAAGCCCAGTCCCGTGTATCCTGATGCCAAGACCAGAGTACAATGGTATACCCTTTTTGTTTGGCAGCCTGGATGACCATGTCATTGTAATAGCCGCCCGGTGGCCTGAACAACAGGGGACGCTCCGCGCCAGCTTTAATGATGGAACTTTCCGCTTCGTTCATATCCTTCATGTACTTGTCCGCACGTGTTGATCGAACTGCATACGTGTGCGCATACGTATGGTTGGCGATTTCATGCCCTTCGAGCTGTTCCTGCTTAATCAGTTTAGGAAATTTATCTGCCCATTTGCCAAGTACAAAAAAAGTTCCTTTAGCATGATACTGCTGTAACAAAGCCAGGATCTGCGGAGTCTGAATCGGATCTGGTCCATCATCAAAGGTAAGGGCGATGAGTTTATCCTGCGTGGGAACCTCCCACACGATTTCTCCTCGTTCCTCATAATACTGACGGTTCTTCTGTACAGGCTTTGCATAGGCAGAACTGCTACCTAGCAAAATAATTAGCGTGAACATTCCGATGACTCGGGCTGCCTTCAGGTTCATGTGGTGTCCTCACTTTGTCTTCATACGTAAACTCCCTGTTAGCATTTCCCGATTCACCCGAACTCATTAACGAAAGATCTGATCCACGACTGCAATTTCCTCAGCAGTTAATTCCACATTTAATGTTTGCAGATTGTTAATGACCTGCTCTGGTCGCTTGGCACCCGGAATCAATGCATCAATAGAAGGCTGAGTCAGGTACCAGGCCAGAACCAGATGAGCGACCTCAACATCCTTGGATTGTGCTATGCTGCGCAGTTGTTCAACTTTATCGAGATTTTCAATGAAAGCTTCACCTGTAAACAGCGGGTTCTTTGCCCGTCCATCCTGAAAGGTTGTATCACGATTATATTTCCCGCCCAGCAGTCCCGCTGCCAGAGGGAAGTAAGGAACAAAAGAAATGTTATGCTCAGCCGTATACGGCAACAGCTCTTTCTCCGCATCTCTTTTGAACAGATTATATTCAGATTGCAGTACGTCTACATGCCCGTCCTTGTTGGCTTCACGCAACTGATCAATGGAGAAATTAGATACGCCAATGGCACGAATTTTGCCAGCGTCTTTTAATTGTTTTAACGTATCTACCGCTTCATCCTTAGGCGTATGTTCATCCGGAAAGTGGATGTAGAACAGATCAATGTAATCGGTTTGCAGACGTTTCAACGCCTCATCCACGGCTGTTTTCAGAAAAGCAGGTGAGTTATCTATGACAATCTTGCCATCCACAAATTTATGAGCTGCCTTGGTTGCAATGATGGTATTCTGCCGCTGACCAGTTTCCTTCAGTACTTCACCAATCAGTCGTTCGGAATGCTCCGGTCCATAGATGTACGCCGTATCCACAAAGTTAATACCTTGTTTCAAAGCTGTACGAACCACTTCCTTACCCGTCTCATCATTCAGCATGTCCGGATAGATATTATGTCCGCCTACTGCATTCGCACCCAGTCCAATGGGATTCACGATCAGATCCGTCTTGCCCAACCGAATTTGTTGTTCTGCCATGTCTCATCTCTCCTTCACTGATCGAATAAGTACAATTTAGTTGTAACGTCTTTCTTGTCCCATATTATATCAAACCATTTAGCATATTTAAAATATCGGATTTATCGGATTAGGTGTTTTTCAGCGCAGTTGCTTCCACGTCGTTAATAAACCGGCGCAGCTTGGCAGCCACATCACGGGTGATTTCGCCGTTTTCATACAGTTGTTGCACTGTATTACGCTGTTCCTGAATCGCCACCATCTGCAACTCCAATTTCTCCTGATTAAATGGATCTTCCGTTTTACCTTGGTTCCAGGTGCGCAATTTGGCAATTACACGCTCATACTTGGCAATGACCGACAGTGCGACTACTCGATTCCCATCGTTCATATGGGCACGAATAGCCTTAATTGCCGCTTCAGAGGTGCGCAGCTTCACCTGACGGAACAGTTCTGCATTTTCAAGCATAAATGGTTGATTCGGCTTCTGGGACCGGTTGGTGAAGAGATGTCCTAACACACGACCGATTTCGCTGATCGAGGTCATGAACTGAGTGTTTGCGCGATTCGCCAGCATCATTTCCTTGCGATCCAGCCAGCTGTCACATTTGAAGGCCGCATCAGAAGCAATTGCATTTTCGTCTAACATTACTTCAACTTCTTTACGCTCCGCCCGGGTGGCAATCAGGTTAATAGCCGTTTCTTGTTTCTGAATATCTTTGCGTTTATCGGCGGTAAGCTGACCTGCGGCCTGTCTGATGTACTTGGACAAGTCGGAGACAACCGCGAGTGCCGCAGCTTTGTTCTCATCGTTCATTTCGGATTTGACAGCTCGTATTGCCGCATTCAGCATAATGTCATGTGCTTTTCGTTCTGACTTCTGCGGTGTTTCTTCTGTAGATTTCCCATCGTCCTTGGCCAGAACTGGAAGAAACACGCTCGCTGCAATCAGGGAGAAGAGGATAACTCCTGCCGCGAGGAAAATAATCAGATCCCGTTCAGGGAAAGGTGATCCATCCTGAAGCACATAAGGAATGGAGAACGCACCCGCCAATGTTACAGCCCCCCGCACTCCAGAGAGGGAAATGATCGTAATATCCTTGAATCTGGGCCTGCCAATAGAGGATTTGGTACGCAACAATTCATTCCCTTGCCAGAACAGATAGATCCAGAGAAAACGCAGAACCAGCAGTAGCACCGAGATCAAGCCCACATATCCCAACACCTGCAGATTATTAAACGAAACATTTTCAAAGATGGTACTCAACACATCCGGTACCTGTACACCCAAAATAACAAACACCAGACCATTAAGTATAAATAAAATGACTGACCATGTGCTCGCAGATACCACCTGCATTTTCAACTGAACCGATTCAGCGCGGTCACGCTCAATGGCGTGGATAATACCGCCTGCCACTACCGCAAGAATACCTGATACCCCAATTTCTTCACTCACCAGATAGATGATAAATGGCGTCAGGATTTGCAGCAACATGTGAATGGTCACATCTTCCATGCCCAATCTACGGATCCATACCCCTAGCCTGATTAACAGAAAAGATAACAATGCCCCGACAAGAAGTCCGCCAATCGCAATCAGAATAAAACTGAAGGTTGCATTCGCCAGGGAAAATACACCTGTAACTGTGGCTGCAATTGCGAATTTGAAGGCAACGAGTCCAGATGCATCATTCATTAATGCTTCACCCTCAAGAAGCCTATGTATGCCTTTAGGCAAATGTACCCGGCCCGCCATGGCGCCAACGGCCACAGCATCTGTCGGGGACAGTATGGCTGCAAGAGCAAAAGCAGCAGGTAACGGAATCGAAGGAATCAGCCAGTGAATGGCATATCCCGCCACGACCACCGTCACGAATACAAGCCCTAGTGCAAGCAGAAGTATCGGTGCACGCAGATTCCATAATTCATTCCTTGGCGTTCGCTTACCATCGTTGTATAACAAAGGAGCGATGAACAGTACAAAGAACAATTCCGGATTCAACGGCAGGTGAACACCTGCGGGAAGCAAAGCTATAGCTACACCAAGCACGATTTGAATGAGCGGAATGGGAATAAAGGGTACAAACCGGTTTAAAATATTGGATAAACCAATCAGGACCAGTAATACAAGTACGGCAATAAATATTTCCATGATGACAATCCCTTTCCGCTATAGAAGTGGTGAAACCTTTGTTGTATAGGTTTATTTTAACATAATCCAACCTTTATTATAAAAATGTTGTCATATTCATATACCCAATCAACTCGCCTCAGACCAGTCTGAATGAAAGATTTCTGATGGATTCTGTATATAAGATGTTACAATATGCTCAGGACAATACCCGTTTGGAAAGGAACTTGCATCTATGGCATTTGGAATTAAACGACAGGAGCTTGCTGCGTGGAAGGAACAAGTGGCTCGTGGTGAGATTGCGTACCTCACTCACTTCTGGATTGACAACCGATTTCCCGGTATCACCAGTGTCACCAAAGTTGGCTGTGCAGATCTGGAACGTCTCGAACGTTGGTGCAACGATCATGGGCTGGACCCGCGATACATTCATCGGCGGCAGCCCTTTCCCCACTTTGACCTGATGGGCAGCAAGCAAAAAGAAATTTTGATCCAAGAAGGCATGACAGATCATGTGGTTCGCTTTCATTTGTAAACCAACTCAAAAACGCCAGTCTTCAAGGTTCATCCCCCCGCAATTAGGGACGAACTCATGAGGACTGACGTCTTCAAGGAATCAAGTCATATTATGGACTACCGGTGGATCTGCTCAAACGACTTCATGTTCTCCAGCAGTTTCAGTTCAATTTTCTTCAGCATGCCAAACATCTGCTGTTGCTCCTCTTCGGAAAGTGCTTGCAACAATTCCCACGTCATTCGGCCGCGATTCGCATTAAGTGTCTTGGCAAGCTTCGCGCCTTCATCCGTTAAGGACAGCCACACAATTCTCCGGTCTTCTTCACTGCGCACCCGCTGGATCAACCCTTCCGTCTCCAGTTGATTCAGTACAATGGTGGTTGCGCCGGAAGACAAACTGAGTTGTCTAGCCACATCAACCGCCATGCAGCGTTTTTCACGTAAAATCATGCCCAATATATGACTTTTTGTCGGATTCAGTTTACAGTTGGTTTCGGTCTTCTGCTGCTGATCCAATACTTTATTTTTATATCTGAAGAAGGCCTCCAACAATTGATCCACATTTGCCAATTGAGAGTTTCGCTCCGTATCCGGGCTCATAAACGTTCCTCCGCCTTTCATCATAACCTACCTTATATTGTAACATATTTACACTATGATGTTTGTGAAAAATGCGCTTGTATCCGACACCCTATCGTTGACTGCAAGACTCTTGTTTTATTTTGGGTTTCGCCTATTGCATTATGGCAACGGGTTTGTTTATAATAACCTATATCTTTAAAGTTACTTTTAGTTACTTAATGATTTTAATAAATCTGTTGTTATAAAGTAAATAAAGCGTCACCATTATAATGCAAGGGACTTATGCACATGAATCAGAATACACAATCACAACTCAAAACGGACGTTTGCATCGTCGGCGCGGGACCTGGCGGTGCTTTGCTTTCTTATTTACTGAATCAAAAAGGAATCTCCACGATGCTCATTGAGCGGCAGCCCCACCTGCACAAGTCGTTTCGCGGGGAGTTGCTTAATGTGGATGGCGAAGCCATTTTGAATAAACACGCCCTCTATTCCCTCATTCAGGAACGAGGAGCGCTGCTCTTGGAACAGATTCAGTATTGGGAAAATGGGCAGATTATTCATACGGTATCACCGGGCAATGGAGAATCTCATGTTGGTATTCATGTACCCCAAGATCATCTCCTGGAAGCCATCGTGTCGAATGCTCAGCAGCACAGTTCATATGAACAAGTACTATTCAATACGATTATGACCGGTTTGTTACGAGACAAGAACGGCCAGGTCGTGGGTATTAACATTCGGCAGAAGGGTGTTCCTGCCTCCATTGAAGCATCTGTAATTGTGGGTGCTGATGGCAGATACTCTGCTGTACGCAAACATTCCGGTATGACCCCGGAGATTCGTAAGCATGGGTATGATCTGCTCTGGGCACGCATTCCGGCACCCGTAGGTTGGGAACCCGCTGTTCGAATGGCCAGCATGGATGGTCAACAGCTCGCACTGTTCTCACAGTTCGGCGGTTATGTTCAGATTGGATGGAACATTCCCGCAGGAGCTTACTCCAAGCTGCGAGAGCAGCCGATTGCTCCTTTTGTAGATAAACTTGTATCTGCTTTTCCTTGCCTGTCTGATTCTGTAGCTGCCAACATTCAGAGCTGGAGTGATTTTGTTCTGTTATCTGTCGAAAGCAGCTATTGCCCGTCGTGGGCACAGGACAATGTTGTACTCATCGGTGATGCCGCTCATACCATGACACCAACCGGTGCGTTTGGACTTAATGCCGCGCTCGAAGATGCGGATGTGCTCTCCGAATTACTTGTCCAAATGGCTGCAGATCAATTCAGTTCCACTGCACAACTTCAGGAACTTCAGACGATTCGCGGGGCAAAGGTACAGCAACAACTTGCTCGGCAAATGGAGATGGAATCCTCTTTCCAACAGCGTTATGAATCCTTTCTCTAAACCCAGTAAATACGAGTAAAATGTCTATATGCCCAAACAGCCGATCACTTCCTCATAGAGAAGAATCGGCTCTTTGGTTTGTTGGTTTATCTTTTTTATGTAATTCCGTATCCTTCTTCATTTTCGTTTGCGTGGAGCAAACGTGTCTTCTCTGGGTGCTTCTTGTACAGTATCCACGTCCTTCGGATAGGATGAGATGTTATCTTTTTCATATACTGCTTTCTCCAGATTGCTTAAGCGGCGCAATACTTGTTTGCTTTTACGTACGATATATACAATACCAATAATCAGCAGGATCAACATCAGAATGAATATAACCATCTCCGGATAAAAGACAAATGACATGAATCCACCTCCTTTGAAAACGATTTCTCTATATCATTCTAACCTTAATGATTCAAGATGTGAACCCGATTGGAAGTTTCGCTTGTGGAATAAGGACTAAACCACCTGACACAACGACAGGAACTCACCCTGCTGCAAAAGTAAAAAAGGTGGCATCCCTGATCAGGATTACCACCTTGAACCTCGAATAAGATTCGAAGTCTGTGATTATTATTTTATCCTTCTCTGCCGTTCATGGCACTAACTCGAAGTTCTGTCAGTGGCAGGGACGTTTGCTCTGGGTGCAGTAGTCTCACTGTTCGGCTCTCACCGGGGAGCAGATCGAAATAATTGTCACTGAATCGGACACGCCCAAGGGGAAGCTCCAGCTTCACCAATCGTGCAATCGCACCACTGGCCGTAACCGTAACAGACTGCTCCTCCTCGTTCACATGTACGCTCAATTGCGACTCTGGCAACTTCACATCCTTAGGATCACGCAAGAAGTATCGATTACTCGGTGCCGCAAATCCTTCGGATACCAACTCAACCATTACTTCCTCCGCGCGTCTACCCTGTAACACCTGTACTTCAGTTAATTCAGCAATACACCGTGAGGATTGGGATGTTACCTCAACAGCATGTGAGCTGGAGTAGATCTTCTCTCCATTCAATGCATAGACATTGAGTCGAAGCTCCCCTTTCAAGACGTCACGTGTATCGTTCACAACCCACATCGCAAGCGGCTCCCCCGGCTCATGCTCCAGTGACAACAGGACAGGATGAAAGAATATTTTCCCATAATAAAAGGATGCCTTCGGCAGCAGTTCATAATCAATCATGGACCAGCTTGTTCCTGGCCAACTATCATTCAATTGCCATACAAGCGCTCCGCTGTTGCGGTGATTGATGCGCCGAAAATGTTCAATTCCATATCGTAGCCCTTCTGCTTGAGTAAGCATGGAGTAGTTCATATACTCTTCTATATCTTGCGGAATCCCTGTGTAACCCTCCATTAGCAGAATACCTTTCTGGTGGTTGGTATCTTTGTTACGATAGGCCATCTCCGGACTGCCCCAGTAAAACTGACCTGCGGGCATATTTTTCTCTAGTGTGTAACGATTGGCCGAGGCATGCATACCAAATTCACTGCTGAACAACGCATGATCCTTTTTATAATTTTTGAACGTTACACCTTCAATACTGTAGTCCAGCAGCGGTGGCTCTCCATGCTTCCTTGGATAGACCGAACCATGCCATACCTGCCAGTTGTGGCGATCCCCCACATCCGGGTCATTCGCATCCTGACCGTTGCTGTCTCCGAACGGCGAAGAAGGCCAGTACGGACGAGACAGATCCAATCGCTCTAGCACTTCAGGGATTAGCTCATGATAGATCTGTTCACCGTAGAACGGGCTGGTAATATCTCCACTTGCAGACTTCATATCATAGAGCCAATCTATTTCATTATTCCCACACCAGAGGGCAAGCGAGGCACGGTTACGCAGACGTAAGACATTGTTTTCTACCTCTTGCCGTACATTATCCATGAAATCACGATTGAAATCCGGGAACAGTGCATTCGCGAATGCAAAATCCTGCCACACCAACACCCCTTGCCGATCACACTCATCGTAGAAGACATCCTTCTCATATATACCACCAGCCCAGACACGCAGCATGTTCATATGCCCTTCCACCGACAGCTCGACAAGCTCACGATACCGAGAGTTGGGGATGGCGCCAATCAGATGATCAGCCGGGATCCAGTTGGCACCCTTGGCATATACTTTGACTCCGTTCAGGATAAAAGTAAATGCATCTTCACCCCGTTCATTGTGAAGAGCCAGCTCAATCGTTCGTAACCCATAAGGCTCGCTATAACGATCCACCTCAACGCCATCGGCGAATAATGTAACCTCCAGCGTATACAGATACGGCTCACCCAGATCATGAGTCCACCATAACTGAGGTGACGTAACGTTTAATGTGGTATCTGCTATACCACCCTCTACGGGTAGTTCAGTGACACCTGCCACCTCGTGTCCACTGCGATCCAACAGACGAACATTACAGGTCGCAACCACAGCCTGCTCACATTTCTGTCTGTTACGGTAAGACAAGACCGACTTCACATCCGCTGTGACATGTAAGACGGCCAACTCTGAACTGACTGATTCCGTACGAGCATACATATTGTCCAGCTTGGCGATTGTTCGTTTTTCCAGCCTTACCGTACCCCAGATCCCCACCGTAACCATGCGTGGACCCCAGTCCCAGCCAAAGTTCATCGCTGCTTTGCGCAACCATGGCCGTTCCTTCGTATATGAGGACCAGTCAAAGGTTTCTTTGTCCTGGTGATGCAGGTGAAGCGGATCAAACTTGACAGCAATCGCATTCCAACCGCTGCGTACCAGAGACGTTACATCAAATGCATGTGACATAAGCATATTGGCCGTTTTCCCGACTTCATGGCCGTTGACATATACCGTTGCAAACGTATCCAATCCTTCGAACACCAATTCAAAGTGCTCCTCCGTCTCTGCATCTCTTACCAGATTGAAGGTTGTGCGGTACCACCATTCCTTTTGTTCAATCCAGCGACTTTTGGCATCATTATGTCCGTAATAGGGCGGATCAATGATACTGCGCTCAACCAATGCAGCATGTACATCGCCAGGCACTTCAGCCCCGATCCAGAAACGGTCATCCAGTGCAGCAGCTGCCACATCCATTGCCCGCTTCTCTCCAACTTCAAAATGCTGTATCATCCATTGTCCCGATAAATCCTGACTTGAACTATAGGTCTTCATCAGTATGCCCTCACTCTCCAATAACCCTGAGTAATACCATATCGAAAACGTTTGCAGAAAGGTAAAACATGTTTCCTAATCTGCTCATTTCTAACTTCCCGAAGGCTTGAACAACAACGCCTCTTCGCGATACTCACTCGGGGTCTTGCCCGTATGTTTTTTGAACAGTCTGCTAAAATATTTCACGTCCTCGTAGCCGCTGATTGCAGCGACTTCACTGACCTTCGCTGGAGACACCGCCAGCATATCCATCGCTCTTCGTATACGCATATCGGTGACAAAATCTCCGAAGGTCACACCCATTTCTTTTTTAAACAGTTCACTGAGGTGACCCGGATGCAAATGAACATGTCCAGCTACCTGCTGCAGATTAATATCCTGCGCCAATGAAGATTCAATATAACCAATAGCCTTCTGCACATGGGCAGCCTGTCCCTGACCCATTCGGCTATGATAGACATGCATCAGACCATACAGATGATGAAACAGCATATCCCCGAGCTCCGCAGCCTCGCCATCCGGTTCCGGCAACCAAGGCTCCAGCCTTGCGGGTTCTTCACGCCCTGTGGCTCGCATTGTGCGAGTCAGCCAGCGATGACCTGCAATGACGGCCGAGTGCAGACAAGCATTGAACGAATCTGGTGTGACCTCCGGTTCTGTAATCAGATTAGCCACAAGTTCCCGCGTCCAAGTCGTTAACGTGACTGAATCATTATCCAGCAATATTGTACCAAGTCTGGTCTCCTCTTTGTGCGTAAGTACAGTTTTACCACCTCGGCGATCCTGAACGTGCTCATAATGCCATACTTTATCATCCATCAAACCCCGATATCGGAAGGCAGCTGAAGCAGTTCTGTAGCTTTCGTGCAGATCTGCATATCCACGCATAGGCAGACCTATCGCTGCGCGCACGGTGCACTTCAGTAATTGCTCCATCCGACGTAGTGCACTCTCCAGCCTGTACGTATATTCATGTTCCACAGGCGGCCATGCAACTACACAAATAATTTGCTGTTTCTCTACATGAGCAATGGCACCAGGTAACATATCCTCCAGGGTATTCTGCACCGCAAATCGTAATAGCGCATCCGAGGATCGATCCCAACCCTCTGCTCGAAGAATAATGACTTGTCTGAGAATCTGTTCATCATCAAGGCCAACAACCCCTGCCTCTTTTCCAGCATCAGATCGCAAGAATGAAGGAAAATGGCCCGAAGCGGTGTCACCATCAATGATCCACCCGGCAAATAACCGCTCCCGATTCTCCCGCATAAGCTGTCCCTCTCTGGACTTCTCTGCCCAACGTTCCGTGATTCGCTGTTTGGCCTGTAATACGGTTTTGATGATCTCTTCCGGCTTGCTTGTTTTGAGCAGATAATCTGTAACGCCTTGGCGAATCGCCTGTTGGGCATAAGAAAAGTCATCGTATCCAGACAAAATAATGACCTCCAGCTCAGGTAGTAATCGCAGGCCCTCTTCTGCCAGTTCCAGCCCTGATCTGCCTGTCATCCGAATATCCGTCATCAGGATATTCGGACGTTCCTCAGCCATGCGTGTTAACGCCTCCTCTGCCGAGGCAGCAGGTTGAAGAAGTTCAATTCCGAGTTCATGCCAAGCGATAACGCTGGCAAGCCCTGTACGGATAATCACTTCATCATCAACAATTAATAGTCTCATGGTAAACCCTCCAAGATTGGAATGGAAAACGAAATCCGGGTACCTCCCCCAACCCTGCTGTCTACTTCAAGCTGTGCATCCGCTCCATAATGGAGCAGCAGTCTCTCATTCACATTGCAGAGCCCATAACCGCCTTGGTTCAGCTGTTTTTCCGGCTGTTTTCCCTTCCATTCCCTAATGCTTATCCTTAATTGCTCCAGTCTGTCCGGCTCCATGCCTACACCATCATCCAGCACCAGCACATTTATCTGTTCATTATCCGGGTCCTTGCGAATCATTATGGTGATGGTACCCACGCCTGCTTTGGGCTGAATGCCATGAATCATGGCGTTCTCAACAAGCGGTTGCAGCAATAGCTTCAGCATCATTCGCTTCTCAAGTGCTGGATCTACGATATAATGCAACACAAATTGATCAGGGAAACGAATCGACTGCACACGCACATAATGGCGAATATGAGCAATTTCCTGTTCCACAGGGCAGTAATCCTGACCATTATTCAAGCTGATACGTAGAAAATCACTCAGGCCCTCAACCATATCCGCAATTCTCTTCTCTTCAGACATTAAGGCAATCCAGTGAATGGAAGAGAGCGTGTTATAGAGAAAGTGCGGGTTAATCTGCGCCTGAAGCACTCGAAGATCTGCCTCTTTTTTGCGAGCTTCACCTCGAATAACCTCTTCCTTCAATAACTGAATATGTGCACCGAGCAGATTGTAACTCTCCCCAAGCCTGCCAATCTCGTCATCACTTTCAGACCGGAACAGCGGAAGAGGACGCTCCGGATCAATTCGGGACAGATGTCTGGTAAGCACACGAAGCGGCCTCGTCACACGCCGCACCGTAAACCAGACCAAGGCAGCACTTATCGCAGCAGACATGGCAACGGCGCAACCGGTCAGAATAAGAATGTACCGATTCTCGGACTTGTACTGGTCGTAAGGGACTGTTCCAACCAACGTCCACCCCGTCAATTCTTCCGGATAATAGAGCAATGTCCGTTTATCTTCACCACTGCCATATGTGGTTGTTCCGCTACCGCCATCCTGAATTAACGTTGTGACACCTTGTTCAGCCTGCTCCAGTTTAAGTCCAAGCCGGGATTTGTCCATCGAAGACAGAATCTCTCCAGAACTGCCGATGAGCTCCAGTCTGCCTTGCCCTCTGCCTAATCCCAGAGCGGCCCATCCTTTGGATATGGCCTTCTCATCCAGACTAATGGCTAACCAGCCGATCGGTCGATAATCATGGATACTGCGAATCGGCCGAACCAATGTGATCACATTTTGAATACCCGCGTAATTCTGCACCGGGTATACCCCCGTCCATTGTTTGACTGCTTCACCGCTTGGAACAGAGGGATACGAAAGGTTGGATTCATTGGATTCATACCAGGTAGCGGTTGACAATGTGGCATCGAATCGGCTTGGATATATGGCGATGTTCGCAATATATTTCTTGGAAGCCGCCAGATTGGTCATCCTTCCCAGGATATCCACCCGGTCCAGCTCATGATCTTCATTGTGGCTAAGATACTGCTGGATGTCCCGTTCTCCAATCAGGAAAATGGAGAGATTCTCGGCATCCTGCAACATATAACGAAGATTTGCTTCCACCTGTTTCAGCGTATCCATGCCGGACAGTTTTGTTTTTTGCTCTGTAATGCGGGAAGAGATCAGAAAGGCGAACAGACCCAACGCCAGCAATGGCACAATCATTGAAGCCGTCACGACGACCGATAGCTTCCTTTGTAACGAAGATGTGAGCCAGCGTGCCAAACGTTTCTCCTCCTCTGGATGCGCTTTCGCTTATCCTTTGACAGCTCCGGCTGTCATGCCTTTCATAACTTGTTCCTGGAATACGAGATACAAGATAATGGTTGGAATAACCGATAGGGTCATGGCAGCAAGCGTTAATCCGTAATCCGTCTGATATCCATCCGCAAAGTTCGCAATGGCCAGCGGTAACGTTTTCAATCCGGTTTTGTTGATGAATACAAGCGCAAAAGAAAAGTCATTCCACGCATGCAAGAAACTCAGGATCGTAACCGTAGACAACGCAGGTACGGACATGGGTAACATGATCCGGGTAAACAGCCCCCAAAGTCCTGTTCCATCAATAAAAGCTGCCTCTTCAATATCACGTGGAACACTTGTCAGATAAGCCGTAAGCACAAAAATGGCCGTAGGCAATGCAAAAGCCGTATAAGGTAATATTAAGGCCCAGTACGTATTTAGCAAGGACATCTGTTTCATTAAAATAAATAAGGGGACAAGCGTACTATGGATCGGAATGAGCATACCAACAACAAAGAAGGTCATGATCAACCCTTTCCAGCGAAACTGGAAACGAGCCAGGATGAATGAAGCCAGCGCTGCAATAAACAGCGTCAGAATAAGTGAACCCACCGATACGATTAGTGAATTGCCAAAAGCAGTCCCTAGCCTGGAGCTTTCCCATGCATTGCTGAAATTGGCAACATTCCAGTTTTCCGGCAGACCAAAGGGCCTGCTATAGAAATCTTCATTTGTTTTGAATGCACTAATCACGAGCCAGTAGAACGGATACAATGTTAAAATACCATAGACCGTTAGCAGCGTCCAAACAATTCCGCTACGTAAGCGACGAATCGGATGGCCCGAGCTGCTTCGAGGTGATGGCATGGATACAGGTGTCACGCGCATGATAGCTCCTCCTCTCTATTGATTCTCTTTTCGTTTGCGACTAGTTAGCCACTGGCTTGTTCCGATCAGCAGCAGGGAGATCAGTACGATGGTTGTGGAGATCGCACTACCAAAACCATATCGGTATGTTGTAAAGGTTGAATTGTACATATACGTTGCAAGCAGTTCCGTCGCATGTGCCGGACCACCCTTGGTCATGATGTAGACCAGATCAAATGATTTCAGACTACCCGAAATACATAGAATGATCGCTACCTGAACCGTACCCCAGATTATGGGCAAAGAGACCGACACCAGTTTCCGGATTCCTGAAGCACCGTCTATTTTGGCAGCATCATGAATCTCGCCTGGAATATTCTGTAGTGCCGAGATAAAGATAATCAGATACAACCCGACAAAGCTCCAGAGCAGCGGCGGTACCAATGAGAAAATGGCAATCTTGTCATCGGAAAGCCATTGTAGCTTCCAACTTTCCAGCCCCAGAGCGTCCAGCAGAAAGTTCAATATCCCGATCTGCGGATGATAGATATACTGCCAGATCATACCGATAACGACAGTGGATAACACCATCGGCAGAAATACGGCTGAGCGCAGAAACCGCTGTAATGGATTGCTTTTGTGTAATATGACCGCCAACATCAACGCTAACGGAATTTGTCCAAACACCGATGCCAACACAAAAATAACGTTATTTTTCAGTGCCCGCCAAAACACAGGATCATGCCAGATCTCTACGTAATTATCCACACCAATATATTTGGATGCGCCGATGCCGGACCAGTTGAAGAAACCGTAGTATGCCGACCACACGACCGGTACAAATACAAACAATGCATAAATGATGACTGCCGGGGCCAGCCCCAGCATAATAAAACGCCGACTTCGCAGTGCGTTCATCTGTTCACTTCCCTTCCATAAATGCCTTTACCAACTTGCAACTGACTATCTCATCCATACTTAAAACCCCTCCCCTGCCGGGAAGGGGTTTTAACGAATGGTTACTGACTAACTGCATTGGCTTGAGCCGCCTGAATTTTAGCCGCAATGTCTTCGGCCTTGCCGCCCATAAGCAACTCTTGCAATGCATTATTAATAACCTCAACCGTTGCCGATCCCAGCTTGGAATCGTATACTGGCGTGATCTTCACTTCCTGCATCAGATCATATAATTCAACGAACAATGGATGTGCTTTGGTTTTGTCCAGATCAATCTTGTAACTCACCAATGTGCTGCTATCCAATGTGGCCTTCTGACCATCAGGTCCTGCCAGCGCGTAGAACAGCTCCATCGCTGCCTCTTTTTGCGCACCGCTCAGCTTTTTACTTACACCCAACCCGGTTCCTACTACACCGGATGTTGTTCTTGGTTCACCCTGACCTCCGTCCACTGGAGGAAGAATCGTGATATGTGTGTTGTTCAACACCTCTTCAGGTGCATTGTTCACCAGATTTGCCAAGGCCCATCCGCCGTTCATGACCATCGCTGCCTTACCTTGGAAATAAAGCTGCATCATCTGTGTCTCATCGATACTGTTGAATCCATCTTGGAATGCTTTGGTGTTGCCAAGCTCCTGCATCTTGTTCAAGGCTTCAATAAATTGTGGATCGGTAAAGCTAGCACCCTCTTGTGCTGCCGCTTTCAGGAACCAGTCTGTGCCGGTAATCCGATCAGCCAGTGTACTGAATATCGTTGATTGAGCTACCCAGTTGGCCTTGTTGCCAAGTGCCATGGGAATGACTTTATTTTGATTAAAAGTAGCAATCGCTTGTTCCAGTTCCGCCCATGTCTCAGGTACTTTTACGTTGTACTGTTTGAAAAGAGCTTCATTGTAATAAATGAAGGAACTTGGCGCCAGATTCATCGGCACGGAGTAGATATTCCCGTCCACAGTGTATCCATCCAGTGCATTCGGGATAAAGTTGTCTTTCCACTCCGGCTTTGCGTCCAGCTCTGCATTAATGGGCTGTAACAGATCCCCTTTTACAAATTCCTTCGTCATGGCATCCGGCCACATCACGAACAGGTCTGGCATCTCGTTGGCAGCGGCCACTGTACGAAGCCGGGTTTTGAGACCATCTGTTGGCAAGCCTTCATCTACAACTTCAATATCTGGATGCGCCGCGCGAAAATCTTCAATAATTTTGCGCATCGCAACCGCTTTTGCATCCTGTCCGGTCCAGTTGTGCCAGAGTGTGACGGTTACTTTGTCATTCCCACTGCCTCCTTCTGAAGTGTCCCCGCCAGCACAGCCAGCCAGAATAATGGAGAACAATGTTATTGCCAGGAAACCCGAAAGCCATTTTTTCAACATCTCTATAATCCCCCTCGGCGATTTGAATACACTTATTGTAAATGTTAACGCTATCATACCGTAAGGTGACGATCCACGGATGCAGGGGTGAAAAATATCGGTTCCCCTGTTTGGAATTTACTTTGCTGGCTTATTGTTTATAACAACAAGAAAGAGCCCTCACAATGAGAGCTCTTTCTTGTTGTAGCCGTCGGTAGCTTCACCCCAGGCTATATATAATGAATAAGTGCTAAATCGTATTAAATATGGATTGCGTATTATTGGATACTGTTCTTCACCAGTTCTGCAAAAGCTTCGGAACCTTGCGTAGTGAGATGTACGCCATCTTTTTCAAAATATTCGTCATGTCCCTCACTTGCACTGTTCCAGTCAATCAACGAGACATTGCTGTATTTGGATGCTGCCTCATTCAACGCCCTGTTCACCGTTCGTTCCCACGGACGAGGTACGCGCACAGTAACCAGATATACCTGATCCTCATCTTTCAGATAATCAAGCACAGCATTCAAGTTTTTGGAGTTAAAGGAACCATTCGTCCCGAGCTCCAGCACCACTTTGCTGCCCATTTGGTTGTTTTGCTTCAGACCTTCCAATACATCGCCTGCCTGCCACATCTGACGACCGACATGTCCGTCCACATACACTCCTGATATACTTTGCTCCAGATACGGTTTTGCATCCAAAATCACCGAATCTCCAATGACGGTATAATGAACCTTGCCATCCTGGGCAGGAGGAGCCGTTTCTTCATTGTCCTGAGATGAATCAGGTGCATCATCCGTATGATCCGTATTATCGGATTGATTCGCTCCGGCGTCATCCGGTGTATCATTCTCGTTCGTCACGGAGTCATCAGCCGGCTTATCTTCAGACTGACCGTCCTTGCCAGCATTCACTGAATTGTCTTGGTCGTCAGGTTTTGAGTCTGGAGCAGGCTCTCCTGTTGGCTTCTCATTTTTCCCCGGATCATCTTTCGTTCCTGCTTCCGGTTTATGGGTATGAGCATCGTTCTTTTGGCCAGAGCCTGACGTTCCTGTAATAGCTGGCAACACATCCTGTCCCTGTTCCTCCGCTACGGAATTCTCTCCATTTAATGTGTTGGACATCGATACCGAATGGGAGTCGGAGTTCGCTGCATGTGAGACCATCATCTGAGATACCGTATAGGACAACAGCAGAATCGTCATCAACAGACCTGCCCGCTTCCACCATACGTTACGTATACCGATTGATGA
Source organism: Paenibacillus sp. GM1FR (assembly GCF_002803315.1). Classification (NCBI taxonomy): domain Bacteria; kingdom Bacillati; phylum Bacillota; class Bacilli; order Caryophanales; family Paenibacillaceae; genus Paenibacillus; species Paenibacillus sp. GM1FR. The sequence continues at coordinate 110,822 of NZ_MKZL01000054.1, read as the reverse complement.
CCGCCCTCTTCCCCATAATCGGGACCAAGAATCACGGAATCCATTGTACCGAATCGGATTTTCAATATATTTAAGGGACAATGAGGCCAGTACAACCGTTGCAGCAACCTGTAAAATGATGCGTACAGGATGTGCTCCTCCCGTATTCACCGCGGGATTGGTTAAAATAATGACAGGATAATGCCACAGATATAATCCGTAGGATCGCTCTCCGATCCAACGTAATGGCTTGGCGCCAATGATACGTGCCAGTAGAGACGATGGGTGAGCCAACACCGCTACCAGCAACGTTGTTGCGATAGCCTGAAGCACCATGCCCCCTTGATACAGAAACGGATCGTATTCACTGCTGTTCAGCATCATGTAGATTAACAAAGCGAGCGCAGCAAGTCCCGACACATCGAGCACAAGCCGGTTCATGCCAGACAGAGAGTTCGATAGCTTGCGACTAGGCCATACCACGGCAAGCGCAGCACCAGCAAGCAGTGCAAATGCCCGCGTGTCTGTTCCATAATATACACGGCTCGGGTCCAGATCCGGATTATACATGATGGCCATTGCGCCAGCAGATAATTCAGCTGCGACAACAATGAAGACGACCAGCCATCCCTTTCTTTTGAACACTACGATTGCTGCGATCAGTAGAAGAGGCCATATGAGATAAAATTGCTCTTCCACAGCCAGCGACCAGAAATGTCCAAACGGTGATGGAGGGCCAAAACTTTCGAAATAGGAAACGTTGTGAAAGATATACCACCAATTGCTTATGTATAATACACCCGAAACGATATCACCACGAAGCGCAGCAAGCCGGGATGGGTCTGTACAGGCCAACCAGATCATCACCACAGCTGTCATGGTCAGCATGCCTGGAAGCAAACGCCTTACCCGTCTTACCCAGAAATCACCGAGTGAAATGCGTCCATGTTCCTGCCACTGTGACACGAGAATATCTGTAATTAAATATCCCGAGAGAACAAAGAATATACCTACACCGAGCAGTCCGCCCGGAATAAAATCCAAATTCAGATGATACGCGATTACTGCAAGTACAGCGATGGCTCGCAAGCCGTCAAGTCCGTTCATATGTCTCTTACGATTTAACGATTGTGACATGCATGCCCCTCCTTGTTACTGTGAGTCAACAACATCGGTGTTGGGGGCATAAAGGAACTCCTGATCGTTCTGGTTGTCATTAACATACGTATTGCACCTTCCATCTTTCATTTACAACATAAGAAAAGCTTCTGTTCGAAGCACTATCTGATGATGCGACATTCTGTGTGAATTCTATCATCTTAAAGAAGACGAGTTGCCTGTCCATTAAGTTTAATTATTAAAATATTCTTTATATTCATTCGTAAGTTCACGTTTAGCATTATACGCCCGAAATAAGCCTCATACTTTACAGGGATAGTTACAAACGATTAAACCGATGTAACCTTTCCTGCCAGCTCATATAGCTGTAAAATCATACTCTAATTTTGTCGTTAAATATAGTACTTTTCATCGAGTGGCTAAAATTACCTGTCCCGCTTGCGCAAACCAGCATACCCACGCACACATCGATTGAAACAATTGAATTCATAACAAAAGGCTGCCGACTTGCTCAGCAGCCAATATCCATTATAAACCTATGTCAGACCGGATTGAAAGTTTTGCTCATAATTGCTTCTTCTTGCCTAGGACCCTAGAGGTGGAACGGGTGAATCTTTTCTTCTGTCCTCGCATCCATGATCCGGTATGTTGAACGCCCTGTGTACATTGGGATTTGCAACTTCTCCAGATCAACCATTCCATTCTCCAGAAAGTACTTCTGATCCTGATATCGCTGCAACACTTCGCCTGCAATCCATTCATGGTCACCATATGTCGTAATCTCCATAACCTTGCATTCATAAGCAAAATAAGCATCTGTCAAAATGGGTACACTTACCTTGATTCCTTCCTCATACGGAATGCCGAATCTTGTGAATTTATCCGTATCTCTTCCACTGAACGTTCCTGCAGCTTGAATCCACTCCGATCGATGACCTGGCAGGAAATGAACACCGAATACGCCACTCTTCTCAATGAGTTCATAGGAGTATGTTTCCTTACGAAGGGAGATGCCGTATACGCCTGGTGATGATCCGATGTATGTATGCCATCCGGACGCCATCACATTCTGGACTCCCTCATGACGTGAAGTCACCACCGCTACCATTCCAGGATAAGAATAAAATATAGGTTCTTCTATCGGCTGACGCATCTAATCCCCTCTCTTCTTCGTTATAAAGACAACTTTAATTATAAAGGAAAGAAACAGGTTGAAAAAGCGTTTTGCAGACGATTTCGCTATAAACGACATATTCACTATCATGGTATACTGAAATGGTCAATTTCTAAAAATACGATACTGGGAATGTGATAGGATATGGTCAAATCAGTCAAATATACCTCCTAAATAAATCCATTATTCAAATTTAGGAGGTTATAACTTATGTTTAATTTAATCGTGTTAGATCAGTGGGATCGAAAGCCATACTTTGACCACTACTTGAATCAGGTCAGATGTACCTACAGCATAACTGCTAATCTGGATATCACTCTATTGATCAACGAACTGAAGCTTAAAGGATTGAAGTTCTATCCCGCTCTTATTCACATGATCTCTACGGTTGTCAATGCACACAGGGAATTTCGAACTTGTTTTGACGCCGAGGGCAGATTGGGCTACTGGGACGAAATGTCTCCGAGTTATACAATTTTTCATGAGGACAACAAAAGTTTCTCAACGATCTGGACAGCATTCCATGAAGATTTCGAGACGTTCCACATTCGTTATCTGGAAGATATGAAGAATTACAAAGATCACAAACAATTTGTTGCCAAACCCAATGAACCGCCAAATACTTTTCCCGTTTCCAGTATTCCTTGGGTGAACTTTACCGGATTTAATCTGAATATTTACAATGAGGGAACCTACTTGTTGCCTATTTTCACGATGGGGAAATATGTTCAACAGAACGATAAAGTATATCTTCCCTTATCCGTTCAGTTACATCACGCCGTGTGCGACGGCTACCATGCTGGTGTTGTATTTAATGAATTGCAATCACTTGCAGATCGATGCCAAGATTGGTGTTAGTTATCTAAATGACAAAAAGGCATTCCTGACTTCGTAATGGAGTCAGGAGTGCCTTTCTTTTTCTCTTTTTTTCAAAAGATATTTAATTGCATTTACTGTACCCACAGTTGCTGCATGTTTTGCAACCTTCCACATTCATCAGGGATGCCGAGCCGCATGAAGGACATAAATCTCTCGATTCGATAAAGGTTTTCTGATCCTCTACTTTTGGATACGTGCTCTCCACTTGATTCTGTTTTTGTAATGCTCCAGGTTCGTTCTCCTGCACATCGCTCTGTACATGACTTTCCAATGCTTTGGCGACTGCATCAGCAATCGATTCAACCCTATTGGCTCCGAAGCCAATCGCTCCCGAACCACCGATTCCCTTGAGATGTTTGATCAACAGTTCAACCTTTTGCCCATGATCTCCGTATCGAAGGAACAGAGAGCATACTCGACCGAGTGCCTCAGCCATGGCAAACACATCCGATCCCGCTTTGCCCACGTTCAGGAAGATCTCACCCGGGGTTCCCTCCAGATCATTGATCGTAATGTAAGCCATACCAAATGGCGTATTGATTTTGTATGTCGCACCGCGCAGTACTTGAGGACGGCTTCTGTATTGTTTATCCAGTACTGTAGAAGAGGACGGGGCTTGATCAGAAGAATGCGTTCTAACACCAACCTGGCTATTGGAAGTTCCATCACTTGCCTGTACTTCAGCATTATTCGGGTTTTCTATAGCAGATACGACTGTCTTCTCTTCAGCTTCCGCCGTGTTCTGATCTTCACCTTGGGTCTCTTCCTTCTTCGACGTGGACAACACCTGCACATCCCTGCTGCCGTCGCGGTATATCGTTACTCCCTTGCAACCAAGGTCGAAGGCCAGTTCGTACAGCTCAGCCGTATCCTCCACTGTAAAATCAGCCGGACAGTTGGCCGTCTTCGAGATCGAACTATCCACCCATTGCTGAATCGTTGCCTGCACCCGTATGTGATTCTCAGCCGACAAATCCATCGCCGTCACATAATAGTCTGGTAAAGCTTCACCAGGATGTTCATCCAGCCAATCTTGTGCGATCGGTACGAACTGTTCATCATAACCTAGACGGCTTTGACGGAAATACTTGAAGGCGAAATACGGCTCAATACCTGTTGATGTGCCCACCATCGTACCTGTACTTCCCGTTGGCGCTTGTGTGATCAGTGTGACATTTCGAATGCCCTGTTTACGGATGGCCTCTCCCACTTCAGGGTACGTCGCAACCATGTTTTTCATGAATCCACTCTGTAAATACGGTTCAGCTTCAAAAGCTGGGAAAGCTCCCTTCTCTGCTGCAATCTCTGCCGATGCCAGATAGGCCTCCTTCGCCATGAATCCATACAGTCTATCCAGAAAAACAAGAGATTCAGGACTGCCGTATCGAATACGCAGCTTAATCATCAGCTCTGCCAGTCCCATGGTGCCAAGCCCAACCCGGCGTTCACGCTGCTGATTCAGTCTATTTTCCTCAAAATGATATGGTGTTGCATCGATGACATTGTCCAAAAATCTAGTCGAGATACGAGTGGTTTCCGCCAGTTCATCCCATGCCACATCATGATTTGTTTCATCGTAGAATTTGGACAGATTAATGGCAGACAGATTACATACACCCCAGGCAGGCAGACCCTGTTCTGCGCAAGGATTAGTACAGATAATCGGATTGAAGTACCAGCTGTTGGACATCTGGTTGTAGTACTCCATGAATACCACACCGGGCTCTGCCGATTTCCAGGCTGATTCAATAATGGTATGCCAGATTTCGCGCGCCTTCAGTGTACGATAGTGCACCACCGAATGACCTGCGGCTTTCCATTGCTGCATATCCCCGTTCCACTCGATGTCGTAGTCCGGATCGTTCGTATCGGGGAAAACCAAGTCCCAATCTCCGTCCTGCTTGACAGCCTCCATAAATGCGTTGCTCACACATACAGACAGATTGGCATTGGTCACCTGCCCCATCGTTTGTTTCACGGTAATAAAATCAAGCACATCTGGATGCCAGTCATTCATCATCAGCATGAGCGCACCCCGGCGGCTTCCGCCCTGTTCAATCAGTCCAGTCGTATAACTGAACAATCCGCCCCACGATACGGAACCGCTGGATGATCCGTTGACACCTTTCACCACCGCTCGGCGAGGACGCAAAGAGGACAAATTAATGCCAACACCTCCCCCACGTGCCATAATCTCCGTCATCTCGGTCAAAGTCTTCATGATGCCACCCCGACTGTCTTGCGGAGACGGAATGACATAACAATTGAAGAGTGTCAACTCATCGCTTGCCCCCGCACCCGCAGCAATTCGGCCTCCGGGTACTAACTTCCAATCTTCCAACACAGAGCGGAACTTGGACTCCCACGTTGCCCGCTGATCGGCTGTGGATTCGACAGAAGCCATCGCTTTGGCAAGACGGTCCCACATCTCTTCCGGTGTTTTTTCTATGTTGAGTGTCAATTTCTCCACACTTGTCTCAATCATCTCTCCCCTTCGAGTCCTTACCTGTACAAGCTGACCCTTACGTTCTATGATTTCGCCCACTTCCTTGGTTGGGAACTTCGGATCATCCTTCGTTAATACCAATACCACATCTCCAACCTTGGCATGATTCGAATCAGCGTCCTTCCAGGCGTATCGGTCCAGAAATATTTTTTCGCTAAGTCCTTCTAATTGGTACGATCGTTGGTTCGATTTCATCGCTACGTTCAACCTCCCCGGAATAAATCTCCATTTTCACTATAAAAGTAAATTATGATGAAACACCACATATAGTGATATAAAACCAGTATATTACACCATATATTGATTTTCCACATGACTTTTATCACAGACCTTATTTTGTAGACTCCCCTGTTCGGACAAACTTCTTCACACACCCTCATACGCATGAATACGACATCAGTGAATTTTTTGGCACAGAAAAAACATGTGCCTTTACTAAATTTCTGGGTTCAATATAAGTTAAACTAATCATTTGCACGTCAACGGAGAGGACAGAAAAAACCTGAAAAAGCGAAGCGTTCGCCTTTATCCCCGGATTTCCCCCTCCAGAAAAGGGAATCAAAGAAATCTGGGGATAACAGCGATTGGAAGGTTGTTCTGTCATCGTAGTGTTCGTGCAAATAAAATGTAGTTCAACTTATATAGTTATGAACTGACTCTCATTCGTCCATACTATTACCTACGAATAAAACGTCATCACGTATGGCAGGGGAGGAAACACCATGAACCGGAAAAACCCGCACCACATGAATCAACCTGTAGCCGAGCTGCCCGTTCCGTTGGAATTTGATCGGACCTGGATTAATCAATTGGAATCACGACTGGATAAAGGGGGGCCTTGGGGGGATTACCGACTCTTTCAACTCGGCATTCAAGCCGAAGAGACCAACCTTATTCCCAATTTTGACGAGATCCAATGTCTCAAGCATCTACAAGGCCTTACCCCACTCCCTCACCAGATGGACACTGCACGCAGAGTATTATTTGAAATGTCAGGCCGGGCCATTCTCGCCGATGAGGTGGGTCTGGGCAAAACCATTGAAGCCGGTCTCATTCTGAAAGAATATATGGTTCGGGGTCTCGTATCCAAGGTACTCATTCTCGTGCCAGCCTCTCTTGTGTTGCAATGGGTACGGGAGTTGAATTCAAAATTTGGCATCCCTGCTATTGCCCAGAAAAAGGCCTATTCCTGGCAGAATGAAGTGGTTGTTGCTTCCATGGATACAGCCAAACGTGACCCGCATAAAGATATGCTGCTGAATACTGATTACGACATGATTATTATTGACGAGGCTCATAAGCTCAAAAACAAGAAAACAACCAACTATCAATTCATGCTGAAATTGCGCAAAAAGTATTGTCTGCTGCTTACAGCTACACCTGTTCAGAACGATATGAGTGAATTGTTCAATCTGATCAACCTGCTGAAGCCCGGTCAACTGGGTCGTCAGGGTGACTTTGCGGCCAACTTTGTTGTAGACAAACGGGTTCCGAAAAATCAGGAACAGCTTAAGAACGAGTTATCCAAAGTCATGATTCGTAACCGCCGCGGCGAAGGCCCCGTTCAATTTACCAAACGGAATGTCTCCAACGTGAATCTGCAACTATCGCCTGAAGAACAAGCGCTTTATGATGGCGTGACTTCCTTTGTTAAAGACCAGTACCAGGAAGCTGGCGGCAACCTAAGTAGCATGCTCTCCCTTGTTACATTGCAGCGTGAAGTGTGCAGCAGTCGAGATGCTGTATTCGTGACGCTTGTTAATCTGTCGAAGAAACTTCCGCTGGACTCTCCCCTTCGGGACAAGATTTGGGAACTCGTTGCCCATATTAAAGCGATCAAGGAGAATACCAAAGCGGAGAAAACGATGGAACTGGTTCGGAACATGAATGAAAAAGTAATTATCTTCACCGAATACCGGGCCACACAGGAGTATCTGCTAAACTATTTCCGCAACAATGGGCTTACGGCTGTACCCTATCGGGGTGGCATGAATCGAGGCAAAAAAGACTGGATGATGGATCTCTTCCGCGGGCGTGTGCAGGCCATGATTGCAACCGAAGCGGGTGGTGAAGGCATTAATCTGCAATTTTGCCATCATATGATCAACTTTGATCTGCCTTGGAACCCTATGCGGGTTGAGCAGCGGATCGGTCGGGTACACCGGCTGGGACAGCAAAATGACGTGAACATCTTCAATTTATCCACGACGGGAACCATTGAGGAACATATTCTGAATCTGCTGCATGAGAAGATCAATATGTTTGAGATGGTGATCGGCGGGCTGGATGTCATTCTGGAACGGCTGGAGAAGAAGGAGTCTATTGAGAAAAGTTTGTACAAAATCATGCTGGAATCACAAACTGATGAAGATATTCGCCGTAAAATGGATTCACTTGGACAATCGCTGAGCTCCATTCAACGTGAGGTTGACGATGAAGGCCCTGCCGTATCCGGGTTGTTAGATCTTCGCAAAGGAGGTAGCTAACTCATGACCATGTCTCCCCATGAAGTGCAGGCTTATGTTCTCACCTATCTGGAAGCACTGGATTGTCAGATTATGGAGCGTTCCCCTGCCCATGTTACAGTCAAACTCTCGCCTGAGGCGGACAAAGCGTTGACCAATCGCCCCTATTATTGGGGGTTCGTGGAACGAACCGGAGCACCCGCTGAGACGATGTCCTTTACATTTATATTTGATCCTGACAGTTATCAGCAGGCCATTGAAGCAGCAGAAGCCAAAGCTGCGCAAGCATCACCTCCTGCTGTTCCTAACCCTGATGGCGTAACCAACGGCAGTCCTCAAGGCGAGCCACCAAAAGAAACTATTCTAGGCCGTTACTTCGGTATTACGCCATCACTGCCACAGCTGGGGCCAGGACGAATATTGCGTGAAGAAGTGGTGTATGGCAGTCGCAGACTGCAGCAGATTTTCGGGGCTGCCCGTGAAGGCGGTGCCTTCGTGAACCTGTTCGAACAGGCTGCCAAACGGCAATTGCGGGCTACAGCGCCAGCCGTATATGAGCCTTGGCTTGGTGTCTGTTTCAAGGTGGAATTCGCCTGTGATTTGAAACGGGAGGAATTACATTTTCTCGGCATCTCCCTTCGCTCGGGTGAAATTATAGAAAAATTCGGCACGAAGCTGAACCGACGTGACCTCAGTCCGAGGCTTGCGGAGAACATGCATGTACAGACAGCTAAAGTTTCGTTATTTGATGCCGGAGCTGCTCTGGAATCTCATTTGACGAACCGCTTGCTGGAACTCGATTATAGCTGGGCAGAGAAAGCCCAAGAGCGGCTTGATCTGGAGCTGGACGTGTTGGACACCTACTATGAGGCGGTACTCCGAGAAGATATGCCTGAGGTAGAATTACCAGGTAACATAACCTCAGACACGGAGAATGTCCCTTCTAACCGCACGCCACCTGTACCACTGATAAAAGTTGTGGATATAACTAACGCTAAACCCATTGGAGCAGATGTAGAACTGGCGGCAGAGGCAGCAGTACCGATCGACTCCGAGACAGATGCCGAAGAAGAGAAAGCAAAACAGGCGGTAATCGATCGCGAAGCTATGAAACTGCAGTATGAGACACGCCGGACCGAGATGATCTGGCAATATGAACCCAAAGTGAAAGTGACTGCCATTAGCAGCGGCATGTTTCACTTAAGATAGACGAAGACACTACTTTTCCTGCAAATGCTGGCAAAAGTAGTGTTTATTCATGATCAGCCGCCCGACAGGTTGCGGCAACCTTTGCATAGCCTGTCCCCTAGAATGAAACTAGGACCCGCTCAGGTAACGGATAAATGAAAAAGTAGGTGTAAATTTGAAACGATTCTTTCATACGTGTTGGAACAACGCTCGGAAAACAACCTGTATAACCTTGGGCTTGCTCAGTTGTCTTGCCCTATTCTCTTTTTGGTCGATAGCCAATGCAGAGGAACAAAAAACCTCTTCGCTATCCCCCGCATCATCAACAGAGTATAGTCCCAAACATCATGCCATTCAGAATGAAAAGCTAGCTCCCGCTGCTGTGCAACGGTTTGCAGAGCAACAAGCTGTTACACTTGGTACAGCTAACGGCGAAGTGCATTGGAAGAACGCCGACCTGGATTTCTACCCTCTGGGGCCGGGTTTACATAGCTGGCTCGTACAAGCTGAGTTTGAAGGCAAACCGATCGGATATATGATTATTACGGCCACAGAGCAGGGTCAGTTGATGCTTAGTGAATATGGTCATGGAGAACAGTCACCATACAACAATGAACTTCTTGGACAAACCTTAGATCGACAACATGTGAACCTTGAGGCATTACTTGCTGGAGGAGGAGAGCTTCATCTTGGTTATGCTCTTCCCCTGCTGGCTTATTGGAAAGTGGAGCAACCTAATCATCCTGCACTTTATATTGATGCTACGAACGGAGATGTACTGCCGTCAGAGTTCCTGAACCTGCTGGAGGCTGATTCCAAACAGAACTCTGCCAGCATAACTGATTTATCCACAACGCCATCTTTATCAGTCGATCCACTTCATCTGCGACCCGTCTTCAATCCGGCTGACAATCTGTTGTGGATTACCTCCAAACCTGTTGCTGCCGACCGGGCACAAGATGTGATACAACACGGGGAGAATCAAGAGATTGTTTTCTCAGCGGGTGATCGTAACGTTGTATACGGCGGTCCTCTACCTGTTAGCGGTTATCAGCTGTGGCATACAGATCAGGTAGCAGAGTCTATTCTATATGTAGCGCTAGGTGGAAAATCATCCATTCAACGCTTTGTCCCTTTAAGCACATTGCAGCAAGATGGCTTTTTTTACATCGTATATCCTTAATCATCAGCAAATTCTCAAGATACATTCAGATAACCTGTAAAACAACAAATAAGACGCCTTCCCATTTTATTAAGGGATTGCGTCTTTTGGTTTACCATTAGTGAAATAGGTAAGGGATAGTCACCCTTTTCCCGAAGAACTTCGTTTATGAGACTGTGTATCGAATTCTTTTTCCTTTTTCCCCACCCACAGGGATACAGCAAAAGGGATCATACCAAACCACTTCATCGCCCACGGCTCTTTCCTTTTGGTGCGACCTTTCCGCTCATCCTTCGGCGTATCGATATAATGTACTACACGTTGCGTAATGTATTTTACCAACTCATCACTTTTGGCCATAACCTCTGCCTCCTTCGCTCCTGCACTTTCACGGAGCTTACGATAGTTCTATTGTGTGCAGGATGTGCAATGGTTAAACATTTTTTTATTGAAAGGAGTATGAAAACCCTCAAAATGCACAGTCTAATGCCAAAGGTATCCATACAGTCTGTAATCTGCATCCGGTACCTATTTCATGAAGGAGTGTGTATTCCCATGTATAAGCTGCTGACCGCTTCGGTGGCCTTGCTCATTAGCTTCCATTGTCTTCCCATGCTGCCCCATGTCGCTTATGGAAAAGCAGCCCCGTCCCAGAACAGTCCATCCATGTTGCCAGTGACCGATGGAGATGCTTATCGCTCAAGTCATCATGCCTTTGCAGCACCCGTTATCCTGCTCGACGTAGGCCATGGGGGTATTGACGGTGGTACGTCAGCCCAAGGTGTGCTGGAAAAAGATATCAACCTGGCGATTAGCCAAAAGGTCTATCTCCTGCTTCGCAGCAAAGGTTATGCCGTTATCATCAATCGGCTTGGTGATTATGCACTTAGTGATGAGAACCGCTGGCTGAACAGCCGCTCCCGTCATACCAGAGATCTTGCCCAACGTAAAAGCCTTAGCGAAGAAGTAAGTACAGATATCGTGGTCAGCATTCATGCGAACTGGAGTCCCCGATCGAATGCACACGGCCCGGTGGTATTGCACCAGAAAGAAGGCAGGAGTTATTTGCTGGCCCAATCCATTCAGGACGCCATGAACGAGTTATACGAAACGGAGCACGGGGTCGTATGGGGCAAGCCCTTTTATATATTGAATTACGTGAAGCAACCTGCCGTCATCGTCGAAACCGGATTTTTGAGCAATGCGGCAGATCGAACCAGAATGAGTGACCCCACTGAGCAAAAACGAATCGCCCAGTCCATTGCCAATGGCATTATTTATTATCTGTCGGTAGTGTAGGAGCAGAATGCCATTGCCACACATCTCGAACCAGATCACCGATTCCTACAAATTGAACCTGATTTTGCAGACGGGAGACAGATTCACGAATTACTGCGGATGTGTTCATCCCCGAATGACCGACATGACCAATGACAACACAGATATCCTTGTCGATCGCACGCTGAGCAGCCAGATCCAGTTGCTTGCGAATGTGTTGCTTGGAATTTTGATCATCCAGGAAAATGTCATTACCTACAGGTGGCATATTTTTGGATACGGCCAGTTCCCCCACCACAGAGCGAAAGTTCGTACGGCTGTCTACAAAGAAGAGGCCCCGCTCCTTGCATACATCGAGCACAATGGACATGATGCGTTTGTCCGAAGTAATTTTGGAACCCATATGATTGTTCATGCCAATGGCGTGGGGCACATCATCAATCGCTTTCTCCACGCGTGAGCGGACTTCTTCATCTGTTAGATTGGATGTGATTGCACCCGGGCCCAGCCATTCAGGTCGTCCTTTCTTGGGTTCCATGGGCATATGCACAATCACATCCATCCCCTTTTCATGTGCAGCTATCGCATCTTTCTTCGTTGTTGGCAAAAAAGGCATGACCGCTACCGTTAGTTTAACTGGCATCGCCAGGATCTCTGCCGTACCCTTCATGTCATTACCAACATCATCGATGATAATCGCTAACCGTTTGTGATTCGATGTGGACTCTGAAGCTGCCGCTGTAGGCCCTCCTGCCGATATGCCTGCGTAAAACACAATCAATAATGCCATGATTCCTGCAATGAATCGATAATTCTTTCTCTGTACCTTCATCATGATTCCCTCCCCGTAACTTCTGTGATCTCATTGTTTGATAATGAAGGGAGGAATATGTAAGCCAAAGCCTTCCTTAATGATCATATCCCCGCCATTGAAGACCTCTATCTCAAGCGAATCCCCCATCATTCCAGTTTTCCCTTTTGCATTCAGACAAGAACTGTCATTGGATAGTTAGAAAATAGAGATTAATTAGAAAAAATACTGTAATTTGTCAGGTTTTCAGTTTAGGAATTTTTTAGTAGAATCAACAAATGAAAGAGGTTCTATGCTTCATTTCTATCCTATGATTTATGGAAGGAGGTTTTGAAAGGGTTTACATAAAATAAATGCCAGACAATCCGCTATTCTTGTTTGTTATTCCTGGTTGCGGTTTCTCTATGTAACTTACTATTATCGAGGAGGATGAAAGTAGTGAAATTCAAACTAAAAAAGACGATTAATGTTCTTTTGGCCTGTTTAACAGCCCTGCCTTTGATGTTAACCCCGACAAATGTGTCAGCAGCCAGCGATGCCAACATTAATTTGTCCTCGGAAAAACAGCTAATCAAGGGCTTTGGGGGCATTAACCTTCCTGCCTGGATTGGTGATCTGACTCCCGCTCAACGTGAAACTGCTTTTGGTAATGATCAGAATCAGTTAGGTTTCTCAATTCTCAGAATCTACGTTGATCCAGATTCCAATAACTGGTATCGTGAAGTTGCCACAGCCAAACGGGCTATCGAAAAGGGTGCTATTGTATTTGCATCCCCATGGAATCCTCCAAGCAGCATGGTTGAAACATTTAACCGCAATGGGGACACAAATGCCAAACGTCTGAAATACGACAAATATACCGCATATGCGCAACATCTGAACGACTTTGTAACCTACATGAAAAATAACGGCGTAGATCTATATGCCATTTCTGTGCAAAACGAACCGGATTATGCTCATGACTGGACTTGGTGGACTCCACAAGAGATCCTTCGATTCATGAAAGAAAATGCCGGGTCAATTCAAGGTACCAAAGTCATGGCGCCTGAATCCTTCCAGTACTTAAAGAACATATCCGACCCAATCCTGAATGATCCGCAGGCACTTGCCAACATGGACATTCTGGGAGCACATACGTATGGAACCCAGATTTCGAATTTTGCCTACCCTCTCTTTAAGCAAAAAGGAGCCGGTAAAGAACTGTGGATGACTGAGGTGTATGTTCCAAACAGTGACAACAACTCAGCAGACCGCTGGCCTGAAGCATTAGACGTTTCCTATCACATGCACAATGCCATGGTAGAAGGTGATTTCCAAGCCTACGTGTGGTGGTACATCCGCAGACAGTATGGTCCGATGAAAGAGGACGGTACCATAAGCAAACGCGGGTATAATATGGCTCATTTCTCTAAATTCGTGCGTCCAGGCTTCCTAAGAGTCGATGCAACGAAAAATCCGGATACAAACACATTTGTCTCAGCCTATAAAGGTGATAACAAAGTAGTCGTCGTGGCAATTAACCGTGGAACTTCAGCCACAAGCCAAAAATTCGTTCTGCAGAATGGTAATGCCTCTACTGTGTCCTCATGGATTACGGACAGCAGTCGAAACCTGGCAAGCGGAACCTCGCTTAACGTATCCAATGGAGCCTTCACGGCACAGCTCCCGCCTCAGAGCGTAACAACGTTTGTTGCCAACGTTACTGGCGGAAATAGCGGCGGGAATACAGGCAGTGGCACTACGTATGAAGCCGAGACCGGAACGTCACTTACGGAAGCTGCCATTGAAACAATCTACCCCGGTTACACTGGCTCCGGGTATGTTAACTTCAATGCGATGACTGGTTCGGCCATTCAATGGAACGGCATTAATAACACAACAACAGGTACCAAAAACGTAAAGTTTCGTTATGCGCTGGAAAGCGGCACTCGGAACCTCGACATTTTTGTGAACGGAACCAAAGTCATTAGCAACGAGCCCTTTCCGGCTACGGGAAGCTGGTCCACTTGGGTTGAAAAAACAATACAGGTCCCCATGAACACGGGGACCAATACATTGAAAGTGGTTACCACCGGATCGGAAGGACCGAATATTGACAGCGTTAATGTTACCGCAGCACAATAAACGTTCCGTATGGCTGATGGAAGACATTTGCTGTACGTGCAGCTAAGCACTAACCTCTTGAATACTCATCACTAAAGTTAGTGTTATATCAAAAAATGCAAAAAAAGACTCCTTAAGCGTTAGCTTAAGGAGTCTTTTTATTAGATGCGGTCGAGAGGACTCGAACCTCCACGGGGGTTAGCCCACACGGACCTGAACCGTGCGCGTCTGCCAATTCCGCCACGACCGCATATTGTATCTCCGTCATCAATATCGGCGACAAGAAATAATATATCATGCGTAATCTATCATGTCAACACTGAAAATAATAACAATAAAGCCCGAATCAGACGTCCATGTCGATTCGGGCTTTACCTTTAACTGCTGCTAATAGTTTGGTTCATTAAAACGGAAGCATACTACAAATTACAGCTTGGAAGGCCAGTTGCCATACCATGCATAACCGCCTCTTCTTTCTTTATCAATATCACTTAATTTGTATTTAACTACCCCGTCACGACCAATAAAGATTGGTTTATCCGTTCCGATCTCATAGAAGCGTGCCCAAATTGGTGCAGCTTTGGAATCAGCGATAATTTTACTATCTCCATTAGCTCTTTCATACTTGTAACCCGTAATTTTCACTTTGTTAAACCAAGCCTCCGCTCCTTTAATGGATGCGGTAATTTTAGCGTTAGCAGGTCTGGTTTTCAGAAATTTAACAATCGTTACACTCTCTCCAGCTGTCAGTGATGGCACTTCGTAGATTCTTGCGCTCGCTGGTTTAAGAGAGCTGGAATCATGTTGTTGTCCCCATGCTGTCAGCTTACCACCTGAAACGACCTGTGTATTCAGAATCGCCTCCACACCTTTGGCAACTGAATTTTTACTGCGGTTAGCAAGTGTGCTGTCGATAAATGAGAAATCACCTTTGCGTGCTGCTACTTCATCCAGCATGATCATTACATTAATCATGGCATCATCATTGTAAGTGATGTGCTTGTGGTATCCGGAGCTTTGGTAAACTTGTGGCCACCCGCCGTTTGAATACTGCATGTTGATCAAAAAGTTAATTCCTTTGATTGCAGCTGTGGAGTAACGCGGATCATTTGTCTTTTTAAATTCCTTCGCCAATCTTCTAATTTCTGAGTATGTAGCCTTGTTGTCTATCGTGGACTTTGCCCACTCTCCACTTGTCTGTTTATAATCTTTTCTCCAACCTCCATCCGGTAGCTGGTTCTTCAAAATATCAGAAATACTCGCTGTAGTACCCGATGCATCCGCAGCAGATACCGTCCCTACAGGGAGAATTGCCATTCCAACTGCTGAGAACACCATCATACATGCCAGGACAAAAGTAATTATTTTCTTCGCTTTCAAATGTAACACTCTCCTATGTTCGTTTTTATAAATCTTCCACTTCTACTTTACCTATGATATAGGCTTCGAACCCCCTTTATTTGTATTTATCGCATAATAAAATCAATTTTAATCCAATATGTGGATTGGATAATCAGATAATATGCAAAAAATCGATTTTTGTCAATATATGCAACTTAATGAATATAATCTCTCTAATTCTACATAACGGAATAGTTCTTTTAACTCATGACAAACCTATCTATTTATCCAAATACGTCTTAAACGAATCAATAATGACGTTTTTGTCATGAATGATACCCAAACTTGATCCCTTCTTTCATATAAAAACCTTAATTCCGCTAACATTGAGGTATTACGAAGGGTTTTAAATGGGTTTGACAATTACGCATTTATGCAATATAGTTTCAAATAGTTACAAAAACTTAATTATTCATTGCCGAGTTTCATGTTTGAAAACGGGGGAACCAATTTGGGTGAATTATTCTTATACATAGGAAATATAGGGAACCTTCTACCGAACCCTTAGCTAACTCCGTAGGCATCGAAGGGAGAACATTGATTTTGAAAAAACTGATTATCTCCATTTTTGGAGCAGCTGTATTATTTACATCCGGGGCAACAAGCACAGAGGCAAGCAGTATCAACTCCGTAGTGAACAACATGACAGGTATTCCTTACAAATGGGGTGGCACAACTGTAGCCGGCTTCGACTGTTCTGGTTTTATGAGATATCTTTTCAACAAATACAGCATTGAATTACCACGTACTTCGCAGCAGCAAGCCAAAGCAGGTACTCCCGTATCCAAGAGCAATGTTCGGACAGGTGATCTGGTGTTCTTTAATACAACAGGCAAAGGCATTTCACATACAGGTGTATATATCGGCGGCGGACAATTCGCTCATGCCTCCAGCAGTAAAGGTGTAAGCATCACGAAGTTATCGAATCCATACTTCAATGATCGTTATGTAACAGCACGTCGGGTAACTGGACAGTTTATGTATGATAAAATGTTAGGTAAAATGTGATTCACATACAAAAAGGCATCGGTTATTAACCGGATGCCTTTTTTGCACTTAAAAATGTATGTTGCATTGCTTACTAATGCAGAGCCTTCTGCACTCGCATCGCACCCTGAGACAGGGCATGTCCTCCACCAACAGCTCCAGCCACGGCTACGGTCTCCATAATCTCCTGATCTGTTGCGCCCTTAGCACGGGCTTCTTCTACATGGTAGAAGGTACATACCTCATTGTTGGCGAATAATCCAATGCCAAGCGCAATTAGCTGTTTTGTCTTCGCATCAATCACACCAGGTTGGAAACATTCTCCGGTAAACTCATGATACGACTTCACCACACCTGGCAGCACATCGCTTAATGCTCCAATCTGATCCTTGTAGGCATGAACTTTATCATTCATCAATGTCATGGCTTGTAGCACACCCTCTCGGCTATAGTTACAGATCTTCCTCACTGTACCTATCTTCTCTCCCGAGTGAGCCAATTATGCCAAGAAATCATGGTAATTCCAAACATTTAAAGCTCATGGCCCTGCCATAATTATCAGCTGTTACTCACTAAGTGGACTCTGGCGCGGCTCGCTGAACAGCTGATAGCTGTAACCTCGGTCCAGCTTAACGACACGTCGATTCTGACGACGGATAAGTACCTGCTCGCCATCCCAGGCAACCACAATGCCCTTCACGTCGTTCGATTCCAGCTCGTCCCGTACGACTCTAACTTTCTCACCTGACAGACGCAGGGCGTCCAATTCTGTATCACTAATCATCTTCATGGCTCCTATATTTCAAATTTATTTACAAAAAGAGACCTAAATGAAAAGTCATTTAGGTCTCACGTGACTGTATTGGACTGTCATGTCATTCGAAATTATGTCCCGACTGAAAGTTACCGCTGCGCGTGCTCTTTGCTGTCGTTCTTCTCGAACCAAAAATCAAGCACTTTGGCGGACATCACACGTTCTTCAAGGTACTCCACTTGATGCGGTGTAAATTGTTCTTTCCAAGAGAAGGACAACTCTTCGCACAAGCCTACAATCGTCAGTAATTCTGACCAGGCAACATAGCGTTTGTACCAGAAAAATTGAGGATGTTCAATCATATAGGGATAAAGGTCATCGAATTCCGTATGTTTACAATCCAGGGCACGTTCAAAATGAACTTTCGATTCCGCCAGCTTATCATTAAAAAATTGTTCTGTTGCCGGTTGGTTCCCCATGGTGTTGCCTCCTCTCCCTAACATAACCCCATTATAAATGAAATCGGCGGTCATGCAAAGGCATAGTTCAAAAAATAGGCCCTATTCCTTTAAAATGTCACATTTCGTTATCGTCAAATTGTACCGTACCATCATTCAGGGAACGAATGCGTACCAAGGCTTCCACCGGAATACCCTGTTCACGAATCGTGCGTGCCCCCGCCTGAAAACTTTTCTCGACCACAACGCCGAATCCGACGAGTTCCGCACCGGAACGCTCGATAATTTTGATGACGCCACGAGCGGCATCTCCATTGGCAATAATATCATCAATGAACAAAATGCGGTCATTCTCATGAATGAACTCGCGGGATACCATAATGTCAGTTACAATTCCTTTGGTAAAGGACGGTACACGTTCACAGTAAGCATCAGGATCAGCCAGAAGTGTTTTTTTGCGACGGGCGAATACAAGTGGCACCCCCAGTTCATAGGCTGCGGCAAACGCAACCGGAATCCCTGAGGATTCTACCGTGATTACCCGAGTTACTCCACTTTCACGAAAACGGGCAGCGAACTCACGTCCCATCTCCATCGTTAATGCAGGATCAATTTGGTGGTTCAACAGACCATCCAGCTTTAATACTTGATCCGAGATAACCACACCTTCTTGTAAAATTCGTTGTTTCAATAATTCCATGATTTGACCTCCCAAGCCTATCCTATGAGGTAAAAGTATCATATATCTATCTATAAGTTCAAGCGAAATTGCCTTGACGCTGTCCTTGGGACGCATTTCAAGCCAAAGCTCATTATCGATTGTCATGACTTTCGTGGGTCAAGCATACCTTGTACCATGGTACCCGCATGTCCAAACTATACAGGGGCCTGAGAGGGGAAACACATGAAACAGGCATTTCGGGTGCTGCAGATCGCATTTACATACATTGGAACGGTTGTTGGAGCCGGCTTCGCTACAGGGCAGGAAATTTTGCAGTTTTTTACCCAGTATGGCAAATGGGCCACCATCACCATAGGCTTATCCACCATGCTCTTTGTCTGGTTAGGTACCAAAATGATGCTGATCGCTCACGATACCGGGTCCCGCTCTTATGAGGATCTGAACAAACATTTATTCGGCCATAAGGCGGGCAAATGGATCACCTGGGTGACCCTTCTCATTCTCATTGGCGTGAACAGTGTCATGCTTGCCGGAGCAGGCTCCGTTTTTGTCGAACATCTGGGTTTGCATTATCAGACAGGTCTGATCGTCACACTTGTAGGGACATATCTGCTTCTCGGTCGGGGCATTCAAGCCATCCTACAAATGAATAGCATCGTTGTGCCCATGATGCTCCTGTTATCTCTGCTCATGATCACAAGTACCATCCATCATCCAGGTGCTTCCCGATTCATCACACTGACGACAGACTCAAACCCTATTCAAGTGTGGCTGTCTCCACTGTTGTATACTTCATTCAATCTGGTGTTGGCTCAAGCTGTTCTTGTGCCTGTAGGTAACCAGATTCGTAGCCGGAATGTGCTGAAGTGGGGTGGAGTATTGGGTGGAATTGGCGTTGGTTTCATGCTGATGGCAGCTCATTTTGCCATGTCAGCTCAGATGCCCGGCATCATCCAATTCGAAATCCCGATGGGCAGCATTGCCTTTCAACTTGGATGGGCAGTGCAATCTGTATATGTATCCCTTATTTTCATGGAAATATTCACTACCTTTGTAGCCGATATCTATGGAATGACCTTGCAACTGAGACAACATATACGTGTCCATCCCCGTTTCATTACATTAACCATTATGCTATTGTGTTACTCACTCAGCCAGTTTGGATTCAGTTCCCTGCTGTCCATCCTTTACCCCATCTTTGGAACAATGGCATTAATCTGGGCTGCCAAATTGGTACTGAACCGCTGGGGCACCTTTCGTAAACGCAACAATATATAAATCTCACGGTCCATGTATTTCATGAATATGAGCATCCGTTTGCCTTCTAACCACAATTCACCGCGGGACTCTTTCCTTAAACATGACAAAAGGCCGCTGTTTATCACAGCGGCTCGCACTTTTTGCTCTACGTTTTAGGCTTGGCTAGGAAACTGTAGATACATCTTTTTCAGCTCATTGACTGATCTGCCGAGCGAGTAATGTGTCTTGGCTTTTTCACACGCTGAACGGGCAAGTTCATAACGATAAGCCGGGTCCAGCATCACCTTTTCAAGCGCTTCAGCCAATGCAGAAGGATCTTCTGCCGGTACAAGCAACCCATTGCTACCGTTCTCGATCTGTTCCGGTATACCACCTACATCCGTACCCACAAGGGCAAGACAACTCAGCGCCGCTTCAGCGAAGACGGAACCAAATGCTTCTGCCCGTGAAGGAAGTACAAAAATATCAAAGAATGGCATGAATTCCTCAGGGTGCAGCGTGTAACCATAGAAAATGGTCTCATTATAGATCCCCAATCGTTGCGCCAATTCTTCCAGATCAGGACGAATCGGTCCATCTCCAATAATATGTAACACATAATCATGACCTCGACCCTTCAGTTCCGCACAAGCTTTGAAAAGAATATCCAACCCTTTTGCCGGAACAAGCCGACATACCGTGACCAGCTGTGGTATCGCATTATCATGAGGGATCGGCTTAAAGCGCTTCTCATCAAATCCATTGGGAATCACACCGATGACATCAGGTTCCTTCACGTAGGGAGCCAGATAACGGCGGAACGAATCCGACACCGTCAAAAGGCGCTCTGCCTGGTGTTCCAGCTCACCATATATCGCAAGCAGGAATCGATGCTCCGGTCCATCCGTTTCAATGCGTCCATTAAGGATTAATTCTCGTTCATAACTGGAGTGTATCGTCTGAATGAGAGGTGTATCCGGGAAAACCGTTCTCATCGCAAGTCCTGCAATTGGGTGGTGGGCATGGATCAGATCATAGGGCTTCTGAATACGCAGTTTGGTCCACCAAAGATAATCACGATAAGTTTGAATATATTTTTGGACAACAGGACTATCCTGATATTCCGTCCAGTCAAACGTTTCGAACTGAACTTCCTCTCTGCCCTTGTTGCGAATTCGCTTTGGCAACGAGAACAGATCCATTTCCCACCTCGGGGTTGTAAATCTCTCTTGCATATACGGAATCATAGAGGATACACCTCCGGGCTGCTCCGGAGGAAAGAAAAGCGCCTGCAGCAATTTCACCGTTAGTTTCCCCCTTTCTAACTTACGTACTAATCTACTATCCATTATGACATAGGGAAGCCGGAACATCTATATTACGATAACTCGTATATACAACATATTCATGAAACGTTCCCCTCAGAAGCAAAAGCTCTAATTCAGCAGCCCATCGCTTGCGGTTGTCGTCAACATATTCATAGGATAGTCAGAATTCTCAGCTCAGTGGCTCCACGGGCTTCTCATATGTACTGTAACCATCGGTCTCTCCCAAAAAAGTATACCCGTTCCGCGCGTAAAAGGCGTTCAACGTAGCATTGCTCGCTCCGCAATCTAACCGAAGATTATGTTTGCCTTCAAAATGTATCCCGCTGCTGGACCATTGCAAAATGGAACGTCCTAAACCGCTCTGAGCATATTTTCTTCGAATCGCTAACCGATGCAGATAAATTGCGCCATCCTCGGCATGAGCTTTTGAACCCCAAAGATGAATATCCCAAGGACTTGGCTGAACCAAAAGGATGACCATCCCCGCTACGTCCGCCCCTTTTTTGAATACAAACACATCCCCACGGCGAATCGCCCCTGCCGTATCATGTGAATCTTCACCTTTAAGCAAAGCGTTCCATTGGGAAGAACCTTGGCTCTGTAACCATTCGGCTGTCTCCACCAGCAGCGACATCACATCCTCCGTATCTTCCAGCTTCGCCTGAACCGCTTGAAAACCATCGTTAATATATTCGCTACTGATCCTGAATGAGTGCATCATTGTTCTCCTCCGCTTCCTGATCTCTTTTAAACTAATGGTACTATACCGGGAAATGGATTTTTCGTCAAAACGAGAACAAAAAAAGGTAAAAGGCGGTTGCCCTTTACCCATCTATTCTGGCTTCATCAATAATCTGATTTCGATACAACATCGTCAGGTGCAAGGTGTCAAACTCCATTTCCTTGTCCAACTCCTGCATCAACACTTCGACCAGGCTCTTTCGCTGAATGCTGGTACCAGGAACCTCGTATTCAATGTATCCCGTCAGATCGGAATGAGAAGTGTCTATAGTTGCTGTTCCCACAGGCAATCCACCTCGCTCCTGAAGAAACAACTCATATACCCGGAACTCCCGATCCTTACGCTTCAGCATGACATAACATGTTTCTTCAGCAGCTTCCAACTCATCCAGATCCGATTCATCGGTATCCTCAAATTCCTCGGAGAAATCGCGATGTACCCACTCTAACGTTTCGAGTTCGTTGCCCTGATGCCACATGCGGATTGTAATCGTATCGATGATATCTTCATCCAGCTCTCTGACCAGTAACTCTGCCGCAGCTTCCAATTGATTCTCTTCCGGCTCGTCATACCAGTGTATTTCACCTTGTACATCAGCGCCATATTGTTTTAAGGAAGCTTCTGCTAGTTCCTGCCCTTCGACATCATTGAAAATATACGTCGATATGCTGCGTCCTGCGCTTACCATTTCCATCTCCAGAACCTGATCCCGATCTTCATATGTAAACGATTCGGCTTGTGAAACAGGGATTACCTTACTTCCACTGCTGTCTATATCGTCATAGCTGCCTTCGTCATGATTCATCTCTTCAGACGGCCACACTGTCTCTGACTCAGGCTTATGCAAAACCGAATGTAATGAGCCACAACTAACCAGCACTTCATAATACGCAGCTTCCAGCGCATCTGCAAGAGATCGGACATAGGCATGCACTTTTTCCACAATAAATTCCTCTGTATCATCTGGCAGAGACTCCTGCTCGATCTGAAGACTACCAGATAAACGATCTCCTTCTCTGTACACAAGGAAAAGTGAGCCTGCATATTGACCATTGACCATCACGTCCTGTACTTCTCCACCTGATGTCCGCAGGTCTGCAACCAATTCCACATCATATTTCATCACGTGTCCTCCTCCATTCCTAACGTTATTCTCTTAGGATGCCCCGAGGACGGTAGATTATGAGGAAAGTGTGCATTTTAAGTATAGGATGTAGGGTTAGACGGATAACACATATTTTTGGATTGCGTGTGCCACACCCTGCTCGTTATTGGAGCGTGTAACCTCGTCCGCAGCAGCTTTCACCTCGTCCGGTGAGTTATCCATGGCAATGCCTTTTCCCGCAAAAGTCAGCATCGTAATATCATTGAAGTAGTTACCAATCGCCATAATCTCCGAAGGCATGATTCCTTTCGATTCGGCAAGCCTTTTCAGTGCAGCGCCTTTGGACGCTTCGGGATGCATCAGATCAATAAAAAAGTCACCACTCCGTGTCATATAATAAGGCAGATTCCAAGTAGACCATTCCTGAAGTACTGCATCCATCTGTTCAATCGGACCAAATGCAGTGAACTTCGCCAGCGGTTCTGTCATGTCAACCCACTTGGGTAACTTCAGTGGCTCGGCCATAAAGTTGTAATACATCTCACGCACCTGCAACCCCAAACCTTCCGGTTGATCCACATACAGACCAAATGCCGTATTGATGTCAAAATGTACTCCATTGGTTCGACAGTAGGATATGATCGGCTCCAGTCCTTGTCCATCTAATGCAAAATGATGAACTACCTCACGGGTATCGACTTGCGCGGTAACGGCGCCGTTATGCGTAATCACATATCCATCCAGTCCCATCTGCTCCATAAAAGGAATTGTGTTGGCAGGACCTCTACCTGAACACAGGACAATCTCTGCTCCCTGACGGGAAGCTTGGATCAAGGTCTCCTGAGTCCATTCGGTAAGTTCATGATGATCATTCAGTAGTGTTCCATCTACATCAAGTGCAATTAATTTATAAGTCATCTGGCTTCATCCTCATCTGTTAGTAGTCGCACCCACCCAAACCCTCCCTTCCGAGGGAGGGCCCCAGAGGGCTCTGCCCTCTGGACTCCCGTCTTGCTCACCGGTGTTAGGTCGGGTCTTGCTATGTCACGGTTGTCGTAGGAACGCTTGTTGCCGGGCACACCGCTGGTCAGCGGCGGTCCCGCCCAAGCTTAACCGGGACCATTACGGGCAGGGCTTCGCTCTCTGCCCGGCTCCCTGCTCCGCTTCGCGAAGGTCGGGAGCTTTTACTTCCGCAGAAGGCTCAACTCATCTGCGGTTAGTTCACGATAGCTTCCGATAGCAAGATCGGAAGCTAGTTCCAGCTCACCCATGGCTACGCGTTTCAGATAGACCACACGCTTGCCTACCGCCTGAAACATACGTTTCACTTGGTGAAACTTCCCTTCGTGAATAATAAGCGAGATCGACGAGATCGTACCTTCTTCCGTCTCTTCCTGACCAAGTATAGTCAGTTCGGCCGGCAGCGTCTCGTATCCGTCATCCAATTGAATGCCCGCCTTGAAACGTTGCACATCCGCTTCATCCACGTTTCCCAGCACACGGGCTTCATAGGTTTTGGGCACATGCTTGCGTGGAGATAACAGATCATGGGCAAGTGGACCGTCATTCGTAAGAATGAGCAGTCCCTCCGTATCCTTATCCAGTCGTCCCACAGGAAAAGGATTGAACACCCGATCCTCTTTGCGCAGCAGATCCAGTACCGTCTTATCTCTGTTGTCCTCGGTAGCAGACACGACACCCGGAGGTTTATGCAGCATCAGATAGATCATCTCCCGATACACAATCCGCTCTCCATCGGCTTCAATGACGTTGACCTCGGGGTTCACCTGTACCCCGCTGTCTTTCACCGCTTTGCCGTCCACGTGGATTCTGCCTTGTTTCACCATCTTTTTAAGTTCACTTCGTGTTCCCACACCCATATGGCTTAATATTTTGTCCAGACGCAACGTTTGTTTTCCTTTTCCACTCATACCGATGTCCACCTCCAACCTGCCGGATATTCATTCTTCAGTACACCATCCAGCCATTTTCCCCAGCCAGCGGCATAACCATCTACACATACAAGAACATACCCTTTGGCAAACGTATCCGCCTTGAGCACCACTCGTTCTTCTTCAATATTTAACGTTTCACCCTTGAGGTATCTCACGGCTTCGCCATCAGCGGATGACAGATTTACGCTTCGCCGTGCTTCAGATGTATTCAAAGCACACGCAAGCGGGTGGGACGGAACAAATCGTCCATTCTTAATCGTGCCCATAAACCAGCCTGGACGAATGACTTTCAGTCCCTCCAACCGAGCTGCACCAACTGATGATTGATACACCCGATCTCCGTAACATACCGTCTCTCCAGTTAACTCAATCTCCAATTGTTCTTTCATAAACTGACTGTATATCGCAACCGGATCAATACTTGCCGGATCAGCTCCGCGTCCCTGACCCCGTTCCGATTTACGTCCACCGTGATCTTTACCTTTTTTACTCTGTCTACCCGAATTCTTGCCGCCACCAGCCTGTCTGTCATGGGACTCTCGGGATTCGATTCGCAATAAACGTTCCTTTTTACGATCAGCCTTGGTCATAGCAATTGAAGAAGCAGCAATAGAGTGATCCTTGTTCCCCTCTGCTTCAATCCTGGACACATCCACGACCTGTCCATACTCCATTGCTCCTTCTTTAACTACTCCAGGTTGATCTGTTTCTATTTCTTGCCCTGCACGATGCTGCAACACAGCGACATAATGCCCCTCTCCTT
The DNA here is from genome assembly GCF_002803315.1 of Paenibacillus sp. GM1FR. Classification (NCBI taxonomy): domain Bacteria; kingdom Bacillati; phylum Bacillota; class Bacilli; order Caryophanales; family Paenibacillaceae; genus Paenibacillus; species Paenibacillus sp. GM1FR. The sequence goes on along the minus strand of NZ_MKZL01000054.1, from coordinate 84,744 downwards.
CCAAAAGGTGAGGCCACAATCTTGCGGTGCCACGCGTTTGATCCAGTACAGCTTCCGTCTCCTCTGCCTTCTCTGGCATCATCTTACGTACCCATTCCGGACGTCCTGGAGCAAATCCTTTTTCTTCAGGAATGTCCCTGACAACGAAATCATGGTTTACATTCAGAAACTCCGCAATCATTGCTTCGTTTTCCTCCGGCGCAAAGGTACATGTCGAGTACACGATAGTTCCGCCCGGGGCCAACAACCGTGCCGCAGTCTCCAAGATATCTCGCTGCATGAGCACACATTTTTCCACCGAATGATGTTCCCATGATTTCACCATGTCCTCATCCTTGCGGAACATGCCTTCACCTGAGCAAGGCGCATCTATTAATACTTTGTCAAAATAATGAGGAAATGCATTTGCGATCCGCTCTGGCGACTCATTCAAAACAACCGCGTTACGCACCCCGTACAGTTCCACGTTCTTGGCCAGCGCTTTGGTGCGTTCAGCATGGATATCGTTCGTCACAAGTACACCCTTGCCTTGCAGCTTTGCAGCAATCTGTGTTGTTTTTCCTCCCGGAGCAGCACACAGATCAAGCACGCGATCTCCAGGCTCCACCTGCAATAATTCAACTGGAGCCATTGCACTTGGTTCCTGTATATAATACAGGCCTGCATGATAATAAGGGTGCAGCCCCGGTTTAACACCATGAGGTACATAGAATCCTGTCTCACACCACGGAATAGGTCTTAGATCAAACGGAGCAATCTCATCGAATTGTTCCATCGATATTTTTAGCGTATTCACTCTCAGTCCCGCATGAGGAGACTGTTCATAAGATTTCATGAATTGTTCAAACTCATCACCCAGCAAACTTTTCATTCGCTCAGCAAATATCAAAGGTAACTTTACACCCATATTCCCACTCATCCTGTCTTGGTAAGATTGCAATATCGTTTTATTTTATCATATCCAAGCTTTGCTTTCCTATCATATCGTATCTATTCCACTACAGCGTGTAATGTAGTATAATGGCAAGTAGATTGATTCCTGAGCAAAAATTCGGGTGTTTATGCATATTATCCCAACCTTTATTTTTGCCCAAACTATATTTCGATATGATCGATGGGGGATGTCCAATGAAATCCAAGAAGAAAAAGAAAAGTGCTGCGATCCTTATTTTCCTGGGTATTTTAATCATTATGATTGCAGCACTGGTTGTCGTAGACCAGCAATCCAAGAAACAGATGGATTCAGTGGAAAATGCTTATGGCATCGCTGCTTCCAAGCTTAATCCAGCTACACGGGAGCTACTTAGTGATCCCAACTATCAACAAATTATTGTACCCACTGATCTCAAAGCCAAAATCGATAACAAAGACAGCTTTTTTGTTTATTTCTTTGCTTCCGACTGCTCGCACTGCCGTGCCACAACACCTCAGTTGATGCCACTGGTTGACAGTGAAGGTATTGAGCTTCCACAGTTCAATCTGCGTGAATTCGAAGCAGGATGGACCGATTACAATATCGAGTTCACACCTACACTCGTCTATTATGAGGCTGGTGTCGAGAAAGACCGTATGGTTGGCGGACTGCAAGAGAATGGCAGTGACCAGGGCTACACACTGGAAGATTACAAACAATTTTTCCAAAAATATAAAGGCAGCGCTACTCCTTCGGCAAGCTAACTGATAGATCCGTTTCCACAAGTATCTACAATCAGGCACTTGTATCACCAGACACTGTTCTGTTGAAGGACAGGCTGCGCCACCTGCAATCATCTGAATATGAGGCAACATTCAAAAACACCCCGATCGTTCCCTTTACAGGAATCGTCGGGGTGTTTCATATACATGGAACTTCATATCCATGGGATGCTCATTTGAATGTTAACGCTAATTACGGTTCAACTTTTACTCTGATCCATCGCCTTCATCTTCTCTTCGTATATTCGCCCTCTGGTAGGACTCCGGCGCTGCGGAATATTAGGTTTTAGCTCAAGCGATCTTCTAGACATCTCTTGTTCTAAGACCTCATCAACAATTCGTATGGACAAATCCCTATAAGTCACAGACTGAGCGTCAGGCTCAGATAGTTGCTTCACGATTTCCTGTACATCCCGTACCAAAGCCCCTAGGTCAATGCCCAGAATCGTAGCAGGATAAGGTTCCAGAAGATCAAGTGAACTCTGTAACATCATCGTTCCTCCGCGGAGATTGCCATTCCTGAAGTGGTATAAACCAACTGCAATTTGTAACAATCCCTTATAGAGAGAATCCCGGTTCCGTTCAAGCCACAATTCTTCCAGCACCTCATGGCACTCGAAATAATCCTGATCCCGATTGAAGTAGATTAAGTAGTCAACGTACAGTGGCTCATAGATGCTCATCCGGGTTTTCGCCCTTTCTGGCGTTGTTCAGAAGTTTCTTCACGTCATCCAGCAAGTCTTTGAGCCCTTCCATATCATGCCGTTCCCAGTAATCGTTAAATCGCTTCTGTGCTTCAATTGCTTCACTGACAAGGTGGTAGAAGTATAATTGATGAATGATATTCAATGTTCTTGACACGATATTGGAATCATCCTCAAATGCCTTCTGCGCCTCCAAAATTTGTAGACGAATTGCAGACATCTCGTTGTCCAGTATAAACGCGGCCTCAGCCGTTTTTTTCAGCCTGGTTCTCATCTCATCAGGTAACCCTTCCCGAAACTTGTAACTCAGCGAATGTTCAATGGTAGCCCAGAAGTTCATGGCAAGCGTCCGGATCTGTATCTCGGCCAAAACTTTCTTTTGTCCCAGAGCCGTCTGAACGGGATACTCAATAATCATATGGAAGCTTCGGTAGCCGCTCTCTTTGAAATTCGTAATGTAATCTTTCTCAATGAGTACCGTGAGATCCTTACGGCCTCGAATATACTCGGCAACCCGACGGATATCATCCACGAACTGGCACATAATGCGGATACCTGCAATATCCTCAATGCCTGTTTCCACGTCATCAAGCGACACATTCAGTCGTCTGGATTTCTCCAGAATACTGGATATTTTTTTGACACGACCGGTAACGAATTCAATCGGGGCATACTCTTCCCGTTTCTTCAGTTCCGCTCGCATTGTCTTAAACTTGACTTTCAATTCCTCTACCGCTTGTTCATAAGGAAGTAAAAATGTACCCCAGTCTCTACCGTCCATGCTTATGCCTCCTGTCTCTATAGCGTCCCCTGTTCTATTCCATTATACATGATGTTTGGTGGGGGGGAGAGTCCCGAACCATTTTACGCTCTTCCCATGCTTCTATATTTTCATTCCGGGGATTCACATTCCTTCTTAACGATGCTCCGCACCAACCGCTTCAGAGATATGACGATAACCGTCCTTGCGCAGCAACTCACGCAGTCCAGCATGAATGCGCCGATTCACCTCAGGTCCTTCATAGATCAATGCTGTATATATTTCGACCAAGCTTGCTCCGGCTTTAATTTTCTCGTATGCATCCTCACTTGTGAAAATGCCACCTGAACCGATAATCGGAAGTTTGCCTTCGGTCTGGCGATAGATCTGGCGAATAATCTCCGTTGAACGGTCACGTAGAGGTTTACCGCTCAGACCGCCTGTTTCCTTCGCATGTTGGTGGGAAAGTCCTGTACGACTGATGGTTGTGTTCGTTGCAATAATACCAGCAACACCGCTGTCTGCAATTGTGCGAACCATATATTCAAGTTCCTGATCATTCACATCCGGTGCAATTTTCACCAGAACGGATTTGGTCGCTCCGCCCGCTCGTGCATGCTGCACGTTCATCTCGTTCATAACCGCAGCGAGCAGTTCCTTCAATTCATTCCCATGTTGCAGATTACGCAAATCCGGTGTATTTGGTGAACTGATATTAACCACGAACAGATCAGCATAATCGTATAGTGCCTGAATGCACTTCGAATAGTCCAGGTGAGCTTCCTCATTAGACGTTGCCTTATTCTTGCCGATGTTAACAGCCACTGGAATACGCCGATCCTGTAGACGTGCCAATTCACCTGCCATGGCTTCCGCACCAAGATTGTTGAAGCCCATTCGGTTCACCAACGCCTCATCTGGAGGCAAACGGAACAGCCGTGGTTGATCGTTACCTGGTTGTGCAAGTGGTGTCACGGTTCCCACTTCCATGAATCCAAATCCGATGGAAGAAAAGCCCGTTACGGCCTGCCCGTTTTTGTCCAGACCCGCAGCCAGACCAACAGGTGTAGGGAAATGACACCCAAACATGTCAACAGCCAGATCAGACGTTTCACGAACGCCGTACATCACACGCAGTCCGGAAGGAACCGGACGGATGCTACCGACGCCACTAAGGCCGCCAATAATCAGATGATGGGCCTGTTCAGGGTCCATTTTGAACAACAAAGGTTTAGCAAGACTTCTGTATAACAAATCACTCACTCCGTTCTGGTCCGGTACGCCAAAAAGCCGTTGTCCGTCTTTTCATATGTAAAAAAACACTCTACTCACAAGTTTATCTGTTTCTTATTAAAAAGGAAAGTAGTTTGCGCATAGACAGCACAAATCGAATAATACAAAATGCTCACAAGAAATCCACCCGCCCACTGGAAATGACGAGTTGAATTCTTTACAATGAGAGCATGGTTACTCTACACCAGTTCTATTCCAAATAAGGAGGAATAACTCATGGCTCCCAAACGTAAACCACCTGCATTACAGCAAAAGAAAGAAGAAGTGAATCGCAAAGCCATTGCATGGACAGCAGCCAGTGTAGGCGGCTTGATCATCATCATTGGTGCTCTTATCATTATTGCCAACCTGTAGATGATTCAGGCTGAATCCATCTGATTCTACATATCAAACAGATCAATTCAGCCAGTGATACGTTTTGTTCGGATTATTTTGCTTTGGAACAAGCGTATGCTGATAACGCTGCTTTGCTTCTGGAACAAGCGTCAGATCTGGCAGTACATCTTCTCCAATGCGTACCGGAGTGCCTTGCGGAGCAAGAGCGAATAACTCTTCTACATCTCCTGTAAGCATTCTCACACATCCAAGGGACTCATCCAGTCCGATACTGTCTGGCTCGTTGGTCCCGTGGATGGCATAATTCGTATTCGAGAGTTGCATACCTCTGCTTCCGAACTCACCGTTCGAGCGTCCATTCGGATTGACCACTTTATCTGTAATGACAAATGATCCCTCCGGTGTTCGATCACCGCCAAGTCCCACATCATACATACGAATAATGGTATCCCCACTGATTAATGCAAGTTTATGTCTATCCTTATCAATGACAATCTCCAGCGGTTCCTGCAAAAAAGGCTGACCTCCCAGCGTATCTGCAAAAGCGGCATTTCTGCCTTGAGACAAATTCGAAGATGTTGAACCATTCTCTTTACCACTCGAATCGTTCTTTCCTTCCTGTACCTTTCCTTGATGCAAAGCTAGCAGCTTCGGAAACATCTCGGTCATCCCTGACGCAGTCTCTCCCAGGATATTGTTCGGAAATGGCTGAGCCATTTGCGTTACACTCTTGGGCCAAGCGTCATTTTTTTTGCGATAGGCAACGATTGCACTTGATAATGATGCAGCTGCTTCCTGCTTGGCGGTCCACGCCAAGGCCATCTTTTTGATTTTCGGTGTAATTTCAGGAGGTTCACAGTTACATTGCTTGGCATCATAACTCTGTGCAGTTAATTTCCCGTTTGTATTGGTTTGTACTATGTATTTCACAGGCATATTTCGCTTCCATAAAGACCAGTCATCTGAGGTTTGCATACCCAGTACAGCAGAGGTCTCTACTTTTGGGCCAGACCCGGACCAGGCAGCTGCGAGCGCAGCCTCGCCATGATTACCTCCACCAAATGCCGCAGCAGTGAACACATTGCTTGGCGCAATGGATGCAGTTCCAACCTGTTTATCCGCTTCTACAGGCGCTTCGATGTCATCTGTGGATTCCAGTGCTGCTGACAGTGCGTCGGCCGCTTCCCGACTGAAACCCGGAGCGTCCGCAGGTGGCAGACCTGCCAGCACAAGCAGCATGAGCAACGTAAGCCACATTTTGCGTCTACGTTGTTTTCTCTCCTTTTGCTCAGACATCTCCACCAGTTTCTCCTGATAGTCTACCCAGATGTCCGCAGGAGCTTTACTGCGTTCAAATGCCTCATAAACCTCGCCCGCTTGCTGAAAACAATAATTGGCTTTGGCCTCCTGTCCTTCGCCCAAATACTCCTTTCCAAGCAAGTACCAAGCCATTTTGTTGTCGGGATGTTTCTTGACATATGTTCTTAGATGAGTATTTTGCATCCGATCCTCCACTATTTCGCCTTTTTCCGTATATCATTATATATCGGCATAACCAAGCGTTGAATCCATAGGACTTGAGTACCCGGCGAAAAAAAGGGGGTTCGACAATGTTCGTCCTTGATCCATAGTCAGATAAACACAGTTAAATGAATGCAAAAAAAGCACCTTCCCTTGTCGTTAAGACAAAAGAAAGTGCTCTATGTTCATGTGAGAAATACTTAGCCTTCTTTATTGAAAGGCTCGTCCGCTACTTTGATTGAATCTGTAGGGCAGCCATCGCATGCATCCTGCATATCGTCAAACAAGTCGTCCGGAATAGCTTTGACACCATGGTTAGCATCGCCGTCAAAGATAACTTCAGCCAAACCTTCATCATCATAATCGTAGATGTCTGGAGCCGTTGCTCCACAAGCGCCACATGCGATGCATGTGTCTTTCTCAACCCAAGTATATTTACTCATTACATTCTCTCCTCCTAAAATTCAAAACGTACAGTGTTTTTATCTAGAAACATATTAATACAAAGTAAGGATAATTACAAACATTTTGCAACCACAAGTCTCTATTATCCCTTATTTAATCAAGACTTTGCAAGTTATCTTTTTGCAGGGAAGTACCGCGCACTTTATGATTACGAAGCAGCACGGAAGGATCGTCTCCAAGCATGCCCGCGGTCACAACAGCATTCTCACCAAATTTATCACGTAACTGATCCATAATCCGAATCAGATTGTCCTTCTTGGGCTTCTGCTCATATTCGAACAAGTCCATCTGCACAGCGGATTCTTCTCTTGGAATCAGGTTCTGAAGTGTCACACCCAGCATGCGTACAGGCTTGCCACTACCCCAATGCTTCTCAAATAGTTTACAGGCCTCACGGTAAATGACCGTTGCATCCTCCGTAGGAACTTCCATTAGACGTGATCGGGTAATTGTCTTCATATCCGGGGTCCGGATTGTAATCTGAATCCCCTGACTGAACATTTCGTGCTTGCGCAACCTTCTGGCTACCTGGTCACTTATATTGAGGAACACCCGATGAATCTCATTCATATCCGATACATCCGCCGGTAAAGTGGTTGTATGCCCAATGGATTTATTGGCCTCCCGTTCCGCGTGAACTGCGGAATGGTTAATGCCATTCGCGGAATTTTTGAGCCATGCTCCATTAACTCCAAATAGTTCGGTCAACATGTTCTCATCCGACTTGGCCAATTGACCAATCGTTTCAATGCCCAGTTTTTTCAACTTTTCGGCCGTTTTTTTGCCAATGCCAAACATCTCGTTGCATGGTCTGTGCCAAAGAATCCGGGGTACATCCCTCATGCGTAAAATGGAGATACCGTTCGGTTTTTTCAGATCCGAAGCCATTTTCGCCAGTAATTTGTTGGGCGCAATGCCTATGGAACATGGCAGCCCCAATTCATCCTTGATTCTCCGCTGAATGCTCTCCGCAATCTCCATTGGATTCCCGAATTGCCTTGAACCTGTAATATCAAGATAACATTCATCAATGGATGTCGCCTCAAGTTGAGGCGTATAGCTATACGCAATCTGCATGAAGGCTCTTGAATATTGACGATATAAATGAAAATCAGGACGTATCACAATGAGATCAGGGCACTTTTTCATGGCTTGGTGCACAACCATACCTGTTGAGATGCCTCGATTACGAGCGGCATATGAGCAGGTTACAATTACACCCTTTCGCAGTTCACTGCTACCCGCAACGGCCGTTGCTTTTCCTCTATATAAATCTGGTTCCTCGGCTTCATGTACAGAGCAGTAGAAAGCATTCATATCGACATGCAGAATCACCCGTCCGGCTGCAGGGTAATATTGATCCACATTTGCTGGAGGATTGCCGTCTGAAGACATCATGAACCCCCGCCCTTTCTTGCACACTAATTAATGAAAACTAAATTACTTTCTTCTATAGTATATCAAACCCGTTATGTTAATTCAGTCACGAGCATTTATTTTCTGCGAGATCTGATCAGAGACCGAATAATTAACCAGCCTACACTCACAAAAAATATCAAAGTGATCAGAGCAATAATCGTATTTTCCCATACAAAACTCAAAATTAACCCTCCTTTTCTTCCATATATTACAATTAAAACTCAATAATAGATTATAACATACATCCGGATTATGATTAACATCCTTCTTTTTTCTCTAAAATACGTTAATTGTTACATGATACTGCGATTTCTATGTAGCATTTGGCTATAATGGTGCTATAATAATTAATTATACAAATTGACGACTTTAGGACAAATCAGCGCATTGAGTTTAACACAGTGTAGCGTTGCCGAATCGAAGGATTCGTCCACTAACGTACTTAACAGATTTTCCCAACTTACAATCCAAACTTTTAAAAGAGCGCTTTATCTCAAAGGAGGATCTTCATGTCAAAGGCCATTTCCATCTTCGATACGACTTTACGTGACGGCACACAAGGGGAGGGTGTCAGCTTATCGGCAGACGACAAACTCAAAATTGCCAAGAAGCTTGATGACCTGGGTGTCCATTATATTGAAGGCGGAATTCCCGGCAGCAATACCAAGGACATTGAGTTTTTCAAAAGAGTCAAGGAATTAAACCTGAACGCAAAGGTTGTTGCTTTTGGCAGTACCCGCCGTAAAGGCAGTGTTGCTAGTGAAGACGCCAACCTGAAGCGCATGATCGAATCTGGTGCTCAGGCTGCAACCCTGGTCGGTAAATCATGGGACTTCCATGTGCACACCGCTTTGCAGACTACATTGGAAGAAAACTTGTCCATGATCTATGATTCCATCGCCTATCTGAAACAGAATGGAATGGAAGTGATCTTTGATGCAGAACACTTCTTTGACGGATTCAAACATAACCCGGAGTATGCTCAAGCGGTCTTGACCAAGGCCCACGAAGCTGGAGCGGACTGGCTCGTTATGTGTGATACCAATGGCGGGACGATGCCAAACGAGGTGCACGAGATCGTATCCACATTGCATAGAAGCCTGCCTCATGCACATCTCGGCATCCATACACATAATGATTGTGAACTGGCTGTGGCCAACACACTCAGCGCTGTACAAGCCGGAGCCCGTCAGGTGCAAGGAACGATGAACGGTTATGGAGAGCGTTGCGGTAACGCCAATCTCGCATCCATTATCCCGAACCTGCAACTGAAACTTGGTTATGAATGTGTTACTGAAGATTCCATGAGACAACTTACAAACGTGGCTCGTTATGTTAGCGAGATTGCCAATGTGAATATGCCGATTAATCAGCCTTATGTCGGCAATGCTGCTTTTGCTCACAAAGGTGGGATTCACGTCTCTGCCATCCTGCGGGATTCACGTACCTATGAACACATCGTGCCTGAACTGGTTGGTAACAAACAACGTGTGCTGGTCTCTGAACTTGCCGGACAAAGTAACATTGTATCCAAAGCCCAGGAACTGGGGCTTGAGTTCGATCCAAGCAGTGCCAATTCACGTCAGATTATTGAGAAAATCAAAGACCTGGAGCATCAGGGTTACCAGTTCGAAGGTGCAGATGCTTCTCTTGAATTGTTAATTCGTGAAGCGAACGGTGATATGAAAGAATTGTTCACGTTTGAATCATTCAAAATGCTTGTAGAGAAAACGGCGGGCAAATCCGTTGTTTCTGAAGCTTTTGTCAAGGTGAATATCGCTGGAACAAGCGCTTATACCGCTGCTGAGGGCAATGGTCCGGTTAACGCACTCGATAACGCCCTTCGGAAAGCGCTGGTGCAATATTTCCCTTCACTTGCCAACATGCATCTGTCGGACTACAAAGTGCGTGTTCTGGATGAGAAGGATGCTACAGCTGCCAAAGTTCGTGTATTGATCGAATCCAAAAATACGGAAAACACATGGAACACTGTTGGTGTATCCGAGAACGTAATTGAAGCAAGTTGGGAAGCGCTCGTTCACAGTTTCCGCTATGCTTTGCTTCAAGAAAAATTACAGGATGAGCCGGGCACACTCCCTATTCCTGCTCATGGGATAAGCAACCACTAATAACGCTTATTTCCCGGAAAATATAAAGAAGCCTCTGTACCCATGATTCATGGATGCAAAGGCTTCTTTGTTTACATGAAAATTAATTCGCAATTAACTTTTTAATCTTACGTTCCAACTCTTTCTCAGGTAATATGCCCAGAACAATCTCCTGTATAACTCCTCTGGAGTCAATCAGAACATTCGTTGGAAAAGCCACCCCATTGTATTGAGCATACACAGTCCCCTTCTCATCCAAAGGAATGGGGAATGTCAGTTGGTACTCATCCACAAAAGCTTTGGCATCCTTGAGTTTATCGTATGACGTTACATTAACCCCATACATGTCAAGCTTATCCTTGTATTTCGCAGCCATTCTGTTCAGCTCTGGAGCTTCCTGCTTACACGGCTCACACCAGGATGCCCAGAAACTGACAAACGTGGCCTTATCTTTGGCACCGCCCACACTGTACGTCTTTCCATCCATTGCTGTCAGAGAAAAAGCAGGTGCCAGAAGACCCGCACGTGGTCCCGTCTCTGTAGGCATCGGTTCTTCCTGCTTAAAGACGGCTGCAATGCCGTCACCCGCATTCTGGGCCAGTGCAATACCAACCAGCAAGACAACACCAAGGAGTATGTATATATTTCGTTTCATAACCCGCCACCCTTTTATATAATTAGCATATTGAAACTGAAACCGTAATTTCTGCACATGCTAAGTGTTTATCACGCTCTATCATAGTTCACCAGAACATGATTCCCAAATGTTCTCTTTATTATTGTACCCTTTTCCTTTAAAATTTTACAATCCGCATCACAGAAAATAAAATGAAAAAGGACTCCTGCCGTAGCAGGAGCCAAAGAGAGAGGGGTGAATACAAATGGCAGCACTTCACGGGCAGCAAAACGCCTTCTACATCCCTTCTTCCGTAGAACAAGAGATGTCAAAGCACATGTTCCTTTCGCTGCCACAAGAAGCCTGCGGGGTTATGCTGGGTGAAACCGCAGCGGGCGGTATACGAATCAGTCGGTTTCAGCCCATTCGTAACGTAGCACCTGACCCGCTGCACCATTTTACTCTGGACGATGCCGAATGGATTCGGTGCGTATTCTCCGAGCCCAAGCTCATTGGTATCTTCCATTCTCATCCCAAGACCAGGCCTGTTCCTTCCTTAGAGGACTTGCAAGCTCTTCCGGCCTTCGCCGGTTTGCTTCAGATGTACCTCATCGGCTCACCCGACCTTACAAGCGGGTCGCGATCTCATATGCATCTGAACGGTTATCTGATTGAATCTTTGAAGGAATCGCAGGATCCGGCACAACACGTTGTGCCTTCATACAATCTGCTTCCCGTTCCGTTATGCGTGACTTAGCTGGGTATACAGATCACCCAAAGTCTCCACATTTTTACGAGTCATGTCCTCCAAGTAGCAGGACCATAACTGTGCAGTCATTTTTGAATCTTCCAGTGCATGGTGACGTCCATAGATCGGAATCCCTCTAGATTCCAGCAATTCATCCAGACCATACCCCGGCCTGCTTGGTTCAAGCCAGCGGGCCAACATCATCGTATCGATTAAACGATGCGTCAGCCTTACCTTTGAAGTCCGCCACAGAGCTGCATTCAGAAAGGCTCGGTCATGCGCACTTGCGTGTGCAATCAGAACATTTCCACCTACAAAAGACATGAAATCATGCAACCCTTCCAGCAAAGTTGGTGCGTCCAACGTCATCTCCTGTGTAATACCTGTAAGTTCAGTAATATGTTCCGGAACTGCGGTCTTGGACTGCACCACCGTATAAAACTGTTCTCCTTCCAGTACCACACCTCCATGTATACGGACCGCACCAAATGAGATAATCTCATCCCCGTGCTGGGGCGAAAATCCCGTCGTTTCCAGATCAAATACAACTGCGTCCAGCTCATTTAGAGGTGTATGCAGAACCTCAGGTCTGCGCTGTTCTCTCATCATAGAGCGGATAAACGCCATGTGTTGCGCCGTAGGGGCTCCCATAATGGAAGCGATGGCGGAAGGAACCCCTCCCTGACGCAGCGAATTCCAGAATCCTGTATTGCCCCTTGCCGGCTCTCTCATGGACGTCTCCTTTCTGCAAAACGCAACTGTCTTTGCAAAGCACGATGCACTCGTCGTACCAACCCGAGCGTATCCCTGAGCTCATAATGAATTTGCTTTTGTTTCATCTGTTTCTCATCCAGGAACCCACTGCTATGTTGCAAATCCCCTTGGATGACAACCGGTGTACTTCTGCGAAATTTCAAAGCGGTTAAGAAGGCCCGCTGGCATGCATCCAGTAATGTAAATGGAACAGCTTCAAGTGAAGTCAGTCTCTCCATTCTTTTTAGCGTCGATGACTCCTTGATCCCATGTTGCAAAGCCAAATAACGAGCACTGTTCACCAGCGGAATGTACAAGCCATACTTGACATCAAATCCGCCTGCATGTTCACCAAATCGTTCTGTGACCACACGTCCAAGTACATTTAATGTAGCTTTATGTTTAACCGTATTGCGAAGAACTGCATCCGAAAGTTCAGGAATCAGTCTGAACTGTTCATAAAAACTCGTGATCCATTCCTCCGCCAGACTTTGCTCACCTGCAACAAAACGCATGTCTGAAGCAATAATCAGATTACGAACGGGCTCCCAATTCAGATCCGAGCTCCAATCTGCTAATTGTTGTTTCCATGACGCCAGCGTTTTTCTCCAGAGTGGCTCAGAGCACATGACTTTACCTTCGCACTTGGCGTAACCAAGCTCTTCTAACACATCCGTCATTCGCTGTCCGAGCTGAGCAAAATATTCCTCTTTACCTTCATGCGGAGTATCGCTAATGATCATGCCATTATCCTGATCACTCCATAACGTTGCTTCTTCCCTGCCGGAACTGCCAAATACGATAAAGGCATAGGGGACGGGAGGTTGGCCGAAGCCTTCCTCAACCATCCCCTGAATGCATAACTCTACTGCTTTCCGTGCAATCCGGTCATGCAGTTCATTTACCGTTTGGTACCACTCGATCGGCGACAAGGAAGCGGACAACAATTCCGAGAGCTCGTTCTGTAAAATTACACGTGCCTGGCGCAGTTCTTGAGAAGACACCGCACCATCGATTCCCTGATAAGACCAGGAATAGTTTGTATACGAGATGGGTTCCATCATGTCCAGCCTCCTTGAAGCATGATTCAGCATCATTCACCTCAGGAGCTGAACGTACCACCATTGGATTTAGAATCTACATTTTTCATTTGTTCAGGGTATCCGTAAGTACCGTGCTCACTGATATCCAGACCCATTGTTTCTTCTTCTTCAGTAACACGGATGCCCATGATCGCTTTCATACCGCCCAGAATAATGAAGGACATTACCAGTACGAAGGCAAAAGCACCTACCAGACCGAGAAGCTGTACGCCCAATTGGTGGAATCCACCGCCATAGAATAGACCCGCTTGACCTACACCCGCATGCTCAGCAAGTTCTGGTGTAGCGAACAAACCTGTGGAGATTGCTCCCCACATACCAGCAACACCGTGTACGGAGAAAGCGTAGATTGGATCGTCAATTCCTTTACGATCGAAGTACTGTGCTGTGAAGAATGTGATAACACCAGCCAAAGCACCGATAACCAAAGCTGCCCAAGGTTCAACGAATGCACATGCTCCTGTAATCGCAACGAGTGCCGCAAGCACACCGTTTAACATGCTAGGAATATCAGACTTCCCAAGTACTGCCCATGAGATCAACAGCGCAGCAACACCACCGGCTGCAGCAGCTACGTTAGTAGTTAATGCAACATAACCGAAGAATCCATCTCCCATGGCAGACAATGTACTACCTGGGTTGAATCCGAACCAACCGATCCAGAGGATAATAACCCCGAGTACGGAATACACTTGGTTGTGACCTGGAATGATGTTAGGTTTGCCGTCTTTGTTATATTTACCAATACGTGGTTTCAACAAGATCGTCGCTACCAATGCTGCAGTCGCACCAGTCAAGTGAACAACCGTCGATCCTGCAAAGTCTTGCATACCCAGCTCAGCCAACCAGCCGCCGCCCCATACCCAGTGAGCAACAACCGGATACATGATAATGGTATAAAGTGTACCGAATACAATATATACGCTCATTTTTGCACGTTCAGCCATACCACCGCAGGCAATGGCCAGAGATACCGCCGCAAAAGCGAGGTGGAAAACGAATTTAATAGTCAGTGGAACATCGGAGAAAGCCAGTGATTCGAAGGAAGCAGCCATCTTGTCACCGCTCAGGAAAAATCCTGTTGTTCCAAAGAAGCTGTTACCATTACCGAAACCAAGACCGAAACCCAAAGCCCAGAAGGCAATAACTGAAATTCCCAATGTCAGGATGGTCTTACCCGCAATGTGTCCTGCATTCTTCATTCGTGTTGAACCCGCTTCAAGTAAAGCAAATCCCCCTTGCATCAAGAACACGAGTACAACAGCCAGAAACGTAAAGGCTGAGTTCAAACCACTTTGAAGTTCAATGTTAGTCGGACCCTCCGCAGCCGCAAATGCGCTAACCGGAAAAGCGAACAAAGTAAGCATTACTAACATGGAAACCAACCATTTCTTTCTCATATACCCCACTCCCTCTTATGTTAAGTTTCTTCACATAACGTGAAACTCTTAATGTCATTATAAGCAGAAGAGAGGAAAGTTGACAAGAGTATTTTTATCAAAACTGAAAATTATTTCTGGGAATAAAGTCATACGTCTTTTTCTTGCACTTAAGTACATAATCACATTCTATGAGTACATAGATATAGAAATGCAGCATGCTGATTGTCAAAGCATAACGTTTGACTGTACGGTTAAAGATCATGTATCATACTTATTAGTAAGAAAATTGGGCGTAGTCTAGAAATTCACAAGTGGAAACTACAATTCCCTACATTTGAACTTGCAAGCGAGGTGAATATCATTGGGGATATGAAACTTTTTCGGATTGGCGAACTTGCCAAGACCGCTGGTGTTAGTGAACGGACGATTGATTATTACACAAAGCTTGGACTAATCGCTCCCGAAGAACGTACACAAAAAAATTATCGTCTCTATAGTAATGAAACTTTAACGAGGCTTGAACGTATTGTACAGATGAAACAAGAGAAGTATAGTCTCGACGAGATTAAACAATCTCTTGAGAAGTGGCGTCTGGTTAGTACAGAAGAACAAGTTGCCAGCAAATTGACAACATTGGAACTTCACGTACAACAACTTGAGCGAGAGGTTAACGAACTCAAACCGCTACTTGGAGAGATGAAACCTGTACAAGCACGTAAAATGATGGCAGGACTCCTCACCAAAAGTGCCGGTACAATGGAGGCACTAAAAATCTTGCTTGAGAACACCATGATGTAGCTTATTCATAGAAAGCGGAGGAATGAATATGAGTTTTAATAACGGTATGTTCGTTTTGATCATTATCGCCTTTTTGCTCTCTTTATGGGCGCAATTTCGCGTTAAAGGTACGTTTAGACGTTGGTCGGAGGTACCGAACCAGAACGGAATGACTGGTTACGATGCCGCTCGCCAGATGCTTGATGCTAACGGCCTGCATGATGTTCCAATTGAACCTGTACGCGGTACACTCTCTGATCACTATGATCCGATCAATCGGGTTGTACGTTTATCAGAACCAGTATATTATGAAAACTCAATCTCAGCTGTTTCGGTAGCGTGTCACGAAGTTGGCCACGCCATTCAGCATAAAGAAAGTTATCCGATGCTGGCACTGCGTCACCGGATCTTCCCAATTGTGAACTTTGCATCCGGATTAGCTCCATTCCTGTTAATTGCAGGATTCATCTTCAATGCCATGAACCTTGTAGGTATCGGTATCATCTTCTTCTCCGTAACTGTAGCATTCCAACTCATCACTTTACCGGTTGAGTTCAATGCAAGTAATCGCGCTAGAGAGATTATGGTATCCGAAGGGTACATCCGTAATGAAGAAGAAAAAGGTGTTGCAAAAGTTCTGAATGCCGCAGCCTTGACTTACGTTGCTGCAGCGTTGATTTCACTGCTTGAGTTGATTCGTTACATCGGAATCTTCAACAGCCGCGATTAATTGGATACTTAATACAACAAAAACAACAAAACAATACCCCACCGTTAATCGGATGGGGTATTGTTTTGTTGTAAACCGAAATAATCAAGCAAGAATGAACGAAAGGACTGAGCAACCAGCGGCAGTTTATCATGCGCACGATGAATTAACCCGATAGTTCGCGTTACTTTTGGATGGGAGATAGCCACATGTGCCGGTTGCAACGGATTCGTCTGGAATAACGCCATCTCAGGTAGCAGACTGACCCCCATGCCCGCAGCGACCAATCCGCGGATGGTGTCGGTCTCTTCCCCTTCAAAAGCGATCTTGGGTGTAAAACCAGCTTCCAGACAAGCATGCCATACAATAGGACGAAGAGAATAACCTTTGCTGAATAATACAAATTTATCATCCTTGAGCTGTTCAAGCGCAATTGTCTCTTCACCAGCTAACGGGTGATTAGGAGGAAGGATCGCATGTAATTCTTCCGTGAGTACAATATCGCCATCTACTTGATCATGCTTTTCTGGAAAAGGAGAAATGAATGCCAAGTCTACCTCTCCGGATAACACATCACGAATCAGCGTAGGGAACATCCCCTGCTTGAATCTGAATTTCACGTTGGGGTAGCGCTGACGGAAAGCAGCCACCACGGAAGGAATGAGATGAATCCCCAGGCTATGCGGAAACCCAATTCGAATCTCTCCATGCTCCGGGTCCAGAAACTCATGAACTTCACCAACTGCCTTGTCCAAATCTTTTAATATACCTTCAATTCGTTTGCAAAAAAGCTGCCCCACTGCAGTCAACTGCAGGTTTCGTCCCTTTTGCATAAAAAGGTCCACGCCCAGTTCTTCTTCCAGCTGATGAATCTGACGACTCACCGCCGACTGTGCCACATGCAACTCTTCAGCAGCCTGTGTTACATGTTCCTTCTGTGCCACTTTCAAAAAGTAATGCAACTGTCTTAATTCCACTCGCCTGATCGCTCCAATCTGTTATACCCTACTTATCCTTGACTGTATTCCATCTTGAGAACGTTCTGACTACCGCTTTAAGCTGCGGGGTTTCCACAATCTGATCAACAGTCCGTAAATAAAGAATCCACCCAACAATCCACCAAGGTGAGCCATCCAGTTGATGCCTGACATGGCGAAGGAGAATATGATCCCGAACAAAAGCAATGTGTACATCGTTTTGCGCGAAGCCTCGTCCATCATCGTTCGCTGGAACAGCGCTACATACAGGAATGCACCATAGACGGCATAGATCGCTCCTGAAGCACCTACCGAGATGGTAATACTCCCAACCGAGTTGTACCACGCAACAGCAAGAATATTACCCAATACACCGCCACCCAGGTACAATACACCATACCTTACCGACCCGAGCAACCGCTCCATCGGTGGAGCAAATACGATTAACGCAAAGCTGTTAAACAATAAATGACTGAAGCCCGCATGCAGGAACATCGATGTAATGTAACGCCACCATTCATGTGCGAACAGTTCATGATTCGTAAGTGCCCCGAATTTCAGCAGCACCATATTGTTCGTTGATCCACCGTTCACCGTTAACACAATAAACATGACTACATTGGCAATTAAAAAAAGCGACGTCAAAGGGAAATACTTCAAATAACCTTTCCAGTTCTCATAGCGAATAAATATCATAAATTTCTTCTTTCACTCCACCCTGTTCAGATCGGACTTACATCTCTGATCCATCGTAATGGTACATGTCCGAATTGGACAATGCCTTTCATAAAAGATTATAATGGATTTTGGCACGGATCACCAATTTATAAGGAGGAACATTATTATGACACAAGAACGTACAGGCGCAGCCACATTTAAAGGCAACCCTATTACATTGATCGGACCCGAACTGAAAGTCGGCGATCAAGCACCTGATTTTACACTGAGCAAGAACCTGGTTGAGGACGCTTCCCTGAAAGACTTCGCAGGCAAAATCAAATTAATCAGCGTTGTTCCTTCCCTGGATACTGGCGTATGCGATGCGCAAACTCGTCGTTTCAACGTGGAAGCTGGAGAACTCGGAGACAATGTTGTTGTCTTGACAGTAAGCGTTGACCTTCCGTTTGCTCAGGCTCGTTGGTGTGGAGCAGCTGGTGTTGACCGCGTAGTTACATTGTCAGACTACAAAACACGTTCTTTCGGTGAAGACTACGGCGTTCTGATCAAAGAATTCCAACTCGACATGCGCTCCATTTTTGTTTTGGATGCCGAAGACCGGATTACATATGTGGAGTATTTGCCTGAAATGACAGACTCCCCTAACTTCGAACAAGCGATTGCTGCTGTAAAAGCTTTGCTGTAGAAGTTATCATACGTTCAGAACAAAAGCGAGGAAGGTTAACCTTCACTCGCTTTTTGTTATTTATCATCTATTTCAATCATTTGCTTTATACTTGCTTAGCTTTTTATCCAGTACAGAGAATAAGTTCATAATCGTGCGATAATTGGAACCCAAGTCTCCAAGTGAACCACGTGAAGCTGAATACATATCCACCGCACTGCGAACAGGACTTACTGAGATAATGGAAACTGTAATATCCATCGTCCGTCCAAAGGTAGTCCGCTTCTCCAGAATAACTTCTCCAACAGAAGGCACTTCATGCAGCACTTTATAACCCGGAATCTTTTTGAGTGTCGAAGAGACCTCTTCCCAGGCTCTGTCTTTGGATAAGTTATAATACCGTGTTTTTAATTTGGGATCCTTGGCTCGATCGCTGGTCCCCTCCATGCTGCGGATGATACCGACGAGCGTTCTCTTTAAGGTCAAGACCCTTCCTCCTTTGATTGTAACCGTTCCATTTATGTATCTTAGTGTAACATTGTTCAAGTAGTAACAAAAGGGCAAGCATCATATTTATCATAAAACCAATCAAAAACATTCATCACAACTTAAAAACACCCTGAAATTCCTTTTGTAGAGGAAAAGTCAGGGTGCTGTACATGAAGATTTAGGAACCCGCCTATGCCGTCCGGCTACATTGTCTTATGAACCTGCTTGGCAGGTGGGTGACCGCAAAAATGCTTTTTGAAGTCCCCATGTCGTATAGACAGGGCTTTTCAGCAACATTCTGTGTTGATCTCCCGAAGACATCATCATTGGTTCAAAACAACGAATAACCGAAACGTACATCGCAGGATGTACAATTATTATATCCCTAACTGTGTAAAAAGTAAATGGCGATTCATCATGTTTTATTTTTGCAATGTAATGTTTTTGTCGTCTGATGGCTCAGGTGTTTCACCATTCTCTGCTGATTGTTCAGCCAGCGCAGCAGCTTCCTCTTCTTCCTTCTTGAGTTGCATCTTCTCCATCTGCTCCTGCATCTTGTTGAAGGTTGCGTAGAAGTTAAAGAAAGCAAACCAGGCAATGATGCTGATAATGAAGAAAACAAACAAGACCGGATAACGGAAACCGATGTAGAACAGCAATCCACTTCCCAGCAATGTGGAAAATACACGGAATGGTCTGATCAACGTAAGCAATACCGCGTTTTTGATAATGAGTCCGATGGACATATGATAATGTACAACCATCGAGAAAAAGTTAAAGAGTGATACAAATAACAAGAGAAGCAGTACTAACATGATGATTCCCACGAGCTGCATATTGCGGAACTGCGTCATGTACACTGTATAATCCAGATACATAATTGCGAACAGCAGTGTGTAAAAAATACCCCCAATTAAACTTTGCTTGTAGTTTTCCTTGTAACCTACAAAGAAAGTACGGAAGATCGGTACATCCGTATCGCCCATATTCCATTTACGAACAACCGTAAACAGCGCCGAAGTCGCCGGGAACAGTGTAAGCGGTGCCACAATAGCTATAGCCCAGTTCATTTGCAATGATTCGTTTGCGAGGTTCTGCTGCATCACGAGCAGTTTCATAATCAAGAAAAACAAGAACGGAGACGAACAAATAGCCCACAACAGATTGGTTGCGGCCAGTCTCGTAATCCACTCTGTAAGCCGGTAGATCCCACCCATAGCTCCTTTAAATTCCAAACATTTCTCCTCCTCTGCAGCCTTGCGAATTACCTGAAGTCTAATATTAATATACCTTATTATAGATAGGAAAAGCCAGTACTTCCCGAAAAGAGATCGTCATTATCCTTAGCTAGCGCTTCTGGCCGCTTATGATAGTAAAATAAAATGATGCAGTCACTTTGAAAATAAAAAAATGGAGCAGTTGCCCGCTCCATTTTTCAGATCATACGTTTATATTACTCGAAAGAAGAATCTTTCGCTGGACGACGTCCTTCGTTACTGCTTGGACGCGGTTTGCGGTCACGGTTGTAACCACCTTCTCTGCTTCCACCGCCAGTGCCAGTGCTGCTGCCGCTGTTACGATCACGGTTGTAACCGCCACGTCCGCCGCCACTGCTGTTGCGATCGCGGTTGTAACCACCACCACTGCCGCCGCTACCACTTGTGCGGTTACCGCTGTAACCCGATGGTTTACGTCCGCCAGAGCGAACATCAGGTTTACGACGTTTTGCACGGATTGGATCTTCAGGAGTCAGATCAACTTGAGCATCTTTCTTGTCACCTGTCAGGAGCTTCAGTGCAGCCGACAACAGTTGAACAGAATCATATTGCTCAAGCATTTGAATCGCAATACCTTTGTATTCGTTCAGTTCGCCTGATTGTACGATTTCCAGCAAGCGCTCTGCCGTCAAACGTTGTTTACCTTCAACCGCTTCTGCCATTGTTGGCAGTGGTTTACGTGGAATACGGTGACGTGTTACACGCTCGATGAAGTGCAAGTGATCAATCTCACGCGGTGTAACGAAGGACCAAGCAGCACCCTCTTTACCCGCACGACCTGTACGACCGATACGGTGAACATAGCTCTCCGGATCTTGCGGAAGGTCAAAGTTAACAACGTGAGTTACACCAGATACGTCGAGACCACGTGCAGCCACGTCTGTTGCAACGAGTACGTCAATGCTGCCGTCACGGAACTTACGCATTACCGCATCACGTTGATTCTGGGACAAGTCACCATGAAGACCGTCTGCAGAATATCCACGTTTTTGCAAAGCTTCAGCCAATTCGTCAACACGACGTTTTGTACGTCCGAATACGATCGCCAGTTCAGGAGATTCCATATCCAACAAACGGCTCAATGCTTCGAATTTTTGACGCTCAGGTACTTCGATATAGGATTGGTCAATCAATGGTGCACTAACATGTTTCGGAATCACAGAAATGTGTTCAGGATTGTTCAAGAATTGTTGTGCCAATTTTTGAATGTTAGGAGGCATTGTTGCTGAGAACAGCATAGTTTGGCGCTCGTCTGGAACTTGTTTCAGGATGGATTGGATATCCTCCATGAAACCCATGTCGAGCATTTCATCTGCTTCATCCAGTACAACAGTTTGTACATCATCTAGTTTGATTGTTTTGCGGTTGATGTGGTCAAGGAGACGTCCAGGTGTACCAATGATGATCTGTGGTTTTCTTTTCAGTGCACGGATTTGACGCACGATATCTTGTCCGCCGTAGATTGGCAGGGAGCGAAGACCTTTGAAGCGAGTGAGTTTTTCGATCTCTTCAGCAACTTGAATTGCAAGTTCACGTGTAGGTGCCATAATAAGGGCGCGGATTTTCTCGTCACTTTTTGAGATTTTGCTGATCAACGGAATACCGAATGCAGCTGTTTTACCCGTACCTGTTTGAGCTTGACCAATCAAATCTCTGCCTTCGAGTGCCAAAGGAATCGCTTTGGATTGGATCGGTGTTGCTTCTTCAAACCCGAGCTCAGTGATGGCTTGCAGCACCAGTGGTTCAAGATTGAAATCTGTAAAGTTTAAATTTGTCAAAATTATTCATGCTCCTTTTATATGGTGGACATGGTGGACAATCCACTTTGTTGTCTGTATTCTTAAGTAGCGTTAATATTTATAGGGTATCCCAACGGGACGAATTATTTTCACTAACGAATATAATTCCATGAATGGGTCCCCAACATAAGACTAAAACTACATACATGTGTTTGAAACATTTCAAAATTTTATTGCTCCATTTAGGAAAAGTTTCCTACTCAAGAATATCCACAAATTATTATATCACAAAACAATTCAAGATTACCAGCAATCTGGTTTTAAATATAAATGAGGTGATTAAATTGCCCAAAATAATTTGGCACTCTTTAGTGATCATTTTGGGTGCTGCAGCTATTGCCTGCGGCTTCAACTGGTTTTTGGTCCCCCATCAGCTTTTAAGCGGCGGGGTGTCCGGTATTTCAATGCTTCTGGGTTATTTTACAACGTTGAATCTTAGTATAATGTATTTTGTTCTTAACATTCCCCTGCTCATTGCAGGTTGGTTTATTCTTGGACGACGCTTCATTACATTAAGTATTCTTTCGGTAGCAGCCACTTCCTGGTTCATTGCGCTTCTGCCTGTTTTTGCTGTGGCTACAGACCCTTTACTTAGTTCTGTATTTGGCGGTGTGCTTATTGGAATGGGTACTGGCGTTTCCTTCCGAGTCGGCGGCTCCACAGGAGGACTCGACATTGTTGGGTCCATTTTCACGCGTAAACGAGACTTTCCGATTGGTACAGTGATGGCCGGTATGAACGGTACGATCATTATGCTTGCAGGATACCTGAGTGACAATTGGAATACAGCCTTGGCCTCGATGGTATCCATCTACATTACAGGCAAAGTGCTTGATCTGATCCATATCAGTCACGTCAAAGTAACACTGTACATTATTACAAACGAAACCGAAGCCATGTTAAAAAAATTACTTGTTCGGCCTCGTGGAGTTACCAAAATTAAGACTCAGGGAGCATACACGGATATTGAGAAGGACATGCTCATGACCGTTACCACCCGCTACGAGTTGGTTGAAATTAAACGTATTATCAAGGATACAGATCCAAACGCTTTTGTTAACATTGTGGAAACGGTTGGTGTTATGGGTTCATTTCGCAGAAGTTGAGACACCTGTACGGTTAACAATTCACAACATTGTGGTATAATAACGGTGTACGGCTCCTAAATATGTTGTATAGCAGGTTCAACCCTTCAATTTCACAGGCCATATGCTTTCCCGAATCGCGCCGAATGACTTACCATTTTGGAATTCGAGTAGGAAAGGGTGATTATTGTGGATATGGAAACGGTAAAACTGTTTGAGATTGTCAACAGATGGTGCCCGGAAATGCTCCCTTTCTTGAAACCGAATGAACTCGACTCACTGATTGTCCTCCGGGATGGGCTGGGCATCCTGGAACAGGGAGACGCAATGGAAATCATTCAGTACAGTATTTGTGAGCATCAAAATGAGATTTACATTCAATAATTTTTTTCAGATTGATCACGCCGCTTCTTGCAGGGGATTTCCTCAGCAGGAAGCGGTTTTCATTTTTTCCATGTGTTTCATTACTTGATTAATATGGTTAAAAGCCCAGAGGCTTTAATGTATAATTCATACATGGAATGCACACATAAGGGAGTGGAAATGAATGAACATGTTTTGGGCTTTAATGGCTATGGCCTTTGGAAGCTTTGGTGGTGCCCCCGCAGTGGCGGACCAGGGAAATCCTCAATTCCAATCGTTAACCAACAGTTTTAACACCGCAATTATCCAATCTCAAAAAGATCAGGTTGTTATTGATGCCGATAACCCACCTGCCAAAATTGATCCTCAACCTGATGCACCTGTGGTCAAAGGTATTTATGTAACGGCCTACAGCGCAGGCGGCGCACGTATGAAAGAATTGTTGGAACTGACAGACAGTACAGAACTGAATGCCATGGTCATTGATATCAAAGACGATCTCGGATACATAACTTATCCCACAGAAAACAAAGCGCTTCAGAAAATGGGTAAATCCCAACCTTTTATTCGGGATATCGATGCCTTGATGAAACGATTGCAAAAACATGAGGTCTACCCGATTGCACGTGTCGTTGTATTCAAAGATACGATTCTTGCCAAGAAAAATCCGGAGCTCTCCTTCCGTAACAAGGATGGATCTGTATGGGCAAATGGCAAAGGCGACAGCTTTGTGAATCCGTACAGCAAGGAAGTATGGGACTATAACATTGAGATTGCAAAGGAAGCAGCCAAGCTTGGATTTAAAGAGATTCAATTTGACTACGTTCGTTTCCCGGAAGGTTTCGAAACTCGAGCCGATGTACTGAAATATACCAAATCTGACAAGTCACGCGTGGATGTTGTGGCTGAATTCGTGCAATATGCACGCAAGGAGTTGGCCCCGCTAGGTGTTCGTGTCTCGGTTGATATTTTTGGTTATGCCGCTTCTGTACCTGCGGCTGAGGGCATTGGACAGGATTTTGTTAAGATATCCGAAAACGTGGACGTCATCTCACCGATGGTATACCCTAGTCACTATTCTACTGGCTGGTATGGGGTCAAGGACCCTGACAAAGATCCTTACACAACCATCAAGGGTTCAATGGAAGATACACACAAGAAACTAGACCCTACCAAAGAACTCAAACCCGTCATTCGTCCGTGGATTCAGGACTTCACAGCAAGCTGGCTGGGCAGTGGGCATTATATCAAGTATGGCAAGAAACAAGTGGAAGACCAGATTAGAGCGATGAAAGACATGGATGTGCATGAATATCTGCTCTGGAATGCGTCCAACCGTTATACATCAGGTGTACAATATAAGTAATCCGCACTCTTTCATACTTCTCATTTCATCCAACCTCGTTCTGCTTGAAGCGGAGCGAGGTTTTTTGGTGTTCATTTTTCTCTGTACACCCCTACTCTGCTTTCTGTCCCTATTCAAATTGATCAAAATCCACTACAATAAATAGCTGTCCAGATATGACACTTGGATGACATCTCTTCAGAATAGCGAGGCACTGCCAGTGAACATGAACACAACAAGTTTTTCCCAAAAAGTGAAGCAATTCCTGATTATATTTTTGCCCATCTTCACCACTCAAATCGCCCTCTCTGCCATGTCGTTCTTCGACACGAATATGTCAGGCAAGTTTTCTCCGGCCGACCTTGCAGGAGTTGCAATCGGCACAAGTCTGTGGATGCCAGTTCAAACTGGACTAAGCGGGATTCTGATCGGTATTACACCTGTCGTTTCCCATCTGTTAGGTTCCAAGCGTAATGATCAGATCGGGTATAACGTCATCCAGGCGCTGTATCTCGGGATTGCAGTCAGTCTCGTCGTTATCGGAGCCGGGGCGTTGTTACTTGGCCCTATACTGAACGGAATGCCTCTGGAGCCCAGGGTTGCCCAAGTCGCCTTCTATTTTTTGTGCGCACTCGCTTTTGGCATTATTCCGCTCTTCGGATATACAGTGCTGCGCAGCTTCATGGATGCACTTGGCCAGACACGGACTACGATGTTCATTACGTTGGTTTCCCTGCCCGTTAACATCTTTCTAAATTATCTGCTGATATTCGGCCGCTGGGGCTTTCCACAATTGGGCGGTGTTGGTGCTGGTGTTGCTACAGCATGTACATACTGGCTGATCTTTCTTATTAGTCTCTTTTTTGTCCATCGGGTCGAACCTTTCGCCCAGTATGGCATTTTCCGTCAATGGACCCGTGTCTCATTCTCCAAATGGAAAGAGTTACTCAAGATTGGAGTGCCCATCGGATTTGCGACTTTTTTCGAAACGTCCATCTTCGCTGCTGTGACTTTAATGATGAGCCGTTTCGATACCACAACAATTGCTGCACACCAGGCGGCGCTGAATTTCGCTTCTACGCTCTACATGCTGCCTGTGAGCATATGTATGGCTCTTACGATCCTTGTGGGCTATGAGGCAGGTGCGGGGCGTCTGAGAGATGCCAGACAATACAGTCTGCTTGGAATTGGTGGAGCCATCGTGCTCTCACTGCTGACAGCGATCGTGTTAATTGTGTTCGGCGAACAGATTGCAGGCGTGTATTCAAACGATCGAGAGGTCATTGCACTTACGCAGCATTTCCTCATCTACGCCATTTTCTTTCAGATCTCAGATGCGATTGCTACACCGACCCAAGGAGCATTGCGTGGCTACAAAGATGTTAATCCGGCACTAATCATTACGTTCATAGCGTATTGGATCATTGGCTTGCCTGTAGGTTATCTAACTGCTACGTATACTTCACTCGGTGCCTTCGGATACTGGATTGGACTCATTGCCGGCCTTGCTGTAGGAGCAACAGCGCTTCTCTGGAGACTCTTCCTGGTACAAAAACAAGCCGCACTCCGCAAGGCGTAACATTGATATACTCACTCCGTGAAACAACAAAAAGAGCACAATCCACGTTAAAACGGGATTGTGCTCTTTGCGTATGAATCGAATTATTGGGACAAACGTTGTGCAAGCTCGTAAGTCACCATATCGAAATCTTTTTTTGTGTTAACCACTTTATCAATATCTGTCAGGGTAAGTTCACCCTTGGTAATGCCACAACCTTTGTCTGTCTCGCCTGCAATCAGACTGCGAACAGCGAAGTCGCCAAGACGGCTTGCCAGGTTACGGTCGAAAGGTGTTGGCGTACCCCCACGCTGAATGTGACCTAGAACGGTTACACGTGGCTCATACGTTGGGCAACGTTCCATCAGTTCTTTTGCTACATCCTCACCTTTGCCTACGCCTTCTGCAACGATGATAATACTGTGACGTTTGCCGTGTGCAAAGTTAGCTTTCATCCGATCTGCTACTTCGTCCATGTCAAACGGAACTTCTGGGACAAGAATCGTTTCAGCACCCGAAGCAAGTCCGGCATGCAGAGCGATATCTCCACAGTGACGACCCATAACTTCAACGATGGAAGAACGTTCGTGTGAAGACATCGTATCACGCAATTTGTTTACTGCATCAACTACTATGCTTACAGCTGTATCAAATCCGATGGTATAGTCGGTGAATGAAACATCGTTATCAATCGTTCCTGGCAGACCCATGGTGTTAATGCCCAGCTTGCTGAGTTTGTTTGCTCCGTTGTAGGAACCATCCCCACCGATCACAACCAGACCGTCAATGCCACGCGCACGCAGAATGTCCGCACCTTTTTGCTGACCTTCAGCGGTGTAGAACTCCTTGCAACGTGCCGATTGAAGAACCGTTCCCCCACGTTGGATGATATCCCCTACACTCCGCAAATCCATTGGGAAAATGTCATTATTCAAAAGACCCTGGTATCCACGTTGAACTCCAAATACTTCGAGACCGTGAAACAGTCCGCTGCGAACAACCGCACGAACAGCTGCGTTCATCCCCTGTGAATCACCACCGCTCGTTAATACTGCGATTTTCTTTACTGCTGTCATGATGTTTCTTCCTCCTCTAGTTTCACTTCAGGCTCCGCAATATCACACCTGACTTACATATTTTTCCGTATCCAGCGACTGAAAATGAAGAAAAATATTCTTGTGATCGGACTATTTTTCAGCAGACGTTTGGATACAACGCGAACTTCCTGTTGTTCGCTGACTTTGGGATCAGACAGGTAAATGGCAATCAGTCCTTCGATGATCATCCGGTGAAAGGAGCTACCCGGAATCTTCTGCACATCGCTGCGTGCCATCTCCACAATAAAAGCAATTCGGTCCAGCATTGTCTCTACATTCTCATAATAGTTGCAGAAGTTGAGATCTCCCCCGATGCGGTCCTCATCCTGATCAATTAAATAATCGAGCATAATGTGCAATGCGCATACATGTGGGAAATAGGCCGTGTGGATCGAGGCCGCTTGCTCTTCAGTCAACTGATCGTCACTCGCAGCCAGAAACAGCATGAAAACGCCCAGTGTAGAGCCAGTTGCAGCAGCAAATTCGTTCCAACGAAACTGAGGTGTGCGATGACGATGCTCCGACCACCATTCGAGCAGTGCCGTTTCTCTCAGTTCCGGCTTGATATGCTTATATACCTGCAGGTCCGTGTATAGGCCTGCCAGATCCTGAATTTGGGGCTTGGCGGACGTATAGCCTGGTAACTGACGGGTCAGTTCCTGACATGTGGTCACCAGATTCCGCAGATATCCACCGTCATCCTGCTCCTCACGGAGGGCATAATAATTGACGGGAATTGCTTCGGGATCTACCGCATCAAGCATGGATTGATGGAGAAGACGAAAGTCATCCGGGTCCATCGACGTGCTGCGGTCGCACAGATTGTCCAAATAATCACTAATAGTTTGATATGAAACGATCAGCGGAATCAGAATGTGTCTGTTGGGCAAATCAGCCAATGCGTAGACGGTTCCGCCTTCACAGTGAAACTGTTTATCCTTCAGACTGGCAAGTGCCTGTGTACGCAACTCCTCATTCGGAATCGCCTCAGCTTGAGCACGCCATCCATTCAGTGCCTTCCGTGTTTCCGGAATGGTGTATTTGTACACCCCTCTCATCAATGCCAACGGTCCACGCGGATATTGATGACGTTTTCGATTTGATTGGCTCAAAATAAATGTGCCTCCACTTGGTTGAATACGTATTAGAGCGATTTTTAACCATTCCTATTATAATATGATCCCCTTAATTGTACAAATGATCTGCCGCATATTCCGCATAAAAAATCGCATCCGCGCCCAAAGCTTTGTGATATACTAGGCATATTTCATCCATCAAAGGAGTCGTTGACATGTCGTCAAGTGAATCACTTTCGTGGAGACGGTTATTTTCTTTTTTTGTGCCACTTGGCATTTCCGCCTCTCTCGTCACCATTTCTCACGTCATCATAAACAGCACATTAGCACGTTCCGCTCATCCCGAGACGGTTATTGCCAGCTATGCCATCGCCGGTAGCTTGTTAACCCTCACGGAACGCCCCTCCACCCTGCTGCGGCAAACCTGTTCCGCACTGGTTCGCGATCGCCTTTCCTTTCAGGCCCTCACGTTTGTGACCAAAATATTTCTTGCCTGTGTGCTTCTCATTGGGTTTCTTATCGTATACTCTCCCGTTGGTACCGGGGTGTTCAAATACTTGTTTGGTGTAAGTCCGGATTTGCTGAACAAAGTCATCGACGTATATGAAATTCTCATGTATGTAAGTATCTTTTCAGTGATCCGCAACATCTATCAGGGGATCATCATTACGAATAACCGCACCAAGTGGTTAACCATCGGGATGGTATTCCGTTTAGCCGGAATGTACGGCCTATCCCTCTATTTCATATACACAGACAGCATTGACAGTGGACGTGTAGGCGCTATCATTTTTGCTGCTGGCATGATGATTGAAGCGCTTGTCAGCTTTCTGGAGGGTAACAGCATCAAGCGCAAGATGCCAGCCAAGCTTGAGGATCATCCCGTCGAGAGCAAGGGAGACGTATTTCGCTTTTATAAGCCACTGCTTTTATCCAGCTTTGTAGCGCTGTTCATAGGACCGGTTATTAACATCGTACTTGGCAAAACGACCGGGATCACACTAGCCATTTCATCCTTTGCCATAGCAAGCAGTCTGATGCAGTTGATGCTAAGCTTCTTTACATACATCCATCAGATCGTGCTGAATTTCTACCTTGTGGACGCCAAACTGGTACGAAAATTCGCACTTGTCACCGGATTTATTCCGTTTGCGATGATGGTGTCGATTGCCTATACCCCCTTGGGACCATGGGTACTCGAGAATGTCATGAGCGTTCAGGGCGAACTTTTGCAACAAAGTCTGTGGACGCTGCGTGCGTTCGTCTTATTTCCGCTGATCTTCCCTTTTCTGGATTTCAGCAATGGCCTCATTCTGCTTCGCGGTCAGACAAAAACGATGTTTCGTTCGCAAACGGCGAATGCAATCTGCACGGTAATTGTGCTGCTTATACTGGTTAGTATCTTCCCTGCGTGGAACGGCATGATTGGCGCTGTTGCCCAATCCCTTGGCCTGCTCGCCGAACTCATCATTGTCTGGCTTGTCATCCGGCGCACGAAGCAAGAACCTACGATGTCCGTGCCGAAAGCCAATAAATCAACATCCCTGAAAGGGTAATAAAATCATTGAATTGTTATCAAGATTGGAGTCTCTCATCATGAAATTAAGTCACAACGCCCGCCCGGATCAGAACTGGTTGCGGGCTCTCATGTTCACCATCTTTGGTTCCACCGTTCTGGTGGTATCCTACTTCCAGCTTTACTTCAGTCATCTGGGCTTCAGTCGGGCTGAGATTGGATATCTCTACGGAATTGGCCCCCTCATCTCTGTGTTCTCCAATATGTTCTGGAGCATGGCCAGCGACCGCTACCAAACGGTACGCAAAGTGATGATCATTCTGCTTGGTGGTCAATTGATCACAGGAATCATGCTCGCCAATGCAACAACTTTCGGTCAGGTATTTGTACTCGTGACCCTGTTTTACTTTTTCTATTATCCGGTCTATCCACTCTCCGATACGATGGCTATTACAACGGCCAGCAAGTACGGCCGAAATTTCACTTCCATTCGAGTCTTCGGATCGATCGGTTATGCCTTCTTTGCATTAAGTATCGGGTATTTCCTTGGATCTTTTGGTCCAGCATGGACGATTTGGGTCTGCGTTGGTCTTGCTGCAACTACACTATTGATCAGTTTTCAACTGAAGGATCAACCTTCGGGAAGCAGTAGCAAAATGGATCTATCGGGGTTATGGGCTATTTTGAAACGCAGAGATGTGCTCACCTTTTTTGGCTGTGTATTTTTGCTTGCCATGGGACATCGCATGAACGAAGCATTTCTTACCATCACGCTAAAAGATCTGGGTGCCAGCGAGGGGCTGATCGGCTGGTCTTTGCTGATCTCTTCCGTAAGTGAAATCCCCATATTTCTACTGCTCAGCAAGTATGGAAACCGTTATAAAGAACTGCCGCTAATTGCTTTTGCTGCACTGATGTATACGGTTCGTTTGCTTCTCATGTCCATATCCGATACACCTGCAGCCGTTGTTGCAATTCAGACGATGCACAGTGTTACCTTTGGTATTTTCTACGTTACGGCGGTCCGCTACATCATTCGCCTAGTTCCGGACGGCTACAGAGCTACAGGTATGGCTTTGTTCACCATTGTCTGGTCCAGTGCTTCGGGACTTCTTAGTGGAACGTTGGGCGGACTGCTGCTGGAACATGCAGGCAGACAAACCTTCTATCTCACCGCTATGGCTTTCTCCCTGGCTGCACTAATCGGTTTCGGATTGAAGTTATGGTCCAGCATGACCAACCGTGTCTCGTGAACACACAGGGAAACTTACATCGTATTCAACCGTTATATACACTGAAAATTTTAGAATCAAAAAAAGCACAGCCTCCCATGGGGGACTGTGCTTAGGTTCTTAATATTCAGCTATAAATTTATAATATATAAGAAGTCCGTTAGCCGGATAAATTCTTACAGTTTGTTTACGTTAGCTGCTTGAGGACCACGGTTTCCATCAGTGATTTCGAATTCTACCGCTTGACCTTCTTCCAATGTTTTGAAGCCATCTCCTTGGATTGCGGAGAAATGTACGAATACGTCCTCGCCGCCTTCAACTGAAATAAAGCCATAGCCTTTTTCTGCGTTAAACCATTTAACTGTACCTTTCAAATGAAAAACCTCCTAAAAATATCGCCATCTATGGCGAATACCCTTATTATACTGTATGGGCTTCCATTTTGCAATTTAACTTTCCATAAATGTCGAAAAAATTTGCTTTGAATCGTAGGGTACGGTATCATTTTACCAAAACCGTTAGTTTGGAGACTACCTATGATAAAAAAACATGAAATATACAAAACAGACAAGTGGAATATGATGACCGTAGAAGTTCAAGGCAAATATCTCGTACTGCGAGAAATTTCGGAAGAGTGGGGCGAAGAATGCCATACATTCCTTAGCCGTCCTGCATTAATGCACTGGGCTGAACGCCGTTTCCCAAAAGCAGATTTTGAGAACCGTGAGGATGAATGGCGTCAATTGATGGCTGCCTTCAAAGGGGTCTAACCCATGCAGCTTGACTCAAGCAATGTCGTCATCTTTATTATCCTTGCCTTCTCCCTTGGTATTGTGCTTATTCTGGGACGCAATTCCATCCCGGATCGATTAAGACGGGGAATGGCGCTTATTGCTACCCTGCTCATTTGTTTCGCCTTTTTCCTGATCGTTTATTTTCTGTATAACATGGGAGCCTAATCACGGGGACCCAGATGCTCAAATATTTCAACGTGCCTAAGGTCATACTATACGAGATTATTCGTATCGTAAGGAGGAAGGCCGTTGAAATACCAGAAATCGCTATCTGTTATCCTGGTACTTAGTCTGATTCCTTCGTCTCTCTCCGCACAGGCAAGCGAGACGAAGGCAGCTTCGTCCATACATTCATCAGATCATCAAAGGAGGATTTCCATGAGTCAATTATTGAAACGTTCCGAGGTGCCGGCTGAACATAGCTGGAAACTGGAAGATTTATTTGCCGATCAGAAAGCCTGGGATCAAGAATATGAAGAAGTATCGTCTTTGACCAAGAAGGCCTCCGAATTCCAAGGCAAACTGAATCAACCTGATGTACTCAAATCTTGCTTCGAATTCGAAGATGAGATCAGCCTCAAAATAGAACGCCTCTTTGTGTACGCACGTATGCATCAAGATGAAGACACAGCGAATCCTACATATCAAAACCTGTCCCAAAAAGCCCAGAAATTAGGCGTACGGGTTGGTGAAGCACTTTCTTTTGTCACACCGGAGATTCTTTCCCTGCCGGATGATCAGTTGGACGCATTTATTGCAAACGAAAAACTTTCTGCTTACACATTTACGCTGGAAGAGATGAAACGCGAAAAAGCCCACGTTCTTAGCCAAGCAGAAGAGGCTTTGCTTGCACAGGTAGGCAACCTTTCACAAGCACCACAGACAATCTTCAGCATGTTGAATAACGCCGATCTCAAGTTCCCAAGAATCAAAGATGAACATGGTAACGAAGTTGAGCTGACACACGGCAGCTACATTCAGTTCCTGGAGAACCCTAACCGTGAAGTTCGCGAACGTGCCTTCAAAGCGGTATACGAAACGTATGCCAAACAGAAGAACACAATTGCGGCTGCCCTGAATGCAAATGTAACCAAAAATATGTTCTATGCTAATGTTCGGAAGTACCCTTCCGTGATGGAAATGTCCCTATATGGAGATAACATCCCAACGGATGTGTATACCAATCTGGTAGACACCATTCACGAGAGCCTTCCGTTATTGCATCGTTATATGGACCTGCGCAAAAAGTTGCTGGGTGTGGATCAATTGCACATGTACGATCTGTTCGCTCCACTCGTAGACGAATACAAAATGGATATTACCTATGAGGAAGCGAAACAAACGGTTAAAGACGGTCTGAAACCACTCGGCAAGGACTATGCTGACGCATTGCAGACTGGATATGATAACCGCTGGATCGATATTTATGAGAATGAAAATAAACGTTCAGGCGCATATGCCTGGGGCGCTTACGGCACTCACCCGTATGTCTTGTTGAATCACAAAGATAACCTGAACAGCATGTTCACACTCGCACATGAAATGGGTCACGCTCTGCATTCACATTACTCGGATACAACACTTCCGTATCGTGATGCACAGTACACCATCTTCCTGGCTGAGGTTGCATCCACAACCAACGAAGCGTTGCTGATGGATTATCTGCTTAACAAATCAACAGATCCAAAGGAAAAATTGTATCTGTTGACCTATTATGCCGACCAATTCCGTACAACGGTATTCCGTCAGACCATGTTTGCTGAATTCGAGAAAATCATTCATGAACGTGCGGAACAAGGTGACGCATTAACACCACAATTGTTATCCGAGATCTATTATGATCTGAACGTTAAATATCACGGAGAAGGCATGGCTGTTGACAAAGAAATTGAAATGGAATGGGCTCGTATTCCCCACTTCTATAACAGCTTTTACGTTTACAAATATGCTACAGGCTTCTCCGCAGCAACAAGCTTTTCCAAGCAAATCCTGGAAGAAGGCCAACCGGCTGTTGACCGTTATCTTGGCTTCCTGAAGAGTGGTGGCAGTGATTACTCCATCAACATTCTGAAAAAAGCAGGTGTGGATATGTCTACACCACAGCCAATTCGTGAAGCTATGAGTGTCTTCAAGGAACTGATTGAACAGATGGAGCAACTAACCAAATAAGGTTGTCTTTCCATGTGACCTGCATCCCTTGCCCGTTTGGGCAGGGGATTTTATCATCATTGCAAGATGCAACATACCCGAATATGGGTAATGCATATCTAGTTCTCAATTGTTCAACAAGGAGGCAACACCATGAAAATGCAATGGGCACTCATAGCAGGTCTTGTTTTTGCACTGCTCACGGGAATCTTTGCGGTTATTAATGTGGATTCCGTACAAGTCAACCTGTTATTTAACACGGTACAAATCCCGCTGATCTTGCTGATTCTCGGCTGTACCCTGATCGGTGGAATTATTGTAGGGTCATATGGCATCTATCGCCAATACAGACTGCAACGCGAGAACAAGCAATTGAAATTGCGTGTAACTGAATTGGAAAGTTCCGCGACAAGCAAATCTACGTTGGATTCTTTCAAATCGATGGATTCGCTTGACTCAAATGAATCCGACAGCCTATTGGAGAATGATTCGATCCAGAGTCAGCGCAAAGGAAACCCTACGGGAACACTGTAACCAATCAGAGACAGCCTGCTGGCGAGTCAGGAATGGTAGTATCACATTCTCCCCCCCAGACAGGCTGTATTTTGTTTCACACCATACCCATGATCCGAGGAGGAAATTACACAATGAGTTTTACAATTGATGAATCATACGTTTTGTCTTTTCTGAAAAAATTGCTGGACACACCAAGCCCAAGTGGTTACACACATCATATTATCGAGATGATCCGGAAGGAAGCAGCCGCACTGGGCATCGCCTGTGAGCTGAATAACAAGGGCGGTGCGGTGCTTACATTGCCTGGACAGGACTCTTCCAAGACAATCGCTTTAAGCGCCCACGTGGATACGTTAGGGGCCATGGTACGCTCGGTTACATCCTATGGAACATTGAAGCTTACCTCTGTCGGTGGCTTTTCGATGCAAAGTATTGAAAACGAATATTGCAGCATCCATACTCGGGATGGAAAGACATACACAGGCACCATTCTCTCCCTTCATCCATCTGTCCACGTTTATCCGGATGCACGTACCTTTGAACGGTCCGAGAGCCATATGGAAGTTCGAATCGATGAGGTCGTCTCCTCCAAGGAAGATGTGTTGAAACTCGGGATCTCTGTCGGCGACTTTATCTCCTTTGATGCTCGCGCAGTCATCACGCCGAGTGGTTATATCAAATCACGTCATCTGGACGACAAAGCCAGCGTGGCTGCCCTCTTTGGCATCCTTGAGTCTGCACATCGTGAAGGCTGGAAACCATTACATAACGTCTCTCTGCTTATCTCGAACTATGAAGAAGTTGGACATGGCGCATCATATATCCCTGCGGAAATCAGTGAAATGATCGCTGTAGACATGGGAGCTATGGGTGATGACCTGAGCTGTAAAGAAACCGACGTTTCCATATGTGCCAAAGATTCTTCTGGCCCGTATGACTACGATATGACCAGCCGTCTCATTGAACTGGCCAAACAAGATGGAATGGATTACGTCGTCGACATTTATCCCCACTATGGCTCAGATGGCAGTGCAGCATTACGCGGAGGAAATAATATCCGAGCAGCACTGATCGGTCCTGGAGTTCACGCATCTCATTCCATGGAGCGTACGCATAAGGATGCTGTCCTGAATACGGCACGATTGCTCGCATCCTACATTACAACCAAGTAAAACAGAATCATTGATCGACGAAATTATCATGGATAACATCCACATGTTCGTCTAAGCAGAAGGCCCCTTCCAAACACACAATTCGGTGTGCTTGGAAGGGGCCTTTGTTGTCATATCTCTTAATCTTCTGCCTGTTCCACATATGCATGATATTTACGATCCAATATCTCTAACTCTGCCTTATGGTCACGCATTTCATTTCTTAACACATGCATGGTTTTCCGAACGGCACTCAGTCCATCCTTCACCTGACGTTCGGCTTTGCGAATTTTGTCCTGAACCATCCAATCTACGAAGAGGTTATCGAAGAAATAGTCTGCGAATGAAAGCAGACCTCCCAGATGCAGATCCGCGTGTACAGCCATCTCTACATCCTCCAGTTCCTTCTGAAAACGTCGTAGACGCTTACCTGCATCCATGATAGCGACCTGAGCGTCATCCATTCGTCCTCGCTTGATATGTGTGGAGATCACCCCACCGCCCATCATGTCATATACACCCCAATTGCCTGCCGAAGCCAAAGCCTTCTCGGCACGTTCAAGGGCATAGAGCAGGTATTCCCCCTCCCGGAAAGCTTCATCCAGTTCCTGAAGCTCACTCGCCAGATGTTCCCGATTCTCAGCCATGTGTTGCAATTCCGCATCTTGGTCCAGCAGACGACCTTCCTTCTTCCCCCACAGCGCGTTGTAGTCGCTCTGCCAGTACTGATACTGCCGCCCGCCCTCCAACTCCTGCTCCACATGAATTCGTTGCTCCTGTACGTCTTGTAACATGCGACAAGCGGTGTCGTATGCAGCCTTGCTCTCCATGAGTTCCAGCTCTTCCTTCTCCAGACGTTCTGTCTTCTTGCCAATCAGTTGATAGAAAAATGCCGACAATGTCATACTGTTCAGTCGATCAACGTCCTTCTGCTCCTTCTGGAGATGCTCCAGACGACTTTTTACCTTTGCTTCCCATTCGCTTTCCTCCGTTTGAAGCTTCTCCAGACGTTTGGTCCATTTCTCGTAAATTCTCCCCTTTTCCTTGAGCACTGCCAATTGTTCATTAATTTCCTTATACATAAGTGTGGTGTTCTCTCCCTTCTATGGAATTCTTTACTTATAAAACGTTATGAACATACAGAACGTTTCACTTTAATGCGCAAATTTGCAGACAAAAAACACCCTCTCCTCCTATGCGACATAATGTCACGAAGGAAAAAAGGGCGATGTTTAGTTATAAATTAAGACTTGCTCTGTTCAATCTGCTCTGCAAGTTCATTCAGAACGGTCCAGCGTTCCATCAATTCATCCAGATGACGTTCAGCCTCAACCTGCTCCGTCATCAACTCCTGCAGACGGGCAGAATCACTAAACGACTCTTCCATCTCTTTGTTAATCCGGACAAGATTGGCTTCAGCCTTCTCAATATTTTCATCAATCTGGTCGTATTCACGTTGCTCCTTGAAGCTGAATTTCAACTTCGGTTTAGCCACTGACACAGCAGGAGTCGTTTTCTCCGATGACTGCTTCACCTTCACCGCTCCTGTATCACTTTCCTGAGTAACTCCAGGTGCATTTTTCAGCATCCATTCCGCATACTCACTGTAGTCGCCAACGTGTACACGTACTGCACCGTTGCCCTCAAAAGACAAAACTTTATCGACAGTACGATCAAGGAAATAGCGATCATGGGATACCACAAAAACAACACCCGGAAAATCGTCCAGATAGTCTTCAAGTACAGCGAGTGTCTGGATGTCCAGATCATTCGTCGGCTCATCCAGCAGCAATACATTCGGAGCAGCCATCAGCACACGCAGCAGATACAGACGACGCTTCTCTCCACCAGAAAGACGGGAGATTGGCGTCCACTGGGATGCCGGAGTAAACAGGAACCGCTCCAGCATCTGGGATGCTGTAATCAGAGAGCCATCAGCTGTTTTCACATTCTCGGCCACTTCCTTGATATACTCAATCACACGAAGAGATTCGTCCATCTCCTGATGTTCCTGTGTGAAATAACCCAGATTGACCGTAGGACCAACGTCAACCACACCTGCATCAGGTTCCAGCTTGCCAGATATCATCTGAAGCAACGTGGACTTACCACTACCGTTCGGTCCGACAATCCCTACCCGATCTCCAGGTACGGCAATATAACTCAGATCTTCGATCAGCGTGCGCCCACCCACGGATTTGGAAAGATGCTCGATCTCCAGAATCTTTTTACCCAAACGAGTGGAGCCAACGGATACTTCCAATGAACCCGAGCGCTGGACTCCTTGCTGGTCTTTAAGTTGTTCGAAGCGATCAATTCTCGCTTTTTGTTTCGTTGTCCGTGCCTTGGCACCGCGACGAATCCACGCAAGCTCTGTCCGAAGCAAGTTCTTACGCTTCTGTTCCGAAGAAGCTTCCCGTTCTTCGCGCTCCGCCTTCAGTTCCAGGAAACGTGTATAGTTCGCTTCGTATCGGAACAAACGTCCATGATCCAATTCCAACATGACATTCGCCACACGATCCAGGAAATACCGATCATGCGTAATCATAAGCAGTGCGCCGCGGCGCTTCTGCAAGTACTGCTCCAACCAAACGACCGAATCATTATCAATATGGTTCGTCGGCTCATCCAGAATGAGCAGTTCGCAAGGATGAATCAGTGCAGCAGCAAGTGCTACCCTTTTGCGTTGTCCACCAGACAATGTGCCCATCAGTGCATCGAATTGACGAATACCCAATTTGGACAAAATGCTCTTCGCTTCACTCTCCATCTGCCAGAGCTGAAGCTGCTCCATTTGCTGATTCAAACGTAATAATCGCTCTTGCAACGCTGGATCGGACGAATTCAGTTCCAATAATTCCATCGTTTCCGTATATTCACGCACGGTTTTCATTTCCATGCTGTCACCTTCGAATACTTGTTGCAGTACCGTATTATCCGGATTGAAGTCCGGATTTTGCGCCAGGAACTGAATACGTACGTCATTACCGATCGAGATCTGTCCCGCGTCTGCAGGTTCCATACCAGATATCACACGCAAAAACGTGGATTTACCGGTTCCATTTACCCCAACGACACCAATCTTGTCCTGATCAGCCATGCCAAATGAAGCATCCTTGAACAATATTTTTTCGCCATAACTTTTTGCAATTTGCTCTACCGTCATTATGTTCATTGCTCGTACCCACTTCTCTGTAAATTAAAATTCAATATTACGTACATCCGCGCACTTACTTTAAACTTGTAAAAAAGAACGGCATCCATCCAGAAACAATGCTGCTGCAAAAGCAATTCGTTTGTTCAGATGTTCCTCATTAAACTCCGGATTCAACATAATATCCATCTTCAGCCGGTCCAGAATTCCGATATATGCTTCAGCGAGCAATACAGGCTCAGGTACACTTGCACTTTCCAATACCTCACACACCATACTCATGTATTGATTCATGAATGCCTTCATGAATTTCATCAGATCCGGATCATTATTGGGTGCCATAAAAAAGAGCTTGGTATGATTGCGACGCTCATAATAATACGTAAGGTGGGTCTTGGCTATTGCTCCAAGTTTATCACCTGTGTTCTCATACGAGTTCAAAGCATATTCAAGACGGCTGATAAAACTGTTACAATCCCGCTTGGATACTGCGATAAATAATTGTTCCTTGCTTTTGAAATATAAATAAATGGTGCCTTTTGCGATGCCGGCTTCGTCTGCAATATCAGACATTTTGGTCTCATAAAAACCTTTCGAGCCAAAAATACCATAGGCCGCATCCAAAATAGCCTCCGATTTGTCTCCCTGTACAGTGCTCAAATGTACTCCCCCTTACAACGCCAAAATGTTACCTAAACCAATCGCCACACATCCGCCGATCACCGAGCTAAGCACGTTCACCAGGTCGTTACTCATCCATGCCCAGCCACGAGCCCGAACCGTTGGATGCCCGCAATGTTCATGTACCTCAACTTCACGGCCACACACAGTACAACGATACATCATCTGCACCGTTGCGCCCAGATAGGAATCGGCAAAAGCACCTGCCAACCCGCCTGCAAGACCGACAAAAGTCCAACTAAACAGACTAAGCCCTTCTATCCCGGCGATCCAGGAAAACAAGAATGCTCCCGCACCAATCAGACCCCCGCCTACGGCTGCAGCCACGGTGCCAAGAAGTGAGACACCTCCTGAAGCACCTGGCGTAAGTACCTTCCACGTGAGAACAGAGCGCGGCGGCTTGCGACTGAGACTCCCAATTTCGGTTGCCCATGTATCCGATGTAACGGTAGCCATTACACCAATGAAAGCATACACCCATGCCGGATGTGGAAATATCCAGTATCCCAGACATAGGAACATACCCATTCCACCATTAGCCATCACTTGTCCGGCATCCCGATTTCCTGACTTGGCATAGGATTTCTCCAGCTCCTGCTTCCGATCTTTACGAAACCTGGAGAGCAACGTTGAAGTAATGAAAAACAACAATAACGTGCCAAACCAGAACAGGTTACCCGCTCCGTAATATATCGTTCCCATCATGATGGCTGCCAGGCAGCCAGACAAGGTTAGCGACTTTTTCGCATAGGCAGCACCTGCCACCATAGAAGCGCATACGGCGCCAATAATCCAATCCATAATGTCTCCTGCATGCAGCGTATGTACAGCCCGCATGACGTTTATTGTATTTTTGAAATTCAATTATACCACGGTTTGATCCCAATGCCGAAACTCCTTACGCCAGCACATAAAAAACCCGTTTTGACCTCGTGTAGAAGTGCCAAAACAGGTTATTGATCAAACGTTAAAATAAGATAACTTCCCTCTTCAAGTAACGTCTGGAATTCGGTGTTCCCAGGTTCTGTTTCAGACCCGCTTCGCTCCTCCAATGACTCCATATCGGTAGAGTATTCTGCGACCAAACCAGTTGAACAATCGATCCGTCAGGAATCCCATAAAACCCAGGGAAATCAGTCCGACAAAGATCCAATCTGTTCGGAAAAAGAGTCTGGAGTTCCAGATTAAGTAACCCACTCCCTCATTGGAGGCAATCATCTCAGCACCGATTATGGCCATATACGAGGTTCCCATCGCCAGTCGCACACCTGTGAAGATATACGGGGTTGTCGCCGGAACAATCACATGCAGCAGAATCTGCCGTTCATTGGCTCCCATACTGCGGGCCGACCGGATTTTATCTTCTTCAACGGAGAGTACACCTGTCAGTGTATTCAATACAACAATGAAGAAGGTTGCATACATAATGAGCGCGATCTTGGATTGCTCACCAATTCCGAACCACACCAGAAATAAGGTAATAAAGGCGATCGGCGGGATAAAACGTATAAAGTTAAGGAACGGTTCCGCGAACAGCCGGATGAGATGAACTTTGCCAATAATCAGCCCTACCGGAATAGCAATGATGCTTCCGAGTACCCACCCCGCCAGTACACGAGTGAAGCTGATTCCGATATACTCCATCAGCGTACCGTCAGCAATAAGTTCGCGTGCTCCCAGGATCGTATGCCACGGACCAGGGATTACGTCAGGCCCATAGATAAGGGCACCAAGCTGCCAGATTAAGATGACCGTTACCCATAGAAGCGGGATAGACACCCATTTTTTCTCCAACCATTTCATCTTGTATATCACCTCAATTATTCTTCAAAGTGGCCTTGAATTCGGTCATACAGGGTGTTGAACTCAGACGAGGCGATGTTCCTCGGATAAGGTAAGTTGTTATTGTATATATCCGTTATATTTGAAGATGGACCTACGGACATAATGCCTATGCGCTCACCAAGCAATAACGCCTCCTGAATATCGTGTGTGACAAAGATAACGGTTTTATGGGTTTCTTTCCAGATATTCACCAGTTCCTTCTGCATGGTCCGTCTCGTCATCGCGTCCAGCGCACCGAATGGCTCATCCATCAGCAAGATCGCCGAGTCATTGGCAAGTACCCGGGCCAATTGAACCCGCTGCTTCATGCCACCCGAGAGTTCTTTCGGAAATTTGCCCTCATGA
Organism: Paenibacillus sp. GM1FR; assembly: GCF_002803315.1. NCBI lineage: Bacteria > Bacillati > Bacillota > Bacilli > Caryophanales > Paenibacillaceae > Paenibacillus > Paenibacillus sp. GM1FR. Next base: position 42,565 of record NZ_MKZL01000054.1, on the reverse strand, counting down.
GCACTCAGTCCAACAAGCTGGATGTATCGATCAGAGATTTCACGCCGTTGTGTCTTAGGCACCTTGGACATTCGAAGTCCGAATTCAACATTCTCCCTCACAGTTAACCATGGAAAGAGAGAAGAATCCGCCTGCTGGAACACCATCGCCCGATCCCTGCCTGGTCTGTCGATCTCCTTGTTGTCTACCTTGAGCTGTCCGCCTGACTTGGAGATAAAACCCGCGATCATATTCAGCAACGTTGACTTCCCACACCCACTGGGACCAAGCAGGACAAAGAACTCTCCTCCCTTGATAACCAGATCGACATCCTTAATGATATAATGCACATCCCCATTGGTCGGGGCATGATACGTTTTCCGCAGCTGTTCAATATGAATGGTGTGCTGAGTTGCAGGTAAGGACATAACGGACACCTCCCATTTCAATAAGAATTATTTACTAAATGTCACTTTATCCGGCAGAGCCTGCTGGAGAGAAGTCAGATCGAGTTTGGTGTTGAGATCAAAATCCTGTTCGATGATTCCGGTGTCCACCATATATTGCTTCTGACCTGCCAAACTATCATAAGCAGCCTGCGTAAATCCAACTCCCCATGGATTGATCGGAAGGTCTTTCAACGTGGCATCTTTAGGCTGTTTGGTCTCTTGATACATCAGATCGGCAACTTCTTCAGGATGCGCTTGAGCATACGTGGATGCTTCATCCAGCGCCGCAAGGAAGTCACTTATCTTTTCAGGGTTTGCCTGGATGAATTCATTACTCGATACCAATCCCATACCAAGGCGTATAGGGGTCTGAGACATATCCGTCAGCTGATGTACTCCTTCGAGTGCATCGAATTTATCGGTTAACGCGGAACCTATAACCCAAGCGGCATCAAGGTCTCCCTGTTTCAGTGCGATGTAGGCTTCATCAAAAGCCCCCTGACCAATTTGCGTCACATCACTCAGCGCCACCCCCTGATCTTTCAAATATTCATCCCATAGATATGGAATAAATGTGCCTCGAATGAAACTTACTTTCTTGCCCTTCAAATCCGCTCCATTCTGAATATCCTCCCTTGCATACAGCTTCCAGGCGGCTGCCGCTTCATCCGTAGTCTGACCTGCAGAAGCGATGACTGAATATTCCCCTTTAGACAAAGCATTTAATACAGGGAAGTCCGCCCCGTACGCAATATCTACCTGTTTGATAAATAGTGCATTTACACCTTCAGCCGGTGAGCCAAACGTAATACTCTCTGCATCAATGCCCCGGTTTTCAAAAAAACCTTTGGCAATGGCTACCCTGAACGTTGGGTTCGTACTTGTATCTGCGATTCGAATTTTTACATTATCGGTATTCTTGCCGGTAGCGTCTTTTGCTCCAGATCCTGCTGCGTTTGAACTGCATCCGGATAATAGGAGTGCCGTTGCCAGAAATAATATCAATATGCCAGTTACTATGGATGGTTTTCTCACAATATACACCCCATTCGATCTAGTCATGATTCTTGACGCTTAACCGCCTGACTTGCCTTCATCCGACGTTGCCACACAGGCTGCACCCTCCACAAATGGAAGAGTTGTCTCTACGCTCACGATGGATGCAGAACCTTTGGGTGCTGCTCCCGGGACCCTGTAGGTGGAGACATCAATGGCTTCGATGGCAACTTCCTGCGGTTTCTCCAACTGTGGAACCCACTGATAAGGAACTCGATATGAGCGATAGACCATATTGGTATTCCGCCCATCTGTGTACGGGGAGACATACTCCCAGACCAGCTCATGCTCCGCTGTCACTTCGAACAATCTGCCATTGGAACCCTCGGTTATTAGGGTGTTGCCGTTAGGTAAACGCTGGGCGGAACTGATGTATGGGCTATAAAATTTATAAGAATCCGTCGGAACCGAGAAACCTGCTTCTGCCGATGTATACTGCCAGACAATCTCCAGGGTGACCGGGTTAATCTCCAGTACACGCGAGTGATCCCGAATCGCATGTTTCAATCCAAATGGAGAAGCCGAATTTGGGAGGCCGTAACCTGCCCAGCCGCCATTGTCGAATACGAGCAAGTTCCCTTCTCCCGGTAGACCTTGGGGAATGATATGTGCATGATGCTGCCCGATAATTATGCCGATGTGTTTCGCTTCAGGTGAAGTATAGTCTGGCCCTAATCTCCACACGATCTTTCCGCTCTGTCTGTCTGTAATGGCGATAATGTTGGCCTCTCTGGCATCCCAGATAATATTGTCGGGGTGGAACCGTTCGTCTCCTTCCTCATAGAAACGGTTGGGTCCGACATAAGAAGCAGAATTAATATGTAACCAGTCACCAACACCACCACCCAGATGACCGAAAGAACGTGTATTCGGATCACGGAACAGGACATTTCGAGCAGCTTCATCAAAACCTAATTCTTCAAAATGTTCGTTAGGCAGCCACTCCCAGAGTACCTTCCCCTCCCAATCGACTTCGATAATGGCATCATCAAGCAATGGCTTATCTGAAATTTGCGAGTTACTCACATTTTTGTGTGCCAGAATAAGTGTTCTACCACTCTTCGTCTTTGGCGCAAGGCCAGGTGCATAATAACCTACCGGATTCCCTTCACGCTGATAATCATGATGCTGGCGGGCATACCATAGCGGCTCATACCCCGGATCTTCGATGTGTTCGTAGCTATTGTATTTCCATACAATGTTGCCGTCCCAATCCACTTGGACCAAATCGACATTGTCCTGAATACCGAACTTCGGATCTCTCCGACCCGTGCTGCCCAGCACGTAGCCGCCAGGTAATATTTTGGCCGGAAAACCTAACAATCCTTTCCACAGGTGAACCTCCTTGCCATTCATATCGATCAATACTACGCCTTCTTCACCTGCCTGATAAACGGTATAACCGCCCCAAGCCTTATCCGGATTGTATAACGTCGCTCCAGTTGGATATATTGTTGAGTGTCCCATTGATCATCTCTCCCCTAGAATGTTTGTGGTATATCAAATGTCGTTACTTTGACCCAACCTCAATAACTGAGATAGTTCCTCTTCCCGGTATTTTCCCGTTGCTTCTGCTCAAGGTCACTTGCGGAGGACCGATCATGTTCTTGTATCCCGTTGCTCTCCGCCAATTCCAGCACCGTATCCGAGAACCCCTCCAGATTCGCTACTACCCGCTCATAGAATTGACTTTGCTGCTCCAGTTCCTCACTCGTAAAACCCTCAAACAGAAGCGTGATACATCGGGCACCTATATTGCTGTTTCTCGCATACATCTCCCGACCGCTGGATGTGATGTCCAGTAAAACCGTCCGGCGATCGTCTTCCTTTCGTCTGCGGATGGTGAGTCCCTTTTTTTCCAACTTATCGGTTAGAGCAGTAATGGCACCGGATGTAAAGTCCAACTGTTCTGCCAGATCTCCAAGCCGCTGTTCTCCCTCACGAATGATTTTGTGCAGGATAAGCATGCCTGGCAGGCTGATACCTTCTACAGAGATGCGATCCCGCTCTTTGACAAATCGTCTGACCATTTTGCGAAATAACCAATCCGTCCGCTCCAACGCTTCCCAGTCTCTATCACTCATTTCATAACCTCCCTGATCGTTTGAAGCTTCAATAAAGATACAAAAAAAGGCCCCCGAGGACATTCCTTAGAGGAGTAGTCCCGGGAGCCTTTGGTGGTCCAATCAGCTCAATGCAGTTTTCAGTTCAAATTAGTTCACTGTTCATTTAATGAGTATTAAAATAATTGAGATTATCATATAACCAACTAACCCAACCTGTCAAGTGAGAATTAAAATATAGATCTACTTTTACCGTCATTACCCGCTGGTTTGAAATTACTTATCCTGTTTTAAGTTTCACTTCAGGTTTCCCGTTTACACTATTCTCAGATCGAAACATCAACAACTACATCTACGACAAGCTACGATTCAGTTCGTACTCAACTACAGAAATGAGGATTATCCATATGAATATGAAAAGAGTCATTATTATAGGCACAATGATTGTCACCATGTCCTTCGCCGGAACAGCATGGGGCCAATCCGCCATCTCTCCCATACCTACTGCTAAATGGTCCATCGTTGACTTGGACACTCGTGAGGGAAGCAGTGATGAGCTGCTCGACGCTCTGAATCAGGCTTCAGAAGCGGATCTGTATCAGGAACTGTACAGCGGCAAATCACTGAGGACAATTACGGAAGAAAATAACGGGAATTTGGATGAGGTCATTGCTATACAAGTAAGACAGCTCAGAGAGCAGTTGGATGAACGGCTCTCAAATGGAAGTATCAGCTCGGAGCAACATGCTGCACAACAAGCTGAACTGGAAGAGTTGGTCACACAGAGCGCAAATACAGCATACAGCTTGGCGTAAATTAGTAGCGTATCCGTACGATGAAGGTATAAACCTATATCCACGATAACACAGCAAAAAGGAGCGTATACACGCCCCTTTCTTGTAACCTATTCATTTCAAGCAGGTATGATGTGTAATCCTTATTGCACTGCCCCAATCGTGCAGGCACCCAAGGATTCGCCGTCCCATGCCAGTTCGAGCACATCTCCTGCTTGTGTTGGTCCAACACCTTCCGGTGTTCCTGTAAAAATGACATCGCCCGGCCCCAAGCCGTAATGATGACCTACATAATCCACAATATCCTGTAAACTAAAGATCATGTTACGAATATTACCACGCTGGACTTCCTCACCATTTTTGGTCAATGTAAAGTCTTTCTCCAGTAATGCTGCCGCACCCGGGAATGCCTGAAATGCAGTAACCGGAGCGGAATTTCTGAACCCTTTGGCCGCTGTCCACGGGTGGCCTTTTTTCTTAATCACGGTCTGTACGTCACGTAACGTAAAATCAATACCAAATGCATACGCATCCACCAGCTCATCTACCGCCATACCTGGCTCATAACTCCGGCCGATTTGCACGACCAGTTCAGCTTCATAGTGAACTTCACCCTTGGTAGCAGGCAATCCAAGGGTTTCACCATTCAAGGGCACGACTGCATGGGAAGGTTTCATAAAGATCATTGGCTCATCCGGAACCGCGTTACCCAATTCTTCCGCATGAAGTTTATAATTGCGTCCTACACAGTATACATTGCGAATGTTAGTCAACATGGGTATATTACCACCTTTATCGGATTCATTAGTGCATATAGTAAAGTTAAGGTCTGAAAAATCGGCTGCTCGTCTCCTGAAATGCCAGCTCCCATACGTCAGGACGGTTCGTACATAACATGAGTTCTGGATCAACCGCCGCCAGTTTCTTCATAATGGTCTTGTCATCCACTGTCCAAGCCATCACCCGAATGCCTGCACTCCGCATCTCGTTCATTAAGGATTTGTCTACATTGGTGTATCCAATCGAGAGGAATGTACAATTCATCTGCCGCAGGGCGGTTAACAGATCGCCTGGTCGTGCATCGATAATCAGCCCTGTCTGGATCTCCGGTGCAAGTTTCTTCACTTCGATCAGAGCGGCTGGTTCAAATGAGGTGATCACAACATCATTTTGCATATGTCTTTTTCTCACTTCATGTATAACAGCCGCAGGCAGACCCGGGTACATGTCTCCCTGCGTTTTCAGTTCAATGTTCAAACGTACTCTGCCGCACGAGCGATCTAACAATTCACTCAGCGCCGGAATCCGTTCGCCTTTGTAAGACTTGTTTTTCCATGCTCCGGCATCCAGACGTTGCAGATCAGCCCAATCAGTTTCCCGAACCAGACCCTTGCCATTTGTCGTGCGATCCACTGTAAAATCATGAATGACCACTGGTACACCATCACGCGACAACTGCACATCCAGCTCCATCCACTGAACTTCAGGCCGCTCCATGGCCATCAGGAATGCAGCCATCGTATTCTCTGGTGCAATAGAAGAAAATCCACGGTGTGCTACACAAAGGTTGTTCATTCGATTCCCTCCTCAAAAAGGTTTTTAATTAGGCGAAGCGACTCCATTCCCATCATATCGAATACCCGGGGAGAGCTTTGCCATCTGTTCCAACAGCAGTTTGTTCGCCTCATCAATCATTGGAATGGCCTGACCTAGCCCGGCCTCATAAGGGATAACTTTCATGCTGCAAGCTGCATCTTGACTACAGCGAGCCTGAAATACCGCCGTTTTCCAAGTCTCTTCGGTTGTTGATCTGGAGAAAATGAAATTTCCCGTACTGTATGCAATCCACTTCCCCTTATAGTACTCCAACCCTTGCAACACATGAGGATGACCACCTATGACCAGATCAGCGCCAGCATCTACAAACTCATGAGCCAATCGGGTCTGGTCACTATTCGGAGTACTTACACGTTCTTCTCCCCAATGTGCAACCACGATCACCAGATCAGCCTTCTTACGGGCCTCCTGGATCGCTTTGACTGCTCCTGTAGAATCATAGGCTTCAGCCACGCCAGCCCGATTGCCTTCCGCCTTCCAACTCGTTTCCGGTACAACTCGGGAGAACCCAAGCAATGCAATCTTCATGCCTTTGCGTTCCAGATATGCTGGTGCATAGGCCTCATCCCTGTTCATACCTGCCCCGGTGTGAGCTATGCCATATTCCTTGAGATAAGTTAACGTATCCACCAAGCCCTCTACGCCCTGATCCAAAATATGATTGTTAGCCAAATTGACAGCATCAAAACCCGCAGAGGCCATTGCCGCCAATGCTTTGGGCGAAGATTTGTACACATAGGTTTTGTCAGCTGCACTGGTACCACCATGAGTTATTGGTGTCTCCAGGTTACCGATGGTAAGATCATCATCCTTGAATAATCTGCCGAGTTTGGCAAAGGGATAATCATAACCGTTCTTATCCAGCAGTTCAGCAACTTTGCCCGAGAATTGAATATCACCAACAAAGTTAATCGTGACATCCTTCGCTGAATTGGAAGGTTTCGACGTCCCTGATTGCTGATCCGCACCTGCATTTCCCTTTGTGCCGGACGGTGTCGAATCTGCCGTAGGTTTTTTCGTTCCGGATTCTACTTTCTCACTATTGGTATTGCTTGAAGTGTCAGGTGTCGCTACTCCAGATGTCTTATCTGCATCCGCTGTTGTCTCTTCATCCGTAGCTTGGGGTTCTTCTTCCGAAGTCTCATCAGATTCCGAGTCTGGAGAAGTTACTTGATCGCCGCCTTTGGCATCGTCTCCAATGGAAGGCTGATCCTGATCGACGATTTCTTGTTTCACCGGCTGGTCTGCCTGTTGCTGACGTGTATTAATGACATAAAAAATGCCCACCAGACCAATTGCAATGATCAATACAATATTAACTGTCCAGATGATTGTGATTGTATTGCGGGTGCGTTTACTACCTTTTTTCTTCTTTACACTTCGCTCTGATCTTGGGGGATACATAAGCAACTCCTCTTCTTCTTCACAGCCATACATACCATTATATCAGGCATATTCTGGATTTCCATCATTCCTTGGAACTGTATCGATTGAAAGGGTATGAACTCAGTTAGCTTCCAGATCTTCACATAAAAAAAGCCATCTCTCCAGTAGATAATTCTACGTTTGAGACAGCTCTCTTGCTGTACTTAATCTGCTGCAAGCTCTTGTGTAGCCTGAACAGACATTTCCTTCGCTTGTCTGATGCAATCAGGCAAACCTACGCCCTCATAACCTGCACCTGCAATGTACACACCCGGTAATTTGCTGCCAAGCTCCTCACGGAGGGCAGCAATATGTTGGAGGTGTCCCACCGGATACTGTGGCATGGATTTACGTAGCCTTGTAATCTCGGAAAAGATCGGCACTGCTTCAATACCCATCGTCTCTCTTAGATCCTTGAGAACGAGATTCGTCAGCGCTTCATCCGGAAGCTCTACGTTCTGTTCGTCACCGGAGCGACCAACATAACAGCGAAGCAGCACCTTATCATCCGGGCTCGTATGCAGCCATTTCGTCGATGTCCACGTGCAAGCCGTAATATTACGGCCCTCTTTCCGCGGAACGAGGAAACCCGATCCGTCGAATACATGCTCCACCTCTTTTTTCTCAAAAGCGAGCACTACATTGGCTACAGACACATAGTTAATCGCATCCAGTGCCGCTGTATCGACGTGAGGCTTCAGCAGCTCCGACGCAACATATGTTGGCACAGTAACCACTACATCATCCGCTTCTAGCTGTTCACCATTCTCCAGTTCAACACGGTATCTGGTCTCCGCTTCGTCAAGACGTTGCAACGACTTCACTGCGGTGTTCAGACGTTGATCCACATCCTGCAGTTCATGTACGAGGGCGTGAACAAGGCTCTGAAGTCCCTGGCGAAAGTTCAAAAAAGCGCTCCGTTTTGTTCCGGTATGCGTCTCAGCCGGTTTGCGCCCCGTCATCATGCCCCGGATCAAGCTGCCGTAATCGCGTTCTACTTCTCCGAACTGCGGGAAAGTAGCCTGGAGGCTCAATCGCCGCATATCACCTGCATAGATTCCTGCGAGCAGTGGTTCCGTCAAGTTCTCCAGCACTTCTGCTCCAAGACGACGTTCAATCATATAACCGAGCGATTCATCCTCTGTTGTACGACGCGGCGGGATGACAAAATCCATCAACGCCCGCAGTTTGCCTGCCGGAGAGACCAGACCACTTCTCAAGAATGGTCTTAGTTCTGTCGGAATACCGAGAACAAGTCCTGCTGGCATAGGATGGAGCTTGCCACGCTGCATGATATACGTTTTCTTCGACTCCGGATTCTGACTGACCAATTCATGATCAATCTCCAATTCTTTGGCAAGATCAATCATTGCTGTTTTGCGAGCCAGGAAAGAATCGGGCCCTTTTTCAATCACAAATCCATCCCGGTGCAGTGTCTCAATCATGCCTCCCATGGACGAGCTTTTCTCGACCAAAGTAATCACGGGCTCAACTCCTGCTTCCCGGTAATGCTTGCGGATATAAAATGCCGCGCTGAGGCCGGTAAGGCCACCGCCGACAACAACAACACGGCGTTTCTTATCACCCATTACTCATCCGACCCTTGCTGCCATTGGCTTATAATAACGTCGCTTAACGTCTCCATGTATAGAGGATCGCTATTGAGAGAATCAATACGCATCAGGCGCATATCGATCTCTTTGGCAATCGATTTGGCCTCAATATCAAGATCATAGAGCACTTCGAGATGATCCGAGACAAACCCGATTGGTGCCACAAGCACATCCTCTACCTGTTCACGAGAAAGCTCCTGTAACGTATCCAGAATATCCGGTCCAAGCCAAGGCTCAGCTGTTCGTCCGGCACTCTGCCACGTAAATTGCCAATTGGTTATGCCTACACGTGATGCAATCACTTCCGAAGTCTCCAGCAATTGTTGCGGGTATGGATCACCCATCTCCACAATACGCGCCGGCAGACTGTGCGCACTAAACAACACCTTCACATCTCCGCGTTTTGCTCCAGCTTCTTCGAACGCATCCAACTTGGCACTGACACGTGTGGACAACGCCTGAATTAACTTCGGATGCAGATGATAACTCTCAATAAAGGACATATGAACGCCCAGCTCTTCTGCTTTTTCACGCGCACGTTTGATATAACTGCCTACACTCATCGTGGAAAAATGAGGAGCCAGTACAATACCAATCGCTGTCTGAATTCCATCCTTCGCCATCTGCTCCACGCCATCCTCAATAAACGGATAGGCATGCTTCAGTCCTTGATAACAACGGAATTCCATCTCAGTGCCACGCTCATCGCGGTTTAATGTCTCTTGAAGGGCCTTGACCTGATTGTCTGTGTTCTCCCGAAGTGGGAAAACACCGCCAACAATGGCTTCATAACGATCCGTCAGTTCTTTCAATTGCTCTGGTTCAGGCGGACGTCCTCTGCGGATATGTGTGTAATACGCTTCAACACTCTCCATATTTTCCGGTGTGCCATACGACATCACCAGTACACCTACAGTATTAGTCATTGGTTACCGTCACCCCACTCTTCATTGCTTCGGCAGAATATTCATGAATATACGCCGTTAGTTCTCTGAGCTTTTCTAGCGATGCTTCAGGAAATAATCCGTGTCCGAGGTTGAATATATAACCCGGCTCCTTGATTCCTTCGTCAATAATCACTTTGGCTTGCTCTTTAATCAGTTCCATCGGGGCAGTCAGCAAATATGGGTCCAGGTTACCCTGTACTGCAAATTTGCCGCCAAGACGTTGACGCCCTTCCGAAATGGATACTCTCCAGTCCAGTCCAATCACATCGGCTTGCAAATTATGCAGTGCTGGCAACAACTCACCGGATGCAACACCAGGGAAATAAATCTTCGGTACATTCAAATCCGATAATTCGGTAAAGATACGGGTAATCGTAGGCAACACATATGTTCTGAAGTCTTTGGGAGAAAGTGCTCCAACCCAGCTGTCAAACAACTGGAATGCCTTACCGCCATTCGCAATATGCGCACGGACATATGTAATAACCATATCACCAAGCTTCTGCATCAACTTGTGCCACACCTCAGGCTCGCTGTACATCATCGTTTTGGTGCGGATATAACCTTTCGAAGGTCGTCCTTCAATCAGATAACTCGCAATCGTGAATGGTGCGCCCGCAAACGTAATCAGAGGCACATCAAGCTCCTTATCCAGAATTCGAATGGTTTCCAGAATATGTGACAGATCTCCTTCTACGTCGATGGGACGCAGCCGATCCACATCTGCAGCGGACCGAATAGGATTATCGATAACTGGACCAATATTTTTTACAATGTCAAAATCAATGCCCAGAGAGGCAACCGGATTCATAATATCGGAATACAAAATAGCCGCATCTACACCAAGTTTGCGTACCGGCATGAGTGTAACTTCAGCCGCCAGCTCGGGTTGTTTGCAGATTTCTAGCAAGGAGTACTTTTCTTTAATTTTGCGATATTCAGGATCGTAACGTCCAGCTTGACGCATGTACCATACCGGGACACGGTCTACCTGTTGTTTAAAACTTGCCCGAATCAGTCGATCATTATAGCTCATGTAAGAAGCCTCCAATAGTTTTTGGACTCATAATTACCATTATGCCCTTTTTAAACAGCCGTAACAACCACATGCAGATGCGTTCTACGTGACAATACTATGACATTCCTTACACCCATCCCTCATATGCCAATTATGTTATAATGAAAGAATGGTGTTTTTTTGAGAATTACAGAAATATCTTTGAAAGGAAGTGAAAGCACTTTGAAAACGTGGAAAGTAAACCTCATTGTGCTTTGGTTCGGACAATTTTTGGTCAATTCGGGCATGACCATGATTACCCCATTTTTGTCTCTTTATCTCGCAAGAGATCTGGGCGTTGTTGGCGAACATGAAATTGGCATTTGGGCGGGATTTATTTTTGCAGCCAATTTCCTCACCTCATTTTTGTTCCAACCGCTCTGGGGCAAGTTATCGGACAAGTATGGCCGTAAAGTTATGCTGCTGCGGTCGGGATTCGGGATGGCCATCGTAATTGCCCTTATGGGTCTGGCACAGAATCCTTGGCAGCTTCTCTTATTGCGTTTGCTTAACGGTACCATCTCCGGTTTCAATCCTGCAGCTGTTGCACTGATATCGGGTACCACTCCGAAAGACCGCATGGGTTTTGCCATGGGAATCAGTCAGTCCGGGCAGGTTGCCGGCACCATCCTGGGCCCACTCATTGGTGGCTTGTTAGCGGATGCGGTAGGCTTCCGCCCCATTTTCTACATTACAGGTGGACTGATCTTTGTTGCTTCCATGCTCGCCATGTTCCTGGTGAGAGAGAAGTTTGACCGTCAAGAAGCAGCAAAACTACCGGCACAATCCGTATTATCCGGTCTGAAGGAATTGAACAAGTCACCTCAACTGCCCGCACTGTTTGCTGTGACGTTTCTGTTGCAGTTTGCGATGATTAGCCCCATGTCACTCTTGCCGCTGTATGTGCAAAAATTGCATGCTTCGGATGTAAATGTGGCCTTCTGGGCAGGACTTGTCGGTGCAGTTACGGGACTATCCAATATGGCCATGTCTCCGATTCTCGGGAAGCTGAGTGACCGGATTGGTCCTCACAAGGTGCTGACGTTCTCTCTCATAGGAACAGGACTCATGCTTATTCCGCAGGCATTTGTTCAGACCGTGTGGCAGCTCATTCTTGTTCGTTTCATGATGGGTGTGTTCATGGGTGGCTTGCTTCCGAGCGTTAATGCCCTGATCCGTTCCTATACATCCGATAGTATGATCAGCCGTGCATTCAGTTTTAATACGAGTACTCTGGCGCTGGGCAACATGCTTGGAGCGATCATCGGAGGATTTATGGCAGGATTCATCGGGATCGAAGGTTTGTTTATCGTATCTGGCGGACTGCTGCTGCTTAATATGGTTTGGGTCCGATTCAAATTGTATAACAAACCTGCTTCTATTCGGGAATCCTGATTCCCTATCATTTCTTAATGAGTCCATCTTACTGTTTCATTTGAAAAAGCCGCTTCCAGCGCCTAATTGGCCTGAGAGCGGCTTTTGTCATTCATGCGCCATTCATCATTTATTTATTAGATTGAATTCTATCGGATAATGTTTCACACCAAACACAAAAGCACTTTGTATCGGTTGCAGAGCCGTTCCAGGCACAAGTTGAATGTTTCCCATGTGCTGAAGCAATGTATGAAGAACTATCCTTGCCTCCAATCGAGCGAGTGGTGCACCCAAACAAAAATGAATGCCAAAACCAAAGCCCATATGCCTGTTAGGTTTGCGATCAGAGATGAAGTCTTCCGGGTTTTCAAATTGGGCACTGTCCCGATTGGCTGCTCCAACCCAGGAAATCACCTGCTCTCCAGCTTGAATCGTCTGACCATTCAACTCTACAGTTTCCTTGGCGACCCGCCCAATCGCCACAATTGGCGGATAATATCTCAACGTCTCTTCAATCGCAGAAGTAATCCGCTCAGGATGTTCGCGCATCTCCTGTTGTAGCTCGGGTTGTTCAGACAGAATACGAACCGCATTGGTAATCAGGTTGGTTGTTGTTTCATTACCGGCAGCAAGTAAGAGAATACAGAAGCCTACCACTTCATCTGAAGTCAATTGCTGACCATCAATCTCCGCAGCAAGCAGTAATGAGATCAGATCATCTTTTGGCTGCAACCGACGTTCTTCCATAATGCCAGTGAAATAGATATGCAACTCCTGCATATTTCTTTTTTTCTCCTCCAATAACTCCTGGAAGGCCTGCTCACTATCATCACGCGCGCCTTTCACCAATACATCAGACCAGTCTTTGAACTTTTGACGATCCGTCGCAGGGACTCCGATCAATTCCGCAATGACAATGACGGGCAATGGTGTTGCAAGGTCATCGATAAGTTCCATATGTCCTTCTGACAGGTGTGGAGCAATTAACTCATCTGTGATTTCCTGAATACGCGGAGCCAATGCTTCAATTGCCTTGGGTGTAAACGCCTGGTTCACCAGATCACGCAGCTGTTTGTGTTTGGGAGGGTCTGTCGTCAACATGCTCGTATTGGCACGATCACGTGCAGAAGAGAATAGTTTCGGATTTTTCAGAACATACTTCACATCTTCATAACCAAAAACATCCCAACATTCTCGATGCTCATCATAGCGGACTGGAGTGTTATCACGAAGTTCTGCATACACCTTGAAGGGAGATAACCTCTCTTCCAAAGTCTCCAGTTCCCGAATCGGAATGTAATTTGCATACTTTCTCGGTGCCTGTTTCATCGTTTCTCCTCCAATCAATATTATATATTTATTTACATATGGTGATCACCCCTATTATAAACATAACTCTATTACGAAACCACTCTTTAGACCGTAATTGATCCCCATTACCTAATATGCGTTACTATCATCCTCTCATTCTGTTACCTACTTCTGATATGAGTCCCAATTCGACATTCTTTTATTGAAATTCTTCATTTTATCAGGACAAAAGACTCATTATGTAATGTTAACTAACATTAAAAGGGTTTATTTTCCTTCAAAATTACTAAAACCAGCTCTTATATATCTCTAGCAAAATGAATATTCTTTCGTAATTCCTCATAAATAATCATTTTACTCTCATTATCTACGAATGTAATCGATTACTCTACCATTATCTATGCTTGTCATATTATTTAACATGAAATACAATCAATTTGAAATGGTATACATATTCTTCTTAACAAACTTAACATCACACTTACTTGAAGGAGAGTGCTATTCATGAGTAAAACATCCAATCTTCGTCCCTGGGCCGTATGGAGTACCGCAGCTTTAACAGCATTGACCATCTCGTTGTCCCCCATTGGAACCTACGCCGCGCACGCAGCTACGGTAGAGGTGAAAGGCACAACAGGTGCTGTTCAGACAGCAACTACTACTCCAGCTCGCAATACTTCCATCCCTGCAATACCAGACTCTTCCAAACAATCTGCACTTCCTAATGTATTGGTGATCGGAACTGGCGGAACGATTGCTGGTCAATCCGAGGATGCCACCAGCTTCCAGAATTACAAGGCAGGCACACTTCCCATTGGAGAGATGGTAGATGCCTTACCGGATAAACAGAAGATTGCTGATGTTAGCACACTCCAATTCGGAAACTCAGGTTCAGGTTCCTATAGCATGACCGACCTCTATGACTTGTCGCAGACGGTAGACAAAGCTCTGGCAATGTATGACAGTGTTGTCGTTACCACGGGTACAGATACAATGGAAGAAATCGCTTATTTCCTCGATATGACTGTTCAGAGTGACAAACCTGTCGTGATCACAGGCTCCATGCGTCCATGGACCGTCATCGGTTCTGACGCTCAAGCCAATCTGTACAACGCCATCAAACTTGCAGGTAGTGGTCGTACCACTTCATTTGGCACAGTACTCATGTTGAATGACACAATTCAGCTTGCTCGCGGTGTAACCAAGACAAATGATTATCGGACAGATACGTTTGAAACGCCGATGCTCGGAGCTGTAGGATATATTGATGAAGAAAACATTCGAATCTACCGTGCTCCTGCACGTGCCTTGAAACCTGAAGGCACAGCAAAGCCCGTATTTGATCTAAGTAAAATCACAAAGGCAGATCTGGCCAAAGTAGAAATTGCGATCTCATATCAAGAAGCTGGCGGCGGAGCCATTGAAGGATTCGTGAGCAGCGGTGCCAAAGGAATCGTGACTTCCGGTACCGGAGCTGGAGGTATCTCCAGAGCTATGGGACAAGCTCGTACCAAAGCCATTGAAGAAGGTGTCATCTTTGTGACCACCACTCGGACGGGTTCAGGAAGTGTATATGGCGGTGGCAAAGGTATCATTGCAGGCGACAACCTGAGTCCACAACAAGCTCGTGTATTATTGATGCTGGGCCTGTCCTTCAGTGATGATTTTGACACCATCAAAAAATGGTTTGAAACGTACGGAACACCTGAAGTATAAATAGAACTACTATAACGATATCTGTAAACACAAAGAAAGAGACGATACTCCCTGTGATTCAAGGTGTGTCGTCTCTTCTTTGTGTGTTTTCAGATTTTATGATTATTTTTTTAGTTAAATAAAACCTGAACAGATAAACAACAAAGAAAACTAGGGTTGCAATAAGTACAATATAAACTGGCAGTATTAAAAAGGGCGTGTATACGTTAAGAAAATGAAATACGAAACCTGAGATCAGAAGCAAAGAAAGAAAAATAAATAAAGGTCTCAATTCAACACCTCCATATATAGAAATTTATAACTTCTTATATACAATGTTACCATAAATTTGCCTGAAAGTTAGTTATGATCTCTTCTTCGCTAAAAATTCAATTCATTTTAAGATAATCCTCAATAAAAACTCATTCTCAACAATCAATATTTTTTACACTAAAAAAACTCCGATGGAACACGCCCCTCACAAACACAAAAGCGTGAGATCGTGCTCCATCGGAGTTTTATCTTTAGGAAATTTTCCCTTTCACTTCACCCAGGCAAGTACCAGCCCATCGTAATCCGGCAACATGGTCGTCACCAGACGCGGGTCACTTGCCATCTGTTCATTGAAACGACGAACAGCAAGCACGGCCGGGCCCTGCTTGTCCGGATTCAGTGTACGACCACGCAGGAAACAGTTATCACCAACAATAACAGCACCTGGCCGAGCCAGCTTGATGGCATAATCGAGATATACCGGATAATTCTCCTTATCTGCATCAATAAAGAAGAAATCAAATGTTCGACCTTCCTGCTCCAATTGCTCCAGGCTGTCTGCCGCCGGGCCAATGCGGTACTCCACCTTTTCGCCAAAACCGCCTTCCTCCAGATGACCACGCGCCATTGCCGCATATTCCTCTTTCAGTTCCAGCGAAGTCAGGGTTCCATTCTCACGCAAACCACGCGCAATGCAGATCCCACTGTAACCGCCCAGCACGCCGATTTCGAGCGCAGCTTCTGCTTTGGATGTCTTCGCTAGAAACGTGAGCAATCGTCCATATGCCGCCGCAACCGAAACTTCCGGCATACCGTTCGAACGGATGGCCTCTTTCACTTTCAGCAAAAGCTCATCCTCTTGAAATAATTGATTTACATATTCATCAGGGGTCAGATTCACCACTAAAATCCTCCTCGGACACTTGGACTGCTTTCCATATGGATGCCAATGTTCTATAATAAATGTTTGTTATCAACACAGGCGGTTGACTGGTGCATCACCTTGAAAGAGGAGTGCATACGTTCACCGCATTTCTCATTGTAAGTTTTTTCACGGAAAGCGGCAAGGCCGCACCGTCACTATACAGCAGAGAGAAGGATTTCCCTTCTCCAGCTTGAAATGGAGTTGAAATGAATCACATGGCTCAATTGCAATTGATTGCAACCTCGGCGATGGGACTCGAGGCTGTTGTTGCCCGGGAACTGAAACAACTGGGGTATGAAGATGTTACGATCGACAATGGCCGGGTTTTCTTCACAGGAGATTATATTGATATTTGCCGTTGTAACCTGTGGCTGAGAAGTTCGGATCGTGTATTGGTGAAAATGGGTGAATTCCCTGCCACGACTTTTGACGAATTGTTTGAAGGCACCAAAGCGTTGCCTTGGGAAGAGTGGATTCCTGCCGACGGCGAATTCCCTGTAGAGGGTCGTTCTCAAAAATCCCAGTTAAGCAGTGTGCCTGCATCACAAGGGATCGTGAAAAAAGCAATCGTAGAGAAACTGAAGCTGACTTATGACACAGAGTGGTTCCCAGAGGATGGATCTCGTTATGTGATTGAGGTCATTCTGCTGAACGATCGCGCCCTGCTTACTTTAGATACAACGGGACCAGGTCTGCATAAACGGGGTTATCGTAAACTCGTCACCGAAGCGCCACTGAAAGAAACGCTTGCTGCAGCTCTTATTCAGCTCAGTCGCTGGAATGTATCCCGTCCATTTTATGATCCATGCTGTGGATCAGGCACAATGCTAATTGAAGCCGCTATGATCGGCTGGAACATTGCACCAGGACTTCGTAGGACCTTCAACTCTGAGGACTGGGCTGTCATTCCTGAAGAATTGTGGGAACAGGCGCGCGAAGAAGCATTTGATGCTGTTCGTGACGATATCCCATTACAGATTTCAGGTAGCGATATTGATCCTGAAGCGATTGAAGTTGCTATGGCAGCGATCAAAAGTGCTGGGTTCGCCAAAGATATTGAAGTCAGCGTCCTGCCCGCTCATCGCGCAAGACCACAGGGTGAATATGGTGTCATCATTACCAATCCCCCATATGGTGAACGTTTGAGTGAAGAAAAAGAAGTTCAGAAGTTGCTCCGCTCATTAGGGCGCAGTTACCTCGATATGCCAACATGGTCCTTTTTTGCAATCACGTCAACCAAAGCTTTTGAGGAGTATTTCGGTCATAAGGCAGACAAACGTCGCAAGTTGTTCAACGGACGAATTGAAACCCAGTACTATCAGTATTTGGGCCCACTGCCCCCGCGAAATAAAACACCACAATCTTCATAATTGTTCCGAATCTAAAGTGCTCCTGCCATCCATGGCCGGAGCGCTTTTTTTGTGCGCTTTTCTGGTCATATGAATTCACCGACTTCGGTCTTCGCTTCCGCAGAAATCAATTCTCCTGAGGCATAGTTGAAAACACATGAGGCCACGCTATAATGGATGGAGCCCTATTTTACATTCCGATTACAATACAACGAAAGCAAGGGGGACATACATATGGTTGTCACTCGGCCTACGCGCAGCTCCATGCCACGCGGGCTTCTGAATCATCCACTAACGTTATATCTTATTTTTCTTGTGCTCATGCTGCTCAAACTCATGTGGCTCCATCACAATCTGCACGCCTATAACATTACGATGGGACTGTTGGATAAAGTCATTGCTATTGGATCACTTCTGCTCCTCTCCTTCTGGACCTGGTGGCTACCACGTAGAGGCATGATCGTGTCTCTCGCCGTGCTTAACCTGATGCTTACCGCACTAATCTATGCCGATATGGTGTATTATCGCTATTTCCAGGATTTCTTGACCATCCCGGTATTGTTGCAGGCCAGACAAGTTGACGCATTGGGTGACAGTATTGCTACATTGATCTACACAAGCGATCTCTGGTTCTTTGCTGATTGGCTTGTCGTCATTCCATTCGCAGCTATCGTACTGTTCAGCAGACGTTACCGTTCGAAGCACTCCAGTGCGTCTGTTCAAGGTTATGGGAGTTATTCGTACAACGATGGCAAGGCGCGGATGCGCCGCCGTCTCACGGCTGGCAGCATTGCCCTTGTGCTGGGACTGGGTCTCGCAGTCGGCCCGATTTATTTTTACAGCAAAACATGGGCCAAGGGCCTGTTCGATAACAACTGGTGGAATGTATCCATGTACAATGTGACCGGACTTCTCGCTTTTCACGGTTATGATCTGTACAACTATGCCAAAGACCACATTGGCTCCGGGCCGCAGGCTGAACCCGCAGATGTTGAACAAGCAAAGGCATTCTTCGCTGAAAGGCAAGGAGCTGAACCGCAGAACGATGCCTTGTTCGGCAAATATAAAGACAGCAATGTGATCATTGTTCAGGGTGAGGCTTTTATGAACTTCATGATTGGCCAGAGCATTGGCGGTCAGGAGATCACACCGCATTTTAATGAACTGATGAAGGAAAGTCAGTATTATAGTCACTTTTACCACCAGACAGGTCAGGGCAGAACGTCAGATGCCGATTTTGGCGCAAATATTTCCCTACATCCACTTCCGGTTGGTTCAGCGTTTGTACGCTATGCAGACCATACGTATGATTCCCTTCCTTCCATTCTGAAGGATAACGGGTACAGCACCAACGTATTTCATGCTTATGAGAGTGGCTTCTGGAATCGGTATACGATGTATCAGAATATGAAGTACGACAAGTTTTATAGTAAAAATGATTTTGCACAGGATGACCCGCTTGGTTGGTCCCTGTCTGACGAATCCTTTTTCCGCCAATCCGTTGAGAAAATGAGTAGTGAGGTGACCGAACCGTTCTATTCCTTCCTCATTACACTCAGCAGTCACCATCCATACGCCTTGCCTAAAGAGAAACAGCAACTGGATGTAGGCGAGTTCCAGGGGACCATGTTTGGTAACTATCTGCAATCCGTTCATTACGTGGATTCAGCACTCGGTAAGATGGTGGAAGATCTGAAAAATCGGGGATTATGGGAAAATACCATTTTTATGTTCTACGGAGACCACGACAACTCAATTAAGGAACAATCACAATACGAACAGTTCCTGGGACGTTCGCTGAACGAACTGGATATGACACAGATCATGAACGAGGTTCCCCTGCTCGTGCATTTACCGGACGGAGCAGCTGCCGGAACCATCAACGAACCTTCGGGACAACTAGACATCACGCCTTCCGTACTGCATTTGCTAGGCTTATCCGACCAGTCCTATTATCACATGGGTAACGACGTATATGACGGGTCTGGGCGTACGGTGGTGCTGCGTAATGGCACATTCTCGGATGGTTCTGTATTCTATATTCCATCGGATGATTATATCTATGAGAGCGGTGCTTGTTATGACCTGTCCACACGCGACAAAACGGACATCAATGCTTGCCGCCCCGGTCATGATGAAGCAACCAAGCGATTACATGTCTCGGACACCGTAATTACCTATGATTTGATTCAGCGCTTTCGAGAGGAAGACAGTGGAGCAGCAACGTCGCAATGAGCAATATCGTAATGACAAGCTAAACAAATACACGAAATGAATTGAACTGGATTTAAAAAAGGGGAACTCTCATTACATGACATCAAATACAGGACCATTTAATATTGAACAACAATTGTTCGACGCAGCCGCAAAATTTGTGAAGCAACGTTATCCTCAGGGATGGGGCGGTGCGGGTGCCGTCTATACCGAAGCTGGCTCCCTGCTGATTAGTGTAGCTCCAGAGGTCATCAACGATGCCACGCATCTATGTATGGAAACAGGAGCTTATCTGGAAGCCCACAAATTGAACGAACGCGTCACCCACTCCCTCTGTATCGCTCGTGATGACGAGCATTCAGAATTCAAGGTCCTTACACCTTGCGGCGTGTGCCAGGAACGATTATTTTACTGGGGTGAAGAAGTCAAAGCTGCCATATATGATCCTTCTGGCCAACTGGTCTTCAAGAGACTGGATGAGATTCAACCTTACCATTGGTCCAAAGCATATCGGGATAAAAAGTAATCTCCTTGCGAATTATAGAAAGTGGCTTTATAATTGTAACCATATTAGTTTCAACTAAAAGGATGATGGAGGTTTTAATAAAATGAATATTGAGATATGGTCTGATTTTCTGTGCCCTTTCTGTTATATCGGTAAACGCCGCCTGGAGAATGTACTGGAACAGTTCCCACACCGTGATGAAGTGAAGCTGCAATTCAAAAGCTTCGAGCTTGATCCAAACGCTGCATTGAACCCAGGCAAAACCAATTCGGAATATTTGGCTGCCAAATATAATATGAGCGTGGAACAAGCCAAAGGTATGAATGCCCAGATGAATGCCAATGCTCGTACGGCAGGACTGGAATACAATATCGATGCCATGATCCCTACGAACTCCTTCTCAGCTCACCGATTAACGCACTGGGCAGATACACAAGGTAAAGCGCTTGAACTGAGTGAACGGATATTCCAAGCTGTGTTTATTGAAGGCAAACACTCCGGCGACACTGAAGTGTTGGCTCAGTTAGCAGAAGAAGTCGGCTTGGATCATGACGCAGCTGCGGCAGTGCTGTCCAGTGATCAATTCACCGACAATGTCCGTGCTGACCAAGCAGAAGGAGAGCAACTTGGTATCCGCGGTGTACCGTTCTTTGTATTCGACCGTAAGTTCGCCGTATCGGGTGCTCAACCTGACGAGGTGTTCCTGGATGCCATTCAAAAAGCATGGGACGAGCGTTCCCCATTCACCATGGTTGAATCCAACACAACAGAAACAGACGGCAGTGGCATCTGCACAGATGACGGATGCGAAGTCCCGAAAAAAAATTAAGCCAATTCACACACAAAAAGCAGCCGGATCAGGGATATTTCCCGATCCGGCTGCTTTTTTTATATACTACACACCATTCTAGCTCATTGTATATTTTTGTGTTTGATGGACAGTTACTGTGGAGGGGACGGAATCGATTCTGAAGAAGCGAAGCGTTCGCCTGAAAGCTTTCTGCAAGAAAGCTGCATCGGAAGCATAAGCTGTATCCAAATTTTATCCTCTGAAAAGAGGAATCAAAAAAATTTGGAGACAACAGCGATCAAAAGAACGATTCCGTAACCGGAACAACTACAAGTAGTTCATCAAACACTTATATTCAATTAGCGTCTACCCACTTAATCCCAGAACAGTTGATCTGGATGTGGACCCGTCCGCTTATCGGAATCAAGTGCATCAATCTGTCTCAACTCATCTGGTGTCAATTCAAAGTCAAAGATGTCCGCATTCTCACGAATACGCTCCGGGGTAACCGACTTCGGAATCGTCACAATCTGATTCTGAATGTCCCAGCGTAGAATGATCTGTGCTGGCGTTTTCCCATATTTCTGGGCCAGCGCTTTGAGGGTAGACTCTTGGCTCAGCTTGCCTTTCATGATCGGGCTCCATGCCTCCAGCTGAATTCCCTGCGCCCCACAGAAATCCTGAAGTTCCTGCTGGATCAGACCTGGATGCAGCTCTACCTGATTAACCGCAGGCACGGTGCCACCTTCATCTATGATATCTTGCAAATGATGTACTTGAAAATTACTCACACCAATCGCACGAATGCTCCCTTCGCTATAAAGACGTTCGAATGCTCTCCACGTCTCCTTGTACTGATCTCTGCCAGGCCAGTGAATTAAATAAAGATCAATCACATTCAGTCCAAGTGCCTTCTGACTGGCTTCAAATGCTCTCAACGTTGAATCAAACCCCTGATCCTCATTCCAGAGCTTGGTCGTCACAAACAGTTCGTTACGGGCAACACCACTGCTTGCAATAGCTTGTCCCACTTCTTCCTCATTGCCATAGATGGACGCGGTATCAATACTACGATATCCAACCTCCAAAGCGGTCTCAACCGCCTGTTGTACTTCCTTACCTTTTGCTTTATATGTTCCAAATCCTAGCCATGGCATCGTTACTCCGTTGTTCAGAATCGTACAATCTGTAATATGTTTTGTCATTCTGTACCTCCCGTATGGAATTTTGCCTGCTCTTGTTCTATTAACCTTCTCACAGAATTTTAAGCGACCATTCGACATACTGTCGGAGTAAACCCATAGACCCAGAGTCTTTGCAAAAGATATGAAAAACCCGCAAAGCATTGCTGCCCTGCGGGTTCTGATGTGACAGGAACGTTATATATTCCCTTGACCGTGCTGACTCTGGATTGAATTCAATCGTCTCTTCTCCTCGATGAACATTTCCTCTGCCAACTCAACACCTTGCCCTCCGAGTGAAAGCTCTGCTTGTCGCATCGCCTGCTCCGTGTGTGCCAGACGTCGTTCCGCCTGTACAATGGTCTGTGCCGTCGGATGAGACATGGCCTGAGATACAGCATAATGAAGCTTGTTCACCGCATTTTGCGCCTGAGATACGGTGGTATCGGCTTGCAAACTGGAATCATAACGCTTCGGCATGAGTATTCCTCCTTGGGATTATCATGTTCCTGTTACCCCTTTAGGATGGATAACACAAGCCTTCCTTATTCTTCTTTTGTGTTTTTATCGTAACTTTAGTTGATCACGCTACGTTTATTAGATAATCATGTGAGTCGGGAGGAATTTATTTGAAGAAAATATTACTGACACTTTGCATGTTGCCCTTGCTCATTTGGGTACAGGGCTGCGCTCCTGCAACATACGAGATAGAAGGATATACAGCGTCATCCATGAACCCAGACATCCCGGTTCCAACCAATGCAAAACTTATTGAGAACATAACTTATTCCGATGATCCAAATCTTAAAAAAGGCGCTAATTACGAACTGAAACATATTGGGGGTGAGCAAGGACTCTACCCACCAATGGATTATTTTCAGAAGTTAGCGGATACAGGTTGGGTAGAATTGGAGGAAAAACGACTGGGAAATGTACATTTTCTGAAAAAGGATACTACCGTCATCGCCATTGAAATTCGAGAAGATACCTTCCAAATTACTGAGTTGGTCGAAGGTGCTATGGAGTAACACACCCTTTCACTTCTACCCAAACGCAAAAAAGGAGAGGCACGTAGCCCCTCCTTTCTGATGTGTGGACAGTTTTCTCCACTCACCGTGTTATATCCTATTACTTCACGAACTTTGCAACTTTGGCGAGCACTTCTTCTTCTGTCGGCGCACTGATATACCGACCATTAATAAAGACAAACGCACGTTTCGCGCAAGGACCGCAATAGGATTTGCACCCAATCTTAATCTCCGTGTCTGGAGCCATTTTTTGCAACTTGGGCACAATCGATTTCAGTCGGACATGATTACATTTTTCGCATACGCGGATATCGTTAGCCATGGGTTCCCCTTCTTCGCACCCTTAGTGGTCGCCGTGATTACCTTGGGACGGATTCGTAATAACAAATCCCTCTTCCGGGAAGTAGAGGTAGTCAATTTTAACACCGTTCAACAAAGGCTGGTCATTTGCAAGAATGACATCAATCTCTTTATCGGTAGATACAACTGTATCATTTTCTTTTGGTGTGTCGATATCAAGCCCGTAGTGAGCATGGTCACCATGTGCATGGGTGATGACAACGCGCAGTTTTTTCCCTTCGTTTTCCGGCTTGTCCAATTCAAGCTTCAATACTTTAGCAGCATTACGCGTAATTTTGCAGTTCATTCTCTTCATCTCCTATATTGTAATTGCAGGTTTCAACAATTTCAGCATTCTTAAACTACAGCATCTATTGTAAAGAAAGTTACCGCTCTTCGCAATAACATTGATGCGAATTCAATGTTAAAATGATCCATCGGGCCGCAAATTAAGAAGGTGTCCCCTCCTGAAGCACAGGATATTTACGTTCTGCCCGGCTTACAAACCAGTTCATCAGAATCAAAGTGACCCCGATATCATCGATGGGCATAAACGGCATTACGTCAGGAAGTACCCAGTATAACAGCGCCGGAATAATAAACAACAACTTTTCTCCCAAAGGAATCTGCGGAGCCCGGAGCAGCCGGGGGAGCCTTTTGAAAACTTGTGTCCATCGTTTGAACGACAGCAGTCTTCTCCACTTCATTTGAATCCCTCCGTAACATTATATATGTCGCCGAAATGGCACATCCATCATTACCCGTTCGAAAACCATTCAGAACGAATGATGTAGACTGTCATTATCAAAAATAATAAAAACGGAACGTCGCTCATAGCGTCCGTTCCTGTTATACGAATGATCTTCTGTTAAGTTTCACACCATCATAATTCAGGGTCTTGCCTCATTGTCCATTGGATAACAGTTCAGCCAGCAACATTCCCACTTCTATACAAATATCATCAAACTGTTCTACGGGAAGCGGATTAACACCCAATCCAACTTCTACCGTGAAGCCCGGTCTACCGAAATCTTGAATAAACCAGTCCTTGTATCCGGCATCACTGCCACCGAGCTTCACCGCCTTGTAGCCGGAAGCTTTGGCGAGTCTACGCGACAGCGGTCCACTCTCCCTGGGTTCCAGATCACGGTAGTTCCAATAGATCTCCTGTCCCTGACTATGCAGGGATACAACCGCATCAAATGTGTGTTGCCGCGTCCACTGCGCAAGCGCCTGTGCCTCCGGTTCTGTCAATGGCGCTGTCCCCGCATAATCCCTGGGGCCAGGTGAGGTCATACCTCTTCTCGCTGCCTCTTCATCCCAATGGGCTGGAAATTGATCATTCAGATCCACCCCTCTGATGTTGGCCTTCCAATGGGTAAAATGTGATCTGTCCGCATTCCAGGCTAACAACTGCTGTGCGTGTGGGTGCTGATTGACCACACCTTCCTGAACCAGTTCGACCCCGTCCGGATTAACCATCGGCACGGCCCAGAGTGTCGTCTCTTGCATCCAGCGTTCTGTCTGATATTGATGCCATGTCCTATGCGCACTATACGCCTCGGCATACTCTTCGATAAACTTCATCAGAACTGCTGTTGTCAACCACTCATTCGCATGAACGGAAGCGTTAACATGGATATGTCTCGCCCCTTGCCCAATACGCATATAAGGTAGCGACTTCCCCATGACACTTGTTCCAATGGACCCCTTTTCAATAAACGGGTATTGATTCTCCAGCTTGTCTATATCCCTGATTAATTCTCGATAACCATACTCTCCCTGAATCTTTACAATAGTTTTTCCATTCGAAGCCGGAATATGAATACAGCGACCAACCCAGTCGGTTATATTGGTGATTTCGGGATTAGCCTGGCGCAACACCTCTTCGTCCAGACCAAATCTTTCTGCAATCTCCCCTACACTTTCTCCAGGCGGTACAGCGTATCTGCGACCTGTCCCGGGGACAATACGCAGCATCTGACCTGCCAGCAAGTATGGCTGGGAAGCCACTTCCGGGTTTAGTGCAGCAAGTAACTCTTTGGTCATATGGTGTGCTGACGCAATTCGCGGCAACGTATCTCCCCGCTGAACAATAATCCACTGTAGATCCATGTTGTTCTCCTTTCCACAGGAAAAGACAGGTCTCCTGTCCAGTTCTGACCAATTTCGTGTCTGTAACATATGTATGCAGGTCAGGTTGTCCGTCATGTGACAAGAATCATGTTTATCTCCTGTTAATGCATAATGACGACAAAAAATCCCGGAACTTCACAGTTCCGGGATAGTCCACAACCAAAATACATTAATTAAAAGTCTTATTCATGCATAATTTGAGTATAACTATGATAATTGCGTAACTTGCCAGACAACAGGGGTCTTGGAGATCTGCTCCCCCAACCATCGGCGGGTGATATTCTGGAACATACGCGGGTCACCCGTGCAGAAAAATTGATGCACCGGAGTCTCATCCCCACTGGCCAGCTTTCGTTTGTCATATAAAATCGTACTGATTTCACGTGCCGTTTCATCTGCTGAACTGATTAACTTCACTTCCTGTCCCATAACTTCCTGAATCGTGTCCATGAGAAAGGGATAATGCGTACAACCCAGAATAAGACAATCGATTGGCTGTTGTTTGATCTCGCCCAATGATTGTTCCACCGTATGTGTCGTGTGCTCGGAACGAAATTCACCTTGTTCCACCAACGGCACCAGCGCCGGACAAGCCTGACTGACCACATCAATATAGGGGGACAACTGTTTGAGTGCCGATGTATAAGCCCCACTACCTATGGTACCCGTGGTACCAATCACACCAATACGTCCTGTACGTGTCGCTGTGATTGCGGCCCGCGCACCTGGATGTATAACACCAATGACAGGCATATTCACCTTGCCACGGATATACTCCAACGCGGCTGCTGTTGCTGTGTTACAGGCGATAACGATAACCTTCGGATCGAATTGGATCAAGAAATCAACGATTTGTTCCGTAAATTGTTTTACTTGTTCGGACGAACGGGGTCCGTACGGTGTCCGGGCAGTATCCCCAAAATAAATGATCTTTTCCCGCGGGAGCTGACGCATCACTTCCTTGGCGACGGTCAATCCCCCCACACCGGAGTCTAATATAGCGATTGCTTGCTGCACGAACACACCGCTTCCTTCTTCATTGAATTGGTTCTCAAAACGATTGTTTCTCAGAGCTTTCTTCCTACCGTATGAACATTCCGGCAAAAAGGTACCTACATCTTACCCGATTTCATTGCAGGGTTCAAATTAAATCCACGCGCTACGTCATCTATGTGTGGACACGCAACAAAGCAGGCTCTCCTCTAAATAGAGGAAAGCCTGCTTATCCCAAGCTTTGCTTAGTTGTCGTCCTTGGACTCATCCGCAGGAAGCTTCGCTACGATGTCAATTCCGGGTTCATCCACTGTTTTATCGATATCATTATCCACAATGGCTGCCGATATGCGAATTTCTTTCCCTTCAGCGCAATTGCGCCAGGATTGAATATCCTGAATCACGACATCTGCGGTCTCTTTAACTTTGGATACGATCTGCGAACTTTGTTCTCCCACGATACCAGCCAGTTCCTGACCTTTCTCCGATACCTGACGAGCACCTTCTGTAATATCCTGACGAAGTTCACGGCCCGATTTTGGTGCCAGCAATAATGCCGTTACTGAACCAACCACGGAGCCAATAAGAGCTCCCCACAACAAACTTTTGTTAGAATCCTTCACGTCACATCTCTCCCTTTACTATTGTTTAAGTACCGGATCAGAAGCAACGGTCTGTCGCTCAGCCATCCGGGCGAATGCCTACTCTGTTGATGCATTATAAGCAGCACAGGCTTGACTTGACACTCCAGATGTTAAAAATAATCTGAACGCCCTTTTTGAATGGATGCAAATGACGGCTTAAACTCAGTTCTGACGAGCCGGCTCGAGATCAGCCGCGGCATGCTCATCCCCCGGGTCCAAATCAATCACATATCGTCCAGGTGCAATCAATGCCGCCTGATGTTCACAACGCCAGCGACGTCCACCTGAAGAACCCAGCGTCTGTCCATCTTGCAGAACATCCCCCTGATCAAATATGTAATACGCTGCACCCAGTAAGGTCTGAGCCACCGTATCGGGATCAAGACCGACGAAGTGACACTGGACATCAGGTACACCCAGCGCAGATAATCCCACGGTATCCATGACCAACCCGCGCTGTTCCTCTGTACCTCCGGCTTGATACATTCGAACATTCATGGCTGCATACAGATGTTCCTCACGTTCCTGAGCTTGCGTATATGCTTCCGGTTCAACCAGCTTATCACTGCCATACCAATACAGTGCGTCACAGGTCACACTCTCCATAATTGCCAGTACAGTCTTCTGAAACAGCTCCAGGCGCTGTTTACGAGGCATGGCAGCCGTGAACATATCATGTATCCGAATGGAGTAACGCGCAGCTTCCACAGCTTGTCCTGCATCCGGCCAATGCCATGCTTGTTGCAGAGCACCGCCAAAGCGAGCACGATCTGCGATTTCATTCACAGGAAGCATGCAAGTCTGAGCAGGGATATCCCCTTCCTGGAAGGATACCTTGTGGTCCAGATGATAGAAGACAAGCATCTCATGCTTTTGCCCTCCGCTCTCTTGTTTCACATCCAGTCGGACTTGTCCTGTATGACGGATCATAGCTTCCTGCAAACGCAGGCGATCCACCTCTGGACGTTCCCGGAACAAAAGTTCAACCATATACACCGGATGGAACCCGGAAGGTGTTTCATTTGTTTCGTTACTTTCAGTATTTACTTCATTGAATTCTTTTGATTCATTTGTCATGCGATTTCCCTCATTCCTTACGCTGTCCCTCGGCCTGTGCCGTATTGAAAGGACCAAGTTCTTTTTCCACGTAGGCGCTAACCTGAGTAGTAAAATGTTCAAGTATACTCGGCAACTCTACGCTAAGTGGATGGAGCTCAGACCGCTCCCAAGTGTAATAATCCTGCACCAGTGGCTTGCGTAACGTGACAAGCCGACGCAATATCTCATAGGTCGGATTATCAAAAACCTTTTCTTCATAATTAATCTGAATAATATCATCATAGCTGCTTGCATCTCTCATGATAAAGCCGTCTATCAGATAACTTCCCACATCGGTAACAATCTCGATCGCCAGGTGAAGACAACGTTCCTGTACCATACCCAGCATGAGACTCCCATCCCAAGCTTCTGCTGCCCCGCGAAGCCCTTCAGCTACTTCTGGTACAGCAGCAAGCCGGCGGGCAATCTGTTCTCTGTTCACATAATACATTCGTTCACTTCCCGTTCAGTGAGTTATCGGTTCCGTTTCCCTCTTCGCTTAAGCCAGAATATCATCACAGGACAAGCGATTAGAAACACAACAAAAATATATAGAAATTCCATAACGTCTCTTAAATCGCTCATGCAGAGTCCCCTTTATCTCAACGTAGTTTGAATGAAAGATCAGATTTCGTAGTCCACTGCAATTGACTGTTCTCTGACTTCGTTCATGTACTTGATAACTTCCTGATGAAGCGGGTGTACCTGATACGCCTGGAGATCCTCCAGTGACGCAAACTCCGCTGTGAGTGAAATGTCGAACGATCTCTCCGAGCGAAGCACATCAATCCCGATTTCAAGTGAAACCAGGACATCAATTTTACCTTCCAGATTGCGAAGCACCTGAGCTGCAGCTTCAATGCTTTCTGCTGAGCGATCTTTCATTTTGAACAGGACAATATGTTTTATCATCTGGGCAAACACCTCGTTTAATATAATAGTAGAAATGAATGAATTTTCATGTATCCAAAATATATCATAACGTTCTCTATTACGAAAGGATACTTGGAAACGTTCTCTTGATAAGAAAAACTAATCCGAACCGTTTCCTTTCGATTCGGATTTCTTTTGAGATCCATCCTCTGTCTGTTTCACGGAGTCATCCTGCAAAGTTTGTCCTGTTTCAGCCTGCTGTTTGATGTTGTCCGGGGTTTGCTGCGGTTTGGACCATTCACGATTCGTCAGATACTCCTGATCCTCCTGTTTCTTCAACACTGCAATGGCCTGTCTGAGCTTTGCAGGCAATGGAAGACCGATTTTGGCATAATTCTCGGTAATCGAAATGAGTTCATTCACCAGATAGAAATAAATAGCTCCGCCTTTGATAAAATCGGTTCCCATGATCAGATCAATTCGATGAGCAAGCAAAACAACGGTCAGCATGAGCCCTTTGCGGGCAATCCCCCAGAATCCAATGTTGCTATTCAAGCCGGTACCTGTTCTTACCGCCGCTGCCAAACCTGTTATATAATCCACAGCCATCGCGACCGCGAGCAGGCTCAGCAATTGATCCCATCCGCCAAAAGCAAACGTAACAAATGCTCCCGAGATGACAGCAAAGGTATTCACAGATAGATGCACGTTCCTCACCTCTCCTTTACACTTGAGTATCATACAATATATGTAAAAGTAAGAGATTTGACAGGTCACATGTCATGCTGAACATGCGGATTTATCATTTCAGATTTGTGCACATCCTCTTCACAACAGGGGAACGAAAATCACATGCTTTTGGGGAATTCAGGGAAATAAACCGCATCATATCAACAAAAAACAGATAAAAGTTCTTTAGACCTAGTAATAAGTAATTAGAACTATATTATTTTTATTCCTGTCCAATTTCTCCCCTCATTTTTAGTGAAACATTGTAATCTAGGAATATACTAGGATGTGAATTGCGCATAGTCTAGTTCGTAGTTCCCTCTTTATCGTGAATTGACGCATTGACGCATTTGTAACCGGTAATCCCGGCACTTGAAAGTACCCCGTTGTTTATTGTAGTATTTGGTTAAAAAAAATCGGAGGAAATATGCCTAATCAACCAGAACAACATTCCATCCAGGCGTGGTCTCTGATCAACCGTAAATACTTGGGAAAAGGCGTCCGTGTTAAACGATTCCGAAAACCGACACGCTGTCAAATCCGCAATCGTGTTCTTCTTGCCGTGCTGATGGCCAATGATATCAAGTTGTCCCAGCTTGCTGAAGACCTCTCCATCT
Organism: Paenibacillus sp. GM1FR; assembly: GCF_002803315.1. Lineage (NCBI taxonomy): Bacteria > Bacillati > Bacillota > Bacilli > Caryophanales > Paenibacillaceae > Paenibacillus > Paenibacillus sp. GM1FR. Next base: position 11,491 of record NZ_MKZL01000054.1, on the reverse strand, counting down.
CTTCACGCAGTGTCAGTGCGTGGGTATATGAAGGACGGATACCCGGCAGTACCAATTTGGACAAGACTTGCCAATTACTCGGCTACCCGCGTCATATTCTCTTCAATGAAGAAGTTGTGCGTAATAGCCCTGTCATATGTCAACCCGAGTCATCTCGCTTCATGAAGCGTACGGTGACCCGTTCTCCGGTTAGTAACCGTATTTTGACAGGCTTGTGTATGGTCCATGATCTGTCGGTGACAGATGTCAGCCACTGGATCGGGGTTCATCCCGGCACTTTCCGCAAATGGCTGCATCAGGGAACACTGCCTTCTGCTGCATTTCAGGAACAAGCGGAGCAATTTTTCCGTATCCCGAAAACTATTTTGTTCGCAGATGTCATCTTGAAAGATCGTCGCAACAACTAAATAAGCGAACAGCCAAAAGGCTCTGATCTCCCCATAGGGAGGCCAGAGCCTTTTTTAAAATAAAATGTATGCCTCGTCTCTCGGATTTGAAGCACTGTTCTGGCTACTCCATCAGAAATGTCAGATAACGTACCCTTTTTCACCTTTTGCTCCCAAGGAGAGCCATCACAGCCCGTTACAAGCGAAGTTAAAGCATTTCATCATGATCATTCTCTCTAAAAGGTCATCCTAAACTCGTGTTTAACACTTCATTGATATATCTCAATCCGGTATATCGAGGACGAAGCGTATGCGCTGTGTTGAATGCATGTTCCACCATCTCAGGGGTTACACCGAGTTGCTCAGTAGTCACAGGTCCACCTACTTGTTCCAACCATGCGATGAGCTGAGAAGCCTCCGGCAATTGATCATATATCCCAAACACTGGTTCACCCGATGTCTGTGCAAGTTCTTTATATTTCACTGTAAGCAATGCACATGCTACACCAACTTTGGCACCATGCAGAACCGGTCTTTCTCCCGCTTGCATCAGATCCATCTCCAAAATATGGGACAGATGATGCTCACCTCCGGATGCCGGACGGGAATGGTCGATGATCAGCATGGAGATACCGGAAACAATTAATGCGTCCATTAATACAGCTACTCCCTCTGCTCGCCCCTCCGCAATCGCTTGTACATGATCTATGCAGGTATTCAGCGCTTCTTCTGTCATCCGATAAGCAACCGGACAGAACGGTTCCCCGCCCAGATCACGAGAAACAATCCAATCTGCAAGGGAAGTATATTTGCCAAGCATATCTCCGAATCCGGCAGCCGTCATCACTTGGGGAGCTTGCTCCAGGATATTCATATCGGCAAAAATGGCTTCAGGCGGAACAGCCTGAAATGTCTGTTTGATTCCGCTTACAATTAAGGGTGCACCCGCAGAGGTAAAGCCATCTACTGAAGCCGCTGTCGGTATCGACAGAAAGGGCTTATTCATTTTGGAACAAACAAATCTCACCAGATCATGAATGGTACCTGAACCCACCGCAATTACAGCCTGACTTTCGAGTCTCACACCCAACATAACCTGCACAATAGCTGCTTCATCCGCAATGATATCCCCCGTGCGATTCTCCGGTAGAGCGATCTCATCCACATGCATTCCCGCTTCGCGAATACTACTCAGCACATCAGATCCGGCGGCCCGAAACGTATGTCGATCATAAACAACCGTCACCTGACGATATCTTTTCTCAGACAAATAACCCGGTAACCTCTGAATGGCCCCAGCTTCCAGATGTATCAGCATATCCACCACTCGGTGTTGATGACCGCAAGCACACTGCTGTGCTTCCTCATTCCATGCTGCAATTCGTTCGTTCATATTCATTCGCTCTTACCCTCCCATATGAGATATCATGCATAATAAACGGGTTAAAACCACAAGATAAAAAAGGAAATAAAATGTGATGATTTTCCTGATCACACTTTACTGCCTGTACCCAATATTTGCAAATCCATATCTCACATTTCCAAGTAGGTGAAGCAATGAAATTAACGAAAGAATTAGGAATTTCGCTCGGATTTCTCGCCGGAACCACTTTTGGCAGCGGTATCGCTTTTTTGTTTCGTCTCCAGTCGGTTGAAGTGGTTGCCAGTGTAACGCTATTTGGTATTGCAGGAGCCATTGCCGGGATCATCACGGCAGTCATTCTGCGCCAGCGGCAACATTAGCATTGGCATGCTGGTAGCAAAATGTAGGCTTCACACGAATGTTCCACAAAATAAAAAAAGGTTCGTGAATTGCCCTAGAGCAACTCACGAACCTTTTTTTTGTTAGATGCGGTCGAGAGGACTCGAACCTCCACGGGGGTTAGCCCACACGGACCTGAACCGTGCGCGTCTGCCAATTCCGCCACGACCGCATAATATGTATCTCCTCATCCATCGATGAAAAGCGTTCCGGTGAAACAATTCCTTGTTTTACCGTAATTCAGAGTATACATGCTCCAAAATAAAAATGCAACTTCTTTTTTATTCATTCAAGAAAAGGACATATGTCCTTTTTTCTCAACTTCAAACACCCTATCGTAGCATTAAACAACAAATATACCATCCATAAGAATGCAAAAATGAAGGAGAGATCCACCTTGAAAACAACCCATCTGTGCTTTATCGGTGCCGGGTTTCATGCGTCCACGAATATTTACCCTTCTGTTGTTGAAGCCGGAGCGCAGATCCAGGCCATTGCCACACGCAGTATGGAACGCTCTGAAGCAACTCTGCTGCGATTTGGCAGCAACGGACAAGCGTATGATAATGCTCAGCTTATGTTGCAGCAGGAAATCTGTGACGGAGTCGTTGTGGTCGCCCAGCCTGTAGATCAGACCGCTCTTGTTCTCGAATGCATTCGGGCTGGCAAGAATGTATACGTGGATAAGCCGCTCGGATGGAACGCAGCGGAAGCCGCCACTGTAGCAGAAGCTGCCGAGCAGGCTGGCGTCGTTGTCATGGTCGGTTTTATGAAACGTTATGCCCCCATATACATGAAGCTGAAGGAGCTAATTGATAGTGGTTCGCTAGGTAAGGTACGTTCATTCCAGATGAAATTCGCTGTAGACAGTACCCCATTTTGCAAGGATGAGGAACAGTTCATGAAGCTCGCTGCCATTCATATGGTCGATCTGATGCGTTACTTATTCGGAGAAGTAATACGAGTTACAGGTACAACCGTGAAGGATGGGGAACACATTAATCAAAGCATTTCCCTTGTATTTGAAAATAACGTAGTAGGTAGCGCTTATTTTACCGGCATGAGTGCTTGGTCACGGGAGAGTGAAAGTGTACTCGTCACCTTTGACAACGGATTTGCGTCAGCTGAAGAGATCAACATACTTACTGTTCATCAATCCCGGAGCTCGACCAGCCTTCCCTGGAAATCTCTCGAGGAGCAAGATATTGTATATACACCTTCCGGATCTCCCATGTCAGGAGCTTATCGTGACCTTTATCTACGCGGGTTTGTTGGTGAAATGGCGCACTTCATCGCGTGTTGCCAGAATCAGACTGTCCCACATTCCAGTGCCAAGGATAATATTGCAACGATGGCTCTATGTGACTCCATTCTATCGTCACTGAAGTAGCGTATATACGCTCATCATCATATTTTATACATCCAGCGAAGAGCCTGAAACCGGGGCTCTTTTTTATATTATAGACATCAGCACATCTGCCTTGCCCTAGAGTTAGGGTTTATAATCTGCATCATAAGTGATATGCTCATTCATGAACTATACGTACTTTATGTAATATAACCACCCAAATAGATACTATAGAAAATCACCGTAAAGTGGAGGTGTAGTTATAATGAAAAAGGACGCAACCAAGCTATGTCCCGCGCCATACGGCTGTTCCGTGGAAGTTACCCTCAGTGTGATCGGAGGCAAATGGAAAGGTGCCATTTTGTATCATTTATTCTCCGGTCCTTTGAGATTTAACGAGATCCGAAAATTGTTTCCTGACATTACCCAGCGTATGCTCACCCTGCAACTTCGAGAGTTGGAAAGCAGCGGAATTGTTCATCGTGAAATATACCCCCAGATCCCACCTAAAGTGGAGTATTCCCTCACACCATTTGGTGAAACGTTACGGCCGATTATCTTCAGCATGCGAGATTGGGGAGAAACGTATACAAATGAGGTTCTGGCCAGATCCTCACAAGAGGTATAGTACACAAAAGAAGCTGTCCCTGGTTTTTAAGGGAACAGCTTCTTTGCTTGCTTATTTAATAACCGATTGGATCGTAACCGTACGGTTACGTCCCTCTTCCTTCGCTTGATACAATGCATTATCCGCCAGGTGAAACAGTTCTGTGGATGTTGTGGAGTGCTTGGGATATTCAGCAATTCCAGCCGAGATGGTCACGGAACGATCTATAGGCAATACGCTTTCTTCGACCGTTATTCGGATACGTTCAGCAATCTCAAAAGCGACGTTAGACTCGGAATTTCTTAACAAGACTACAAATTCCTCTCCACCAAACCGGGCGCAGACATCTTCTGGTCGAACAGACAATTGAATGATATTGGCAATGTGTTTCAATACTTCATCCCCAGCATGATGCCCGAATGTATCATTAATGGACTTGAAGCGGTCGATATCCAGAACAATAATGGAGAATGGCGCCTCATCCTGAATCCATTCCTGAATGACTTCTTCGAAGGTTCTGCGATTGTTCATGCCTGTTAAAACATCTGTTCTGGCATCATAGACAAGTTGGTTTGTCTGTTTCCTAAAGTTCGCCAATGCGCCAACAACTGCTCTTGTTAGAAGGTCTGCCTCTCTATTCCAGTGAGGTTTCATCACAGGCAGTTCTACTTGTCCCTTATCGACCTGATTCACCAAATCAGCCAGCATAGCAAAAGGACTGGCCAGCTTGCGTGCAACCCGAACCACAATAAGGGTCAGGATCAGGAAAGGCACTGAGGTGTACAGTAACAACATACGGATATGATGATTCAACTGATCGTACACCGTTTGGGTTGGAGACACGATTACGACGCCCCAATCTGTTGATGGAACTTTGTAATAACCTGCAAGCGAATCCACACCTGCCAGGTTTTTGTATTGTTCTTTACCGTGCTTGTTTACTAGCAGCTTTTGCACCACTTCATTTTTACTGACATTTTCACCAATTCGGTTGGTGTTAGGGTGAAATAACAAAGTGCCCTTCTTATCCACAATAAAAAAGTAGGACCCATTACTTGTCTTGAGCTGACTGCCAAAAGACAGACTCAATATATTATTTTCCTGTAAAAAGATATTTCCACCAATCGTTCCTTGGTACTCCCCTGCCGAATCAAAGATCGGTTCACTGACAAATACAATTCTGCGTTTGGTTCTGGGTGTCTGGTACGCTTCGGAGATATACGAAGTCCTCAAGCTAACCGCTTCTTTTGCTGCATTGGAACTAACATGGTGACCTACGCTAGCCTGTGAGTAAGGTGAGGTAGACCTAACTACTCCCGCTTTATCTACCAAAGAAACGGAATTGAAAAAATTACTGCTATTGCGAACCAAATCCAATGTGGAATTCAACTCTTTTGTATTGGAGTGATCCATATCCGGGAAATAATTGGCTGCATATTTCAAGCTCTCCTGCATGGAATAAAAAAGCGAATCCAGCGTTTGGCTCATTTGCACAGCGCTTGCATAGTTTAGGGACAGGGTGTTATCAATGAGTGACTGTTTCTGAGATGTATAAGATGAGATGACCATGAGGGTCAATGTCATTATAACTGAAATAGTGACCAACCCGCCGAGTAAAGCCGTGAGGCTGATCTTCTTGATGTTTTTTATTTTTCTTCGTAATCTTCTAGATCTCTTGATCTGTGCAATCATCGTTTACTTCCCCCGGATTTTCATGAAAAAGCATATTCCTTCTATCTTATACGAAAGTTGTTAAGATCAAATAAAGAGACTGAGAAATCTTAACAATTACATCGTAAGATTGACGATTTAATGACATTTTACTTTCCCTGGAAGAATCACTGTTCAGGATCGCCCTAATCGACAATGATATATCCTTCTTCTGGCTCTTGTTCAACAAACCCTGCCATCTGACGAACCTGAAATTCGATCGGGTGATGACTACCCATTAAAATGCGATTTTGAACTTCATCCGCTGTTTCTGTAGGTAATGCGAATGCACGTGTATAGGCAAACTGTGCCTGAAGTGTCGTATAGATCGCATTGACAAGCCGATCATTGCCCGCACGCCCGAACACATTAAGGATCACAGCTCCGTTCGAGTCCAGCTTGTCCTTGACCATGGCAAAAAAATCACTGGATATAAACTGCTCGGGTGTACCCGTTGCCGTAAAGGCATCAATAATAATATAATCATATGACGCAGCAGGTTCCTGGCCCAATAATTCACGACCATCCCCAATAAGCACAGGACTTCCCTCATATCCAAAAAAGGTCCGGCTCAACTCCACGACCTCTGCGTCAAGCTCAGCCACCTTTACCTGACGATGAGACAAGTAGGTTGGCAATGTGCCAATACCATGTCCCACCACAAATACGGTATCAAACTCAGGATCATTCCGTTCCATTAGATGCACTATCGCTCTCGGATACTCCAACACCATCCGGTTAGGCTCATCCAGATCCATGGCTCCCTGCACAGCTGCGTTGGAGAATTCTAATACACGAAACTGGCCCTTCTCTCCATAAAGCTTTTTGGTATCATATACCGTCAGCTCATGCTGTTCACTTTTATTCCGATACAGAACTCTCACTAACCGTTCTCCCTTCAATCTATTGCACACATTCGACATATACCTTCATTCTATTACACGGGATGACAACATACCACCCTATACTTTAAAGATCATAGTACAACAAAAAACCGTTCCGACTCATTCGGAAACGGCCTTTTGATGAACGTTTTAACACTTCTAAGACCCTATGGCCTCATGCAGAGCCTGGACATATGCTACACCCAGATTAGAGAGAGAAGTGCTCTTGTGGCTTATCCACCCTACATTAATGGACTCCTCACATTCCAGCGGTACAGGAATGATCTCGTCTCCGTTCAGATCAGCGCTAAGTACACCTGTAGAGATCGTATAACCATTCAGACCAATCAACAGGTTAAACAATGTTGCGCGGTCATTGACCTGTATGCTTTTGGGGTGAGATAACGTACTTAGGATCTCTTCGGAAAAGTGAAAGGAATTGTACTCTCCCTGATCAAATGACAAGTACGGATAATCCTGCAGTTGCTCGATTGCAACCGACTCCTGCTTCGCCAGCGGGTTCTTCACACTGATAAAGATATGAGGCTTGGCTGTGAACAAACTCGTGAAAACCAATCCCGCATCTTTTAACAATTTGTTAATCACCTTGGCATTGAACTCATTCAAATACAGGATGCCAATTTCACTGCGCAGGCTTTTCACGTCCTGAATAATCTCGTAGGTCTTTGTCTCCCGAAGCGCCAACTCGTATTCATCCTGACCATACTGCTGTACCAGACGAACAAAGGCATTCACTGCAAACGCATAATGCTGCGTCGATACGGAGAAGTGCTGCGGGGATGGCTTGGCGTTCAGATAACGATTCTCCAGCAATTCAGCTTGTTCTACCACCTGACGTGCATAACTCAGAAACTCAACGCCTTCTTTAGACAGAGATATTCCCTTATTGGTACGTTCAAAAATAGTAATTCGCAACTCCTGCTCCAGATCCCGAATGGCATTCGAAAGGCTGGGTTGCGAGATAAACAACCTTTTGGCTGCTTCATTCATGGAACCGCGCGTGGCAACTTCGATCACATATTTTAGTTGTTGTAATGTCACTGCACTATTCCTCTTTTCGTATCAATTGAATCTATTATATACCAAAAGAGGATCTGAACTTAAGCCATGCTTGCTGTCGGTCTCACTACAATCTCATTTACGTCCACCTCTGCCGGCTGGCTAATGGCGAACAATATACTTTGCGCAATCGCCGAGGCGGGAATCGATATGCGCCGATACTCTTTCATGAGATCACGTGCTTCTTCATCAGAAATCGTATCCGCGAGTTCCGATTCCGTCACGCCCGGTGATACAAGGGTTACACGGATATCTCCGCCTACTTCCTGTCGCAACCCCTCCGAAATGGCGCGGACCGCGTATTTGGTTGCACAATACACCGCTGCCGTTGGTGACACGGCATAGGCTCCAATAGAGGCGATATTAATAAACTGGCCGAAACCCTGCTTTTTCATGACGGGCAGTCCAGCCGCAATGCCATGCAGAACACCACGAATGTTAACATCTATCATGCGATTCCACTCATCTACTTTTAACGATTCAAGGGGAGATAGCGGCATAACTCCAGCGTTATTTAAAATAACATCGACACGTCCATAGCGAGTTTGAGCGAGGTCAACGATGGTTTGCATCTCTTCCAATCTGGTAACATCCAGCGAATGATACTCCACCGATCCGCCCTCCAAACGAATGGAGGAGGCCAATGCCTCCAAACGTTCCATACGTCTAGCTCCAATAACTACATGTGCTCCATGCTGTGCAAGCAATCGAGCTGTTGACTCGCCAATTCCACTACTCGCACCGGTAATGACCACAACTTTTCCTTTTACATTGGACATATTAAATCGCTCCTTATTTGGTTGTTATTGTACATTTTCTCTATACAAAACCATGCCTGCATGGTACAAAACGCCGTCCCTGAAGTCTCCATCCGCTGTAAATCCCGTATCATCCACGTATTCTATATGTTTCCCACATACGGGTGTTTTGGTTCTTGTTGGTCTCCCATTGAATTGCGCTCCATTGTTTCTCACTCCTCTCTGCTTCAAAAGATTCCGTTGCTTCTCTCCATTATGTAGAGGATCAGTCGTTGTACGATAGAAAAATCCCGCAATATTCTTGCCTATTCCTCCAGCGCGTTTTAAAATAATAGTAATCGTGGTTTACAAGGGGGCTGCAATTCATGCTTATCAAAACAAATGAAGCGGATACGAGCATCACGGAACAGCAGCAACAATTGGCTCAACTTATTGAGCATTTCACCCCAAGTGACGGGATACATCCAACAGCAATTCCATCCCTTGCCTTAATCCGTGCCTCCGAGATCTCACAACCCATATATTCCGTTTATCAGCCTTCCCTCTGCATTGTCGCCCAAGGTTCCAAATTAGTTATACTCGGCCGCGAGAGCTACACCTACGACCTGTCACAATATTTGGTAGCTTCCGTAAACTTGCCTATTTCAGGACAGGTTGTACAGGCTACAACCGAACATCCCTATCTATGTATTCGACTGGATTTTGATTCAGGGCAGATTTTCGATCTGATTCACGCTACCCCTTCTGCTCAACCCAAACCTGACCATTCAACACGGAGAGGATTGTTTGTTAGCTCAACCAAACCTTCCCTTCTTGAAGCCGTGATCCGATTGGTTCGGCTGCTGGATACACCTGAAGACATTCCCGTCCTTGCCCCTCTGTTTATCCGCGAAATTCTATATCGTATTATCCAGGATCAACATGGACATTCCATCAAGCAGTTTGCTATTCAGGACAGTCATGCACAGCACATCGCCGAGGTGATCGAAGTCATCCAATCTGATTACGCTAAGCCACTTCGGATTGAACAACTTGCTGCCATGATCAACATGAGTTCTTCCTCATTACATCATCATTTCAAAGCCATTACCGCCATGAGCCCTTTGCAATTCCAGAAACAAATTCGATTGCATGAAGCCCGGCGAATGTTGCTTGCAGGTTCAACCGATGCCGCCGACGCTGCGTTCCAGGTTGGCTATGAAAGTCCGTCTCAATTCAGCCGGGAGTACGCCCGCATGTATGGTCTCCCTCCAAAAAGCGATATCAAACGACTTCGTCATACACTCGATATTAAATACTAGAAACAGCAAAAAGACCCGCGTCCTCATGACGTGGGTTTTCGGATTCAAATAGGCAGCAACGCGATCAAGAGAATAGGTTCTGTTTTTCAAAAACAGACATCTGGTTCTCCCCGGTAATAGGACATTCATCAGGATACATACTTCGTTTCTCCAACTTCTCGTCGATAAAATCAACCACCTGCTGTAGCGAAGCAATCTGTGCTTCAACTTTCTTCCGGTAATTCACCAGCATCTCCCGTTCCTCCGGGAAATCTGCGAGATCGGAATCCATGGACATCTGCAAATAAGGCTTCATTTCTTCCAGAGACATTCCTGTTTTTTTCAGGCAAGTGATCAATTTCATCGTATGGATATCCTCCGAGCGATATACCCGATGGCGATTGGCTTTGCGTTCCGCTCGGGGAAGCAGCCCAATCTTCTCATAATAACGAATTGTATCTTCTGATAATCCGGCCTGTTCTGACGTTTCTTTAATGGAAAACACTTCATTCTCACTCATCATATGGGCCTCCTCCACATTCATTTCTCTCCATATTACAACTTGGAGCTGACTCCAAGTCAAGCATGATCCATTCCATCCCAACACCCCTTGACTTGGAGTCGACTCCAAGTTATAGAATGAGCGCAGCATACAGATTCGTTCTGTAATCCCATTCTATCTGGAGGTATATATGAATATACAAAATCAGCTTCGCACCGCTCTCATCACAGGTTCAACGTCAGGAATTGGTCTTGAACTGACACGCAGGTTACTCGCTGAGAGATGGCAGGTAATCGGTCTCAACCGTTCTGCTTTCCCATCCGAGGATACCGATATTCAGAACGCCTTACGTTCAGGCCAGCTCCGTTGGGTTCAGGCTAACCTGACCAACTATGACAGTCTGAGAACTGCACTGGATCAAATTAAATCCGATACCGATTCGATTGATGTCTTGTTTAACAATGCCGGGGGTAGCGCTGCCGAACTTCGTTTCTCTGATCAGGGGCATGAACTGCACTTTGAACTTCAGACGATAGTCCCTTACATCATCTACATGGAATTAGTTGAGCTATTACTCAAAGGACAGATGAAAACAGTTATTAATACTTCCACCACCTCGTTCAATATGGTCAGACAATTTGATATGAACATCCTGGAACGTCCAGCCGAATTCAAAAAGCTGTTTGGTCCTTATGCCACCTCGAAGCTCGGCTTATCCCTATGGACACGCGAGGTTGCCAAGTCTGCCAGTGCGGATGGCATGCAATTACTAAGCGTAGATCCCGGTGGAAATAACACGCTAAGGGGCAACAAAACATCCGGCCTGCCCTTCTATATCAAACCTATCATGAAATGGTTCTTTCCTCATCCAAGCCATGGCGCTTCGTTGCTCTACAATGCGGCCTTATCCCCAGCCAGACACGAATCCGGTGCGTTCCTGGTTAAAAATAAAGCGACAACGCTTCGTTTCACAGAGCAAGGCCCTGCTGTTTTAAAGCGGGTAAACGAGATCTACGAGCAGCGTTTTCGTACAACGAAGTCTGGAATAAAGACGTGACCGCATGCGGTCACGTCTTTTTTTGTCGTTTGTCCCTCATATTATCCAGGCCCTGATTCATAGGTGTAAACATAACGATACAATGTCGCGTGTGACATGTTATTGAATCTGGAGGGA
>NZ_MKZL01000053.1:0-846 GCF_002803315.1 Paenibacillus sp. GM1FR | reverse complement strand
GTCGCACTCTGTATGGAGTGCGTGGATTGAAATTACTCCCCTAACTCGTGCGCCCCATTTATTACAGCGTCGCACTCTGTATGGAGTGCGTGGATTGAAATACGTCCGCCACGCAAACCACCTCCTAAGCTTTGGGTCGCACTCTGTATGGAGTGCGTGGATTGAAATAGGGCCTTGTAACTATGATGAGAAATCAAAACAAGGTCGCACTCTGTATGGAGTGCGTGGATTGAAATAAAATCAATCCATGCGCGTTCCCGTCTGTATCCAAAGTCGCACTCTGTATGGAGTGCGTGGATTGAAATCTTACCAAACTCTTTTAAGCTATTGACAGCAAAGTCGCACTCTGTATGGAGTGCGTGGATTGAAATTTCAAACGCCAACATGGCCGAAATACCGTTATTGACGTCGCACTCTGTATGGAGTGCGTGGATTGAAATATTTCAGTGACCCAACAAGTGAACAAGCCCAAAGAGTCGCACTCTGTATGGAGTGCGTGGATTGAAATATCAACTCGCTAATCGTGGTGTAGCTACCGCTTCGTCGCACTCTGTATGGAGTGCGTGGATTGAAATGTACACAGGCATAAAAATAAATTTAGTGGGGTGGCGTCGCACTCTGTATGGAGTGCGTGGATTGAAATTCCAGACCAGAAATCTTTACGCTAGTGGCATCGGGTCGCACTCTGTATGGAGTGCGTGGATTGAAATCGCTCTGATCATAGGACCGCCATCAATCATCATGTGTCGCACTCTGTATGGAGTGCGTGGATTGAAATACGTTAACCGGATGCGGTTCTTTAATTGTTGTGATGTCGCACTCTGTATGGAGTGCGTGGATTGAAAT
>NZ_MKZL01000052.1:0-1038 GCF_002803315.1 Paenibacillus sp. GM1FR | reverse complement strand
TCCCCTTTAATCGCAGGCCGATGGCGGTAACTCCATGCCGATTCAATCAAGGTGCGACGCAATCGTCCATTTCCCGCTTTGGTGAGCGAGCCTCGTTGGGTACGGACTCCAGACGAATGCTCACGCGGAACCAGGCCCAAGTAAGCCATGAGCTGAGCAGGAGAACGGAACCGGGCAAAGGAACCGATCTCCGCAGCAAGCGTGACGGCCGTGAGAAATCCAATGCCACGCAGAGACTGTAAAATCTGAATCAAATCGGCTTTGGAACTGGTCGCTGCCTCTTCAATCAAGGCTTTTTCCAGTCGACCGATGCGTTGCTCGATCTCGTCCATGGCATGAAGGTACTCCGTAAACGCAATCTGCATAGGCGCATTCGGGAAGGTCAGTTGTCCAAGCCATACGCGATATTTTTTCGTCCAGCGACGTTTGATTTGTTCAGGCGGATGGATCTGGTGACGCAATAAAAATTTGAGCACGCGTTGACGAGCCCGGTGAGCATCTTCTTTTGCCGATTCGCGTGCCCGAACCAATTCACGAAGCGCCTCATCTTCACGTGCTGGAACGTAAATCGGCGTAAGCTCGCCTGCACGGAACAGACGTGCCAGTTGCTCGGCATCCCGTCGATCGGTTTTCACGTGATCGCCGGAGCGTTTGGGGATGAGTGAAGGGGCAATGACGACACAATGGGCCCCCATGGATTCGATCCAGCGGTAGGTTTCGTATCCTGTAGGACCGGCCTCATAACAAAACGAGAGGGAGCTTGCCGGACCCAACTCTTTGATGAGTTTGCGTAAGGCAGCAGGCGCATGAGCAATGGTACCGTAATACCGCGGCTTGTCTTTACCCTCGTCAGCAATAGCGACAGAAATTTTTTCTTTGGATACATCTAAACCAATGAATTTTGTGGTAGACTTCATAGGGATAGCTCTCCTTTGCTGTGTAGCTCTGAAATGGTGGTCTTCTTACTGTCCATTTTAACCTACGATGTGCAGCAATATGGAGGGCTATTTTTTGCGGTTACGTTCATCATAGCTAGCG
>NZ_MKZL01000051.1:0-1049 GCF_002803315.1 Paenibacillus sp. GM1FR | reverse complement strand
CTATATAGATTGAACTGAAAATCTTTACGCCCGAACCAGTAGCCGATCAATTAATTCAAAAGGACTCTGATTGACCCGTTTCATGAAAGCTGCAACATGAGTACGGATGACGTAATACTTATGAAAAAAGACATTGTTTACGACATCCTGTTTTAGCCATTTCCATAATCCTTCAACAGGATTAAGCTCAGGACTATACTTGGGTAAAAAAACAAGATGAAGTCTCGAATTTTCTCGCAGAAAAGGCTGGATTTCCTCAGCATGATGAGTACGGGCGTTGTCTAACACCATGACAAGTTTGCCATTGGGGTAGGCCTGTAAGATATCTATTAAAAATCTTCCAAAGGCCGCCGCATCAAACTTTTCTTCTTCTCGATGGGTCACACGGCCTGTTTCATAGTCGATGGCAGCAAATAGTTTGGCTCCTTTATGCTCGCCATAAGTCGGAATTTTGCGTTGTTTTCCTTTGGGAAACCAGTTGTACTGCAAAGCCAAATAGGCCCGTATCATGGATTCATCTTCAAATAAAAGATGGTCGATTTCTCCCTGATTCAGTTGCTCTTTTAGCTCAGGCAAAGTGACCTCGCGGAATTGTTTTTGTTCCGCTTTGTTGGCTCGTACCAAAGTATAGGTGGCTTTCGTGTAGCTAAAACCAAGCCGGTTCAGCATTTTAGAGATTCCTCTCAGGGTATATTTCTCGTCAAACTCGCGAAAGATCCATGCACGGATGATTCTTAACGTCCACGTGTATTTCGCTTCAAATCCAACATCGACCGGACTTTGCTTGGCAATGGTTTCTTTCAGCCGTTCTTCTTGTTCATCAGAAAGTTTTCGAATGCCGCCGGGATACTCACCAAACTCAAGGCCTTGAAGTCCCTGCTTGCGATAAGCATTCCAATATCCGCTTATGGCAGGAAATGATCTGCCCAAAATGTCTGCAGTTTCGGTTAAAGTCCGGCCTTCCAAATGCAAACGGACAGCTAAATATCTTTCATACATGCGCGTACTATCCGTTTCTTTCATGGCCGTTGTTAGCTCTTCAATCTCTT
>NZ_MKZL01000050.1:0-1093 GCF_002803315.1 Paenibacillus sp. GM1FR | reverse complement strand
TCACACCAGTCGTACCTGTGACCCCTGTTACACCCGTCTCTCCAGTTTGGCCAGTTGTGCCGGTGGTACCTGTAATTCCAGTAGCTCCAGTCACACCCGTAATGCCAGTTACGCCGGTAGTGCCGGTGGATCCTGTTTCACCAGTAATACCCGTTGGACCGGTTGCCCCTGTAGCACCAGTCGTACCTGTAACTCCGGTTATGCCAGTCGCACCAATGGCTCCGGTTGGTCCTGTTGTACCTGTCGTGCCGGTAACGCCTGTTGCACCCGTAACACCAGTTACGCCAGTGGCTCCAGTCGCGCCGGTTACACCAGTAACTCCCGTAGTTCCCGTTGCTCCAGTAGCCCCGGTGGGTCCCATCACACCAGTCGTACCTGTGACCCCTGTTACACCCGTCTCTCCAGTTTGGCCAGTTGTGCCGGTGGTACCTGTAATTCCAGTAGCTCCAGTCACACCCGTAATGCCAGTTACGCCGGTCGTGCCGGTGGATCCTGTTTCACCAGTAATACCCGTTGGACCGGTTGCCCCTGTAGCACCAGTCGTACCTGTGGCTCCGGTTGTACCTGTCGTGCCGGTAACGCCAGTAACTCCCGTAGATCCGGTCGCCCCAGTCGTTCCTGTTGTACCCGTAACGCCAGTTGTACCAGTTATGCCAGTTATGCCAGTGGCTCCAGTAGCCCCGGTGGGCCCCGTCACACCAGTCGTACCTGTGACCCCTGTTAGACCCGTCTCTCCTGTGGCACCAGTTGCTCCCGTCGTTCCAGTAAATCCTGTATTACCTGTAACCCCATTAAGTCCAGTTACTCCTGTTGTGCCGGTACTTCCGGTGGTGCCCGTTGCACCTGTAGTTCCTGTAGTACCGGTCACACCTGTGATACCCGTAACTCCTGTTGTGCCTGTGGCTCCTGATACACCTGTGAGCCCTGTAGCCCCAGTTGCTCCGGTCGGTCCCGTTACACCTGTCGTGCCTGTAACGCCTGCTACACCCGTCTCTCCTGTAATACCCGTGGTTCCTGTTGCTCCAGTCACACCTGTGATCCCAGTGGCTCCAGTCGTTCCTGTTGTACCCGTAGTTCCAGTCGCGCCGGTTAC
>NZ_MKZL01000049.1:0-1191 GCF_002803315.1 Paenibacillus sp. GM1FR | reverse complement strand
ATGTATCAAGTGAGACCATCAAGCGTTATGTTGAACAACAAAAGACAAGGGGGTGAAGTAACTGTCTCAGACCCTAACGGTTAAGGTAAAGCTGCTGCCTACTAAAGAGCAGATCCAACTATTGCAACAAAGTAGTCATGAATATATCCGAGTTGTTAATACACTCGTGGCCGAGATGGTAGAAGAAAAGAAAAGGTTGAAGAAGACAACAAAAGACATTCCTGCTAATCTACCAAGTGCAGTAAAAAATCAAACGATTAAAGATGCAAATAGTGTCTTCTCTACCAAAGTTAAGAAAAGTAAATACGCAATCATACCGATCCTAAAGAAACCGATTTGCGTATGGAATAACCAAAACTATTCTCTGGACTTCACGCACATTTCCATTCCATTCATGGTGGAGGGAAAATCTAAGCGTTTAAAAATTCGTGCATTGTTCATCGACAAAGACCATCGAAACGTTGACCTTTTGAAGCATAAACTTGGTACGCTCCGTGTCACGAAAAGCTCAGGTAAGTGGATAGCCCAAATTGCTGTCACCATGCCAACAACTGAAAAAACGGGTATGCGGATTTTGGGCGTTGATTTAGGGCTGAAAATCCCTGCCGTAGCCATCACAGATCATGATCGCGCTCGCTTCTTTGGGAATGGGCGAGAAAACAAATACAAGAAACGGAAGTTTCGTAGTGTTCGTCAAAAGCTAGGAAAACAAAAGAAAGTGAACGCTATTCGCAAGTTAGATGATAAAGAACAACGATGGATGAAAGACAAAGACCACAAAGTCAGTCGTGAAATCGTTAATTTCGCAGTCGAAAATAAGACTTCTGTCATTCGCTTAGAGCAACTAACGAATATTAGGCAGACGACAAGAACAAGTCGTAAAAACGAAAAGAATCTACACCGTTGGTCATTCTACCGTTTGGCACAATTCATTGAATACAAAGCAAATATGGCAGGGATCAAAGTGGAATATGTGAACCCTGCATATTCAAGTCAAACCTGTCCAGCATGTTCAAAAAAGAACAAGGCGCAAGATAGAAGATATAAGTGCCCATGTGGATTCAAGAAACATCGTGATATCGTTGGGGCGATGAATATTCGCTACGCAACTGTGATTGGCGGTAACAGTCAATCAGCCTAAGGTGCTATATGCACTGTCTTAGGAGGGGTAATGGCATACCCTAATCTTAG
>NZ_MKZL01000048.1:0-1287 GCF_002803315.1 Paenibacillus sp. GM1FR | reverse complement strand
TGGAGCTAGAATAAAAAGTGGACACCCGTTAACGGACGGAAGGATAATAAGACTAACGGAGGTGTCCACATGGGAGAACAGCGGCAACGATATAACGAAGAATTCAAGAAACAAACGGTCAAATTCATTCAAGAGCAGACGAAGACACTTGGAGATTTGGCAGAAGAACTCAACATTCCAAAAAGTACGTTGCACCAATGGATGAGTAAGTATCGCGAACTAAAACATGAACCTGTTGCAAGCGTAGATCGAGTGAAGGAACTGGAGGCAGAGCTTCAAGAGATGCGCCGGTTGCTTCAAGAGAAAGAGCACACGCTTGCGGATACACAAGAAGAACTGGCGATTGTAAAAAAAGCAGTGCACATCTTCAGCAAACCAAAGAGCTAAGATTTCAGTTTGTGGAAGATCATCGCTCCGAGTTTTCTTTGGAGAAGATGTGCAGAACCTTTCAAGTATCACGGAGCGGATATTACAAATGGCGAATGGACCGAATCAGCAAGCGGCAGAACCGCAAAGACGAGGTCATGAAGCGTATTCGGTATCATTTTTACGACCACCAGATGCGGTGTGGAAGCCCTAAAATTACGTATCTGCTCCATTTAGAAGGGTTGCGAATCTCTTCCCGTACCGTCAGTATATACATGCGTCAAATGAATCTACGTTCTGTGGTCATGCCCAAATATCGCGTTCAGACGACGGATTCCAAACACGACCATCCCCTTGCGCCAAATACGCTGAATCAGCAATTTAAAACGTCCAAACCGAATACGGTATGGGTTACCGACATCACCTACATTCCTTGCCGAGGAGGTCGTCTATACCTCGCCAGCGTTCTGGATTTGTGCACACGTGAAATTGTAGGCTGGCGTCTATATAACCATATGGAAACCAGTTTGGTGATGGGTGCACTGGAGGAAGCTTATAAGGCCAAACGCCCTGCTCCAGGATTACTCCATCACTCGGATCGCGGCTCTCAATACACGTCAAAAGAATACGTGGAGCAACTAAAATCATACGGAATGGAATCAAGCATGAGCCGCCGAGGAAACTGTTATGATAACGCCTGTATTGAGTCATGGCACAGTATTTTAAAGAAGGAACTCATTTACTGCAACCCTCGTTTCAAGACGCCGGAAGAGGCTTATACTGCCATCTACCAGTACATTGAGTTCTATTACAACCGCAAGCGAATGCATGGCGCGCTAGGGTATCTTTCCCCTGCTCGTTTTGCGATGAAATTTACGGACAAATCCGCAGCGTAGTGTCTACTTTTTTGACATAGGTCCA
>NZ_MKZL01000047.1:0-1297 GCF_002803315.1 Paenibacillus sp. GM1FR | reverse complement strand
ACCTTTCCCTCACGGTACTGCTTCACTATCGGTCGCTAGGAAGTATTTAGCCTTGGCAGATGGTCCTGCCGGATTCATACGGGGTTTCACGTGCCCCGCACTACTCGGGATCCGTCTCGGAGGGAACCAACTTTCAACTACAGGGCTTTTACCTTCTTTGGCGGGCCTTTCCAGACCTCTTCGCTTAACCGGTTCCTTTGTAACTCCATGTGAGACGTCCCACAACCCCAAAGAGCAAGCTCTCTGGTTTGGGCTTCTCCGCGTTCGCTCGCCGCTACTGACGGAATCACTATTGTTTTCTCTTCCTCAGGGTACTTAGATGTTTCAGTTCCCCTGGTATGCCTCACATAACCTATGTATTCAGTTGTGAGTAACTGGAAATTACCCCAGCTGGGTTTCCCCATTCGGACACCCCCGGATCAAAGCTTGCTTACAGCTCCCCGAGGCAGTTTCGTTGTTCGCCACGTCCTTCATCGGCTCCTAGCGCCTAGGCATCCTCCGTGTGCTCTTAGTAGCTTAACCATTTTGTTCCGGTTTCGGTCGCTCGCTTCCCTTGTTTTGCTTGCGCAAAGCCAAAAGTCGCTCTCACCCGATACCATCACAAAAGCAATTTAACTACCTTTATAAACTTGACTTGTTTGCACAAGTTCAGCTAAAAGGAATGTTCTAATTCGCGTTTGTTTCGTTTCGATATCTAGTTTTCAAAGAACAAACTTGTAAAACTTTTTTGGTGGAGCCAAGCGGGATCGAACCGCTGACCTCCTGCTTGCAAGGCAGGCGCTCTCCCAGCTGAGCTATGGCCCCATATAAAGTTTAAAGGTATAGATGGTGGGCCCTGGTGGACTCGAACCACCGGCCTCACCCTTATCAGAGGTGCGCTCTAACCAACTGAGCTAAGGGCCCACATTATATATACTTTTTGAACCCAAAATGGGTTACGCTTGGCGGCGTTCTACTCTCCCAGGACCCTGCGGTCCAAGTACCATTGACGCTGAAGGGCTTAACGGTCGTGTTCGGGATGGGAACGTGTGGAACCCCTTCGCTATCGCCACCAAACGTTTGAGAGTTTGAGCTCTCAAAACTGAGCAACGAGTGAGTTGCTTGTGCTCTTCATTTCATCCACACCGAAGTGACGGACCGAAATGAATCGCTGTTGCAGGTTCTAAGAACCTGCATATTTGAATGTTTCCGTTGCAGGAAACGATTCTCCATAGAAAGGAGGTGATCCAGCCGCACCTTCCGATACGGCTACCTTGTTACGACTTCACCCCAATCATCTATCCCACCTTCGGCGGCT
>NZ_MKZL01000046.1:0-1302 GCF_002803315.1 Paenibacillus sp. GM1FR | reverse complement strand
GTGGTATTATCCCCTTTAAGTAGACATTTGAAAAAACCTTCATGTTATCATGAGGGTTCAAGTGACACTTGGAGGGGATATTTTTATGGCCAAAAAAGGACAAACATTTCACACGTATACCGAAGAATTTAAATTGAATGCTGTTAGATCCTATGTCGAAGGTTCTTCAAGTTACAAGGTGGTCGCTGATCGCGAAGGAATTCGAAACTGTTCACAACTGAAGGTGTGGGTAAAAAAATGGAAAAACGGGGAAGCATTCGATGAGCGAAAAAACAATGTTCCGAATCCACTGAAAGGACGGCCTCGTACTGCCTTTAGCAGTGTAGAAGAGGAACGGGACTACCTTCAAGCACAGGTAGATTATTTAAAAAAGCGGTATCCAAATCTAGTAAAGGAGAAGCACTAAGCCAACGGGAGAACTACGATATCATAGACGAATTGCGTTGCTCGCATGGCATTACACGCCTATTATCGATTACAGGAATACCCCGTTCCAGTTACTACAAATGGCGAGCAACACAGCCACAGCGAGACGCAAGACAAGACCGTGAGCGTGAGATCAAAGAGCACATGATGGCTATTCATTTTGCAAATCGAGAGTTTGGTTATCCTCGCATGACAACGGCGCTCTGGGAGTCTGGTCTGAACGTTAATCACAAGAAAGTATGGCGAATCATGCGGGAACTATCGATCCAATCGGTAATTCGAAAGAAGCGGAAGAAGTCCAGCTATACGCCATCTGTGATTTATCCGAATCGCCTAAAGCGCAAATTTCATGCCACAGCACCTCAGCAAAAAATGGTGACGGATATAACTTATATTTCGGATGGAAACACATTCGTTTACCTGTCTGTGATTCAAGACTTGTTCAACAACGAAATTGTCGCTTGGCAATTATCTAAACGGAACGATGTTCAGCTCGTATTGGATACGGTGGAACAATGGACACAAAAAAGAGACGTTTCGGAAGCCGTGCTCCATTCGGATCAGGGCTTCCAATACACGTCTCAGGTGTACAACTCACGATTAGAAGCATTCGGCGTCAAAGGCAGCCACTCTCGCAAAGCAACCTGCCTGGATAACGCATGCATCGAATCTTTCTTTTCGCATCTCAAAACAGAGAAGCTGTACCTTATCCAGTGTAATTCAGAAGCCGAGATTCGACAAGCCGTGGAAGATTACGTGTACAATTACAACTACCGACGCTTTCAAGCCAAACTCAAACAGCGCGCACCGATTGAATATCGATGCGCGCTGGCAGCATAGCTTTTTTCATCTGTCTACTTGACAGGGGTATGACCA
>NZ_MKZL01000045.1:0-1447 GCF_002803315.1 Paenibacillus sp. GM1FR | reverse complement strand
TCCCAGTGGCTCCAGTCGTACCTGTTGTACCCGTAGTTCCAGTCGCGCCGGTTACGCCAGTAACTCCGGTAGTTCCCGTTGCTCCAGTAGCCCCGGTCGGTCCCGTCACACCAGTCGTACCTGTGACCCCTGTTACACCCGTCTCTCCAGTTTGGCCAGTGGCACCAGTCACGCCGGTTACACCAGTAACTCCCGTGGTTCCTGTTGCTCCAGTCGTACCTGTTGTACCCGTAACACCAGTTACGCCAGTTATGCCAGTGGCACCAGTCGCGCCGGTTACACCAGTAACTCCCGTAGTTCCCGTTGCTCCAGTAGCCCCGGTCGGTCCCGTCACACCAGTCGTACCTGTGACTCCGGTTATGCCAGTCGCACCAGTAGCTCCGGTTGTACCTGTCGTGCCGGTAACACCTGTTGCACCCGTCTCTCCTGTAATGCCGGTGGCTCCTGTTACACCCGTTGTACCTGTAGTTCCTGTAGCACCCGTAACTCCTGTTGTGCCTGTGGCTCCTGATACACCTGTGAGCCCTGTAGCCCCAGTTGCTCCGGTCGGTCCCGTTACACCTGTCGTGCCTGTAACGCCTGTAACACCCGTCTCTCCTGTAATACCCGTGGTTCCTGTTGCTCCAGTCGCGCCGGTTACGCCAGTAACTCCCGTTGGACCGGTTGCCCCTGTAGCACCAGTCGTACCTGTGACTCCGGTTATGCCAGTCGCACCAGTGGCTCCGGTTGTACCTGTCGTGCCGGTAACGCCAGTAACTCCCGTAGTTCCCGTTGCTCCAGTAGCCCCGGTGGATCCCATCACACCAGTCGTACCGGTGACCCCTGTTAGACCCGTCTCTCCAGTTTGGCCAGTTGTGCCGGTGGCACCTGTAATTCCAGTAGCTCCAGTCACACCCGTAATGCCAGTTACGCCGGTAGTGCCGGTTGTTCCTGTTCCACCAGTAATACCCGTTGGACCGGTTGCTCCTGTAGCACCCGTAACACCAGTTACGCCAGTGGCTCCAGTCGCGCCGGTTACACCAGTAACTCCCGTAGTTCCCGTTGCTCCAGTAGCCCCGGTGGGTCCCATCACACCAGTCGTACCTGTGACCCCTGTTACACCCGTCTCTCCAGTTTGGCCAGTTGTGCCGGTGGTACCTGTAATTCCAGTAGCTCCAGTCACACCCGTAATGCCAGTTACGCCGGTCGTGCCGGTGGATCCTGTTTCACCAGTAATACCCGTTGGACCGGTTGCTCCTGTAGCACCAATCGTACCTGTGACTCCGGTTATGCCAGTCGCACCAGTGGCTCCGGTTGCTCCAGTAGCACCGGTGGGCCCCGTCACACCAGTCGTACCTGTGACCCCTGTTACACCCGTCTCTCCAGTTTGGCCAGTTGTGCCGGTGGTACCTGTAATTCCAGTAGCTCCAGTCACACCCGTAATGCCAGTTACGCCGGTAGTGCCGGT
>NZ_MKZL01000044.1:0-407220 GCF_002803315.1 Paenibacillus sp. GM1FR | reverse complement strand
CGTTGTACCTGCTGTGCCTGTTGCTCCGGTTACTCCCGTTGTACCTGCTGTGCCTGTTGCTCCGGTTACTCCCGTTGTACCTGCTGTGCCTGTTGCTCCGGTTACTCCCGTTGTACCTGCTGTGCCTGTTGCTCCGGTTACTCCCGTTGTACCTGCTGTGCCTTGTGCTCCTGTTGCACCTGTCACTCCAGCTGTCCCTGGTGTGCCTGTCGCCCCCGTAGCCCCAGTTGCGCCTGTAGCTCCGTTGATGCTTGGGGTTTCGCCCAGCAATTCGGAAGAAACCAAACGATGGGCTGTTACCAAAGCGCCTGTGCTGCTCTTACCCCATACGGATACTTGAACAGGATCATTAATCGTCGCTGTTGTTGTAAAAGTAAACTCGAAGGCATCCAGATTGGCAAAGTAGTTGTTGGTTATTACCTGATTGGGTGCAAGGTCGAAAGTCTCACTGACATACAGAACTCTCATTCCACCACTCATGTAATACCCTTGTATTTGTATGGTTGAGGTAGTCACATCACTGCGGTTATCAATTTTAACTGTAACTGTCTGAGTCGGTCTTACACCGCTAACAGCATTATTTTCTATTGGCCCTGTTGATAAAAAGCTCATCGTTACATCTCCTTTTTGAGTAAATTTTATCTTTTAGCTGTCATTAACTGTTTTTTCGTGCTCCACCACCCGGTGTGCATCTACCAATTGCCCAGAGGCTTGTTTGCCCCACACTGAAATCCCTACTTCCTCCACACCTTCCACGTCTGTTCCAAAAACAAACTCAAAAGCAGCTAAATCTGCAAAATAATTTCTGGTCACTGCTTCATTAGGGGCAATACTGATTACTTCACTCACATACAGCGTTCTTGTTGTGCTTAGCACATACCCCTGAATGGATACTGTTACAGAATCCACCTCAGCCCGACTTACCAATCTAATCGTTACCTGTTGTGTCGGTCTAACCCCGGAAACCGGATTGTTTTCAATCGGCCCAGTTGACAAAATAGCCATTTTTCCCATCCCACCTTTATGAACCTCTGACTCTAGCAGTATTTGGCATAAGCTCACTCGATAGTAATATTCAAACACTCAATCAACGGTGTGGACAAAACACAGGGGGCAACCCACCATTATCACTTAATAACCTTTTACGCACAGGGCTTTGGCTATACAAAAACTGGGATATGTACAACAAAGAGAAGAAATTATGCAATGTCAAAGTTGGTCAGCAAGTAAGAGTAGATTTTGTTATATAACCAGGATCGATTCCAGAAAAAAACGAAAATAACCGTTCCTCTGGTAGATTCCAGGGAAACGGTCACAGCTTAAGACGTCTTTTTCTCGTATCTAATTGTTGGCCGGGTAAAGCTATGCTTGAAAGTGTAGTTTTATAGAATATGAGATCGTATTTTACCATCAAGCCCAATGTTAAACACATAGAATAATCATTTTCTTCATCCTCTACTAAAAAATAGAAAAAGATTGTATTATCTTAAAATTGTGATATGATATCGTCAAGTTAATAAACATTTAAATGAAAATATGAAAGATAATTACATTTAAATGTGGCCAAACCTCTTTCTTCGCCAAATTTCAGTGTTCTAGCCCATTTTATTGAAAGCGATTACAAAAAGAAACCTGACAGATTATAGCTTTTCTAATCGCACCCGCAGATGCAGGCTTACTTCGGGTTATAGCCACTCCCCTTGCTGCCGTGACCACGTACCCGGTGCACAGGTTGTCTGGCTTCAACCATATATGACAACATGAAGACTTATCCTAACAGCCAACCTAACCATTATTTCAAGAAGGGGGTGACATGAGGAAAATCTTTTCGTTTTTTCGGCATTTCATCATCTCAGCTATCCTGAATTTTAGCTCACCAACTAATCCAATCTCATGGAGGCGAAACGTATGATTCGTAAACCGCTAGTTTTGTTGTTGTCGTGTCTGTTAATCTTTGTCACCCTGCCCATGGAATCAAGCCATGCAGCCAATGCAGCCGTTGCCAAACTTCCTGGAAACTCTAACCCCCTCATCGATCATAAACTGGGAGCCGATCCTTATGTGCTCGTCCATAACAATCGGGTCTATGTCTACATGACAGGTGATGCATATCTGTACAACAGTGACGGCTCTGTCCGAGAGAACCAGTACAGCACGATCGGGAAAATTAACGTCATCTCCTCAGCTGACATGGTGAACTGGACAGACCATGGTTCCATCCCGGTAGCGGGTGCGAATAATGCCAATAATGGACAAGGAATTGCCAAATGGGCTACTCAGTCCTGGGCTCCTGCCATGGCGAAGAAAACCATTGCTGGCAAAGAAAAGTTTTTCCTGTACTTTGCCAACTCGGGTGGAGGTATTGGCGTACTCACGGCTGATTCCCCCATTGGACCGTGGTCCGATCCAATTGGTCGTGCCCTCCTGACTCACGGTACACCGGGTATGTCCGGCGTAACATGGCTCTTTGATCCGGCTGTACTTGTCGATGATGATGGCTCTGCTTACTTGTATGCTGGAGGCGGCATCCCGAACGATACCAATGCTGCTTCCATTGCCAATCCCAAAACAGCTCGGGTCATTCGTCTCGGTGCCGACATGACCAGTGTGGTGGGCAGTGCTGTGACTATTGATTCTCCTTATATGTTCGAAGATTCTGGCATCCACAAGTATAACGGCAAATATTATTACTCCTACTGCATCAACTTCGCGGGAACACACCCCACTGCATATCCAAAAGGTGAGATCGGATACATGGTCAGCGACAGCCCGATGGGGCCTTTCACGTATAAAGGACACTTTCTGAAAAATCCTGGCACGTTCTTCGGTGTAGGCGGCAATAACCACCATGCCGTGTTCCAATTCAACAACGAATGGTATGTGGCGTACCATGCGCAAACGGTAAGCAAGGCATTCCTCGGTGATGGTAAAGGGTACCGTTCCACACATATCAACAAACTGACACATAATGCGGATGGAACAATCCAGGAAGTTCAGGGGAATATGACAGGTGTACCTCAGACCACTAACCTCAACCCGTATGTCCGCGTGGAAGCCGAAACCATTGGCTGGCAAGCAGGAATTAACACTGAACCGAGTCAAGCGAGCGGTGGACCTGTAGCCAATCAGAATGTCACTAATATTCATAACGGGGATTGGATCGCGGTTGGCAATGTTGATTTTGGCTCAGCTGGAGCCTCCAAGTTCAAGGCCAATGTCGCTTCTACCGGAAATGGCAACATCGAGGTTCGACTGGACAGTCCGACAGGCCCACTAGTTGGAACACTTAACGTAAGTTCAACTGGCGGTTCGCAAACTTGGCGCGAGATGGAGACCAATGTTACCAATGCTACAGGGGTGCATCGTTTGTATCTGGTGTTTACAGGCTCGGGCAATGGAAATCTGTTCAAACTGGACTACTGGCAGTTCACATCCGGTTCGGGCGGCAACCCTAACCCAAACCCAAATCCTAATCCCAATCCAAACGTTACCCGTTACGAAGCCGAGAATATGACGCTTGGCGGCCAATACGCTGGCGTAATCAGTTCCCCTTTTAATGGAGTCGCTCTTTACGGGAACAATGATTATGCAGCATACAATCAATATTTTGCATTCCCAACCCATCAATTCTCTGTCCGCGGCGCTTCCAACAATAATAGTACAGCCCGTGTTGATCTGGTCATCGGGGGTGTAACCGCTGGTTCTTTCTACTTCACGGGAACGGAGCCGACCGTTCAAACCCTCACCGGCATCACTCACGCTACAGGCAATCAGGAAATCAAGCTGGTCGTAACAACGGATAATGGCACTTGGGATGCTTACATTGATTATCTGGAGTACTCGCTTTAATTCCTAGGACATGATCAATTGGGAGGATAGAATATGTGGAAAAAAATCAGTGCTCTTCTACTCGCTCTTCCTTTGCTTATAACATCATTCCCTTTGACAAGTCCGGCAGCTTCGGCCGCAACGTTCAGCAATCCGGTTATTTACGCGGATGTTCCTGACAGTGACGTCATTCGGGTAGGCAATGCATTTTATATGACAAGCACAACGATGCATATGAATCCGGGAGTCCCGGTCATGAAGTCTTATGATCTGGTCAACTGGAGCATCGTAAACTATGTATACGATACGCTTGGAAACGGGGATATACAGAATCTGAACAATGGACAAAACGAGTATGGGCGTGGTTCCTGGGCGAGCAGCTTGCGGTACAACAACGGTATATATTATGTTGCCTTTGGCTCGCTTTCTACGGGCAAGACGTATATTTACCAAACCAGCAATATTGAAACAGGGCCATGGACACCTTACACATTGAACAGTTATTACCATGACCCCTCCCTTTTGTTTGACGGGAATCGAACCTTTCTTGTTCATGGCAGTGATAACATCAGTATCGTTGAGCTGACACCTGATGCCAAAGCCGTCAAATCCGGCGGGCTCAATCAGGTCCTGATTCCAAACGCAAGCAGTGTTGCCGGCTCCAACATGATTGTAAAGGCAGAAGGAGCACATATTCAGAAGATCAATGGTATGTACTATGTATTCCTGATTGCCTGGCCTTCAGGTGATGGTCGCATTCAGCTTGCCTATCGCGCAAACACATTGACAGGTCCATACACAGGTAAAGTTGTACTCAGAGACTCGGGAATCGCCCAAGGAGGCATCGTGGATACCGCATCCGGCGCTTGGTACGGCTTGCTGTTTCGTGATAGCGGGGCCATTGGACGCATCCCCTATCTTGTTCCAGTGACGTGGTCGGATAACTGGCCTGTGTTTGGGGTGAACGGCAAGGTTCCCCTTAACATGAATATGCCCGTTGAAGGTCAGCCTGCTGCCAAAATCTACGGGTCCGATGAGTTTAACGCAACCACATCAGGCACACCCTCAGTAACGCAACTGTTAGTGAACGGCGGCTTTGAGGAAAGTAGCATTCAGCCCTGGACCAGCAACAATACGGCAACCATCAACTTAACGAATGCCGAAGCATTCAGCGGTACAAAAAGTCTGCTCGTCAGCGGCAGACAGCAGACAGCAGGCGGAGCCAAACAGATGGTTACAGGCAAGCTGGTACCGGGAGGAACATACTCTTTTTCGGCAAAGATCAAATACACTACTGGTCCTGCAACCAAAACGTTCAATCTTAGCATCCAGAACGGTGCAAGTTACACCGGAATTACCATTATGGGCAGTGCAACGTTAACTCGCGGACAGTGGGGTACCATTCAAGGTACGTATACCGTTCCGTCAAATGCAGACCTGTCCCAAAGCTTTATTTTTGTGGAAACACCGTATAACTCGAATCCGGACCCGACCAATGATTTGATGGCGTTTTATGTAGATGACGTCTCCCTGACGAGCAATTCATCTTCCGGTACATCCAGTCTCGGTACTTTCTGGCAGTGGAATCATAACCCTGATGCTGCCAACTGGTCCCTGCTCCAGCGGCCCGGTTTCATGCGGTTAACCGCAGGCAAAATCAGCAAAAACCTGTTAGAAGCCCGCAACACCCTGACACAACGAACCTTTGGTCCAAAAAGCACAGGGATGACCGCTTTGGATACAGCCGGCATGAAGGATGGTGATTATGCTGGACTCGCTGCTTTTCAGGCCAAATATGGTTTTGTCGGCGTAAAAATGACGGGCAGCACCAAATCCATCGTTATGGCTAATGCCAGCTCCGGCACCATGACTGAAGTAGCAACTGTGCCATTAAACCAGAACAGAATCTATCTACGCGTCATCTGTGATTTTACGAACCAAACCGACAAAGCCTACTTTGCTTATAGCCTGAATGGTAGCAACTGGACAACCATTGGCAATACACTTCAAATGTCTTACACCCTGCCACACTTTATGGGATACCGGTTTGCACTATTCAATTATGCAACGAAGTCTACCGGAGGATATGCAGATTTCGATTATTTCCGCGTAGAATAAATGTAGTTTTATTCGGTTATTAATGTTTCGTTTATTGATCAGGACCTGGACTTCACCATGTGTGAGCCAGGTCCTTTTCAGTACATTTCTTATGAAGAGTTTCAGCTTTTAACTTTTAAAAATCCCGGAACAAGTGTTAATTCAACAATTGCGCGAGCTGGAGCGGGACGGCCTTGTCACCAGACATGTCTACCAACAGATGCCTCCCAAAGTAAAATATGGACTTACAGAATATGGCGTTACCGCCAACACCATCGTGGATGTCATGTGTGCTTGGGGGAGGGACAATATTGCTCTCAGGCAACAACGGGGCGAAGATATCGTATTATTGGAGAACAACGATTCCGAATCTTGATTTCACAGTTGCACATTCCCCATACATTATGTAGGACATATGTCTCTTTTTCCACGAAAACGATTAAAAAACCTTTATATTCCAGACAAAATGATCGATATACAAAATGGGGCACCTGAATATCCCGTGTTGAGCATTGGATTCACATCTCACAAAAGCAACACGGGAAACAAAATGATACATACGGTAGCGAGTAAGAGAAGAAGAGAAGCTCTGTCTGGTGAGATGGCAAGGGCTAACAAAGGAGTAGTCATATGAAGGTACGAACGAGTCAAAGAGGAAAAACACGCAACATCTACATGAACTTGCTGTTATCTGTTCTGTTGTTGATTAGCAGCATCCCGCTGTGGCCGGTCTCAAAAGTGAACGCCGCAGATGAGGAACATCATCTGTTATCCCTGAACCGGCCTGTGTACAGTTCCTCATCTCTGGGCGGCAATACGGCAGATCTTGTGGTTGACGGCAACAAAAACAGCCGCTGGGAAAGCATATGGCAGCAAGATCCGCAGTGGATCTATGTTGACTTAGGCACGGTGGCCTCCATCTCGGGCATCTCCATCCAGTGGGAAAATGCGTATGCTTCCGCCTTTGATCTGGAAGTATCCAACGACGAGGTCAACTGGCAGTCTGTTTACTCGACAACGAAGGGGCAAGGCGGCCTGACAGAAATCGAGGTCACAGCGGAGGCACGATATGTGCGCTTGTTTAGTCATCAAAGAGCACAGCCAGCCTATGGCGTCTCTGTATACGAATTCAATGTATATGGGACGGGCGGAGCAAATCCACCTCCCAAACCATTAGCAATGAACCTTGCACTAGGACAACCGGTTACAGCGTCTTCGGAAGAAATTGATGAGCCCAGCCGTTCAGCCGAGGATAAAGCCAAAATGGAAAAAGGGAATTACGAAGCCCGGAATGTAACGGATGGCCGTCCGGATACACGCTGGTCTTCCATCTACAAGGATCAGGAATGGATTGTTGTAGACCTTGGACTAGTCCGGGAAATCGGGAACGTATCCCTACAATGGGAAAACGCTTTTGGACGTGCATACGATATTCAAGTATCAAATGATGCAGACCAGTGGACTACATTATACCGGGAACTGCACAGCGACGGTGGACGGGATGAGATTCCGGTATATGCCGAAGCACGGTATGTGAAATTAGCCGGACTTGGCAGAGGAACAACCAACGGATACTCCCTGTACGCATTCGACGTCTACGAGTATATCGAAGGCGATGCCACACCTGTGCATACAATTCCGAATATCCCTGAACCGTCCTCGGTAAAGGTGGGTTCCGGCAGTTACGCTGTAAATGACATCACCATGCTGCAGCCGAAAAACCCGAAAAATCGCACGACTGACATCACAGCGCCCCTCCCTTCCAATGACTGGTGGCAGTCTATTCTTGTATCCGATCTGGGGGATGGCAACAGTTTGGTCACACTCCCGCTTAAAAGCAGA
The DNA here is from genome assembly GCF_002803315.1 of Paenibacillus sp. GM1FR. NCBI lineage: Bacteria > Bacillati > Bacillota > Bacilli > Caryophanales > Paenibacillaceae > Paenibacillus > Paenibacillus sp. GM1FR. The sequence continues at coordinate 399,453 of NZ_MKZL01000044.1, read as the reverse complement.
TATACCAAACAAGGACTTCAACTTCTGAATCCCGGAGCTGGTTACGTTTCGGCTGATGGCGGTTCTATGGACGCTGACGGTGAACCGGATCTGATCATGAGCACCAGCAATATGAACCCGGCGGAGGTAAATACCAAGGTGGCGGGATATGGGGATTATTCCGCCACGATCATCATGAGCGATGATGACACAGCCAAAATGAATACCACGTTTGTGAAAGGTTCCCCTTTCCTGTACAACACCTTCGATAACCCGGATACCATTATTGTTCGTTCTCCCAACATCACACGTCTCTTCGATGATCAGAACCGTGAAATTGTTCTGAATGATGGAGAATCGCTGACGGCCGATCATATCGGTGTTGAAGTAACCAATCAGGACAGAGCGCCCACGCCTCAGACCTTTACAAGAAACTACGGGATCTTTGCACCTGAAGGAACCGTATTTATGAAACTTGGCAATACGCTCAAAATCAAGCTGGGCCAGAGCGAAAACTATCTGTCACTGGCTACCCTGCCGTCCGCGGCAGAACTGTCTTATTATTACCGGCATGCCTACGCCTTTGTAACCGATACAACAGTGGACTACAATTATAATGAGAGCACTTCACTGGTAACGACTACCTTCAACTCGGTAACCCGGACGAAGCGGGCAGGCTTTTCCTCCGAGACACTGATGGCCTTGTTGCCGCACCAATGGAAACTAGCGACTACTCCGGTAACGGAGCTTGCTTACCCTTCCATTCGCGGCATCATGAAAGTAAGTGAAGGCAATACGTTTACGACACAGGATCGATTCTATGGCATTATTCCGCAATTTGTGGAGCCAGATGATCCAACCTACTCGCGTGCACAATTAATCAGCTATCTGGATCAGCTTGACGCGGATACGGCAGGCAATCTGATGATCGAGGATCCTTACTGGCAAGGGAAAAAGCTTCATCCGCTTGCGCTGGGTGTGCTCATCAGCGACCAGATAGGAGATACGGTACGACGAGACAACTATCTGTCCCTGCTTCGAACCATTTTGACAGATTGGTATACCTATTCGCCGGACGAACCTTTGCACTCGTATTATTTTTATTATTCGGATGAATGGGGAACCATCTTCCCTTACGGTAGCGGATTCGGTGTTAATACCGGATTGACAGATCATCATTTCACCTACGGTTATTACGTTTTTGCATCGGCTGTACTGGCCACATATGACAAAACATTCTTGCAAGATTACGGCGACATGGTTGAGCTTCTGATTCGGGACTATGCCAATCCTTCACGGACAGATGATCAGTTTCCATGGCTTCGCAATTTTGATCCGTACGCTGGTCACTCCTGGGCAGGTGGTTACGCCGATAATCGCAGCGGGAATAACCAGGAGGCCGCAGGAGAAGCGCTCTTTAGTTGGGTCGGCCAATATATGTGGGGTGAGGTGACAGGCAACAAAGCCTATCGCGACACCGGGATCTGGGGCTTCATGACCGAAGAGAAAGCTGCCGAGCAATACTGGTTTAACTATGACGGGGATAACTGGCTGGAGGATTACCAACACGCTACGATAGGTCATGTGTACGGCAGCGCCTACCTGTATGGAACGTACTTCTCTAATGAGGCGGAGCATATTTACGGTATTCACTGGCTGCCGCCAGCGGAATGGATGACCTATTATGGACGTGATCCGCAGAATACTAAGGCTCTCTACAATGGTCTCATTAAGGACCTGGGTGGTCAGCAGGAGCGCACATGGCAGCATATTATCTGGCCATTCCAGTCCATTGGAGACCCGCAAGGTGCTCTAGCCAAATGGAATACGAGCGAGATGCAGCAAAATGAAGTCTTTAACGCGTACTGGTTCATGCACAGCATGGCTTCTACGGGAACACGCACGATGGATATATGGGCAGATGATCCGGCAGCAACCGTGTATGAAAAAGACGGCGTCTATACAGCTCAAATCTGGAATCCGTCCGACACTGTCAAAACCGTTCATTTCTACAATGCCCATGGCGCTTTGGGTTCGGCTACCGTGTATGCCAAAGCGCAAGTAAAGGTTAACCCGCTGGAACATTCCGTCGTTAAACAGCCGGATGCCTCTCAGGGTGTAGTCTATCTCGATCGGAGCCAATGGACTATTACGGCATCCTCCAGTTCGGAGCCGGTAGAGCGCATGGTGGACGGTGATCTGACTGCACGCTGGTCATCCGGACAGATTCAGAAGCCCGGCGATTGGCTGCATATCGATCTGGGTAGCGAACAGACTATGGATACGGTATTCATGAACTCCGGCAACAACGGCGGTGATTATGCTCACGGGTACGAAATCTACGTATCCAAAGATAACGAGAACTGGAGCGAGCCTATCGCAGAGGGAGCAGGAACATCTCCAAGTCTGTCCGTTGATTTGGGCATGCAAACCGCCCGTTATGTCAAAATTGTATTGACTTCCTCTGCAGACAGCTGGTGGTCGATCTCTGAACTAAAGCTTGCCCGATTTGGCAAGCTTGAAGCAACATCAGAGCTCCCACAGCCCGTACCGCCTCCAGATCGCTCTTCATGGATCGTAACCGCCTCCTCTACTCAAGGAGCAGATGTTACAGCCAATATGCTGGACGGAAGTTCAGATACACTATGGACAAACGGTAGGAAGCAAACCAAAGGACAATGGATTACCATTGACCTCGGCCAGAAGAGTTTTTTCGATGCCATAGAATTGGACCCGGGCCATGCGAAAGAAGACTATCCGAGACAGTATCGGATTTATGTCTCGGATGACGGTGAACACTGGGGCACATCCATTGCGGGCGGCGAAGGCACGCCTGGACGCATGTCCATCACTTTCCCTGAACAGCAAGCACGTTATGTGAAAATGGTGCAGATCGGGGATTCCGATCAATGGTGGACGATCTCCGAGTTGTTTGTTCATCATAATGGAACGGGCAAACAAAAGAGGCTGCTGCCAGATGGCTGGTCCGTGACAGCTTCCTCCGGAGACGATGCAGTGGCTATACTCGACGGCTTGGACCAAACACGCTGGACCTCCGGTCAGACTCAAACAGGCGGCGAATGGATTCAGCTTGATCTGGGAGCCTCGCAGCCAGTGAATCGGATTGTGCTGGACAGCGCGCACAGCCGGGAAGACTTTGCTCGCGGTTATGAAATATATACTTCTCTGGATGGAGAGCATTGGGGAAAAGCCTTGGCTTCGGGTGAAGGATCAGATACGCTACTTTCTATCGCTTTTACACCGCATGAGGCACGTTATATTAAGGTCGTACAGACGGGTACCGATTCTCATTGGTGGTCCGTGGCTGAATTAGAGGTCTATACCGCTGATCAGACACCTTGGATATCCGGGGAACAGGATCATCTGCTACCTGCTGAACTGGATCGAACATCATGGACAGCGACTGCCTCCACCTCTGAAGATGTTGCGGCGATGCTCGACGACGATCTGAATTCACGCTGGACCTCTTCATCTGGTCAACATGCCAATCAATGGGTCCAGATTGATCTGGGAAGCAAGCAGAGCTTCAGCCGCTTGACAATGGACTCAGGCAGCAGCAGCAACGATTATGCTCGCAACTTCCAGTTTTTCACTTCTGATGATGGCGAACGTTGGGAAGGGGTTACGGAAGCACTGGGAACAGGACCTGTCATCTCACATACGTTCTCCAGACAAACGGCGCGATACATCAAAATTGCCTTGACCGCGGACACTCCCGAGTGGTGGTGGTCCATCGCCGAGTTAAAACTTTACCATTAATGTCAACATGATCTCTCCAACCATCTCTCTCCCGTCCTTGCGGGGCAGGGGTGGTTTTTCTTTGATAAGGATGAAGCATACCTCATGTAAACTTCATGTTCCATATATCACCTCTATAGTAAGATATAGATTAATGTAAATATTATTAATTTCTAATCGATAAGGAGGGCTTTATTTGAAAAATATAATTGTCTTTGGTGCAAGCAAGGGATTGGGCGATGCATTTGTCAGAGGTATCCCGCAATCCGGTGATAAGGTCTGGGTGGTCTCTCGCAGCAAGCCGGAAAGTCTGTCCGTGGAGGATGGCGTCCAGCGAATATGGATTCAGGCTGATCTTTCCGAGCTTCAGGCCGCGGAGCAAGTTGCCAGCCAACTTCAAGGCGAGACGTTGGATGTGCTTATTTATAACGTGGGGATCTGGGAAAAGGAAGGATTTGAAGAGCACTACACGTTTGATAAGGATGAACCCGCAGATATCAGTCAGCTGATCCATGTGAATGTGACTTCTACAATTGTATGTATACAGGCTTTACTGCCTCAGCTCCGCCAGTCTGAAGCAGGGAAGATTATCCTGATCGGTTCAACAGCCGGTTTGAGCAATGCAGGCAGCAGCCAGGTTTCTTTTGTCGCCTCCAAATTTGCCATACGGGGTATTACGGAAGCTCTAAGAGAACATACGAGGAATGACCGCATCGCTGTGACATGCATCAACCCGGGAGAACTGGCGGCAGAAATTCCGTATGAAGACGGGATGGAACGTGCACTGGCCGAGTATGATGGGACCCGCATTCCCCTGCAGGATATGGTCGCCATCGTTCGATGTATCATCAGCTTGTCCAAAGCGGCCTGCGTGAAAGAGATCAACATGCCTGCATTAACGGATACGAACACCTAGATAGCAATGACATCTACACGCCTCAATCGGTCCGTTCACCGGAGTGCGCTCTGTATACACACGCTGGACAGAAGCCCGTTTACATTAATACATGCGACAAGTGCGCAATACCTATAGAATTCAGGCGTTCTTGCTCAGGGATATTTTCATATAACAAATGGGATTTTCCGGCCTTGTCCAGGTGATCACGCATAGCTGCAATTCGTCCTTTGTTAACATCAATAAAACGAAAATCGATTTGGCGTAAGTGCTCCAACCCGGTTAGTCCAGCAAAAGAATCCGCCTTGAGTGCCGTATTAATCTCTTTCAGTTCAATAGACTCCAAAGCACGGGCTGTCCATAGATGGTTGGTATCCCGCAACGATTTCATATAGTCCAGTTCGAGCTGTCTGAGAGAGGTCATATGGGAAAAGTCGCATAACTGCTCCAGCTTGGGCAAGGACAGATGCAGATATTCCAGCCCGCGCATCTGTTCGAGTCCCTGAATACTCGTCAGTTTGCGAACAGAGCTGAGCTTCAACATCGAGATGGTCGACTGTGTCAATACATCCAGTCCCCCTTTTAACTCACAGTGATCCAGGGATAGATACTGAAGCATAGGCAGTTCCGCCAACACATCAGCACTTTCGACCGTGCAGTTCAGAATGAGCGTATGCAGTTGGAGGCATGCCGCAATGGAAGCAAATCCGTTGAATTTGCCACGCAGTTCAAGAAAGGTCAATCGTTTGTAGTGTTTAATAAAATCGAGCACGGTTGCCTTTGCAGGTGAATTCAATCTTAGAAACTGCAGTTGCTCCATCGCACCCAGTATCGTCAAATCCTGAGCCTGCGAAAGATCAAGCTGCAAGGCAGACACATGTTTCAACTGTGCCAGTCGCCCCAAAAATCCGGATGAATATACCCCTTTAGGGTCCATATGTGATATGTGTAGAATCAGATCCGGCCGAGCAAAGAATACTTTGGCATCGAGCTCGGCAAGGTCCTCGTATGTATCCGCGTCAACGCGAAAATGAACCGTTGCTCTGCGACGCAACAGATGCACCGCCTGGTGCATCTTTTCGGCATTCCATGGAACCCCCTGTATTGAAGCATGCCATAACTCACTCACAGATAATCCCCCTTTTCCATCCATAGTTCCAATTCATTCCATTATAAACAAGATCGCCTGGATGAACCACTACCGATCCCGTTTTTTCATTCCTTTCCTCTTTTTTCATCCCTCCCCTTTCACCCTTCTCATACTCATGCCTTTCCTTTCCGTTGCTTTCAGGATTATTCGACAGAAATCTACATAAAACTATAGATTAAGCCGACATATAACTTAGGCGTTTTGAGCTTTTTATTAATCATCTGGGGAGATGGAATATGTCGAACATGTTGAACAAGTGGGGGAAAACGGGAGCACGGACATCTAGTATGGCAAATACGTTGTCCATTGTGCTGCTGATCATTATCGTAGTTGTCTTTGCCGTGCTGGGAACATTTATGTTTGCAAGCACACGAAACATTCTGGTGAAACAGCAGGAATCCATGCTCCAGACCAAGACACAAGCCATTGTTAGTGAATTTGATGCACTATTCAAGGAAAAAGGTGCACTGGTCAAGCAAATGTCCACCAACACATTATTTCAGCAATACATAGAAACAACAGCATCTGCTGCGGATGCGAAAAGTTCAACCTACGCTGCGGAAACACAGGCGACACTCGCCGCTATCGTTAAGGCAGAGCCTTCGTTTGCCGATGCCTGGGTCGCGGGCCTGGATGGAAAAGGCTTTTGGATTCAAAATGATGGTGTCGTATCTGCACCGGACTTTGATATCCAGTCACGTCCATACTACAAGCCGGTTACTGACGCAGACGGACTTTATTTCTCCGATCCGTACATTGATATTGCAGCAGGCGATGTACTCATGGGTATCTTCTATCCGATCAAAGACGAAAACAACAACACGATCGGCTTTGCCGCAGCGGATATTGCATTCAAGGATATCCCGGCGATTATGGAGAGCTATTCCCTTGGAAGCACAGGTTATTCCATGTTGCTATCCAAGAGCGGGGAAATTCTGTACCATCCGGATCAAGAGAAGGTATTGAAGGAGAACATCCTGAACAGTACGGGGGACATGGGAGACATCGGCAAGAAAATGCTTGCCGGTGAAAACGGCGTACAACTTATGAACGACAATGGGGAACGTCGATATATCGGCTACGCTACCAGCAAAGATACGGGATGGTCCGTTGGTCTGACCATATCCGAAGAAGAAGTTCTTGCGGAATTAAAAACATTCACGTGGATTACGCTTGGCGGTTTTGCTGCAGCCACCCTTCTGCTTGTGATTATCTGTTATATTACCCTTCGCCGTCTGTTACGCTCCATACCACAGCTGCTGGCCAAGATTAAACAGATTGAACAAGGTGACCTGACTGTCAAACTGGATATCAAATCTAATAATGAAATTGGACAGATCGCCACAGGCTTGAATTCCATGGTGCAGAAAATTCAGGGCATGCTGCAAATGGTCGGCAGCTCGGCGCAAATCCTGAACCAGTCGTCGAATGATCTGCAGGCCATCTCCTCACGAACGGCTGTGACCATGAATGACACATCAACAGCCATCAACGAGATTGCCAATGCAACGAATTATCAGTCCATCGAAACGGAAAATATCTTACGCAAAACAGGCTCATTATCCAGCCAAATTGATGAAATTGCTACCGATGCGCAGGCTATGGGAACGGTCGTGCAGACATCTGCTGATCAAAGCAGCCAAGGACTTGCGGTCGTGGAACAATTATCGAAATGGTCCGACGAAAACCACCAGTCCACCCAAGCAATGTCCTCTATTATCCAGGAGATTGACCTGAGTCGGAATGAAATATCCAGTTTTGTGGATACAGTCAAACAGATTGCCTCTCAAACGAACCTGCTCGCCCTGAATGCCTCCATCGAGGCTGCACGTGCTGGCGAACATGGAAGAGGATTTGCCGTCGTTGCCGAAGAGGTCCGCAAACTTGCAGAACAGACGGCTCAGGCAACAGAGGAAATCAACAAAAAGGTGAATGTTATTGAAGAGAAAACAACCCTGTCGGTTGAACATACCATGCGCGGTATGAAGATTGCGGAGGAGAATGCCAAATCCGTAGAAGATACCAAACATGTATTCTTCAGTATTAACAAAGACTTGAAAGATCTGCAGCAACGTATGATGCAGATTACCACTAATACCGCCAATGTACACAAACACAAAGATGAGATATTCCAGGCACTGGAGATTATCTCATCCACCACAGAGGAGAACTCGGCATCGACGGAAGAAGTAAGCGCCAGCACGCAGGATCAGCTGGATAGTATCGAACAGGTAGCGGATCTGTCGAAACAGTTGAACCAGCTATCTGGCAAACTGCAAGACGAACTAAGTCAGTTTAAAGTAAAGTCATGATCCGCAAGCTTTCCCCTGCTCTTCTCTTTTAGTCGCTGTCCATTTATTATTAATGAATATGCGTACGAAGAGGATTGGAGGCTGAATCATCATCATGAACTTTGCCAAACGAATGGATCATTTCAACGAAGGAATTTTCACCCGGTTGCTGGAGATCAAACGCCGCAGACTGGAGAACGGTCAGCCCGTTATTGATCTCAGTGTGGGTACGCCGAATATCCCACCTGCGCAGCATATTATAACTGCACTATGCGAGGCCGCAGCTGATCCGGCTAATTATATATATGCTGTGAATGATCAGAGTGAATTGCTGCAAGCTACAAGCGATTGGTACAAGCAGCGCTATCAGGTCGAGTTAGACCCGGCAACACAGATCTGTTCCTTGCTCGGTTCACAGGAAGGGCTGGCACATATATCCCTCTCCATTGTCGATGAAGGTGATCTGGTGCTCGTCCCTGACCCCTGCTATCCCGTCTTCGCGGATGGGCCGTTACTGGCAGGTGCAGAACTGTATTATATGCCGCAAAAAGAAGAAAACGGGTATGTTATTCAACTTCAGGATATACCGGAAGATATCGCTCATCGAGCAAAATTCATGCTGGTCTCCTATCCTAACAATCCGACAACTGCGATGGCACCGGATCAGTTCTATCTTGACCTGATTGCCTTTGCCAAGAAGTATGATATTATCGTGCTTCACGATAATGCGTACAGCGAGCTCGTGTTTGACGGAAAGTCATGTGGAAGCTTCCTCGCATTCCCTGGCGCCATGGACGTCGGTGTGGAATTCAATTCCCTGTCAAAAACGTACGGACTGGCAGGAGCTCGAATCGGCTTCTGTGTGGGCAATGCAACCGTGGTCTCCATGCTGAAAAAGCTAAAATCCAATATGGATTACGGGATGTTCCTACCGGTCCAAAAAGCAGCAATTGCCGCCATTACCGGTGATCAATCCGAGGTTGAACGGGTCAGAGCAATCTATGAACAGCGAAGAGACATCCTCTGTGATGGATTCAGCAATCTCGGTTGGCCCATCGCTAAACCTGAAGCAACGATGTTCGTCTGGAGCCGGATTCCGGCGCACTACGACAGCTCGGAGCAATTTGCCATGGATCTGGTTACACATGCAGGAGTCATCGCAACCCCAGGCAGTGCCTTTGGTCCTTCAGGCGAAGGTTACGTTCGATTCGCGCTTGTTCAGGATAATGAAATATTGCAACAAGCGGTACAATCCGTCGATGACAGCGGGATTCTGAAATCCAGCTAACGGGAGTACGATTCGAATGTGCTCAAGCAAAAAGTCCCCTCAAGGTCCACAGAGAGTAAGAGTTTCACGTTTGATAACGTGGTCTCTACTTCTTGTAGACGTGAGGGGATTTTGTCATTTGCAGATGAACTAGCCATTCATCGGGTAAGGTTATCTGTGGGTACCACGTCAGGTCCAATGATCCAATATCTATGCAACCGGGTTAAACAGGAACATAAGATCATGGCTGGAGGGCATACCGTTACAGCAAAAAACCTGCTCGGGGAGCAGGCTTCAGGTTTGAACTTTTTATACAGACTTGCGCCAGTTGGAACGATACATCAGATACAGGAAGTACGGTGTTCCGATGATCGCAATGAGTATGCCTGATGGAATCTCTGTCGGTGCCATGACGGTTCTGCCGATTGTATCGGCGAGCACCAGCATGACTGCACCCGCTAATGCGGATAGGAACATGGATCGTCTTAACTTATTCCCCGTCAGTAGCCGTACCATATGTGGTGCAATCAGGCCGATAAAACCAACGGTTCCTACACAAGCAACCGCACCTGCTGCAAGTAATACACCAACTGTCATGGCCAATAATCGTGTACGACGTACTCCGAGACCAAGCCCGGATGCACTATTGTCGTCAAATACCAGCAGTTCGAATCTGCGTGCCAACCACCAAGCCACCGGTACCAGAATAACTAAAAATAATCCGATAACCCTCACCTGTTCCCAGGTACGAGCATAGGTGCTTCCTGTCAGCCAGATATATCCGCTGCTACCGTATACCGCACCACGGACAATCAGAATCTGAATACCTGCTCCAGCAATGGCAGACATTGCGATCCCCAGCAACACAACCGCCGAAGGGTTCAGTCCTTTCTTCCAGGCGAGGGAGAACACCACCACTGCAGCAATGGCTGCACCGATGATTGCCGCAATTGGCAGCAAGTATATCGGAAGACCCGGCCATAAGATGATGACCATCATCGCTCCAAGCCCTGCACCTGAGGACACACCAACAATTGAAGCATCTGCCAGCGGGTTACGTACCGCCATCTGAATGAGCACACCACTAATTGCCAGTGCAGCTCCTGCACCTGCGGCAACAAGAGTACGCGGAATCCGGAGCTGAATCAGCGCGGAGAACAATCCATCCGATTGGAACAGACTTGGTAACCAATCGGCCAGAGGAATTCGCATACCGCCAAACATCGTACTGAGCAAGATAAGCACGACCGTTATGACTGAGAATAATACAGCCATCGGGCCAAATGCAAAGCGACGCGCAGCTCCTCCTGTGCTCATTGAAGTAGACATGCCTGATCCGTTCGCAGCCTTCATCCGTGTAAGAACAAGCCAGATGAGCCACGGTGCACCAATGATCGCCATAACAGCACCCGTTGGTAGTTCCATGCTGGAGTTATGCACCATCTTGGCGAGGACATCTGCTCCAACCAGGAGCGCTGCGCCCCATATGAACACACCGGGTAAAAGTAATCGATTAGAACGTACACCACTCAATCGAACCAGATGTGGTGCGACCAGTCCCACGAAGCCAATCGGCCCAATTACACTGACAATCACAGCGGCCAGCAATACAGCAAGAATTAACCCTACTGCACGAGCCAATGTAACCTTTTGTCCCAAGGAAGAAGCCGTTGATTCATCCAACTCCAGCATATCCCACTGTCTGGACAGGATTAACGCGAGAAGGGTAATACCAACCACCCAAGGCAAAGCATAAAACACACCACTCCAGTCATTCTGGACAAGTGTTCCGGAGCCCCAAAGGAACAACCCTTGTGTCTCCATGGAGAAAAAAATATGTAATGCACTTGTAAATGAACCAAGCACCATTGATACAATCATACCGGACAACGCAAGTCGAACCGGGCTTGATGTTCGTCCGCCGCCCATGAAATAAGCCGCAAATGCTGCCAGCAAACCACCTAGTGCTGCGAAAAGAAAAGGCGACTGACTTAATAGACCTGGAAAAGCGATTGCTCCCAGCACCACCACAAAGTACGCTCCTGCATTAATGCCCAGCGTATCTGAAGCAGCCAATGGATTACGAGTAATCGTTTGCAGCAAAGCGCCCGCAACAGCCAGTGCGCCACCCGCAAGAATACCAATCACTGTACGCGGCATGCGCAAGTCCCAGACCATATTGTGCTCTAATGAATCCTGTCTGCCTGTAAGAGCGTCCCAAACGACATGCAAAGGAATGGAAGCTTCTCCATAACACAGACTTACAAAAAAAAGCACGATGAGAGCGGTTAGACCGCCCCCATATATGCTAATTGTGCGCCAATTCATAGCTGGCTTAGATCCTTGAACCGAACTCATTTGGTAATCGCCTCGACTACCCCATCAACCAATACTCTGGAGGAGATCGGTCCACCAAATGTCCATGTTGTGCTATCGAGTTGATATGTGCGTTTTTCCTTCACAAAATTCAGTCCGTTCCATACCGAGTTATCTTTCATAGCTGTGCCAAAGACGTCATCGTCTGGTTGTGTAATATAAATGAAGTTACTGTCCTTCACATCGGTTAAGGATTCAATACCTACTGTAGAGAAGCCATAGTTCTCAACTTTATCCGGCTTCCATTCGTTAACCAGTCCGATTTTGTCCAAAGTACCAATCACAACCGAGTTATCGGTAAACATACGCAGGCTGACTGCATTTTGATATGTGAATGCTTGTGTCAGTGCAAAATTGAAGTTTTCTTTCCCCGCAGCAGCCAGTTTTTCTTTGGCTTCTACATAGTGTTGATCGAGATCACTCAGAACTTCTTTTGCTTTGTCTTCTTTACCGAGAGCTGTTGCAATGTTATTAAAGATCTCTGTCATCTTGTCATAATCATAGCCGTCACCATCATACGGATCATATTCAATCGTTGGAGCAATTGCATTCAGCTGATCGTAGACCGCCGTGTTATTATCCGCATTAGCAATGATGAGATCTGGCTTCAATGCAGCAATAGCTTCCAGATTGGGTTCACTGCGTGTTCCGATATCCGTTACACTGTCATCCAGTGCTGCTTCGGATGTTACCCACACTTTATAGTTAGCGTTATCTGCGTTACCTACTGGTTGAACACCCAGGGCAACGACATCTTCCGTATATGTCCATTCAAGCGTAACAACACGTTCTGCTGGCTTGTCCAACTTAAGCTCTCCACGTTTATGCTTCACGGTAACAGGACCTGCTGTCTCTTCAGCCGGAGCACTACCCGAGCCACTACCTTGACTTGTATCTGTTGTAGTCGTGGTTTTACCACAACCCGCCAAAACCAGCACAAAGGCCAGCATAATCAACAGTCCATTCAACCCTTTTTTCATATCTCTTTTCTCCCCTGTTAATATGTATTTATATGATAACAATTATCATTATCACTATTGGATTATGCCGTAGGAATGAATTTTTGTCAATGGAAAGTACCTTATTCCCATTCTTTTATCAAATAAAAAAGGAAAGAATAGCTCAAAAGCCATCCTTCCCTTCTATTGATTGCTGTTAACTCAACTGCATCGTAGTGATGCATGTATTATCATTTTCATATGTAGACAATTGCGTTTCTGCAACCTTTCCATCTCCAACAATACGAATCAGATAGGTTCTGTCTCTAGGCACCCAAAAATCCATAAATCCGTTCGCACCAGACTTAATCACTGCATCTTTCATAAAAGTGTTGCCTTGAGAATCGTGAATGGTAACGCTAAATTCCTTATTGCTCATTTCCCCCTGACAACCGGTCAAGCTATGAATTGCACAGGGATGGGTCTGGTCCACATAGGGTGCAATGGAAAGGAAAAATTCATTTTCAGGCAAATCATATGTAATGGTTTTTTCATCTTGATCGGTGACGATTAACTGTTTGGCATTAATGGAGGCAGATTCCGGTGTTTCTTTTCCTGTGCTGATATCTTCCACCAATTTTCGGATGTTGGGCGCATTGGCTGTACCCGCCTCTTCCTTGCCCGTATTGCTTGCAAACAGATAGGTTCCGATTACAATCACAACTACAACACTTGCAATGATCCACATTTGTTTTTTCATTTGGAGTCCATCTCCTCGTCCGTTTTCATCAAGTATAATGGAGAACAAACCATCATGGACTTAAACATCGAGAAATTCACCAGATATTCACATATATGGTTCGCTCATTTCGGGATATGCATATATGATATCTGGTCGATAAGTCTTACAGTTCATTGCGTGAGCGACAATTAATATGCCATAATCCGGTCTGCCATTTCCTCGGCTTGAAGTACCGCAGACAACGGGTCGGATAGAAAATATCTATTCCAGTCAAGGCTAATAATCCGGCAGTGATCTGTCTCGATGGACTTCTGCCATGGTTTGCCTGAAGCTTGATCAAGTTCGTGTCTTATACCATTATCCAACACCAACAGGTAGTCCTCCAGGTACCCACCTACCGCACTCCGCGCAATATCCAGGTATTCCAGGCCCGGCTCCAATAGTTCCTGGCGAACCTTGCCTGCTGGCTTCAAGTTCAGTAACCCGTAGGCTGCCTTACCTCCACGAGTTCCCGTATTTCCCACAAGGGTAATATGTTCTCCCCAGTTCGGATCAATGACGGTAAATGTCTTCTCTGCGGAGACCTTGCCCGGGATCGTTTGCTGCAAAGTATGTACTCTCCGCCCGTATTCGTTAATCCATGTTTCGGCTTCTGTCTGGCGATTCAGAATACGTCCCATCTCTCGAATCTCCTCCGCGACAGAGCCGTAACCAGTCTCTCCATAGACCACCGTAGGTGCAATTCTGGCATAGGAAGCGTAGGCAGCAGGATTCCAGGTGATAATCAAATCGGGCTCCAGTTCAAGCACTTTTTCGAGCGAGATAAAATTATGATTGCCGATATCCTGTACTTGATCATAGATATAAGGCTCCAGCATTTGGTTACTTTCAATGAGTGAATGCGGCGCTCCGAGAGGCGTCACTCCCAATGCCAGCACTTCTCCCAAATTCCAGTCCACGACAACACGGCTAGGCTTGGTCGGTATCGTAATCTCGCCCATGCTTGTGGCAAGCATCCGAGTTCTGGCTCTTGGTACCGCGGGCGCTGGGGGTTTCCTCACTTGGACTCCTTTCAAATCTACAATCTCCTGTTCTGGCCAGGTCTGGTCGGCTTCAAGTATGGGTACCGTTCGTTCGCTCCATCCCGAATAATGACTTTCCAGAGCGGCATGTGGTTGGGATGTTTGCAGGGCTACATCTGGAGCACCGCACTCTCGACGCTTTCTGTAAAACTCAGGAGATACACCATAATGTTTCTTGAAATAACGACTTAGCGTGTAGCCGTTCTCATAGCCTACTCTCTCCGCGATTTCTTGTAAGGTCCCATTCGTGCTCACCAGTAGTTTTAATGCCTGTTCCATCCGAATCTGTGACAGCACACGGCTGGGACTCGTATTTAATTGAAGCTGAAACAATTGGTTCAGATACCTTGGACTACAATTCAGCATTTCAGCTACCTGTTCTATCTTGAGTGGTTCCCCGTAGTGACGTTTCATATAATGCACCGCCTGATCTACCCGATCCAGCTTAGCATCGTTAAACCTCTGCTCCTGCATTTGTTTCAGCATCTCGGCGAGCCATTGGTAGAACAACGCCTTGGTTTGAATCCGGCCTGCTGACTGTAGTTCATTCCATTGTCTGTATATCAACTGCATGATTTCAATTAATGGCAATGGACACGCTGGTTCAAAACCAAAACTGACTTGCAGAGACTCCACCCCAGTATATGTTTGGGATCTTTCAGTATTTGGCTTCTCTGACTCTGGTGACGAATAAGACAACATATGTATTTCCATCGGCTTCTTAGCCAGACAATCCAGGCGTGTTCCTTTGGAGGCGTGCAGAATATATGTTCCTTTAATGTGATGCATCGCCTGACCAAGCCAGATCTGCCCCTTGCCATCCGTTATTAATAAAAAAGCATTCGAGGGAAGCGTCCACGTATTAGGATCTTCACTGATGTTAACGGTAATGATTCGAATATCCAGTAATCGGATTGTTATATGCTCCCATAATGCCCCGTATTCTTCTATGTTCATCTTCATGGACCTTTCTTTGTGTTTCCTCGTTACTACATCCAAAGCTTCGCCTCATCATATATGATAATCATTCTCAGTTCAACCTGTACGTCTGTTCTGAAATGGTTATGCTTTCGCTTCCGAAACGGTTATTGTGCAATCGCAAGATTGCCTCTAGAGTTATATTAAATGAAAATCATTATCAATTAGAAAGAGGGTTTGTCATGTTGTTTAAGAAAGCTTGGTATCGTATCGCCCTGCCTGTTTTGCTGATCATGGCCGTATTCATTAGTGGTTGTAACCAGAAAGAGACGGTGGAACCCGTCGCCACAGAAACTGAAAACGCCGCACCACAGACAAGAACACTCTCTACGATGATGGGAGACGTTACAGTCCCCCTCAACCCGGAGCGGGTTGTCGTTGACTGGAATATAGGACATGTTCTGGCTGTCGGCGTAACACCTGTTGGTGTGCCGAGCAGCCTGCTGGATTATGGAATGTTCCTGCGTGACAAACTTGTGGATAGCGCGGATTTGGGTAACCATAGTGAGGTTTCACTTGAGAAAATGGTAGAGCTGGAACCGGATCTGATTATCACATGGGACCAGGAGAAATTTCAGACCTATTCCAAAATCGCTCCGACTGTCGTATTCGTACCCGATCAGTATGATTCCATGGAAGCAGAAGTGACAGCCATGGGCGAGATTCTGAACCGCGAAGCAGAAGCTATAACTTGGAACGAATCATTTAAACAACGGATCGCAGCAGCTCAGGCCAAAATTAAAGGTGTCATTCCGGACGGTGCCACCTTCACCGTTGCCGATTTTAACTTTTTGAAGAACCCAGCCATTATCGGCAACAGCGCCAATCGTGGTGGAAGAGCAGCCTATGAATTGCTTGGACTAACTCCGGCACCCAAGGTAAAATCAGATCTTCTGGACCAAGGCAAAGAAAACCTGGAAGCTAGCGCGGAGGTCTTTGGAGAGTATGTAGGTGATTACCTGCTGATGATGGTTACAGAAGGCACGAAAGATCACTCCCTGTTGCCTACCGTCTGGGACAATCTGCCTGCGGTGCAGAACGACCATATCTACAAACTGGATATTCATAAATATTTCACTGCTGATCCCTATACCTCTATTCTACAAGCCGAAGAGATCGCAGATCGACTCGCAAGTGGACAGACTGAGCTGAATTAGCGCGAGTTTTCAATTCTAGTGAGACCCGAAACCGAACCTGAACGTGTTCAGCGTAGGCAAGCGCACTGAATCCTGAATGTATGAGAACGTACCTTTCAAGTGCGAGCAGGCACTGACGAATCTGAGAGGTCTTATTCAACGATTTGAAGCGCGTGCAGAAATCTAAGGAACTTGAGACACTCTATATCCGATTAACAAGCCGTTTTCAGTGTTTTTATAAGGGCATTTTGGTAGATAACGTGTCTGAGGTTCCTTAGAATTTAAGAAGAGGAGCGGAAGGCCAAATAAGATGTCCTGAGTTCCTTAGAAAATCATCTATCCATTCGCCAAGATCGGCAATCTGGGATTCAAGTTTTTATCCAGCTCAAAAAAGATTACACAAACAGCGCCCACCAGAACGATTCAGGTGGCGCTGTTTTATTTGGTTTGAATATCTCGCTGTCGTCAATGATCATAAGCCGAAAGACTATAAATATCTAGTTACAAAAATAAGTGTTCATACTTTCGAATCTGGAATCTTAAAATTTGAGCAACTATCTCAAAATCTTGCTACTACTGACAAAAGTCTTACGAGAATCCTTGCTCACCTGCAAAACGGGGATGGACATCAGCACAAGACAACTCCTCATTAGAAAATCTAATCCAGACATAATCATCATATAACACACCATGTGTTTGTTTTACGATCTCCGAAGCTACATAATCATTCAGACCTAATGATTGCAAAATTTTATCGGCATGATGTCTGGTGCGAGGGAAACATCTTGATTCGAAATAATCCAGTACATCCCCAACGGTTACCTTAGACTTGCTTGGAAAAGGGAGAAAAACAGGCGATACACTTTTATCTTGCCATACTTCAACCGTTTGATTGCTATAATCCAACTTCACTTTGGCAATCACCTGGTCATGCTCCAAGACCTCAAATTCAAGAGGAGAAGATATAAATTTGTTTATTTTTTTCATCTGCTACCTCCCATAGTGATCTTTCATATTTCTTTGTTATGATTATATCATTTCTTCAACTTGTATTTCATTTCCTTACTTCATCAATCTATTGAAAAAAGCCCGAACAATTTCGAGGAGATCTCGAAATTGTGTCGGGCTCTTCAGATTGCCTTCCCTCCGTGCAAACCTATCTACGTATTGGAGAGCGCTTTGTTTTTTTCATAAAACCGGGCATTGTGAGAGGATACACCCGCCATATCGGAAGCAGCAGGTTCCAGATACGTCTTGGCACTGTTGACTGCGAGCACCGCATCGTTAAAAGCACCTGCGATCAGCCTGACTTTGCTTCCATAAGTAATGAAATCACCTGCTCCGAATATGCCTGGAATGTTGGTACGCATGCGCTGATCAACGGATACGCCGTAATCTTCCCGCGCCAGTCCCCATTGCACAAGGTTACCAAAATCACGATCATACCCATGGCTTACTACAACTTCATCCACTTCAACATGTGTGATCTCACCGGTTTCTACATGGGCTAGCTCGACACGATCTATTTTGTCACCTGTACCGTATAAGCGTGAGATGCTAAATGGCGTCATGACGTTCGCTTGAGCTTTCATCTGAGCAACTGGCGACTCGTGTCCGGTAAATTCATGCCGTCTGTGTGCTACCGTGACTTCACTTGCTATCTTGCCCATTTCATTCGCCCAGTCGACTGCGGAATCGCCGCCACCCGAGATCAGAACACGCTTCCCGGCAAATCGGGACAGGTCGGTTATCGTATAGTGCAGATTTGTCAGCTCATACCGATTGGCACCCTCGACATCCAGCTTTTGCACCTGAGTCATGCCTCTGCCCGCACATAACAGGATGGTACGTGTGTAATGACGCTCCCCTGTTTTGGACATGAGTACAAATACACCGTCCTCACGTCGTTCAAGCTCAGCAATTTCCTGCCCAAACACAATCGTTGGATCGAACGTTCTCGCCTGTCTCTCCAGCGATTCAATCAGCTTCTCACAGCGAATCGGATCAATCCCGCCCACATCCCAGATCAGCTTCTCCGGGTACGTACGCATGAATCCACCCAGTTCCTGTTTGGCTTCGATGATCTTGGTACGCATGGCTCTCATGCCACTATAAAAGGAGGCGTACATTCCAGCAGGTCCCCCACCAACGATGGTAATATCGTAGATATCCAATTGTGTCTCCATCGTCATCTATGGCACCAACTTTTCAACAACATAGTCCATCAATTTTACAGAGCCAATCGGACCCACACCCGATACGAATTGGCTTGTCTTCAACGGGAAGACATGATCATTCTTCACAGCCTCCAGATTCGACCACACTTGGCTTGCTTTCAGATCTTCCATAGATTTCTTCGTGTCATAACCTACGAGGGTTCTGTCTTCCAGGAAAATATAATCCGGATTCATCTCAGGCAAGAATTCCAGAGAGAACTGGCTAAACCAATCTGTAGAATCTTTAATAGCATCAGGACTATTCAGACCCAGGATATCATAGAAGAAAACACTGCTACTTCCTCCTTTGGGACCCATGAAACGGTAACGATTGTGCTCAACCCGGAGAACCAATACGGTCTTGTCTCCCAGGGCTGTCGCAATTTTCTCTTTCGCTTGTGAGGCTTTCTCGTCGAATTCAGCCAGTACTTTGGCAGATTCTTCGGTCTTGTCGAATATGGCAGCCAGCTTTGGCATAGCACGTTTCATTTCACTGTTGGCATCCAGTGCCACCGTAGGAGCGATTTTGGACAATTCATCATATACGCCCTGTTCCATACCTTCGCCAGCTGTAAGTATCATATCCGGTGACAGCGCAAGCAATTGCTCATAATTATATTGATATTGCTCGACTTCAATGATCTGGACTCCATGTTCTTTCAAATAATCAGGGCGGTATTCCGCTTCCACTTCTGGAGTTAACAAAACGATTTGGGGTGTAACACCCATTTCAATCAGATACTCGGCATAGATCGAATCAAACACAACCAGATTTTGAGGATGGGTCGGAATCGTTACTTCTCCAAACTGATCCTGCACCACCTTAGTCCCACTTTCAGTCGCTTTTTGTTCTGCAGTACTCGCTGCTCCTTCAGTTGAAGCCCCTGCTGTTCCAGCTGTAGCATTCTCTTCCTTGGTTCCACCGGAACATGCCGCCAGCATTACACTGATCACCAACAGCATAATGCCCAATCCTTTAAATCTTCGTGACATGATATACTTCGCCCCTTATGTATATTGATAATGATAATTATTATCAAATAGTATCAAATAAGAAGTATTGCTTCCATAGCATATCGTGCGTATTCAGTTGGATTATTGTGCTCTCTCATGAAAAGGTTCCGTAAGATGGCGAATGATCTGATTTAGAATCAGAGTGTGTCCCGTAATTCCGTGACCGTCTACCCACAGATGAGTATCTACGTAAAATACCCGATTATTTTTCACAGCCTTCAAGTCATTCCATTGCGGGCTCTCCCATAGTTTCCTCATATTCTCTTCAGCGCTGAAGTGCTGCATAATCCGCTTCTCCACAAACAGATAATCGGGATTGGCTTGTGTGAGCAGGTCAAGCGAACAAGGGTTAAACCATGCTGTACCTGAATCCAGTGCTTGCGGCAGTGTTAATCCAAGCTGTTCATATAACAAGTGGGATACCCCGTGTGAATGCCCACCCAGATATCGATAACCAAACGCTTCTACCCTCAGCAACATGACTGTGGATGCGGATTGGATGATGGGTTGCAACTGTCGCTTAGCTACGCTGACTTCGTGTTTCATCTGCTGATGCAGTCTATAAGCCTCATCTTCTTTATAAAACCAGGCTGCCATTTGATTGAGCATTGGTTCTACATCTTGATGAAGTCCGGTTAGAATCGGTGCAATTGTGCGCAACTCCCTTTTGACCTCTTCCGTCAATACGTTTCCTATCAACATCTCCGGTTGAACTTGTCGAACAAGTTCTATCTCCACCTCATACTGTGTTACCTCCAGCATCTCTACTCCATACGCTTTAAATTGTTCATGGTGATGTGGGGACAACAGGATCGGGGTGACCACTACGGCATGGGGGATGACACCCAGATGAATCATAATTTCTGCACAGATTGGAGAAAGTGATACGATTTTGCGCTGCGTCATCGTCTGCCTATATATCTTAGGTGATACGCCAGTCAATTGTTTGAAGCGCCGGCTAAAATAATGAGCATCTTCAAATCCAGACTTTTTGGCAATATCCTGTGAGGTTGCAGCGGTTAATATCAGTTCTTCCTGCGCGCGATAGATCCGGTAGTGGGCCAGATAATCCAGAGGTGGCTTACCATATCGCTCACTAAATTTGCGGGAGTAATGCCATGGACTGATTCCGGCAATCTGAGCTAACTGTGTACGTGTAATGACCTGATCATAATGCTGCTGCATGTAGTCAATGGAGCGAAGTATACCGTGTTCTGGTTTCAACTCGTCATCCGGCTGTTTCCGATATAGATTACTTAACAACTCATATAACAAATGCTGATTGCCAACCCTTTCTGCACTCTGATCCGGTGAATGCACTTCACTCCAATGCTGAATGATACTTGCCAAACCTCCACCGGACAGTTGCACTTTCTGATACGCCTCTCCTGACGGTAACCGCCATTCGAACTTCTGAGCTTCCCGTCTATCATGCAGCACCGAATATGTATCGAACTGAACATACCAGCCTGCCAGATCCAGGTTGCCACCTTCAATGACCTCCATTACGGAGTTCTCTTCAAGCGCAATTAATTCTCCATAGGAGACGTGAACTCGGTGTCCATTTATATTCCAGATCGCTTTTCCATCAATGATAAATATCAAGGTGTGACTGGGAAAGTAATGCAGCTCGCCTTTCGTTATCCATGTGTTGCTTAGTGCATTCGTTGACTTCCATTGAGCAATCCATTCCATGTTGTCAGACATAGGTTATCCTTTCAAAGGGATTAATAATCCAGATTTATAGGTTTCACTATATCAAAATACATGACAACTCCATAACCAACAAGGTATGGCTTGAATAAAATGGTGGACAGCTATTATACATCTCATTACTTTAATCAGAAAAACACAACAAAAGGCCCGTACCATCAGGTACAGGCTCTTTCTTACAACTTTAATACTACTTTTTCAATTAGTACGTTTTACGTATTACTCAATGCTGGGTTTCGGTGACCCCTGTCCCCGTTTCTGTCCTTTTCCTGCCATCCAATACGTTAGTCCACCTGAGACACCAAACGCAATAACCACACCAATGCAAGTGTGTAACAGATTCAAGCCACCCTCTTCGATGAAGAGCGGGAGGCTGATTAAGTTCGGATTCCCCACCATAGCAAATGCCTTGACAGATAACAAACCGAAATACAGTCCACCCGCAACTCCACCCAGCAATGCCGCGTAGAAAGAGGATCTTTTTCTCATGTTGACCGCATACAATGCAGGCTCTACAACTCCAAGGAGGGCTGTTCCAGTAGCCCAGAAAGCAAGTCTTCTGGATGTTGGCTCTTTCGAGCGGATTCCGTTTGCAAGCGCAGCCCCCGCTTGTCCAACAATCGCCACTAACATGGCAGCAATCACCATAGAACCACCATTCATAACCATTTCATTAATGATGATGGCAATCAGCCAGTAGTGTAATCCTATAATTAACATCAGTGAGAAGACAGCTCCCAGTAACATCACCGACAACACTGGAGCATTAGCTACTAGTGAATCCAATGCCTCCGGCAGATACTCATCAATCCAGGTTCCGACTGGACCAAGTATCATCAATACTAGCGGAACAAGAATCAGTAACGTCAGGAATGGAGCAACCATCCCTTTGGAGAATTTTGGACTCCATCGTTCAACGACTCTTTCCAAGAAGGCGGCTGCACAGATCGTTAGAATGACCCAGATGGGCGTAGAGTAAAAAGCAGGCTGAGACACAAGTGGCAAACCCAGGAAATGCACCTCTTTTTCCCCTGACATCAGCATGGTCATCTCCGGATAAAACATGAGTCCGCCAATAGATGCTGCAACATAGATATTGCTCTTCAACCGATAAGCTGTGCTGATTGCTACCAATATAGGCAGTACATAAAATACACCGTCCCCAATGATCCTGAAGATCGTAAAGGTCTGGCTGTCCATCAACGCAGAAGAGTCCGCAGAACTGTACGTATCCATTAACGCAATAATGGCGACTATAATTTTAATAACAGCGGCTCCGAGAATTGCAGGCATCAAGGGCCTGAACACATCGGATACAAAATGTAAGATCGAGAATCTGTTTTTCTTCGCGTGTCCCGCTTCCTGCAACGCTGTCCCTGTCGAATCCCAAGCGTCCATACCCAGTAACGTATTGTAGATGAGTGAAGATTCATCTCTTATTACCAGATGACAATGCTCACCTGTTACCCGAATATTTGCTACAACATCTGCGGAGATAAGAGCCGACATGTTCAACTGTGTACTGTCCTTCAGTACCAATGTCGTTGTGTCCTTATCATGTTCTACGAGCTTAATGTTCTCCTTGCCACCTGCGAGTTTCAACCAATCTTCAATCTGTGTGTCATGCATTATGTACGATCTCCTCATATTACGGTAAACCCGTGTTTTGTGATGTGTTATGATCTAATATGCCTCTATCTATATACACATTTCCATGAAAAAACTTCAATAGGATAAAAAAACTATTTTCCCTTACATTGCATGTTCATTTATACAAGGTATATGGACCTATGACATTCTTTACGTAGCAAAAAAGCCTACTCTTATGTAGGCTCTTATCCATCTTTACTTATGAGTCATACTCTTCATACTCACAACCGACATTCACAGTCATCAGATGGCAATGCACGTAAATATACACCCTTCATCCTATGACAGTGCCAACATCGCGTTCATATCTTCTTCTGCTGTTGTAATTAACTTCAGACCAAACATATCCACGAGTACATCCAAGACACCTTCCGATATGAACTCAGGCGGTTTTGGTCCAATGCGAATGTCCTGAATGCCAAGGCTGAACAGGCCAAGCAGGATCGCAACTGCTTTTTGCTCAAACCAGGACAGCACAATGCTGACAGGCAACTCGTTCACGGTACAGCCAAAAGCATCCGCCAAAGCCATGGCAATTTTCACAGTAGAACCAGAATTATTGCATTGACCCAGGTCGATATAACGCGGTATGCCCGTATCTCCAACCGTACCATAATCCACATCGTTGAAGCGGAACTTACCACAGGATGTCGTCAGAATAACGGTGTCATTTGGCAACGATGTAGCTAGTTCACGATAGTAGTTGCCACCTTTGCCTGGCGCGTCACAACCTGCAATAACGAAGAATCGACGAATATGACCGTCTTTCACCGCTTGAATAATCTCGGGCGCAAGTCCAATCACCGTCTCATGATGGTATCCTGTCGTTAAAACTTGCTCGGACTGTACATTAGCCGCAGGCAGTGACAATGCGCGTTCAATTAGAGGTGAGAAGTCATCCTCTGTAATTTTGGCAACACCCTCCAGACCCGCCACTTCGTATGAGAAAAAGCGGTCTGCATATGTACCTTTGATCGGCATAACACAGTTCGTCGTTGCGAGAATAGCACCCGGGAATTGTTCGAACAGTCTTCTTTGATCGTACCATGCTTTGCCGATATTACCCTTGAGATGAGCGTATTTCTTCAGTGCCGGATACCCGTGCGCAGGCAACATTTCCGAGTGTGTATAGATGTTGATTTCTTTCCCTTCAGTTTGACGAAGCAGCTCCTCCAATGCATAGAGATTATGTCCCGTCACTACGATGCACTGTCCTTCAATCTGGTTCTGGCTAACCGTAATCGGTTGCGGTACACCAAAGCGGTCCGTGTGCGCACGATCCAACACATCCATGATACGGATTGCTGCATTACCGACTTTCATCGCCATCTCCAGGTGTTCCTGTACATTAAAATTCGAGTTCGTTAATGTCATATATAATGCCTCATGTGTAATCCGATCCACCTCAGGATCATGATATCCCAACTGGCGTGCATGTGTCGCATAAGCAGCGATGCCTTTTAACGCAAAAATCATCGTATCCTGCAAACTTGCGATTGTTTCGTTTTTGCCGCATACCCCTACCACGGTACACCCGCCACTCGGCGTCTGTTCGCACTGATAACAAAACATATGGTTTCCCCTCCAAACTTAGATTAAACGCAGTTCGTTATGTAATAGCGTAACAGACCCTGATATGAGCTAGTGTGATGGTGCACACAGTTTCTGATCCAACATCTATATATGGTTCTCCAGACTATCATCCAAATTGGAAATAATAACATTCAAAAAAAGGCATATCTCGGATCATTATGAAAAATACTGTGTACAGCTAAAAACGTATAAATCCATAATCTTAAAAAAATACGAAAATGAAACGATTCTAGATTTTGCCCGTAAGGGTAATACACAGAGAAATCTAATATTCAAGGAGCTGGTCAATTGCAACATTACAGACACAGTGCGGAGGAAACCCTTCAGGATGTACAGAGTTCCTCCAAGGGACTCACGACCTCCGAAGCTGCCAAGAGAATTGAAACGGAAGGATATAACGAGTTAAAAGGTAAAGATGCAACACCAGTCTGGAAATTGTTCCTCGAAAATTTCAAAGATCCGATGGTCATCGTGCTGCTGATTGCAGCCGCGGTACAGGTTGTACTTGGACACCTGATTGAATCATTGATCATATTCCTGGTTATTTTGCTCAACGCGGTGATCAGTGTAGTACAGACCAAAAAAGCCGAGAGTTCGCTTGACGCGCTGAAACAAATGTCTGCACCTGAAGCCAAGGTCATTCGTGACGGGCAGAAAAAGACCATTCCAGCAAGGGAACTTGTTCCCGGTGATATTGTTATGCTGGATGCAGGTGATTATGTCCCGGCAGATGGACG
Source organism: Paenibacillus sp. GM1FR (assembly GCF_002803315.1). Classification (NCBI taxonomy): domain Bacteria; kingdom Bacillati; phylum Bacillota; class Bacilli; order Caryophanales; family Paenibacillaceae; genus Paenibacillus; species Paenibacillus sp. GM1FR. The sequence goes on along the minus strand of NZ_MKZL01000044.1, from coordinate 373,937 downwards.
TATCCTGGAATCAGGAAGTTTGAAAATCAACGAAGGTATGTTGACCGGAGAATCCGAAGCTGCGGAGAAACACGCCGATGCCATTCCGGATGAAGCGCCTATTGGAGATCGTCGCAATATGGCCTTCAGTGGCTCACTGGTTGTATATGGACGGGGCATGCTTGTCATTACAGGTACGGCTCTCAAAACCGAAATCGGCAAAATTGCCGAACTGATTGAAAATGCCGAAGCCAAGAACACCCCATTACAGCGCAAGTTGGAATCATTCAGCAAAAAACTGGGCTTTTTCATCCTGGGCTTGTCGATTCTCATCTTTGGCATTGAAGCGGGTCGTGTATGGTTGACCGAAGGTACGGAGAATATCGGACCATCCATCGTGAATGCACTGATGTTTGCTGTAGCTGTTGCAGTTGCTGCCATTCCTGAGGCGTTATCCTCCATTGTGACTATCGTATTGTCACTCGGAACAAATAAGATGGCCAAACAACATGCGATCATTCGCAGACTGCCTGCCGTTGAGGCGCTCGGCTCTGCCAGTATCATCTGTACGGATAAAACAGGAACGCTAACTCAGAATAAGATGACTGTCGTGGATTATTACATTCCCCATGGCACCAAGGACGAATTCCCGGATGATCCCGATCAGTGGTCAGAAGAGGAACGACGTTTGTTACATATTGCAGTGCTCTGCAATGATTCGAATATTAATCAGGAAGGCAAGGAACTGGGTGACCCAACCGAAGTGGCCCTCATTGCCTTCAGCAACCGGGTGAACAAGGATTACAATGAAATCCGTGACCAGTTCCCGCGTGAAGCTGAGCTTCCTTTTGACTCGGATCGAAAGCTCATGAGTACGGTGCATACCTTCGAGGGACAGACGGCTTTGCTGACCAAAGGTGGACCGGATGTGCTGTTCAGCCGCTGTAGTCATGTGTTTATCAACGGTGAGGTTCAGCCCCTCACACCCGAGATTCGCACACAATTTGAAGAAAAAAATGAGGCCTTCTCCAAACGTGCCTTCCGTGTGCTGGCCTATGCGTACAAAAAATTTGATGATAAAAACCAGGTCACCATTGATGACGAGCATGATCTGACACTTGTTGGTCTGACAGCGATGATTGACCCACCGCGTGAAGCGGTATACGGCTCTATTGAAGAGTCCAAAAAAGCGGGCATTCGCACCATCATGATCACTGGAGATCACAAAACGACGGCTCAGGCCATCGGTGTGGATATCGGCCTTGCCGAACCGGATGATCTCGCCATTACCGGCGCTGAACTGGACAAAATGTCCGATGAAGAGCTGGATCAACAACTTGAACACATCTCAGTATACGCCAGAGTATCACCTGAGAATAAAATCCGGATTGTGCGTGCTTGGCAACGTAAAGGCAAGGTTGCAGCGATGACCGGAGATGGGGTCAATGACGCACCAGCGCTGAAACAAGCTGACATCGGCGTAGCGATGGGTAGCGGAACAGATGTCGCCAAGGATGCGGCTGCCATGATTCTGACGGATGATAACTTTGTCTCCATCGTGAATGCGGTCAGTGTTGGACGGATGGTATTTGATAACATCAAAAAAGCCATCGCATACCTGTTCGCCGGTAACCTCGGCGCGATTATCGCCATTTTGTTTGCCTTGATCGTCGGCTGGGTTAATCCATTTACGGCCCTTCAGCTGCTGTTCATCAATCTGGTGAACGACTCCCTGCCTGCCATTGCTTTGGGTACAGAGAAACCCGAGCCAGATGTCATGCGGCGTAAACCCCGTGATATTAACGAGGGTATCTTCGCAGGTGGAACCGTGCAGGCTGTGATTACACGTGGTGTCCTTATTGGTGCGGCTGTTATTGTGTCCCAATATATAGGACTTGGCATCTCGGAGGAAATCAGTGTGGCTATGGCCTTCACAACCTTGATTCTCGCACGCAGTCTGCAAACATTTGCAGCACGTTCCAACACACAAACCATCTTCCAAGTGGGCTTCATGACCAATAAATTCGTGCTTGGCTCCATTCTGGTATGTCTGTGTCTCTATGCAATCACACTGATTCCAGGTGTTCGCGGCGTCTTCGCCATCCCGGATACATTCGGCTGGAATGAGTTCCTGATTGCAGGCGGACTTGCTCTTGTCGCCGTCATTCTGATGGATGTCATCAAGTGGATTCGTAATCGCGGCAAACAAGTTAATGCGGCGTAAGATCTGCAGTTATAACATGCACAAACAGGCGCCCGTTATCGGAGCGCCTGTTTCTGTATCTAATTACCCTTGTTTGATGCCAAAAGCGATCCAGCGTCCATCGATATCCTCGATCACAAACTCCTTGTTATTATAGTCTGTATGATTGAGGGCACGTACGATTTTCACATCTGCGTTGATCAATTCCTGTTGAAGCTCTTCCTGGTTCTGGGTAATAAAATATGCATCATATCCATAACCATATAACTCTCTGTTGGGTATAACTTTCTGTCCATTGCTTTGGGTTAAAATAATCTCGGTCAGATCACGATACAGGCAGACATGAGGTTCTGCGGCATCAAGATATTCGACGACCCGAAAGCCCAACTTTTCTTCATAAAACTGAGCGGTTCGATTCATATCAAGCGTCGGAAATACGCTATGGGACATTAATAATGCATGAGTCATGGGTATAATCTCCTTCATTTTCAATTCAACATGCTAATTACTTACATATCTAGTTACCTAACCGCTGATCCATCTGCTTATGTATGCTTCAATGATCATTTTAGTTAAATTCAGGAAATCCGTCTATTGTTTATTATTAATATCTTTCTATGCTCATCACATCCGAATGAATTAATATGACATTATTGCCATATGATAAATTTGGGTGTAAAATGATATATTGCTTTTCATCACATTTTCATCAGAGCTCAATCCGAATTCATATTCATACCCAAGACAGGAATGGTACCGTGAAAGATAAAATTGTCATGCCACTCTGGACATGCTGCTTGTTCATCGTTGTGATGAATACCACCATGTTCAATGTTTCTTTGCCAGTCATTATTCAAGATCTACAGATTACCTCGGACCTGGGGTCTTGGGTCATCTCAAGTTATTCGATTGGTTACGCCCTGTCGACGGTGATCTACAGCCGATTGTCAGACCGTATCCCGGTACGCAAACTGTTAACGGTCGGGCTTCTGATCCTGGGGTTATCTTCATTGCTAGGGTTGTTCGCGCATAACTTTGCAATCCTGTTACTGACACGTATTCTGCAATCTGCGGGTGCAGGAGTTATGGCCGGGCTGGGTCTCGTCATTGCAAGTCGTTACATCCCGGTGGAACGACGCGGAGCTGCCATCGCGCTGATCTCATCAGGTAGCGCCATGGCTTTTGGACTTGGCCCCATTGTCGGCGGACTCATTAGCGAATACTGGGGCTGGAACGGACTTTTTGCCATAACGGTGCTTGTCTTGCTCGCCCTGCCTGTATTGCTCTATTTCCTTCCACGGGAAACAGTCAAAACAGATCAGCCGTTCGATGTTATTGGTGCCATACTAACCGTCATTAATGCCACTACACTTCTCGTCGCGATCACCCAGCAATCCTGGTTATGGTTTGCCGTGGGCGTTATTTCACTTGTTGCACACCTCCTGTATATTCGAAAAGCGAGTCTTCCGTTTGTGAATCCACAAGTATTCCGAACGCCAGGATACACCCGGTTAATCCTTATCGGATTCTGCGTGCTGGTGGTGAATCTGGGCAATCTGTTTTTGATGCCGCTTGTGCTTGCTGATCTATATGGGCGCTCTTCGCTCGCCATTGGTTTGCTGATTGCTCCTGGGGCAATCGTTGCAGCATTCTGCACCCGTTTCGTTGGACGCTGGATCGACCGTTATGGCAATATGCGATTTATGATCATTGGACACATCCTGCTCGCAGCGGTACTTGCCTTATTCATGCTCGGACTGGATCAATCCGCCTTGATCATTACCAGTGGTTATCTCTTTTTCTCACCGGCACTGTCAGCCTCCATGGCTTCCCTGAATAATGAAGCGTCACGAGTGCTGCCCAAAGCCCAGATAGGTTCCGGTATGGGCATGTTACAACTGATTCAATTCTTCGGTGGTTCGGTGTCTGTAGCCGTGTGTGGGCTGCTGCTACACAGTATTCCGGGAGTCTCGGTCGAGCAAGCTTATCATGTGGTGTATGCTTGTCTGTTGCTCGTCTGCGTTGTTTCACTCGGGTTGACCGTCTGGCATAGCAGAGCTTCACGCTCAGGCATTAAACCTGTTACATTGGACAATTGATAATTGAGTTTAAAGTTCAGAACAAAGAGGCCCGCACCAAGCGCGAGCCTTTTTTAGTTTGGAACAGAATGCCGTTTTTTTTAAAGTAGATCACTCAATGAACTTGAACTTACCGGTTACTTTCCTGATTTCATCCTACAGCAGCAGGCCAACTATTTACCGTCCAGTGCGAACTTCCAGGCCTCCATTATGCTAATTGGGGCTTTACTGCTGCTCTCGCCCTCACCTTCCTGCGTCCAAAGTGGTGGGTAATACGCAAATACTTGTCCTGTCTGGAGCTGAGACATATCCTCTTGCCAGCCTTTCCAGCGAAAGGTCCGATAGAACTGCTCCAGATCACCATTCGCCAGCCAGTTGATGAAACCTGAATATGCCAGTTCTGTCGATTCCCATTCGAGTGTATCCGGTGCAAAATAATATATGTGTCCCGTGCGGCCATACTTGCCTGTATCCAGTCCGAAGAAACCGCCTGCCGCATCATATGCAACGACCATCATACCTTCCAGCACATCTACCCAAGGTTGCTCACTCACACCATTCCAACTGGTGAGACTCCCAGATGTACTGTCACCACCCGCACCAAGCAACGTGATCCAGCCATGGTCCAGTACAATACCTTCTGTCTCATAAGCAACAGCCCCCAAATAGGATTTGGTGCTTATTTGCAGACGATAGAGGGTATCCTCTCCAGCCTCTTGTTTTGCTGGAACATACACATATGTATTTTGCCCGCTATTCAGGAGTTCCTTGAGTTCTTCCCATGCGTGATTCTCCCGATCTACTAATTCAGCTATCGTTAATGTATTCATGAGCAGTCTCCTCGCTGATTTTATAAGAGCATATCATGGGTTATTAACCCGTTCAAATCTGCTATAATCTATCTTCAAAGCTAAATTCAAGGGGGAAACGATTTGATTCGCGTAGTTATACTTATGATTCCGATTCTGATGTTGCTGGTATCCGGTTGTCAGAATCATACATCTGCCATGAAGGAACCCGTTTCTGTTCAAAAGTCTGATCCCCAGGTCATCCATTACATATCACCCCAAGGAAACGACTCGAATAAAGGAACCATTCAATCTCCTTGGAAAACGTTGCAGCACGCAGCCGACCACGCTTCGCCAGGAAGCACGATCTATTTGCGTGAAGGTGTCTACCATCAGAAAGTCAAAATCACCCGGAGCGGTAATTCTTCCGCTAATCCAACCCTATTTTCAAGTTATCCTCAGGAGCAGGTTATCATTGATGGTAAAGGTTTATCTGTCCGGGGCATTGAAGGGTTAATTGAAATTGAAAATGCCAGTTATATCACGATTCAAAATCTCGAAATTCGTAATTTTACAACCACACTTGGGGGCCAAGTTCCAACCGGGATTTATGTCCAAGGAGCAGGTGAGCATATTCAGCTGTTAGGCAACACCATACACGCGATCGCTAGTTACGCAACTCCTGAAGGTCCCGATTTGCGGGGCAGGGATGCCCACGGTATTGCCATATATGGCACAGAGCACCCTCAAGCTTTACGCGATATCATCATCAAGGATAATGAATTGTATGATCTTACACTTGGTTCAAGCGAGTCACTCGCAGTCAACGGTAATGTTGATACCTTTGCTATCCAGGACAATATCATCCATGATTCCGATAATATTGGTATTGATCTGATCGGGTACGAGGGTACGTCCGAGGACGACACGTACGATCAGGCTCGGAACGGCATTGTACGAGGAAACGAAGTATACGATATTACGTCCAATAACAACCCCTCCTACGGTACAGACCTGCCCAATGATACCAACTCGGCGGGCGGCATCTATGTAGATGGCGGGAAAGATCATATCATCGACCAGAACCGGGTATATCAGAGCGATATCGGAATTGAGATTGCCTCAGAGCATGCCGGACGTTCAACCAGCAACATTACCGTGCGTGATAACCTGATTTATTCCAACAGATTGACGGGGATTGCCATGGGAGGTTATGACGAGGAACGAGGAGCTACCGAGGATAGCAAGATTATGTACAATACACTTGTGGGAAATGATACCCTGAATGCAGGCAATGGACAGTTATTCATGCAGTCACGGACAAAGAACAATACGTTCATGCGTAACATTCTCGTATCGGGCAGCTCGGAAGTACTGATATACAACGAATATACTAGCAATACCGGCAATGTGTTTGACCATAATGTCTATTACTCACCAGGTGAGCAGGAAGATGCCCTGTGGGTTTGGAAAAATAAAGCCTACTCCGGCATCGCTGCCTACATCAAGGGATCTGGCAATGATGCACACTCCATATATGTGAACCCGGCATTTATGGATGAACCGAGCGAAGATTTTCGTCCTCAGGCGAACTCTCCGGCTAAGGCGTATGGTTACCTTGCTCCGCGATAAATTAACCCTGAGTCTGCCATCTCAACTTAGTCAATCTTTTTCATGCAAATAAAAGGAGCCTGTGCATGTGGGATCATCTCCCTCATCATGCACAGACTCCTTTTTGCTTTCTTTTGATGTAATCCAATCCTTAACTTTTTACCATCTGAGCTGCATGTGTCACCCGGTTTCGTCCTCCGGTTTTGGAGGCATACAGGGCGTTGTCCGCTCTTTGGAACAAGGACTTTTCCGTATCATCCTCGACTACAGTGGCCGCACCGATACTCACAGTAATGTTATATTCACCCCAATCGGCTGAAGCAACTTGTGAACGATATCGTTCTGCAATACCGATCGCCTGCTCCTCTTCACAATCTGGAAGAATGACAACAAATTCCTCCCCACCGTAACGTGCAACCACATCCGTACTTCGCGATACCGTTTGCAGCAGCCCTGCCAGATTACCGAGCACCAGATCTCCGATCGGATGTCCGTACGTATCATTAATGTTTTTGAAATGATCAATGTCCACAACGAGAAGGGAGAAATAACGTTGTTTCTCCTGGAACATCAGTAAGCTTTCAAGCATTTTTTCCTGGAAAAACCTGCGGTTCTTCAATCCTGTCAACAAGTCGGTGGAGGCCATTGTCTCCAACTGATCATTCACTTTGATTAACGCCTGCTCTTTAATTTTATATTCCTCATGCAGTCGTTCAAGCTCTTTATTCGCTTCTTGCGTCGCTTGATACAGCTCCTGAAGCTTCGTTTTGGTATGCAAAATATCCTTCTCATGTTCGATTCGCTTACGCATGACTACAACGACACAATCTACCACGCTTTCCCCGTTACGGGTCTGACGAACACCGTTAAGCAGAACAGGAACAGCCTGCTGATCACGGGTACGGAACGTGAAGTACATCTCGTCCACATGTCCATATAACTGGATGTAGGGATAGAAATACGTATGGAAAAACACCTTGTTGCTCACCGACATGGTGGATTCAATATGTTGCCCTATGAGCTCATCGCGTTCATATCCAAGCATCGTAAGCATAGTTTGATTAATCGACTGTACGACGCCCGAATCAGAGATAGAGAAGTATCCACAGGGAGCCAGATCTAATTGTATATCCATGGAATAACTGCCTTTCTTCCGCGTTTTATGCGCTCGTTAAATAATCCTTAATCATTCGGATGGTTTCTTCCGGTTGACTTAGATGCGGATAATGTCCCTTGGCCGTCATCTGTTGCAACCTGCTATTCTTCAGATGGGCGTGTAGATAATCCCCTACTTCTAATGGGGCAATGCTGTCATCCGAGCACTGAAGAATTAATGTTGGCACAGTTGCCTGCTCCAGATCAATACGACAGTCAGATAAAAACGTCACTTCGGCAAATTGTCTCGCAATATGCGGATCTCTGGAGCAGAAGCTTTTCTCCAACTCTTCCGTCAGCTCTTTCCGTTCCGGATTGTTCATCACAATGGGTGCCAGATAACTCGCCCACCCAATAAAATTCATCTGCATCATCTCAAGCAATTCATCGATATCATTCCGATCGAAACCTCCATAATAATTCGGCAGATCATTCACGTAACGTGGGGAGGGCCCTAACATTATAATTTTTTTGAAATATTTAGGGTTCTGAATCGATGCCAGCATACCAATCATACTACTGACGGAATGCCCGACAAATATGGTGTCCTTTAGCTCAAGCGCTTCCATAACTTCCAGCACATCCTGGGCGTATCCTTGAAGGTTGCTATATTTGATAGCATCATAATAGTTAATTTGAGATTCGCCAGATCCAACATAATCAAACAACACCACACGGTAGTTCTCCATAAAACCTGGAATAATGTAACGCCACATATCCTGATCACATCCAAAACCATGAGCAAATACAATCGTTTGGCTACCCGAGCCAAGTACCTTAACATTATTTCTTACAAGTATATCAACCGTCATTGCATATCACCTCTCCGAGGTAGTATTCACTTGAATCATTTTATCTGATTAGTATACCGGAAAATGTTGGAATATGAATTAAAAATAATTAATAACTTCTCTCATCCACTAAAAAATCATGAACTCCTGCTCTGAATACGCGCTTTACAATCTGACGATCGTCAGGTAAAATCAGTTCAACATGTCGCGCGACAGAGATCAATATTACGGAGGAAAACCATGAGTACTTCAACACATAGCTCTACACCTCAGCAACTCTGGGGAAGATCATTCCTATTTATCATGTTAGCCAACGCATTATTGTTTATGGCATTTGAAATGTTGCTTCCCACCTTGCCTTTGTTTGTCTCAAGTCTTGGTGGCGAAGCCTCCCAAATTGGGCTTGTTACCGGCGTATTTATGTTTTCTGCCATCTTGATTCGACCCTTCACTTCTGTTTTAGCAGCTCGAATAGATAAAAAATATCTATTGATTATCGGCATCACTATCTGTGCATTAATGACAGGCGCATACTACCTATCGTCAGGTATTTGGATGATTCTTGTATTTCGAGTGATCCACGGATTCGGATTTGGTTTGGCAACGACATATTTTGCAACGATTGCCACTGAAAACATACCAAGAGATCGCCGGGGAGAAGGTATGGGGTATTTCGGCGTAGGGGAGACGGTCGCTATATCCATTGGTCCATTGATTGGAACAAGCCTGTTGTTTAGGTACGACTACCAGAGCCTGTTTATGGGAGGTATGTGCATTTTGCTGTTAGCTCTCCTAATGACAGTGTTTGTATCCAGAAAGCCGAAAACAGAAGGTAGTAGCGAGTCTATGCAAACTCATGTCCCTTCGGTGAAACTGATTGAAAAGAAGGTACTCTTCCCTTCCCTTCTCATTATGCTCGTTGGCATTGCAGCGGGTTCAATCATGTCCTTTGTGGCTTTATTTGCCGCCGAAAGAGGGTTCGAGAATATAGCCTGGTTTTTCTTCATCGTTGCCATCGCCAGCTTCGCCGTTCGACTGTTTTCGGGGAAAATGTTTGATCGATGGGGACCAGGTTCCGTGTTGTTACCTTCTGCCGTGTTTGCAATCGCGGGGCTACTGGTTCTGATTATCGCCCAGAGTGATGTGCAATTCCTGATCGCCGGTGCGTTATACGGCTTTGGTTTTGGTGCCATATTCCCGGCGATTCAGACCTGGTGTGTGAATCTTGTAGAAGAACATGAGCACGAAAGTGCGATGGCTTCCTTCTTTAACTTCTTTGACCTCGGAATTGGCGGTGGTTCGTTGATCCTGGGCGTTGTGGCTTCTGCATTTTCCTATACGGTGGTGTATGCTATCTCTATAGGCATTTTTGTGGTATATATCTTGTTATATTTGGTATACTCCCAAAAACAGCAGAGGTATACAGCTCGCCAACTGGAGGTAGACATTGAGTAAAAAACGAATCAAGGAAATTGCCATTCAACATTTTAATCGTCTGGGTTACGAGGGGACCAAGATGGCGCAGATTGCCGAAGAGGCAGGCATTCGCAAGCAATCCCTGGCTTATCATTATTCATCCAAAAAAGCGTTATTGCTGGAGTTATATGAGGAAGTTGTGCAGGAGGAACAACAGTTTGTACGCCAATTCTTCAGCGAGTCTGTTACCCAAACTTTGGATCAGCAGCTATATGCCTTTTTGCATGAACACAAAAATCGCTTTCTGACTCACCCAAACGTTGCTTTTATGTATATCTTGTCTTTTATCACACCGCTGGAGGTGCATGATTTTGTGCTAGCCCAGTATCGAACGTACCTCGGGACACTGAAGGAAGAGCTGGCAGCCGTATTTACCAGACATTCCGATATACGCCTGAGTCCGGAAGAAGCCACCGTAGCTTTTGTCACCGTGATGGATGGATTGGATGTACAGCTCGTGTATGAGACACGGCAATCCTATGAACAAGCTTTGGCAATCACCTGGAATGTCTTCTGGTCAGGCGTCCAGCGTTAACGGATCAATTACGATCAGACTACACAAATAAGAGAGGTGTCCCACCAGCCATGTTGATGACTTTTGAGACAGCCCCTCTATTTCTTTATTTTACGGTTAGGATCACACGTTGATAACGCTTCAACTGATGCTCTCCATCATCCTGTACTTCGGCAACGATATGAAGGGTATCACCCGATTTGGCATCGTCAGGAACGGTAAATGTCACCGCTTCGGTGTCACTGCCCTGTAATTTTATCGTATCCACCTGCTCATCCTTGGCAAGTTCACGATGCAATCCAAGCTGCAGGTCACCCGCCATTTCAGGCTGAACTTTGTTCGGTGTTACTTTGGAATCCTCATAAGTGTCCGCTTCGAAATATCTCCACCACGTATAGGTCAGTTGATCTCCATCCGGGTCTGTGCCTTCCGCGTGAAGAGTAACTTCCTCCCCAGGACTAACACTCAGATCCAGCCCTTCCTTAATCGTTAATGACGGATTATGGTTGGCACCTTCGTAAGTGTCTGCAACTGCCCAGTCTGCACGTGCTGCAAAATCATCCTGCACATCGTCAAACCATCTCATCAGAGAGTATTCGGCTTCATAGCGTTTGGTGTAGGGATCGTAATCAAGCACATTGTTTCTAAACAGCTTGTCGTTCACAACCCCAAAGCGTCCACCCCAACCGCCGTAGGAAGGGTCTTCCATACTGCGCAGCCCATTATCAATCAGATAAAAGAAGGAAGGAGAGTCACCCTCAGATATAAAATCGTACTTGTCATATTGTGGATTGTTCTTCAGATACTCAGCACTTCCCCGTTGTTCTTCGGCTAGTTCGCCTTCGATCATTTTACCATCACCCATCGATGCATACATATCCATCAGCTTGCCATGTCCGTTCAGAATATTCTTGACCATCCAGTCGCCATGAAGCTTACTGTTCACTTCTTCGGCATGCATCTTCCATGCATAGGCAAAATGCCAGAAGTTCGACTGGTCGTTGAGAATGCGGATATCCGGCCAATTCTTCGCAATGTATTCGTTGTAGCTGTCATCCTGATCGAGGATGATGTACAGGACCAGTTTGTCACTGACTTTTTTGCGAATCGTATCCCACTCGGCCGTATCCTTGTACTGTTCCTCAATCGATTTTAGCGCTCTGGCCGTGGTATTGGTGCCCCCCCATGTCTGAACAATCAGGTCTCGGGAGTCATCATCGAGGAAAAGAGTTTCGAGGAACTCGGAACCTTCGGTTTCCTTCTCCATCTCCCCTTTGTCGGAAATATTACCGATCTTGGTCATCGCTCGAAGCTGTTCCGGCTCCGGGTACCCATCCGCATGTTTGGATAAGTTCGGGTAGATCTCGCCATAGGCATCGATCATATCGTACACCCACTGTGTGCCTGTCCAGCGGAACGGCTTGATCCCTGCTTCCTCGTCTCCAGCATAATGATACACCGAGCTGGTCAGTACAATTCCGGCAAGGTCCATCTCATTCGAATATAAGAGGAAACGAATGACGGAGTTCATATCATCCACTTCACCGTCGGTTGTAATCACCGTTCTGCCTTTGGCAGCTTGGTTGTTTGCAGGTTCCTGGGTTTCATTCTCTGTCTGCTCTGTCGCCTGATTTGGTGTGTCACTCGCGGTTTGTGGCGCTTTGGATGCGCATCCACTAATTCCCAGGATGATACTGAGACAACCTGCGGCAAAACCGCTTAACCATTTTCTCTTGTTCATAATGCTCCCCTTTCTTCTGTACAGCGTTATGTTAGTTGGGTTGGAAATAAGTACGTCCTCTGTTTTTCTATCCTTAATATGGACCGTAGAATGCAAAAAAACCCGAACAACATTATGAATGGAACAAAGTCCACGCATAGTGATGTTCAGGTTTTGCCTGCCCGAAGCAGTAACAATCCTTATTTGAGTGAAAGTATATCATGTCCACTAATGAATGTAAACGTATTCAAATGTTTTTTTGAATTTATCTTTGATATAGTATAATGCTTATAGCCAAGAATCAAACGAATCGGCCTGTTATTATATCAATGTTATTAGGAGGACTCAGACATCATGCAACAACTGGATGCGGCCTTGAGCCGTTTGGTGGAACAGCAGGATTTATATAATGAAGCTTATGGACTTTTCAAAAATCATGATCTGCGTCCCCGCGAACAACATCACCAGCCGGAAGTGGATACACGAATACCTCTTTCTCCAGAACTTCAGTATCTGTACAGTCATTATGAAATGATGGATGCGGATGCGGAAGGTACACTCAAAATGAAAAATGCCGCCGTCGAAATCGGTGATGCCGCACTGATTTCCTTTGTCGCACCTGAACATCTGCTTCGTCAGCAACTGGGGTTCCGCTGGATTGGCATGAATGAACCTTATGAGGAGTCCTCCACTTGGCCAAAAACTCACGTTGTCATCGCAAACTTTAACGATGATCCGTTAATTGTAGATGTGGAAGCACCAAACTCTCCCGTATATGCCGCTTTTACAGGTGGAGAACCAAACCGTGTTGCTGATTCACTATCAGACTTTTTCAGTGCACTAGCCATCCTGATTGAAGCGGCGCGTACCTATGCCGGAGAAGTAAAAGATGAAGAAACCTATGAAACCAAGCCCGAGTATCTGGAGCAAGTGGAACCTTTATTGCAAGATCTGTTGGGAGAAGAGTATACTACTCATCTGTTCGAATATCTGTCCTTTTGTTAAAACGGTGAATTGAAGGAATTGGAGGGGCGCCCATATGATCTATGTGGCTTTGCTACGAGGCATTAATGTAGGCGGGAACAATAAAATTAATATGAAGCAGCTGAAAGAAACATTTGAACAAGCAGGCATGCTGGATGTCGTTACCTATATCAACTCTGGCAATATTATTTTTGCCGATCATCAGGAACGTGCCGATGCAAATAGGGAGATATCCCATGTGTTAGAACAGGCCATCGCCGCCGATTTTGGCTTACAGATCAGGGTAATGGTGCGGAATATGGATGAAATCCATAGCGTTATTCAGGCGCTGCCAGAAGAATGGGTTAATGATGACACAGCCAAAAGTGATGTGATGTTCCTATGGGATGAGATCAATGATCCCTCCGTGCTGAACCAACTGCCCATCAAACCGGAAATCGGCACACTAATCTATGTTCCCGGAGCGATTTTATATTCAGTCAGCAGAGAAGATGCGTCCAAAAGTGGCATGAACAAGCTTGTGGGTTCCAAAGTCTATGCTTATATGACGGTTAGAAATGTGAATACCACACGTAAGATTTATGCCCTGATGCAAGCAGCAGCAGAGACATAATACAGACAGGTGGAGATGATGCCACGCAGCTTGTGGCAATTGGAGGAAGTCTAATGAACAGAGCATGGACATTAAACGTCAGCGTCCGATCCGTAGAGCGGGAACCATTCTGGTATGCACCCCAGACTCCCTGGCAGATACAGGGACAAGGTTTTCGAGTGAAATTCCATACCAATAGGGCAATCGACTTGCTTGCTCAAGATCAACTGCTTGTTACCGTTGGTGAGGAAGGTACCGCGAACTGGGCTGCTTTTATCGGAACAGTCGTGGAATGCGAACCAGACTCTCTCCTGCTCTATACAAGTCCTCAGTACGAGGCACAGTTAATGGATATTCGGAGGTTGGAACGTGAATTTTCTCCTTTGGCTTCCATTCTCGGAGCGCAACATGTAATCGAAACTCTGGGCTATTTCCCTCCCTTCCATTATGACGAAATTACGGATGTGCAGCTGGAAACAGTCCAAAATATACAATCCCTCTCTCTTGTGCTAACGCATAATGCTGATCAGGAATGGGAACAGCAGGTGCACTTCCATTTTGAACATATTCAGCAAGAGATGTTCTCCCCTGTGGAGGCATCTAACGTTTGTTTACAGCTAAGTTTCACTAATGCAGCCGATCAGATTCGTGTTAACTTGGATGCCGTATCCGGCTTCTCCGCTACATTCCTATGCAGCACAATTCATATTCAATTCCATTAACCCGGTTATGTAAAAAATCCCTTCATGGGACAACATGACAAAACATCTTTACAGATGTTCTTCCATGCCTATTACCATAAAGGGATAGCTCAACTTCTTCAGCTACACATTTTGCATCTGGTTTAGTCAATCTGAATGCGTCTGCGAGATTGATCATCACCAGGACGTTTTGGAATCTCGAGCTTCAGCACACCTTCTTCCAATTTGGCCTTAATGTGCTCCTCATCAATATGATCAACATAGAATCGCCGGATAAACTCGCCGGAACGGCGCTCCTGCCGTATGATTCGATTGGAGTCATCCTTCTGCTCCACTATATCATTGCGTTTGGCACGAATAATCAATTCATTACCTTGGACCTGAATGTCTATGTCCTCTTTGGCGATGCCCGGAAGCTCGGCTTCTACCGAATATTTGTCTTCTTCCTCACGAATGTCGGTCCGGAATGGCTGGGAGCCAGTTCCAAAAGGGGAGAGGAATGAGTTCTCAACCATGTCATTGAAGGATTTCAACATGTGTCCGAACGGGTCTTCATTTCGTTTACGAAACGGAATCAGATCAAACATGAAAATCAGCTCCTTTTGTGTGGTTGGTTTATTGGTGTTGCTTACATTGATTATTATAATACCCTTGCAAATAAGGCTCAAAGTCTGTAAAAGACGAAAAAAACCGATTTCCTTTCATCATGGTTCACTATTTTAAAATAGATCCTTTTTTCTTTTATTTTGACCTTATTTGATCTTCTGACTTTGTCTGACTATAACGAATGAATGGGGTCTGTTACAGTATTGGATTCATTCTTCCTCATTCCCAGCATCATGATTGCCAGCAAGACAACCAGAACAGCTACGAACATAAATGGAACATGTTTGTCCACCTGATAAAGTGTCGTTGTAAGTAAAGGCGTAATGACGGCGGATATCCCCTGAATCGCTGCTACCAATCCCGCTGCACCTCCCTGCTGTTCTTTGCTAACTGCCAGCGAAGCACCTGCCATGAACCCCGGCATCATCAGACCCGAACCCATGCCAAACAGGAAAAACGAGAAATAATACATGGATAACACATTAAAGACCAAAAACAGGATCATACTTGCGATCAGGAAAAGGGACCCGAGCAAAATCATTGGGCGTGGCTGCCATTTCAACCATTTCATCTGAATGACCTGCATGATCAACATCGCTGCTCCAGAGAACATGAGTCCAAACGAAACCATTCGGGCCGTCGCCGCTGAGGATAGAGCCAGTTGATCCTGAAAATAAAATCCCCCGACAACCTGTAGTGTCATGATACCCATCATCGTGACCAAGCCGGCAGCAAGGTACATTCGTAAACCGCGTTGGAACGGGTTGACTTTAGGCGGTTTTGCCTGAATGACCGGTTTGGCTGACGGGATTAACAACAAGGCAATGATAAACGCAGCTATCGCTATAAAAATGCCAAAATAAAGCGGCCAGAGCAGACCGATAAGGGTAAAAGCTCCTGCAATCGCAGGTCCAAATACAAGGCCCAGTCCATTCGCAGCACTGATAATCGCCATTCCACTTCCCCGCTCTTCCCCTTCTGTCACATCACCCATATAGGCTTGGGCAGAAGACAGCACTGCCGGAATGAACATGCCGATCAGACTGCGCGTCACAATCAGAAGGGTTAACAGGAGCCCCCCTCCGATCCATGCATTTAATCCCCCGTACAATGCCAGTGCAAATAATGCACAGCTCACGGACATACCTATGAATCCAATCAATATAATTGGTTTTCTTCCTCTTATATCACTCCATCTGCCCCATAGCGGAGCCATGACAGCCATCATAATGGACCCAAGCGAGATAATAAGACCGGAATGACTTTCTTTCATGCCCAACTCGCGAATAAGTGGCGGCATAATGGGTGCAATTAGCATCAGACCCAACATGGCTGCAAATACGCTAAAAAAAATACTTCCTCTGATTCTATTCATGTTTGTACACTCCTCTATATTTCAGTACAGTACCCACTGTACCTGGAGTATACAAGGCTGAGAGAATCCCCACTGCCTCTATACGGAACAATTCACGGCAAGACGGATTATTAATCTTATTTTAAATAAGATCAACCCATAAAACATTACACCAGACCACTACGATTACAGTACCATCTTCCGATCGCTGTTATCACCGGATTTCTGTGATCCCTTCTATGATGGGAGAAATCCGTTGATAAAGGCGAACGCTCCGCTTCTCCAGACTGGTTCTGCACTCTTCGTTCTCGTGTAATGTTTCAGTTCATCTTACTTAATAAATCTTCTTCATCTCGGAAGGCTTCACGCCGAATTTGCGATAAAATTGCTGCGAAAAGGCACTGACATTACTGTAACCGACCGCAATCGCGGCCTCGGTGACGTTGTTATCCTGATTGCGCAACAACTTCATGGCGTTGTCGAGACGAACCTGACGCAAATATTCGAAGACCGTGCTTCCGAAAAGTGCCTTGAATCCTTTTTTTAATTTAAAATCGTTAAGACCTACCTGTCTGGACAATGCTAGCAAAGATGGAGGATCTACCATACAGGCCTCCATAATCTCCCGTGCCGTATGTAACTTCCGGATGTCCTCTCTGGAGAATCCCGCGGGGATTGGCGCCAGATCAAACAATTGGATCATAAATCGATTCAAGATCTCCAAGGCTGTCGCTTCCATCATTAAGGATGATCGATAACTGTTGTTTAATTCCACAATCAGACTGTCAATCATCGTTCGTATCCGGTTATCCAATTGAAATACAATCGGCTTGAACACTTTTCGTCCCAACACCTGATTAAACGCAATCGACTTGAAACCGCCCAGTTGCGCCGCAGCATAATTGAACAGAGAAACCGGAATCCCCAGCGAAAAGGACGTATACAGTTCCCTTGCCGGAGGATGGAACCACGCTTCGAAATCATGCATAAAAATAAGGGCCCCTTGCCCTATCGATAATGAATAATCCTGACCGGATATATCCACATTTCTCTCTCCTGACAAGGCAAATTGCAATTCCACAATGGGCGTTTCGGATGCAAAATACGTTGGATACGGCTGATGATATTCAACCTGGGAATATAAAATCTCAATGCCACTGTATGTCGTTACTCTTTTAATATTGCCACTTCCCGCCTTGGGAGAGAGCAGATACGTGTGTTCATCTTGCTGACTGTAAGGCTCCTGGGTCAGGTAATGCTGATATACTACGCCTAATGCATCATCCGTGCGCATGGGTATTCACCTCGCCTATATCTTGATCAGACTTGTCAGTAAAAAAGCCCGAACTAATTGATAATGATTCTCAATTATAATTTTAGCGTATTTTCGCCCGTTCGACCAGTCCTATATATATGAAGGCTCACGTCTGCTTTTTTCTTCATGTGGCAACATCATTTTATACACTAACTTACATATCCAATTTGGAAAAATATCTCTTATCTAACCTTTTACACAAATCGCAGACTTCTCTTACCTCTCCTTAACATAAGCTCCCTATACTAAAACAATTGTACAACTCATTACACACGAAACGATAAAGGGGATCTGGAACATTGAAAAAGAGAAATCAATGGCTTGCCGTTCTGTCGATGACTGCCATTCTTACCGCAGGAGCAACCAGCTACACATCCATGATTCATGCCGCTGACGCAACTAAACCCGCCAACGATCATGTCGTACTGCGCACAGCCATCCAAAATATGCAGGGTACGGTCACATGGAATGGAAGCAGTCGCAGTGTTGATATCCAGATCGCAGATACTAAAGTACAACTTCCCGTAGGGACGTCTTCAGCCACCATCAACGGTGTGAAAACCCCTTTGGACAGTAAAAGCTACATCACCAAAGGTACAACGTATGTATCTTCACAAACACTAAAATTAATTACGGATCAACTGATCCTGAAACAAAATAAAACCGGTTTTGAACAGACCGCTTCGTTTCAGATGCCTGGAGGAAAAGCAGAAATATCAGCATCTACGCCAGATGGGCAGCGCCTGCTCGTAACCGAAGCGGACAATGGCAGCATTTCCGTACTGGACATTGCTGATCTGAAAAATATTAACGTATTGAAGACGGTCAGCTTCCATGACCTCTCCGCCAAAGCCGAAGTTACAAGCGTAACCGTGTCCAAAGATGGTAAATACGGTCTTGCTGTTATTCGTACAGGGGATACAGACAGCGAAGCAAACAAAGGGTTGCTTGCCATTGTGGATCTGACAACCTACAAAACCGTCAAAACGTATGAACTGGGCATTGGTCCTGACTCGATTGCACTGTCACCTGACGGTCTGCATGCGGTGATCGCGATAGAGGATGAGGAGCTGAATAAAGCTGCCGATGAAATTGACTATGCCAACACCAAACGTCCGGGTAGCATTATGGTTGTATCTTTTGCTGGCGGGAATGTATTAGAGGGCGAGATCACCAACTTACCGGTATCTCTCGAAAATGTAGAAGGTGCCATCTATCCGCATGATCCACAACCAGAGTATGTTGCTATTAGTCCAGATAGTAAAACAGCAGCCATCACGCTACAGGAAAACAATGTCGTTGCCATCGTAGATCTGGAGACAAAAAAAATCAGCTCAATCTTCGCTCTGGGTACCACTTCACATCAAGCAGATCTGAAAGATGATGGTATCGTTCAGTTTAAAGAGACGTTGACCGCTCGTTATGAACCGGATGGGATTGCTTTCTCGGCAGATGGCAAATACCTGCTGACAGCTAATGAAGGGGATTTGGGCAAGAATGAATTTGAGGATGGTGTAAAAGCAGGCGGACGTAATATCGCTGTCTGGGATCTGCAAGGCCAGCGGATGTACGATAGCCAGAACCTCATTGACGAGGCAACAGCTATGGTCGGCTTGTATCCCGATGATCGCAGTCCCAACAAGGGAAGTGAAGTGGAGAATCTGACCGTTGCTACTGTAGAAGGCAAAACGTATGCCGCTGTAGCTTCCGAACGGGCAGATGCCATTTTGTTCTTTGATCTTGCTGATCCGGTCAATCCGGACTACCTGGGTCTAATTCCTACAGCCGGAGAATCACCAGAGGGAATTCATCGTGTTAACGGACGCAGCCTGTTTGTGAGTGCAGATGAAAGCACGGGAACACTTAGTTTTTTTTCCAAGAAATAGTTCGAGTGCCCTCGGTATGTAAAGGCTGAATGAGCGGTGTCACGTTGTATTGAGTAGGTGGGGGCTTAGAGCCCCTGTCCTCTCCTACTGCTGTACCCACACCATTCCGCGTATCCAAAACTAGTGGTGTAAAGGTTATCGACGCTTCATATTTTCCAATTCCCGCCTGTTCCGCTCTACTTCCTCTTGTAACACTCGTACTTCCATCCTTAATGCGGATACTTCCTCTTTGACGCCAAACCGCTTCATCACAAGATAGAAAACCAGATATACTACAAGACCAATCATAATAAAGAAAATTAATAGCGTTATAATACCTGCAATACCAAAATTACTAACTCCATCCATAATGTACGTTTCTCCTTTCCGACATTCTATTAATTTATATTTACAACAATACCATATTCAAGCATAACGAACAGTACAAAAAGCCAAGAGAGCACGCTCCCTTGGCTTTCAATTTATATATACCTTCCTATCCGGTGATCCTTATTCCCAGAAGAAACGACCTGCGAACACTTTTTCCGTCAACAGTTTATACGTTTCTTCAGGCAATTCTTTTTTCATCTTTGCCATAACGGCGTCTTTGCCTTGATTATATTGTGTCGACATGCCAATCTCTGCCGTTGTATTGCTTGCATCCAGACGCATGATTGGGGCTTGAGCATCTTTCGTCCAAGGTGTCCATGCCACCAGATCAGGTGATCCACCCGTACCTGGATTGCCTGTGTACAGGAACTGCTTCAGATATGCTGCCATCGCGGTGGACAACTGGTCACGTCCTGGTTTGTTTGTATCGCTAAAGTACCCATCAGGGAAATAGGCAGCAATTCCGTCTGCGTGTCCTGTATAGAAGTCCATGTCTGCACCATGTGGTGCGCCCAGTAATGTAAGCAAACGCTCAGAGATGACTCCAGGTTGTGTGCCCCATGCAAAACGATACGCATATACCGGCGGCTGACCTGCTTCACTTGTCAATTGTTCCGCTACACGCTCTGCATTAAAGCCTGCATAAGCTTCGCTACCGTATTTCAACGCAGCAGCATATTGTTCCGCCTTGGTTTTATCAGTAAACAGAGTCTCATCCGTAATCGATGGAGAGAAGTTTGGATCACCGAAGGCAAATCCGGAGAACTCCGTTTCCAGGCTGCCGAGCAATACAGGAACTTTCGTATAATTGCCATTATTGATGGCGTCAAATCCTTCTTTTGGAATCACTGTACCATCACGGAACAGATGCGGGAATGGGTCCATACGGATTGCAGTTGCGCCAAAAGCAGTGACCAACTTGTCCGCAGGCAGTGCACGCAGGTAACTCTCCAGCTGTGCCTGAGATTGTTTGCCAATCCATGCTTTTGCTTCTTCTCCGGTAGCCACTTTCCCCTCTTGCACGAGTAGCTTCACAAGTACATCCTCGGATTTTTGCTCGCCGTCTTCCGGTGATGCTGTCGTCAATCCTCCGCTGAAAGCAACTGCTTTTTGATACAATCCTTTGCTAAGTGGCGAGATCAGAGTTGCCAGCACATCACGTGCACCAGCAGATTGTCCGGCTAATGTAACATTGCCTGTATCTCCGCCAAAACCTTCGATATTATCCTGCACCCACTCCAATGCACGGAATGCGTCAAGCAGACCATAGTTACCTGAGTCATCCAGGGCATTGCCTGTTTTCAGCGCTGCATTCTCGAAGAATCCGAGAGCTCCCAAACGGTAGTTCACCGAGATAATGATGCTGTTGGTGCTCCGTGCAAGCTGTTCACCCTGAAAATCTTTGCCTGATCCGGTCATATTCCCGCCGCCGTGCAGGAACACCATAACCGGAAGTTTCGAACTGGTTGTGTCGGGACGCCAGATATTGAGATACAATGAATCCTCGCTGCCTACAGTATTTTTACCGGAGATCTGCAAGCTGTTCGCTGCAAATTCCTTAGCCGATCTCGTTCCTGTCCATGATTCCGGTTCTTGCGGGGCTTTCCAGCGCAGTTCACCTACTGGCGGTTTCGCGTAAGGAACACCGAGCCAACCGAGCGTGCCATATTGCTCATAGGTCTTGCCATCAATCGCGCCATACTTGGTCTGTTGCACCGTTTGAGGTTTGAACGCCCCAGCTTCTTTATGTTTCAACCAACTCTGCTCCAAGGTTCCACTGCCATTCTTGAGCTGTATCTGCAAAGCCTGTGCGGTTGCCTCTGCCATCAGGCGGTTGGTAAGTTGACTCGCTCCCTTCCCTTGAAGCGCCATGATTCCTTTCCCAGCCGCATAGGTGGAAGCCGATCCCTGCTCATAATCCGTACCTGCTTCATATCCAAGCACCTTCAGCAGCATTTCGGCATAACCTTCCGCTGTAAGGGGTGCATTAGGTTCAAACTTCTCCGTTCCTGTTACGATCTCAGACACATACGGATGCTGCTTCAAGTAACCAACGACCGGTTGTAATACTTTGCCTGCCTGAGCCGCATCGTCATACGTTTCCGATCCCTGATAGGCGAGTGCTTCTTTCTCCAATCCGGACAAACGCAAGTAAAGTACTGCGGCCTGAATGCGTGTTGCCTTTTTGTTCAAATAAGCTGCATTAACACCTTGACCGCTGCCGCGAATAAGCTCAGATTGGATCAGCTTGTCCATCGCTGCAGAAGAAGTAGGTCCTGTATTGACTGCTGCATAAGCTGGTAGAGCGGATACACATAACCCCAGAATTGTTGCTACAGCAATCGAACGTTTAATGGTTTTCATGTCATAAATCTCCTCGCTGTCGAATAGTGTGTGATGGGATAAGTTCATTGGAATGTCCATTTGAGATGCGTATCTAAGATCAGTATTCCAATGTCTGGATGAGTCTATATCTCTATTTAGGAAAAATTAAATCTGCTGCGCTCCTTTCTGCTCGAAATATCTGCTACGGCGCTTGCGGTCATGCCATCAGGCATTTTTTTATATAAAAAAACCTGAACCGAAGGCAAACAGACATCGCTTTAGCGTGGTCTACTGCCCTCAATTCAGGTTTTGCCTGCAATCAGTAACAACCCTGAGGAATGAGGTTCATTCCATATGAAAATGTAAACGCAATCAATCGTTTGATGAACAAAGAACCAACGAATGAACTGACACAGGTATTGCCCTAAACACGGTTACAATCCTGTTGTTATGGTGATGTTAGCACAGAATGAAAGCGTTCGCAATATCTTTTTTTAATCGTCAATATATATCTCTGAATGGGTAACATTAAAAACAAGCTCTGCAAGTTCCATATCATATCGAATCGGAACCTACATTGCTTCGGGTATCTGCCTAGCCAGAAGCCCATAAATATTGAGCATGGCGGTCGCTGCGCCCAGCGGTTGTAAGCTTTAATCATACAGAACCGCCGACATAACAAAACAGGCCATAGGCGCATCCTCCTATGAACCTGCTCTGATATGACGTGATTTGCGTCAAATTTGTAGAATGAAATGTTTTTTTTATTCCTGTAGCTTGCTCACTTGCTCAATCAGGCTATCCAGCCCCTTGTCGACCAGATAAGGTCCATAATTCCAATAGTTGCGAGAAACATTAATGATCCGATGATTTTTGATCGCAGGAATACTCTGATACACCGGCTCATTGAATAGCTCCATCATCTGCTCCATCTCTTCATCGTCCATCTGAGTGAAGAAGTAGTCTGCAGGTTTATCCGCCAGCTTCTCCAATGAGAGCACGGTTCCACCATCTGCATAGGCTTTGTACTGTTCAGGCATATCAAATCCGAAATCCTGGTATATCAACTTGCCCAATGTGCCGCCTTCTCCCCCAAGTAATACCTCCTTATTGTAGATAACGAAGGACATGGCCGTTGTTCCCGGTTCAATATTGATGTTCAGTTCATCCCGGATCCCATTCAATTTACTTTCGAAAGTAGCAATCCATCGCTCTGCTTCCTCTTTTTTATCCATAATCTCACCCATCGTTCTCAGGGTGTTGATGACATCTGGGTCACCGCCCCAGGCTACCGTAATCGTAGGCGCAATTTTCTCATAGGTGCCGATCACTTCCGTGCTTGTATAATCAGGTACGATGATCAGATCTGGCTCTAGATTCGAGACCACTTCTACGTTCCCCGTTCCTGATCCGATATCCGGTACATTAGCCATCTCTTCCGGGTACAGATCCAGTGTTTCCTTGTTGGCACCCGCCGGCTTCATTCCGAGTGGCAGCAAATACCCCCCATATGTGATCACAACCGGTTTGGCTGATTGGGCTGGAATCTCAACCGTTCTCCCCGATGCGTCGGTATACATTTTGGTTGCAGGCAGTGAAGCATCTTCATTTGCTGTTGACTGTGGATCAGCTCCTCCCCCGCAAGCTGCTAATAGCAGGGATAAACTAAATAATAAACTGACCGCCAAAGTAGGCTTAAAACGAACATTCAAGTCATTCACGCTCCAAGTGTTGTATTGATAATGATTATCGTTATTATCAATATAGCGTTGTGTGAGTTCTCCAGCAATGAACGATTCAGACTTCTTATTAGTACGATTTGAACCTTTAAACAGATGACTGTGCATTTTATATTGAGCAGGAGTTTCTCCCATCATTCGTTTGAAGATTCGGCTAAAGTAGTACAAATCTTTATATCCAACGCTCTCAGCCACATCACGAATCTGAGCCTCTGTCTCTGTTAGCAATACTTTGGCTTGGTTCATCCGGGTTTGGATGACGTATTCCATCGGACTGCAACCGAATTTTCGCTTGAATACCCGTGCCAGATAATGACTGCTGTAATGAAATTGGGCCGCCATATCCTCCATGGACACGGGATGTGCGTAGTGCTCCTGAATGTATGCTGCAATCTGCTCGGCTAATTCTGGAGGATCAGCTATCTGATCACTCGCCTGCTTCCATTGACGAAACTGTTCGTATACAAACTGATACAACAGTCCTGTAACCTGCAACCTGTCCAATTCTTCGCTGCTTGCCCAGCATTCATGCATTCTCTCCATTATGGGAATTAGCAACAGCGGATATGTTGCTGCAAAATAATACTGCTGCGGGGAAAATTCATACTCTTGTTGTACGTTTTCTACTCTCGACGGGTCGGTACCAGTGGAGCTTGGCTGGGGTTTATATAAAATAAGATAATATTCCAAGGGGAGATCCAGACAATGGATATGTATAGTTGTGCCTTTGCCAACATGCAGAACCTGCGTCTGGTTGGACCTGAGCTTTTCTTTACCCAAATGAACAATGGCTTCTCCTCTGACCATCAGCAAAAAAGCATGGGCTGGCAAAACATACGGCTTAATTGCCTGTCCCGGCTTCAAGACCAGATGACGAATGTCTATGAGCTTCACCTGATTTTTATTCCACCACTTAATGGCTTCTGACCATTCTTTCATTACAAACCACCTCAAAGCCGATCATTAGACGAGGGGCATTCCCTAGCCCGATTTTCTCCTTAACATACAAGAGTGGTCCTCATTTTGTCCAGTTCACCTGAATTCCAGCACCCTTCACTAATCGTAAATTTTACATATAGTTAATCCATTTCATACGTTAGTTTAGCAATTGTTGTATACACTTGGTTTGGGATACCAAACTATACATATATTCTAGGAGGATGCATTCATGTTAAACCGGTTTAATGTCCGTGCAGCCAAAATGATGCTCGCGGTGACAACAATTGTTACGGCTACACTCGGAGGAAGCAGTGCAGCGTGGGCTGTGGAAGATACCACCTCAACAACATCTGCATCACCGATTAAAAATGTGATTATTCTGATTCCTGACGGTATGGCTAACGATGCTACCGCTCTGGCTCGTTGGTATAAGGGCTCATCCTTGACACTGGACTCCATGGCAAGCGGCATGGTTCGGACACACTCCGCCGATGCGCCGATTGCGGACTCGGCCCCTGCCGGAACTGCTTTTGCTACAGGTTATAAATCTCATACCGGATTTGTTGGTGTACTGCCGGACAAGGCTACCATGCCTGGGCAAAAGGCTATTGCGCCTGGAGACGAAAGAAAACCGATCGCTTCTGTACTGGAAGCTTCCAAACTGGCGGGTAAAGCAACTGGCATTATCGCTACATCCGAGATTATGCACGCCACACCAGCGGACTTCTCCTCTCACTATCCGGACCGTAAAAACTATGATGCACTCAGTAAACAACAAGTCTACAATGGCATGGATGTTGTATTGGGCGGAGGTAGCAAATATCTTGAGCCAGCCGGACGTAAAGACGGCGAGAATCTGATTTCGTCCATCAAGGCACTGGGTTACGATTACGTCACTACACCAGCTGCAATGAAAGCATCCGATTCGAACAAGCTATGGGGTATGTTCGCGCCAGCGGGCATGGCTTATAATATGGACCGTGATCCTGCAAAACAGCCAAGCCTTGCCGAGATGACATCCAAAGCAATTGAAGTTTTGTCCAAAGACAAAGACGGCTTTTTCCTGATGGTCGAAGGCAGTAAAGTGGACTGGGCAGCTCACGCCAATGATCCGATTGGCATTATCAGTGACGTGCTGGCTTTTGATGATGCCGTAAAGGTAGCCATGGATTTTGCCAAAGCCGATGGAGAGACTGCCGTTGTGGCTGTTACGGACCATGGTAATGGTGGACTCACCATTGGTAACAACGCAACTAGCGGCACATACGATAAAGAGCCGTTGTCCACATTTATCGGACCTTTGAAAAAGGCCAAACTGACAGGCGAGGGCGTTGAAGCGAAGCTGAATGCCAAGCGTACAAACATCAAAGCAGTGATGAAACAATACTATGGCATTACCGACCTGACTTCCGAGGAGATTGCCACCATTAAAGCGGCCGAGCCGGGCAGTCTTAACTATGCAATCGGTCCAATGATTAGCAAACGTGCAGGGATCGGCTGGACAACCGGTGGTCATACAGGTGGAGATGTTGTGCTGTACACGTATGCTCCGAACAATGACCGTCCATTCGGTGTAATCGACAACACGGATGTAGCAAAGTATATGGCACGTGTACTGGATCTGGATCTCGACAGCGTGAGCAAACAATTGTTTGTACCTGCCAAACAAGCATTTACGGCCAAAGGCGCGACGTACAAACTGGACCTGACGGACGCCAAAAATCCGAAGATTCTCGTTACAAAAGGCAACACCAAACTGGAACTGCAAATCTACAAAAATATTGCACTGGTGAACGGTAAAAAGACAACTTTGGAGGGTGTCATTGTGTATAACGGCGTAGAGGCATTTGTACCACAAACGGCCGTTGATCTGATTCAATAATTCGTTAGAACTACTAGGACTACAGGAGATTACACCATTTGGCTGCCGAATATTTCGGCAGCTATTTTACTGTTTATTATTAAGGAGTAGGTTCCTGCTAGCGCCTATCGTATAATGAACGTAACAAAAATACATATCATGCAAAACAAAAGGAGAGATTCACCCATGTTGATCAAATTAAACTGGATCACGCTGAGGGTCAGTAATTTGGAAGCTTCGCTCGGGTTCTACCACAACATGCTCGGACTTCCCATTCAGCGCAGATTCGAAAGCCGTGGACGACAGATTGCCATGCTGGGCATGGAGAATGAAGCCAAGCTGGAACTGATTGAGGGCAGTGAATCCATTCTTAAACCAGAGGCCGGCGTGTCGATCGGCTATGAGGTGAACTCGCTGGATGAAGCCATGGAACGATTGGCAGAGCTGAATATTCCGATTGTGCGTGGCCCCATCCAGCCCAATCCGCATCTGCGGTTTATTTACATTACAGATCCAGACGGCTTCGAGGTACAACTCGCAGAGCATGTCTAATTAGGCGAGTGTGAAATGAGTGTGCGTATCACTATGACCAGCTTGGTGTGCATGTGTGAAGCTAAAACTGCATACATGCACACACTAACTCAAAATGGTGTGGTATCGGTAAGCATTATGTCTGTTTACAGCTTCATGCGGCGCATCAGCGGCACACCTACGCGATTCAACAACCGATCAAGCAGCAGCCAGCACCAGCGTCTGCTCCACGGAAGATGGCGCTCATACACAGCGGAATATTCAAAATCCGCCACAGCACCGCGATTGCGCTTGAACTGCGCAGCCCCGGCGCTCTCATGTAACAGATGGCCGTTCTCGCGAGCCTGTCCGATCAGACAAGCGGATAACATGCGGTATAGTCCGACGGATTGGGGCACCGCTGTGTCGTAACCAAACAGCGGCGTTGTCATGATTCCATTTCGGCAGAAATAACCCATCACCGCGTCCAGGCACCCTTCCTTCCGCAGTCCGTAGAGTCTGAGTGTTCCTGATGCCATCGCAACAGCAATGAACCGCTCAGTGAATTGCGGATTGTGATAGGAGTACTTTTCAAGGTATAACAGCTTGTACAACTCCGCGATTCGCGGAATATCTGCATCCGTCATATCTGATTCGGAAACGAATTCGTATCCATGCTTGCCCAATAATTCGTAATCCCGCTTCAACAGCCAGCGTGACTTCGAGTTGCCAAAATTCGGATCATGCGCTTGGTACAGGTAGATTTGTCGGCTCGGAATTAATCGGCAGCCCGCTTCCGTTAGCCTCGCCGTCAGATCGGGATGAAGTCCTGGACACAAGGAGCGAAACACAATGACATGTTCAGGGTATCGCTCTTGTACCGATGCGAGCAAACATTCCGCCTGTTCACCGGACATGGCTGGATACAGATTGGTGGACAACAACCAGTTGTTCACATGCACAACTTTGTTGATCTGTGATTGCTTCATTCCCCAACCTATTAGACTGAGCAGCACAGAAAGACCTTTTTCCAACACAGGCTTCTGCAACATGGTCAATTCCTGCTTGGCGTAACTCACATAATGCGTATATGGCGAACAAACGTAAGCATTATCATACTCTGTATCATTCACCGTCAGCGGAATAACGAGATTATCAATCCGGGCGAGCAACAATGTCGTTTCCACATTGGACATAAAGCTTTGGGTTCCGTCCAGCATCATAGGTTCCAGATAGACTCTGGCATATCTGCCATCCTCCGTATCGGGCCAGTCCATGTCTTTGAACGATTGCTGATCATACAGCTGCACGCGTGCAGTTCGATTATCTTTCCTAACTTCATATGTACGGTCATCGTAGGCCGAACTGTATTTCATTCCTTTATTCTTCAACCTTTTACTCCCCCATGAGGTAACATCTTCTTTTAACTACCATTTACATTGTTAGTTCTACTCTCTTCATACTCTATACAACACACTGTATAGGAAAAAAATGTCGGCATCAAGCTGTTTGGAAGATGAAAAAAAAGCCCGTCCAGTACGCTAAATACGCACCGACAGGCCCTCAACAATTAATATTAACGTTTATTCTCAACGGAAGAAGCCTGATGATCCGAGACCAATTCATTCAAGTCTACAATCAGTTGCTCCAATTCTCCAAAGCTCTCTACCATCTTCTGTGTCAGGTTACGTTGTTCTTCCATGCTCGCCAGAATCTCTTCTGTCGCTGCACTGGATTGCTCCGTTACACTCGAAATCTCGGAAACCTCATTCACAACTCTGGTGGAAGATTCCTTCATGGTCGCCGAACTAGTCTCGATATCTGTCGCTTGATTCAACACATGCTGAGAGTTGCTGTTGATCGTACGGAATACTTCCTCTGCTGTATGGACGCTATCTCTTCCTTGTTGTAAAGATAGACGAATACGTTCGAATCGATCTGTCAGTGCCTGCGTCTGTCCTTTTAATCGAGACAGGATGGTTCCGATATCACTTGCGGACTGACCTGAGTTCTCTGCCAACTTGCGAACTTCCTCTGATACAACAGCAAACCCACGTCCATGCTCACCCGCACGAGCGGCTTCAATGGCTGCATTAAGCGCGAGCAGGTTGGTCTGACTCGCAATATCCGCTATGCTGTTCAGCATAAGCGTCATGGATTCACTTTCCTCGTTGAACTTTCGCATGTCATTTGCAGTTGTATTGATCGTTTCATATAGATCTTGCATCTGGATGTTTAGCTGGTCCATCTGTGTGCTTCCAGTTTGCGTGCTCGTTGCCATACTTGCGGACAACTCTTTCATCTGCTGCGAATACGAAGCAACGTCCTTGATATGCTGATCCGATACAGATAAGGATTCCGAGATCTCGGCCACACTGGTCGCCTGGAACTCAACACCTTTTGCAACCTCACTGAACCCAAGCGTCACCTCATTGGTGATAGAACCAGTCGCATTCACTTTTTGCTTCAATTGATCTGTATAACGTGATAAACCTTCGACCGATTCCTTCACACGCTCCAGCATGGTTTCCACTCTTTGCTTAGAATGCTCCACCTCATTCTGGCGTACTTCACTTTCATGGAAGAGCCTTTGATTCAGCTGGGAGACCAGCATCAGAATGGCCCCCGTGAGAGCGAATAGTCCCACATTAACGATATTACCTATTAGCTCAACAGAGTCAACGGTATTCATAACAAATAATTGAAGAACACTGTTGACTAGTAATACCGAAAATCCAACCACAAAAAATTTCTTGTTAGGAAATAACAGTAGAACTGCGGTTATGACCAAACTTAACGCAAAATTGACCGTTCCCCAACCGACATAGACTCCACATATTGTCAGTAATACGGTAATCAGCCATGGAATGAGATGAATATGTTTCTTTTTCGCATTAGCGTATGTAATCCAAACTACAAAGACTAGAGCTACTCCATTGGACACAAGTAACTTCGGCATCGTAAAGGCCAGCCCCATACCAATGGCAATAATAATCCACAAAATGATACCGATTAATTTGTTCCTTTTCCAAATAATTTCGTCCATACGATCCATGCATACCCCGTCCTTTTAAGTAGGTTAAATGTGAGTTGTAGGGCCTTTCTGTACTACATCTAGTAGTCTTTGGTCCTGCTTATGTGCAAATCGCAAATACGCAGCGCCTTAGCATAGTACATATTAACTTCATAAGTATGAAACCAGCGCTACTTTATGTATATCGGTATTCAACATTTAAAATGAATATGAAATGTAAAATGATATGTAAGCATATCATTTTACAAACAAAAAAAGGTCTGTCTTATGCGTTATGGCGCACAAGACAGACCTTTTGGATCGTGAAAGGATGTGCAGCAACTCTTACTTTCCGAATACAAGTGTCGTATTGGAGGAGCCTGCATACTTGGTGACGAACTCACGCGCGTAGCTGGCACTCTCTACCTGATAACTATAATTGGAGCTTGGTCTCCAATTCGTTTTAGGAGAAGTCGGACTATTCAGCGCTGGTGTACTACCGCTATCCGTGAACTCCCCTTTTCCTTTGTCATCCAGGATGCCACCCTTTTCAGCGCCAGCACCAAAGTAGTTGTTTTCGGAATAAATCCGTGCTTTTTCACCAATTGTGATGGCCTGGTTAAAGTTATTTGCATAGTTATTTTTGAGATGGAAGTAACCATATCTTAAAAGTCCAGGACCACGTACATATAAGTTTTCGAAGTAATTGTTGGACATTGTCACATGAGGTACCCCATTGTAACTGCTGTTACCATCATTCGGATGACCGAGGATAACGCCATACTTATGGTTAGCAAATTTGGAATTGCTAATCGTAATATAATCGGCGCGATCACCAATATACAGAAGTTTGTCCAAATCACTACCACCAGAGCTGTAGCTGTGACCAGCAAACGTCACATGATCAATCCAGTAATTGGAGCCTGAAGTGATATACATCTGGATATCATCATTGGCATTAATATTGGAAGCGTGTTCAAAAGTCAGATTCTGAAAGATCACATTGCTTGAACTGCTTGTGGATCTGAAATGAATATTCGTTAATGTATGTTTGCCAAAGGAACCTACAAGTGTCTTGTTCGCTCCGAATTCAACCTTTTGCAGCGTGGAGGAAGAAATATTCTGTTCAACGACGACAATCTTAGCTGTAGAGCCCGCCATATGTGTTCTCAAATCATTGAGATTACTAACGTAAACCACCTGACCGTTCTTGCCACCTGTCGTAGCCGACTTGGATACACCATTTTCATTCTTGGCACTGCCTGCAAAACCAGTCAACCCGTTCGTACCTGTGTTTGGATAACTGGCCGCACCATATGTAGACGGGGCTGTGGAGACAGTTAACAACAATAGAGTTACAGCGAGTAAAAGCATCGAAAATTTCTTCAAAATTTCACCATCCTTTATAATATTATCCTCAAAGACAACTCGATTATATCGTGTAACTTTGGCTGTGACAATACAAAAATTGCAAAAAGACAACAATTATCACTTTTATGCAACAGCAGATCAGATATAGTGAAAAAACGTAAAACCAGGCCATTTTTTTACACAAAATAGAGCCGCTAATTAGCGGCTCTATTAACGAGTACTATGTGATCCAACTTGGAACTGATCTGCCCTCGGATCAGTTCCTGAAGCCTCTGACGAAAAACCATTCGTTTGCGGATAATAATATGTCACGACTTCTGATAGCTGCGTCGGAAGGCGCCAGGTGTAAGTCGTTCCAGCTTCTTGAAGATGGCTCCATAATAGCTGGTCGATTCGAAACCGACTTGACGAGCAATATCCTCCATCCCGCGCTGCACATTGTCGAGCAGCAGTTCCTTGCTCTTGTTGACTCTTACCTGATTAACATAGCTGATGGGACGAATACCTGTCGTCTTCTTAAACAAATGACAGAAATATTCTGGTGTGACACAGATCAATCCAGCCAGCGTTGGCAAAGTAATCTCTTCAGCATAATGCTGTTCAATATAGTCCAGAACCGGCTTTATTCGCTCATACTGCTGCCCGACGGTATCGCTGCCCTCGACAGATACGCGTTGAATAATCTCTGTCAATAAGGTATAGAGGACAGCGGAGCAGGCGTAATTGCTTAATGTCTGCTCTTGTGGTGTTAAGGCAGCTTGCAGCAGCTCCCGCATTCGGGATAGAAGGTATTCAGGTTGCGCAAGCGTGTATACGCATGTGTCGACAATGCCCACGGTTTCAAACAAGTTTGCTGACCCGTTGCCATCGAAAATGATCCAGTCGACTTCCCAACTGTCGGATAGCGCATAGTATTCGTGCTTCTGCCCAGGGAACAACAGCATGCCCATACCTGGCTTGACGATATGTTCCGTTTCACTGAGCTTGAGCTTACCCACACCGCTGCGGCATTGTATCCACTGATAATCCTCAATGCCTTGGTCTCGGCGGATATGCTCCTGTTCATGATGCAGGCCGATGCCAAGTAAATAAAAAGGGAGCAGCTTGTCTCGGGAAGATAACACCGGAAAATTACGATTGGGATGAGGCATACGACTAACTCTCCTGATCTTAATATTGTTATATCATATTAATTATTTAAGATATTCACTCGAATTAATATAACATATAATCGCAATATATTGATAAATAAAGGAGATCACAGGATGACAATTAAGATCGGAATTGATTATTATCCAGAGCAATGGACTCCGGAGTTATGGGAGAAAGATGCCATACTTATGCAACAGACGGGGGTTGCAGTTGTGCGAATGGCGGAGTTCGCCTGGAGCCGAATGGAACCGACTGAGGGTAATTATCAGTTTGAATGGCTGGATGCGGCTATAGAAGTATTCGCTTCGCGTGGTATGAAAATTGTGTTATGCACCCCCACCAATACCCCGCCAAACTGGATGACAACCCGTTATCCGGATGTGCTGCCCATAGATGAACAACGCCACATCATTCGGCCAGGTGTGCGTGGACATCGTTGCAACAACAGCCCTTCCTTGAGAATGCTGGGCTCCAAATTTGTGGAAGCGATGTCACAGCGCTATGGACAGCATCCCGCCGTCATAGGCTGGCAAATCGATAACGAGATGCACTACCAGGAATGCCATTGTGATACATGTAATCGTTCATTTGTCGCTTGGCTGCAAAAGCGTTATTCCAATCTGGAGGAGTTGAACCGGGAGTGGGGAACGGTCGTCTGGAGTGGGGAGTACAGCAGCTGGGCTGAGGTAACAACGCCACTCGGTGCCAGCAAACCGATGAATCCTTCCTATCTTCTGGAGTACAAGCGGTTTTGTTCTGACAGCGTAGGCTATCTGCTGGGATGGCAGCTTGAGATTTTACGCCGTAACTGTCCAGATCAATTCGTGACGCATAACATGTGGCAATATCCGAACAGCCTGGACTATTATGATATGCACAACGAATTGGACTTCGTCTCTGTTGATTATTATCCGAATGAGCTGTATCGCGATTATGGCGATCGGTTTCCGAGGAACGGAGCGCTTACGCTGGACTTGGTTCGCGGCATCAAACGCCGGAATTTCTGGGTAATGGAACAACTCAGCGGGGCACAGGGCGCCTGGATGCCGATTCAGCGCACGCCCTATCCTGGATTGATCCGAGCTCGCTCCTGGCAGACAATCGCTCGCGGTGCGGATATGGTCGTCCATTTCCGCTGGCGGAGTGCTACCGTCGGAGCGGAACAGTTCTGGCATGGGCTGATCGACCACAGCAATGTTCCTGGACGCAGGTTCAGGGAGTTCGCGGAGCTTACTCGCGAGGTGAACCAGTTAGGAGAACTCTTGGCCGACTCAACCATTGTTACTCAGGTTGCGATTCTGCATTCGCATGATCAGCATACGGCGCTTTCCCTTCAGCCGCAGGCGGAAGGGGGAATGCACTATATAGACAACTTGTCCTCTATGCATAATGCATTTCTGAAAATGGGCGTCGGTACAGACGTTATTAACTGGACTGAGGAGCTCGATGGGTACAAGCTGGTCATTGTCCCTTCCCTCTTCCTGTTAAGTGAAGAAGTAGCACAGCGGCTGGAGCGATTCGCAGCTAAGGGTGGTACGGTTGTCCTTACCAATCGGACTGGCGTGAAGAACATGAGGAATGTATGTGAGATGCTGCCTCTTCCGGGGCTACTGGGTGAAGCGGCGGGTGTTGTCGTAAGTGAATATGATGCCATCGGCAACAGTGAGCATCGGATACGGAACGCGGAGGGCAAGACTTTCGCTGCGAAGCAATGGTGTGATCTACTGGAACTGCGAGGTGCAGAGCCGATCGCCTGGTATGACAACGACTTTTACGAGGGTGTACCGGCGATTACTGTCAATAAGCTTGGTGAAGGTGAAGTGTATTATGTCGGCACTTGGCCGGAGCCATCGTATTTCTATCAGTTGTTTGAAGACATATTGAAGGAAAAAGGGTTGACGCCCGAGATCCAGCTTCCGGAAGGTGTCGAGCTTTCGATTCGAACGAAGGGGGAGCAGAACTTCCTGTTCCTGATCAATTTGACGAATGAGCAACGAGAGATTACGTTGGACGTTCCTTATCATAGCTTGTTGACTAGCGAGAGATTGAATCAGAAGTTGACCCTTCCAGCTCTGGGAGTAGATATTCTAACTGTATAAGATCAGCAGCTTGTCATATTTAAGAAGGGATGTCTCACAAGGCTTACGACCTTGCGGGACATCCCTTCACTTACTTCACTAACGTCTACCAATTCGAATAAGAGTTATTCCAGTTAGTTCATCTTATTTGATTTTGATTTTCAGTTCATCCTTCTTGGCTTCTTGTAAATCATCGTAGACCTTATCTGGTTTGCCACGAAGTATTAATATCATTGACTCCGGATTGTCCAGCAGATTGCTGCTGAAAGAATACATCATTCCGTCTTCCGTTCCGCTCCCGCCTACCATGGATAACTTGGTCTGCTTCCCATTCCTGGAGATCGAAATGATTTCGATAGGCCAAACGATCTCGTTGAGCGACAACTTCGTTTTGTAGTCCATCTCTTGATCAGGTGCATGGACAAATTTGACCCGCGTTACTAGCGGAGACATCTCCACCTCCGACAATAAGACCTCATAGCCTCCAACGGTAAAGGTCCGATTAACGTTGATGATTTCCGTTTTGGGGATAGAGAATTTGGGATCCAGTGCAAAAGAAAGATTCATTTTTTTGGAATATTTATATTTCCGTTCCTTTTCCCCTTTTTCTGAATTTCCCACCACATCTGGAACAACGGAAGAAAGCTGGAACTGAAGATTCACTTGCTCAGGGAGCGGTTTATTTCGATTACGCTCAATTGTATTCCGGCCATAAATGGTATGCTTATCCTTCGAAAAATGCATACCTCCTATATTTCCGTTATCAAGGACATAACCTGTTCTTGCATCCGTCATCTTGGTATTGACTATCGAATAAATCTCTTGCGAAGCATCCGTTCTGGCGGTATACAATACCGTTATCCTGTTCTCATCTGCCAGAACCGCATTCACGGTAAACTGATATATGCCCGATGTAACCGTCCGATCCACGAGTTGCACATAATCATGATTTAGCGTTGAAGTAATCGTGGCACTATCCATATCCGAAGTTAGCAGGCCACGAAAGGGCTCTAGTACACCCCAATGGGTGACAGGCTCAGTATATGTTGCCGGTTGTTGCCCATAGTTTCCAAGCGGGCCCGTAAGAAACCAACCTGCAGCAAGGACCGTGACCAGCACTGCCGTAATCCATTTGACACGAACGATCCTACCTGATCGTCTTGTTCTGCCCTTCGCGAGACCACGTTGAATTGCAGCAGTCGTGTCCGCCGGATTCCAGTGCTGCTTCTCTCTTTTCACCTGATATGCGTCTGCAAGAAGTGCTTTTTCCTCCGGGTTAGTGGTCATGCCAATCCCTCCTGTTCTTCATCAACTTGCGCAACTGCTGGAGCCCCTTGTGCTGCCAGGTCTTGATCGTACCTTCTGGTTTGCCGAGGATGGAGGCAATATCCGTCAGTGTCATGTCGTTATAATATTTCAGCACTATTACATGGCGATATTTCGGTTTCACCTTTTGCAAAAGAGATCCCATAGCGATTCGATTATCGTCAACGCTAATCATCCAAGATGCCGGAATACTGTCCTCCATATCCTCCTTCGCCAGAGGTGTCGCCCGCTTTCGGCGCCTCTGTTCATCGATACAGACATAAATCAGAATCCGAATGATCCAAGACTTGAACGCCTTCTCATTGTTCAGCGTACGACGTTTGATCCAAGCTCGGCACGTCATCTCCTGTACCGCTTCCAGCGCATCTTGCTGGTTACGCAGATAACTGTAGGCAATATAAATAAGCGTATCTTGATGTTCCATAATGGATTGCAAAAATTCCGTCTCGTCTTCGGTCTGCACATAGATCCTCTGGTTCATCTCTGCTTTTGTTTCCACCCCGCATCCCTCCTTCTCTCTCTCTTTCTGTGGTATAAGACGGGTGAGTGAAGCAAACGGTTTTTAATATTTATTCATCAAAAAAAGCTCCGCCATCATCATGAGGGAGCTTGATTACATAGGACTTCGTCTGCCGATATACTGAATTACGTACACGCATGAACAATTCAAGATCAACTAACTTACAAATTGCCGGTGACTTCGATCCCGTCGGCCAATTGCAGATGATTTCTCACCCAAGTGGTGAACCGATTCAAAAAAATCCGTAATTCTGGCTCTGCAACCACCTGTTGATCCAGCTCTGATAAAATCCCCACCCACACTTCCTTCGTAATCGGATTCTCCCAGCAGGGATCAAGTGCCTTCATCTCTTCTCCAGTTCGCGGGTCAGTTAAGGGAAATGTGCGATCCAATGCGGGACGAATATAGTCAAAGTCTTCATTATATATGAACAGCATGTCTTCCATCTCTACTTCAACCGATTCTTCTATATATAAAGGGGATAAAACAAAACCCACATTCCGCTGTGGACCTTGATACTGATACATGAGCGCAGGAATTGTTCTCTTTGATTTTTTAGCCATATATGCTCCTCCTGTTTCAGGCAAATCTCTTACCGCTCAGAGTTCAAACCAGATTAAACCACCATCAACCTGTCTGGTTTCTTGCTCCATCTGATGCATCCAGCTCCGCGCCTCTTCACCCCAGATATGAAACAAACAGTAGATATACGAATCCCCATCCACAAT
Source organism: Paenibacillus sp. GM1FR (assembly GCF_002803315.1). Lineage (NCBI taxonomy): Bacteria > Bacillati > Bacillota > Bacilli > Caryophanales > Paenibacillaceae > Paenibacillus > Paenibacillus sp. GM1FR. Next base: position 336,253 of record NZ_MKZL01000044.1, on the reverse strand, counting down.
CTCTTCTAACCCGGAAGCCTTTTCTATCCACACTTCAAGTGCTCTAGGCCAGGAAGGATCTTCACGTTTCAATACAAAGCCGTTGGCTTGGTGTTCCAAACTATACACTTCGTTAAATTTTAATGAACTTGCCAAACGCTTCACGACTTCAGGTAAAATCGCAGGCTCCGTTGTTCTAATTCCATATTCCCAGCCCATATGTACAACCTCCTTCAGACTTCGTTCGCTCCAGATTGTTGCTTTTGTTCATGGATTTGATGGATCGAACGATTCAACCACAACTCGTACCAGTCCAGAAAATGTAATCGATTCGTATTGCCCCAATACTGATCAGGATAGATTCCATTGCGGTTAGCCCGGTCATCAACCCAGATCTCTCCGTAGGAGGCTCCCTTAACAATCAGATTCATGGATATGCCACAGCCAAAATCACTGATGCGCAGCATGCCTGCCGACCATTTTGGATCAATATATTTATGTTCCAGCGCTTCCCATTCCTCTTCTTCCTTGCTGTCATCGAACCAGTCATAGTTCCAGTTCCATGCTTCCGTGAATTGGAAAGGGTCGGAGACCGCGTTCAGCTCATCGTCATAACCAAGCACAGCGTATACGCCGTCATCCGGGTTTTCCAGACCATAATAAGGCCCTGCACCACCCGTTCCCATATGAAGAAGCCATACCTTATAGTCCTCCGGCAACTCAATTCGCCATTTCTGTTCAAATTGCGTAATATCCTCCTGTGTCCATACAGGTACCATCTCATATTCATGGTTTTCTGCGCCAAACAGCTCCAGATCCGGGTCCAGACTTCGGAGAGTGATCAACTTTTCACGCATCCGTTCCAGTTGTACAGTGTACATAATCTACCTCTCCTCCTTCGCTACTCTATTACGTTTGTTCCACGGCGTACCCGCATTGCTGTAACTCATCCAGTGCTGCTGCCACATCTCGCTCAGGACACAACTGCTTAATCAGTCTGGCGGTCACCAGTTTTTCTTCATATACTTCAGCTATGGCTTCCAACGGCAGATCCGGCAAGTCATAGTAACCTTTAGCCCAATCAGCGTAATCTTCCGAGTTTTTTTCCAAATATCCCAGCAAAAATTCTGCGCCACCTCTGGCGTCCGCTTTGTCTTCCTCGGTCATCGCCATCTGAATCCAATTACCAACCTTCCATGGTAAGTCGTTCCCTTCCTGCCATAGGCAAAAGGTCACATCCTCCAGATCCAATGTTTCCTCCTGATCTCGCAGAACAGCCATCAACGTCTCCGGCACTTCATCGTACATGCCCGGATAGATTTCTCCGTCCTCACGAGCATGTGGGCTCAAGGGTGACTCATGATCGAATCCTTTGATCAACGTGCCTGAGTTCGTAAACAATACATGCAGATGATCACCTGCGCCGTTATTGATGTTTCCCCATGCCACACCTGGCTGAAGTTCAGCTTCATAATGATGTACGCGTAACCATTTTTCCTCCGAAAAGATGATATCCAAAGCAGCGAGTATTCTCATCCGTTTACGCAGGGCATCTGCATTCATCATCGTTATCTCGTTCCATTCCTGCATATGAATCCCTCCTGTTCGTATATGTACACTATATCCGGATTAATTCATCCAGCGTGTTATTTCCCTGAATACTTGGTGTCATGACAATGGTGATCCGACTGGCTTCTCTGGAGACGATACAAGCATAATTTCCGGGTTTTAACTGAAACAGAACCCCTTCACACGTCTCATCCGGCTCCAATTCACCTCCAGTGACATCATCCGCCGCTCCCAGATAGACGTGCCCAGACGGAACTTGCAGATGATACACCCTTTCCCGTTCCGCTCCGTCATCTGGATCTGAATCCTCCTCTACATCCTCCAGGCTCCATTCCACCTCATACACTCCATCCGCACCCAGATTCAGGAACAGACAATGACCTGCATTCACCTCAGCCAGCTCATCCACTGAAATGGACCACCAGTCCGAAGTATCCTCAAGCCGATGTTTTAACGCTGCCAGATCATACAGGCACAATGTTGCCGTATCTGTAACCATTTGAAATGTACCTCTCATATTCATCCGTCCCTTCTGTCTGATCCAAGTCTGACCTCAGAAATATATTCCATCATTATATCAAGCCTGATACACGTGTAAAAGGAACCCATGGACCATCTCTGCTTGCGCAACTCTTCATTTCTTGCTCCAAATGGTCGATATAAGCATAACTGACTTTTTTTGAACCTGATGGAGGAAGCCAAGCCATGTCAATTAACAATAGAAAAGAACCCTTTCGCTACACATTGAAGGAACCGATCCACTTTGAGATCTATATTCTCAGCATCAACGGGGTTAACGCACCAGCCAAGCCCATTCAGGCTGAACTCTGTGACATCAGTCGATCCGGCTGTCAGCTGTCATTTCCGCTATCCCTTCCTGTAGAGAATAACGATATTCGGATTGGAATGAATATGCTGCTCTTTGAAGACCCTCTATATATGGAAGGCACTCTCCGCTGGGGTCAAGAAAAAAATACCTCATGGCACTATGGTGTTCAACTCGAAATGCAGGATGGGAACCAGGACCGTCTCTCTAGAGAGATGCGAATGCTTGCAGGACAAGGCAAAATCATTGTGAAATAGTTAAATAGCCTTAAAATCTGTAACAAAAACAAAAAAACAGCCCAATCAAATTGGACTGTCGCAAGTGAAACTCTTTATGCCGCTTTACTTACTGTCGCTGGTTGTTCCATTTTGGACCAGTTCACGGTTTTTTCAAGAACCAGTGAAACCAATACCCCTATGACGAGACCATTACTTATGATCGGAATGAGGTACATGGGCAAAGTTTGAAAGGCCTCCGCAGGAATATTCATGACCGCAACTCCCGTGAGGACCGGCAACGCTACACGATAGATCGTTTTAGAATTAAACGTCGTACCTTCAAGCGTTCTAAGTGCCGTGCCGAACATCTGAAGATAAGCCACGAACAAAACCGCACTGCCGACGCTTGGTGGTATTTGTGCAAAAAATGCTGTCACTGAAGGTGTAAGACCTATCACACATAACATCCCCGCTCCAATAATCAAGGCAGCACGACGCAGAATGCGAGTACTCTCCAGGAACCCGATCGATGATGCAAATAAACCAAAGGGCAGCACACCTACACAGGCTGACAACATCGTGAACAGACCCGTTAGCGCATAGGAATGCCTATACTGACGACTTGTTGTTTCTGTCTGGTATAGTTTCTCAACTGTGCTTAATGTGGTGATCGAATTCGTCATGTTCACCAGTCCCACGAAAAATGCAGTAATGACAATACCCGGTTCCCATCTGGGCGCTCCCCACGGAAACAGTTCGAGACCTACCGGGGCCTGATTCGGCTGTCCGCTATGTTGTCCAGGAAACAATAGACTATAAGCGATCCAGCCTGCCACAATCCCAATCAGGATCGCGTAGTTCTCCAGTTTCCCCCTACCTTTTAATTGAATCCATGCCACCAAAAATGCAATGACAACGGACAATGCGGCAACAGGCAGATCGAAACGACCAAACTCCGTATATCCAATCATACCTTTGAAAAAATTCATGGTTAATTGAATCGTCATTAGAAACAACATGGCACTCTTCACCATAGGTGTGAACAGCTTTTGCAGCACTTGCGCTGCTCCCAGCCAACCCAGAATCACCATCGTTAGTCCCGCTAACAGAAAACCTGCAGCCAGTCCACCGCCAATACGCTCCAGACTCATACCGGCCGATGAAGCAGATACCGTCAAACTTAGCGTCAATCCCCACCATAACCCTGATGGACCATCCATAATCGCATATCGATGACCAAATACGGCTTGAAGAATACACACTGCTCCGGTAAGGATAAATGCGTGCTGCATGGAGGCAGCGATGGCATCGGGAGACAGATGAAAATTATGTCCAATGGATAGCGGAACAACAACGGTATTGGTAAACAGGAAGAAAAACCACTGTATACCTGCCAAAATCAGTGAAGATACGTCCTTCATATTCTTTTGTGTAAAATGCTCTTGATGTCTGTTCATTCGTTTGGAATATCCTTTCACTGTTCTGTATCATAAATGTATAAGTCTCTTCAGACTTGGGTTAACAGTCGTTCCATCTCGGCATACCGATGCCGGCTCGCATGTGCAAGCGGTGTAATCCCGTCCCGATCCGCGATCTTTGGATCTGCACCATATTGCAAAAGCAAGGCAACAATCTGCTGGTGACGCGGCCCACCATCTCCCAAAATGACAGCTTCCAGCAAGGCTGTCCACCCCAGGTTGTTGATATGGTTCACATCCACATCACTGCGTGTCAGCAGAAGCTCCACAATGTCCACATGGCCCCGATCCGCTGCTGGGATAAGAGCTGTGCCGCCAAAACGATTCGTTAACCTCGTATCTGCACCTGCTGTAATCGCCAATTCGACCATGTCATACATACCCTCAGCACTCGCGTATAACAGTAGGTTGTCCAATCGTGCATCCCGAAGATTAATGTCGGCTCCGGCGTCTACTAACATCCTTGCCGTGTCTATCTTGTTACCGTGCACCGCTGCCAGCAGAGGTGTTCGCCCCAATGCATCCCGTTCATTCAACCGGCTACCCTGTTGTGTGATAAATCGAATGACCTCATCGGTATGGCCCGCTTGAGCAGCATCATGTATTGTTCTAACCACGTTGTTTTATCCTCCAATTCAAGGTCTTTCTCATGCAGTAATATTCATATAGAAACCAAACCCTGTTAGTCAGGTATGCAAATCTAATGTATGGTAACATAAGATCGTAGTATATTAAAAATACATGTTTTGTTGCCTTTCCATATGAATTACATATACATTGCAGGCGAAGGAGAACAACCACTTGGATATCAAACAATGTCGCTATTTCATTGCCATTGCTGAGGAGAAACAGATTACAGCAGCAGCTCGAAGACTTCACATGGCTCAGCCACCCTTAAGCCAGCAGCTTAAGTTAATGGAAGAAGAGCTTGGTGTGATTCTATTTGAACGCAAAGGGCGTATGATGGAACTAACGCAGGCGGGGCGCAGCTTCTATGATTATGCGGTTACCTTGACCAAATATATGGAGGAAGCTGTAATGGAGATGCAAAGTTTCCGTCACGGCATACGGGGCAAACTCGCCATCGGCATCAATACCATATCGGATCGCCTGATCCCGCAAGCACTGCAACAGTTTCGCACCACCCACCCACAGGTTACCTATAAAATTCAACAAAATGAATCTGCGCAATTATGCCGATTGCTGGAAGATGGCAAAGTTGAACTTGCCTGTGTACGCATGCCTGTCCAGACTGAACGTTATGAGGTTCTGCATCTGCCACAGGAACCCCTTTTCTACATTTCTTCAACACCGCTCGATAGTCCGACAGAGATGGGACCAGGAGTGGAGATGGGGACTTATTTTGAGCAGCTTACAGGTATCCCTCTACTGCTTCCAAGCACAGAAGGACTCGGTATGTTCGAGCTAATTTTGGACAAGTTTCGGGAGCATCAGGTTACCCCCTCCATCATGGGTGAGTGCTCAGACATTAATATGTTGCTCGAGCTGGTCCGACTCGGCTTTGCCAGTTCCATCGTGCCTCACACGGTACTACAGCTATATCACGAGCACCCATTTCACGTATATCGCATTCAGGACCAGCATTCCACGGTTGGCTCGGCGCTGGTCTGGCTGCAGAACCGCTATCTGTCCAAGCCTGCACAACATTTTGTGCAATTGGTTCAGGGGATGCTTCCCGTGTAAAAGGCTATAAGCAAAAAACAGCAGCTTCACCGGATTACATTCCGGTGAAGCTGCTGTTTTTTGCTTATGGTTAAGCTTTAGCTGTGAACAACAAGTCTTTTTCTTTGATCGTAGTGCGACCAGCAGACTCAATGGACTCATACTGATGCATGTTTGTAATAATGACTGGTGTAATCGTTGTGTAACCGGCTTTTTCGATCTGTTCCCGGTCAAACTCCATCAGTACATCACCTACAGATACCTTTGCACCTGCTTGAACTTTAGGAGAGAAGAATTGACCTTTCAGCTTCACGGTATCAATCCCGATATGAATCAACATCTCTGCGCCTGTATCACTTACCAGACCAATAGCATGTCCACTCTTCGATAAGGAGAACACGGTTCCGTTGATCGGAGATACGACGCGACCTTCAGATGGTTGAATCGCGAATCCTTTACCCATAATCTCTTCAGAGAACGCAGGGTCTGGCACTTCGCTCAGCGGTTTAACTTCACCTGTGATTGGGCTGAATACTTGTTCATCTTGTGCTTTTGCTTCTTCAGTTACAGTAGCAGAAGTTACTGCTGGTGTTGCCGGCTCAGCTGCTGGTGCAGCTACTGGCTCCGATGCATTTTCTTCTTGGAACCCAAGAATGTACGTCAGTACTGCCGCAGCTACGATGGCAATCAAACCACCAGCCAGAGCATAGAGCAGTGTGCTAATTGCTGGACTGATAAATGCTGCCACACTCGGCAGACCTGCAAGTCCTGTAATAACGTACGATTTAACATTGAAGATACCCATGAACCCACCGGCAATCGCTCCCCCGATAAGGGCTGCGATAAATGGTTTTTTGAACTTCATGTTGATACCATACATCGCTGGTTCCGTGATCCCCATAATAGCCGTAAGACCTGTGGAATAGGCCAAGGATTTGGTTTTGCTATTTCTCGATCTGAGACCTACACCAAATGCTGCACCACCTTGTGCCAAGTTAGCTGCAAACATCAGTGGAATAATAAAGTCGTAACCCAGTGTTGTCATTGAACCAACAACGATTGGCAGCAACGCATAGTGCATACCTGTAATGATCAGCAGTGACATCGTACCACCAATCAGGATACTTGCGAAGATGGACATGTTGTCGAACAACCATGAAATACCACCGGACAAACCATTACCAAGAACCGTACCCAATGGACCTACTGTCATCAACGTCAGTGGAACCATAATTAACAGTGTTACTGTTGGAACAACCAAGAGTTTAAGTGAAGCATGTGTTACACGATCAACGGCTTTCTCTACATAAGAAGCAATCCAGATGGCGAGAATGATCGGAATTACTGTGGAGGAATACGTTGCGGCAATGACTTTAATGCCTGCGAATGTCGAATCCCCTTCTGCAAGTAACGCGGTAATCGTTGGATGCATAATACCCGCGGCGAGTGCTGCCCCAATGTACATATTGCTACCCAGTTTACGTGCAGCACTGATCGCCAGAATGATTGGCAGGAAGTAGAATGCACCGTCACCGATTGCTGACAAAATGATGTAGGTCGAGCTGGTATCGGACAACCATCCCAGTGCTACCAGGATAGCCACGATCCCTTTGATCATACCAGCACCTGTAATCGCTGGCAGAATCGGCGTAAATATACCTGAAATGAAATCGAATAACGCACTTATCGGATTTCTCTTTTTCTTTTCTCCAGTTGAAGCGCTTGAGGTTGCATTATCTGCGTTTGGTGATTTGGACATGTTGCCAACGAGTGCGTTATACACGATAGGCACATCGTTACCGATGATAACCTGGAACTGTCCACCGTTCTCCATAACGCCCATAACGCCTGGTGTATTTTTTAGCGTCGCTTTGTCCGCTTTTTGGTTGTCATTCAGGTTAAATCTGAGTCTTGTCATACAGTGTGTGACTTGATCGATATTCTCTTCGCCACCAACAAGCTTCAAAATATCCTTGGACAATTGTTGTTTATCCATTGTGTTTTGCTCCTTTTATGTGTAATGAAGGTTAAAAAAAAACCTAAACACTGAATAATGACAAAGCAGAAAAGCTTATCATTATTCAACGTTTAGGTTTTGCCTTTTTAGCAGTAACAATCCCAACTTTATTCAATTGTTTGTTCATTTCTGACAATTCGTTCAATATGAATGGTCAGATACAGTATTTCTTCCTTGGACAACACCCGATTATAGATCTTACGCGTATAGTCACTGATCCTTACTGCACATGCATGTGCTTCCGGATACTGCTTGCTCACCAAGTCATGAAGCGGATTATCTACTTCTTTATCTTCAATCGCCGTTCCTTGCAACACACGTTGGGCAAAGAACTTCAGATGAGTTAAAAATCGATAATAACTCAATGAATCTTCATCAAGTTCAATCACAAAGCTACGTCTTACGATGTTAAGTATGTCCTTAACGATGTTCGTAATACTGATCGTTTCCCTCATCTCACCGTTCATCTGGGCATTAACCAGATGCATTGCAATGAATGCGCATTCGTCTTCGGGTAGCAGGACACCTAATGTTTCCTCGATAATCTGTAGCGCCTTGAGTCCAATGGCATATTCCTTCCGGTACATGCGCTTGATCTCCCAGAACAATGCGTTACGGATCTGCAATCCTTGACGATGTCGATCAATGGCAAAATGAATATGATCCGTCAGTGAAATGTAGATGCTTTCATGCAGCTTCTCACCTAACACCGTCTCGGCATAACGGATAATCTCATCCGAGCACTCGACATATTCAACCGGGATATCAGACAGAAGTGTTTTAAGTTTCTGTGATACTTCCTTACTTTCAAGCGAGAATATTTTTTCGACGAGACTCTCGTCAATCGATTCACCAGTATGCTTTTTGAAGGCAATTCCACGTCCCATAACGACCAGTTCGTTTCCTCCCGGATCAATTACGGTAACTACGTTGTTGTTCAGCACCTTCTCAATTTTCATTTCTTCACATCACCTTGCACCGTCAAAGTAGTAAAAGGCAAAACCAAAGCAGGTCACGAAATATGCCCCGCTTCTGGTTTTGCCTGATTGAACAGTAACAATCCAGTATTCATTAGCCTTAGGCCCATCTTACCATATAATTATCCATATGACAATGTTTTTGTGAAAGCGGTTAATGTGCGTTAATGTGACATCAGAAGGTGCTTGCACAACTATGCTTATAGAACTAGTATTTACTCGTTGTTGTTCTTAAGACTTGCGCCATTTGTACTAATAACTTCCTTGTACCAATGGAATGATTTTTTCTTGTAACGATCCAATGTTCCTGAACCGTCATTGTTGCGGTCAACATAGATGAAACCATAACGTTTCTTCATCTCTGCTGTTGAAGCACTTACCAGGTCAATACAGCCCCATGACGTATAACCCATCACTTCTACGCCATCCTCAAGAGCTTCGCCCACCTGTACCAGATGGTCATTCAAGTATTGAATACGGTAATCATCGTTCACCGTTTTATTGCCATTTTCGTCCGTAATCAGCTCATCGACTGCGCCCAGACCATTTTCGACAATAAACAATGGTTTTTGATAACGGTCCCAGTATTTGTTCAAGGTTACGCGCAGTCCTTGCGGATCGATCTGCCAGCCCCACTCACTCGCTTTCAGATAAGGGTTTTGCACACCTGCGAACAGGTTTCCTTTGCCTTCGATACGTTTCTCGGGATCACCAGTCTCACAGATACTTACATAATAACTGAACGAGATAAAGTCTACGGTATGCTTCAGAATTTCAGCATCGCCATCTTCAAACTTAATATTGATATTATTCGCTTTGAAATAACGATTAATGTATTTCGGATAATAACCACGTGCATGGATATCAGCAAAGATATCATTGCGCTGTTCCGCATGCATCGCTGCAACCACATCATCCGGGTTTGGAGTCAACGGATACGTAGGCATGCTCAGTACCATACAGCCGATTTTGGCTTCAGGCATAATTTCATGACCCAGTTTCACAGCTAACGCACTGGCTACCAATTCATGATGGATCGCTTGGTACAGATCCTGTTTGGACAGTTCAGCTTTTGGCGTATAGATGCCGCCACTCATGAATGGTTCCTCCAGGATGGAGTTGATTTCATTGAATGTCAGCCAGTATTTAACTTTGCCTTTGAAACGGTTGAACAGCACTGTTACATAACGCTCGTAGAAATCGATCATTTTACGGTTAACCCAGCCATCATACGTTTTGGACAGATGCAACGGTGTCTCATAGTGAGAGATCGTTACGAGTGGTTCAATCCCGTATTTGTGACACTCATCGAACAGGTCATCATAGAATTGGAGACCTTTCTCATTTGGTTCCAATTCATCACCTTTAGGGAAGATACGGGACCAAGCGATGGATGTACGGAACACTTTGAAGCCCATTTCAGCAAACAGTTTAACATCCTCTTTGTAGCGGTTGTAGAAATCGATACCGATCAGTTTCAGGTTATCTTCTGTAGGTGCTTCCGTTCTAGGCGTTGTAATCCCGTGTGGCATTACATCTTGAACAGAAAGACCTTTACCATCTGTATTATAAGCTCCTTCAAGTTGGTTGGCTGCTACAGCGCCGCCCCATAGGAAGTCTTTCGGAAATGGTGTAGTCATATCAATCATTCCTCTCATTATTTATCATTATTAAGTTGGTTATTGAACTTAGTTTGTTGGCAATTGTTCCAATCGTTGCAGAATCAGCTCCAGCTGAGCACCTGTAACCGACTTCGATGAATCAAATTGATCTTTGGACATACCGGACATAATACCGGCTTTGGCACTATTTTGAACGGCTTCATAAGCCCAATGCTTATCATTCAAATCCTTGAACAATACTACAGTTGACTCGTCTGCATCATTCCAGCCGCGACTCGTCAAAATATGGTCTACGATCACTGCCATCTGTGCACGTGTTACTTCCTCTCCCGAGGCAAATATCTGATTGCTGACACCTTTCATCAATCCTGCCTTGGTCACTGTTGCAATGGCCTGACGAGCCCATTCAGGAGCAGAATCTGTGTACGGGTAAGCAGATTCGGATACTTCAGGAAGATTTAACTTGTCGGCAAGCACGAGGGCGATCTGCGCTCTTGTCACAGGCTCAGTTGGTTTTGTTCCATGCTCTATGTTACCTCCATCCTGTTCCCCTGAAGTCCCTTTGCTTAGTTGGAACAGGTCGGCAAGTACTTCTTTGTTGTCAAAAGCCGGTACCCATGACCAATGCTTCATGCCACCGTACAGTCTTTGGCTATCCATGTATGCATCGTCATACAGCGTCATATTGACATGCTTGGCTCCAAGCTCAGTCAAAGCCTGATAAGCCAAAGAGCTTGTCCGGCTGTCAGTGGTTGGATCATTTTTGGCATGCATAATCCATACTGGGACATCCACAATATCTTTCAGTTCTTTTTTGAATGCTTCTACAGATCCGGTGTAATCCGCTACCGTATCCTTGGCCGCTACAATAATCGCTCCAGCAAACAGATCGGGATATTGTGTCAAGAAACGGAAGGCACCACCACCGCCACTGGAAACACCAGACAGATAGATCCGATTCGGATCAACTTCACCTTCAGCAACCAGCTTCTGAATCAACTCATACTGCGCCACGAAGTACGCCTGCATCTGGGCCAGTTGCTCCGGGTTATCATAGATTTTGAAGCTGTAATTCTCAGGATACTGTACGGCCAGTACGGAAGTATCATACCCCGATTCCGTCCAGACTACTGCTCCACGATTAGCCGTAAGATGACTTCTACCATCCGTACCTACTTCTCCCCCGCCATGAAGCCATACGACAAGCGGTTGTGCGTTGGTGGAAGGACTACGCTTCAGACGGTAAGACAACGCTTCACCGTTGCTGCCCGTGTACGTACCTTTTTCAAAATCATCGACGGTTCGGGTAACAACCTTATCCACATTGGTCTCATCAAAAGATAGCTCTGGATACGTTTTGTTCGTTACCTTAAATTTTGAAATCATACCTCCAGGATATTTAAACGGCTTTACCGCCATATGGATGGTATGATCCGTAATTGTCAATTTTATTCCGTCATCTTCATACTCATTTTGTATGATCTCTTCCGCTTCATTTAAAGGATAGCCATCATAATTGCCAGTAATTTCGAAGTCTGAAGCTTTCAGATTCTGATATTTCTCCGGATTTGCTACAGTAATGTCAAAGGACTCTACCATCTCTCCAGGATCACCAACATAGGTATTGGCCTGGATTGGAGTAACCTGGGTGCTTTCCGCACCAACGGTTGCTGGCCAGATCACACTCAGACTTAATGTCAGGGCAAGCATCCATCCGATACTTTTTGTGTTCATACTCCATCTTTTCAAAAGATATCCCTCCATATGTAATGTTTGCAGCACATAAAAAAAGCGGACAAACGCTAATCAGCAGGCCCTCAGGAACATTAAATTCCATTAAACACTAACTGTTATATCAGGTTTGCCCGCTCAGAAAACGTGAGAACTACAGTTGCTCACCATTACTGGAGATTACGTTTTTGTACCAGTCGAATGAATCCTTTTTGGAACGTTTGAGTGTTCCGTTACCTTCGTCATCCAGATCCACGTAGATGAAACCATAACGTTTGGACATTTCGGAAGTGGACATGCTCACAAGGTCAATCGGGCCCCATGCTGTAAATCCAATCAGATCGACGCCATCTTTGATGGCTTCTTTCATTTGTTCAATGTGTTTTTTCAGGTAATCCACACGATAGGAGTCATGGATCGAACCGTCTTCTTCAACACGGTCATATGCACCCAGACCATTTTCTACGATGAACAATGGTTTCTGGTAACGATCCCAGAAGTTGTTCAAGGTTACGCGCAGACCGATCGGATCGATCTCCCAGCCCCAGTCGGATGCTTCCAGATAAGGGTTTTTCACGCCGCCAGTCAGGTTACCCGATGTTTCTTCCTTGTCTGCAGATGCAGATTTGGTTACGGACATATAGTAGCTGAAGGAGATGAAATCAACGGTATTGTTCAGCAAGATCTCGTCATCGCCTGCTTCTTTTTGGATCACGATGTCGTTTTCTTCAAAATAACGAGCCATGTAGTTCGGGTATTTACCACGAGCATGCATGTCCGTGAAGAAGAGGTTAATCTGATTCTCGTGTTGAGCCAGACGAACATCTACCGGATTACATGTTGCTGCATAAGTCTCCATACGAGCAAGCATACAACCCACTTGGGAACCAGGCATAATCTCGTGAGCAAGCTTCGTTACCAATGCACTTGCTACAAATTGGTGATGCAGCGCTTGATAAGTGGTTTGCAGTTTGTTGTCCACTTTATCGATCAGAATGCCGCCGCCAGTGTATGGGCTGAACAGCATTACGTTAATTTCATTAAACGTCAGCCAGTATTTCACTTTATTTTTATAACGGTTGAACACCGTTTCTGCATACCGAACATAGTGCTGGATTACTTCACGGCCAGCCCAGCCGTTATATTTTTGCGTCAAGCCAAGCGGTGTCTCATAGTGAGACAATGTAACGAGCGGCTCGATGCCATATTTCAACAATTCGTCAAATACTTCATCATAGAATTTCAAGCCTGCTTCATTCGGCTCTTGATCATAACCGTTCGGGAAAATACGTGCCCAGTGAATGGACAAACGGAATACTTTGAAGCCCATTTCAGCGAACAATGCAATATCTTCTCTAAAGTGATGGTAGAAATCGATACCAAAACGTTTCGGGAAACGTTCTTCAAATTTGCCGGAGAGGATCTCTTCGATTCGGGAAGAGGAAATTTCCATAGCATGTCCGCCTGTCCGCTTCTCTTTGGGAACATGAGCGATCATGTCCGCTGTGGAGAGGCCTTTGCCGTCCTTATCGAATGCACCCTCCAATTGATTGGCAGCTGTAGCGCCGCCCCATAGGAAGTTTTCGGGGAATCCTTTTTTTGCCGTGGTCATGAACAACAACCTCTTTTCGAAATTTATTTTGGTTTTTCCAGGTAAAAAACTGTAATTTAGAGCAGAAAACAAGAAAAACCTAAACTCAAGGTAAAATAGCACCAAAAAAAGGAGCTTTCATTTCACCATCAGTTTAGGTTTTGCCTGTCTTCACAGTTACAATCCATCAAAAGATGTTATTGCATATTCTGTTGTGTTTGCTCTTGTAATGTAAGCGTAACATATCTATTTTGCAAAATCAACTTCACTGGATCAACTGATCGTTCGCACACTCTCACCATCGAAAAAATTAACGTGGCATACGCATAATGGCCGCCCTTAATGCCTGCGCTCCTTCCTCCGTTTCCAGGTAAACAGCGGGACTTTGGTCCCCTAAAGCCGGGATATCTTTCGCCATCCATTCAAAAGCGTACTCCCCCATTTCACACAAAAGCACCCGACTTATATCTGCCGGAATCCCTTGTAATCGCGCATGTTCTACCCACGCGGGGTCCAACTTTTGTCCAAGTTCTTCAAACCCTTCGGAAAATGAGTCCCAGCTTGTATGATTAAACTCCTTTAAATAGATACCTTTCATACTCATGTAATTTCACTCCCTGAATTGCAATTAATAACACCCAAGTCCTATCTGACACAATTCATCCTTAAGCCGCTTGAATCCGTTTCTGTAACAGGTAGACTTAATTTTAAATGTTTTTCGGGGGAAAGAACAGTCAAGGAGGATTCAATAATGACTCAGGAAGAAAACACATCCGGTTGGGATGCGATTGATCAATCCATGCGTGAATTGTATGGGGAACAAGAGCCAAAACACTACGGCACTGCCCTTCCATATATTCTTGGAGGTCCCGATCCACTCGATGGCATTAGCGTTTATGAGGTGAACACACCTATGCCTCACTGGCATTTTGTTACCTACGGTTTCTCAGAATTATATGAAAAAGAGATGCATGATGCATCCAAAAGCGGGTATGGATTTGAAATCACCTTTCGTCTTACACGCAGTGAAGCAGAGACTGATCCGCCAGCCTGGGCGCTGAATCTGCTACAGAATGTAGGACGTTACGTGTTCAACAGCGGAAATATCTTTCAGCCAGGAGATTACATGGACGCCAATGGCCCCATCTGTCTGGAATCCGATACTTTGCTGACAGCTCTCTCGTTTATTGAAGACCCGGATCTACCCGCGATCTCTACGCCTAATGGTTCAGTGCAATTTATTCAGATGGTTGGCATTACAGGTCGGGAACTGGAAATGATTCAAAGCTGGAATGCTCGTGGATTCCTGTCTGCCTCCTCCATGTTCATGCCCAAATATGTGACGGATCTGATGAGAAATTCGTACGCAGATATCCCTTCGGTTATACAAGCGGTTGAGCATGGAATAGAACAGGACGGGTCCAGCACAGCGTTTTTATTCATACAACAACTGGCTTGGGAATCTCCTCGCAAAAAATTGCTGCAAAAATCGGTTCCGGCTAAACTCCAGCTTGGAGCCAAACAAGCCGTATTAGTTGGCACCATCCTTCGTAGCCGAATTTCGAAAGGTGCCTCTCTATCCTTGATCGGACCGGATACTAATATTCTGTTCGAAGCAGGAGAACAGCCAGCCGTATTGGAATCAGACAGACAAGTTACCCTGACGGTGAACAAACAAATTGTTGATGAGCTGGCAGAGAACCTTCGCCCGTTTGAAGGGACATTTGAGATAACTTCATTGGATCATATTATCGTTCAGATTGTTAGAACAGAAATCAAGGACCAGGAAGGACACGTCATTCAAACGATTGGATGAGAACTGTGCAGCAAGGAGGAAACAACATGCCTGCCATTACATTTGCCTCACGACACGAAGAGTCTCCGAATTGCTCGCATGCAGCAGGAACGGCTCCGTTCGACTATTTACCAGAATCCAGTCTGGACAGGCTTCGTAAAATCAATCATTTCCTGATTCATGCATTCCAGAACAGTATCTCGGTTATCCAAGAGAATTTAACGGGCACTTATCTTTTTTTACTCGCAGATAGCAACGGTGTGCTCCTCTCGATGAATTACAGTTCAGATCTTAAAGCTGTAGTAGAACATTCCCCCATTCGTCCGGGCATGTTCTTCACTGCACAGAGCTGTGGAGTTAACGCCATATCTGTAACGATGGACAGCAACGAGCCTGTAGTGCTGCTGCCCAAGCAGCATGAAAGTCCTTATTTTCAAAGCTGGCATTGTTACGCCGCACCTCTGTTCATGGGATCCCAACATGTCGGTTATCTGGATGTGTCCACCATTAATGCAGATATGCAAGGTGAACTGATTGCCATTGCCAAGCTAATTCCAGCGTACATGCAGAACTGTTATCAGAGTCAACAGACTGCTGAAGCGTGCGACAAACCGGCGGTGGAGTTCACCGAGCGTCAGTTAACCATTCTGGAGATGATAGCCGGAGGCCTCACGGTAAAAGCCATTGCTTTGAAATTAAAGATCAAGGAATGCACCGTGAATCATCACAAAAAAGTGATTTTTAACAAATTAGGTGTGCAATCCAGCACAGAAGCTGTTTCAATTGCCAGCCGAATGTCTTATGTATAGAAGACCCCTATAGATTCCTATAGGTAGTATATGAGAACGTTTGTGCTACAATTTAGGAAGCAGGCAACATGTAGAGAGAGAAACAAACACACACACATTTCAGGAGGGTAATATGACAATTCCAAAAAAAGCTTCTTTATTCGCCATGCTCATTATGATTATGCTGGTTGCAGCCGCTTGCGGTGACAAAGCAGATAACACAGCCGAAACAGAAGAGACTACCCCGACAGAAACAACGACTGGTACTGATTCTGATACAGCGACTACAGAAGAAACAGAGAACACAGAACCAGCAAGCGAAGAGTCCAAAGAAACTGATAATTCCCAAGACGTTGAGCTGGGGACTACGGAAAAAGGTTCTTACACCAATGACTATTTTGGCGTATCTCTGAAATTCCCGGAAGCATGGGAGTTCCAGGATGCTGCAGGCATGAATGAGCTGACAAGTGCTTCATCCGAAGCGATTGCTGGTGATGATGAAACGAAGAAAAAACAAATTGAACTGTCTCAGACCAAAACATTGAATCTGCTTATGGCTTCAAAGTACCCATTGGACGGCGGTCAAGTTGGCCCTTCCGCTATGGCCATTGCTGAGAAAGTAAGCTTGTTGCAAGGCATTCGTACAGGTAAAGACTACCTGGAAGCAACCAAAAAATTCATGGTGGATAGCCAGTTCCCTTACGATTATAAGGAAATGACAACGGAAACCATCGGTGGTAAAGAGATGGATCTGATGCAAATCACGATGGATCCAGGTGACGGTTCAACCGTTACTCAAGATTACTATAGTACAATTATTGAAGGATATGCTTTCAACTTCATATTCACTTACGTGGATGATAAGACCAAAGCCGAGATTGATACCATCAAGAAATCGGTTCAATTCAAATAATCGCTTTTGATTACTGCCCTTATACGAAGCACATATAACACAACCCCGATAACGATCTATGGAGATCATTGTCGGGGTTCTTTTTTCGTTGAAAAAGACTATATGTTGCACTATCTAACTAGATATGGCTACCCAGTGCCCTTCCGTGACTTCTACCCACTTGGAATGTTTGAGATTATAACGGTCCTCTACTTCAACATTCTCTCTTGTTGTTTCTTTCACAACATGTCTCTTTTTCTTCGCTTCTACCGCCGGATCAGGCACGGGAATAGCAGATAGCAAAGCCTTGGTGTAGGCATGTTGCGGGTTGGAATAGAGTTCTTCACTCTCGGCCAGCTCCACAATTTTCCCATTATACATCACAGCCACTCGGTCACTGATATGTTTAACCATGGACAAGTCATGCGCGATGAAGAGATACGTCAATCCGAGTCGCTGCTGCAACTCTTCAAGCAATTGTACGATTTGAGCCTGTATCGACACATCCAGTGCAGACAACGGCTCATCACATACGATGAATTCAGGTTCCACAGCCAGAGCTCGTGCAATACCGATCCGCTGTCTCTGTCCACCCGAGAATTCATGTGGATAACGCTGCGCATGGGTAGGATCAAGACCCACCATCTCCAGTAGTTCCTCTACCCGCTTCTCCCGCTGAGATGCTGTACCTGCAAGTTGATGAATATCAAGGGCTTCTCCAATGATATCCATAATCCTCATTTTGGGATTCAGAGATGCATAAGGGTCCTGGAAAATAATCTGCATATGTCTGCGCATCGTTTTCATCTCAGAAGCTGACAAGCGATTGAGCGGAACTCCTTTAAACAGTACATCTCCACCTGTTGGCTCATGCAACCGCAGAATGGCTCGCCCCGTGGTTGATTTTCCGCTACCGGATTCCCCTACAACGCCAAGCGTCTCTCCTTGACGAATATGAAAACTGATATCATTAACAGCCTTTAAGGTATTGCCTTTCCCCAGATTAAAATGTTGTCTGAGTGATTTCACCTCAAGCAATGGCTGATCATCCTCCAGATCTCTCGGGACCAACGATACCGGTTTGGGCTTTTTCTTCTGATCCAGACGTGGTAATGCATTCAGAAGTCTAATCGTATACGGGTGTTTGGGATTAGCAAAAATCTCTGTTGTTGTCCCGGTTTCCACAATCTGTCCTTCTTTCATAACAACTACCCGATCACACATGCCTGCTACTACGCCCAAATCATGCGTGATCAGGATAATCGATGTGCCCAGTTGGTCCTGCATATCTTTCATCAAATTAAGAATTTGTGCCTGAATCGTAACGTCAAGTGCGGTTGTCGGCTCATCGGCAATGAGCAATTCAGGACGACAAGCAAGTGCAATACCGATCATGACCCGCTGACGCATGCCTCCGGAGAATTCGTGTGGATATTGGTTGTAGCGTATTTCACTACGAGTTATCCCCACCCGCTCCATCATGGCAATTGCCTGTTTCTTGGCTTCCCTTTTGGACACCTTCTGATGTTTGATCAAACTTTCGGAGATCTGTTTCCCTACTTTAATGGTCGGATTAAGAGAACTCATCGGGTCCTGAAAGATCATACCAATATCACGCCCACGGATGCTCTCCATCTCTTTCTGCGTTTTATTCGCCAGATCGACCCCTTTGAACAGAATCTCTCCATTTTTCATCTGTGAAGGCGGCGATGCAAGCAGCCTCATAATGGAACGTGCTGTTACACTTTTTCCGCTGCCCGATTCGCCTACAATGCCCAGCGTCTCGCCTTTGCGCACTTCAAAACTCACTCCTCGCACTGCCTGAAACTCACTCTCTCCAGAATGAAAAGAGACCGATAGATCATTAACTTTCAATAAAGGTTCCATATCATCACCAGCTCTCATCCGTTTTTCCCATTTACTCATCTCATATGTATACCATTTAATTCCTTGACAATTGTTTAGACCCTAAATAATATATACTATATCAATCGGAATAATGCAATTTAAACCTGAATGAAAGGAGGCACGCTTGGTTTGAATCTTGCAGAAGGCAGCAGACTCACGCGGTTGGTGCACAATTTAAGTTTTATTTATGGCAAAATGCTGCTTCATCCTTCCTACCGATATGTTCTGTTCATTCTTGGATTACCGATCAATCTGGTCGTGTTTCTAATATGGCGTTCGAATCGAAAAAATGACGGCTGGGTAGCCGCCAGGCAGACGGCTGAGCAAGAACTGCTCGCTTCTTCCTATCGGAACAAGATGAAGTTGGAAGTCGAAGAACAGCTACGACGCAAACATCGTTTTTTCCAGCAGCAGGTCAGTGAGGAAGAATTCAGACGTCAGACCGAGGAATGGTTGGAAGAAACGGTTCAGAAAGAGTTGAAGGAGCGGACTTCTCGCATACTTCAGGAACAGGGAAGTCAACGTCTTACGATGGCCGATACATTCCACACCCTTATCGACAAACCGTGGTTTTTAGCGATATCCATTATTCCTGGCTGTCTGATGTATGGCATCCTCTTTTTGTATGGAAATCCTTATCTAAAGTACATATTTGAAAGAATACTGATGACGGTATTTGTCATTCTGGGCGTAGCCACACTCGTATTTACGATTTTGTATCTGTCTCCGTTCAACCCGGCAGCTAACATTCTCGGAGAGACAGCAACGCAGGAACAGATTGCAGCATTCAATCAGGTGTATGGCTTGGATCAGCCTTATCTTACACAGCTCTGGAACAATATTAAGGGAGTTGCTCTCTTCGATCTTGGCAAGTCTTTTGCAGGAAATGAAGACGTAACAGCAACGATTGCAAGAAAGTTTCCAATTACATTGACGCTGGCGGTCATCTCCCTGCTGCTAGCACTCGTCATCGCATTGCCCATCGGTATCATCTCAGCGATTAAGCCTAATTCATGGTTCGATTATACGTTTATGTTCATCGCTCTGATTGGATTATCGATCCCGAATTTCTGGCAAGGACTTATTTTCATTCTGAACTTTTCGATCAAATTACAGTGGCTTCCCGCCACCTTCAACCCGCAGAACTGGCTGTCGATCATTATGCCAATCATTGTGCTGGGCACAGGACTTACGGCTGCGGTGGCACGGATGACCCGGTCTTCTACACTGGAAGTCATTCATGAGGATTATGTGATGACCGCCCGCGCCAAGGGGTTAAGCGAACGTCAGGTCATGCTGAAACACGCTGTACGTAATGCATTGATTCCAATCGTAACTGTGGTTGGACTTCAATTCGGAGCCATGCTTGGCGGGGCAGCAGTGACGGAGAAAGTGTTTAATATCAGCGGTCTCGGCAGCTATATTGTGGATAAACAATTCATCCCCGATATTCCGAGTATCATGGGCGGAGTAATCTACACAGCAATTACGATCTCCATTATCAATGTAGCGGTTGATCTGCTGTACGCTTTTATTGATCCAAGAGTGCGCTCCAAGATGAAACAATATTAAAGTGTGTGTTGAACTACCTCTTAAAGCAGGTGTATTATGACAAACTCGTCCTTAACACAAGAAATGCGTTTCCGGCTTAAGTCTTCTCGAGAATACAGTCAGGCAAGCTTCGCCTGGATCACGTCCCTTCTCTTGACTGCCTTGTTGCTGTTCAACAGTTATGACTGGAGTGGGCAGACGTTCAAACCATTTCTGCTAACGATACTTGGGATCTATGTATTCTTCACACTGGTCCAAAGTGTCATCACCCTTCGGATTCGAAAAGACTTGATCCGTACAGGTACGATCTCTACTTTGACCCGCAGGTTAGCCTGGGTTCAGCTACTTGCCATCATTTCTGGCAACATATTTATCGTAACGGCAGCCTTTCATCTGATTCGAAAAGCCAGGAATGTGGAGTACACCTTTGCGGTATATATGCTGTTAACCCAGCTGTTCGTCATCGGTGTATCTGCGTTAAATGTTTTCAAACCCTATGTGGCTGACAACTTTCTGCCAGCTATGGCGGTGCTCATATTTATTCTGGTCATCGACCTGGTCGTACTGATTATCGTATCCCGATATAACGCGACCTCTATCCTCCCTCGCTGGATGATCGGTGTCAGTGTAGTACTGATTCTGACCTCAATCACAGGTAATGTATTTGCCCTATTACTCGGCATTTCCATTATTGGACGAATTCGCAGACAGGGGAAACAAAAATCAAACTTCTGGAATGATCTGTGGGAGCGACTTGCTCCAAATATGACTGCCATGTCCGGTTTGTTTTTTATCATTTTTCTGTTCTCGATATCGATTTGCAGCTTCTTTACTTTTGATTACAGCATGGCTGTGGAAAACAACTACTCCGCTCTGCTTCAACCCCCTTCCCTTGCGTATCCGTTGGGAACGGACGACTTCGGACGATGTTTATTTTCCCGGATTGTATTTGGTGCCCGGATCTCCTTGATCGTAGGTTGCATGTCGACCATCATTCCTGTGTTGATCGGTGGAGTCCTCGGAGCATTCTCCGGTTTCTACGGAAGGCATACGGATAACATCATCATGCGGCTGCTGGATATTCTCTATGCGATTCCGGGAATTCTGCTCGCCATTGCTATTATTGCGGCGTTTGGAGCCAATACGGTCAATCTCATTCTGGCGCTGAGTCTGGGTTCGATTCCAACTTACGCCCGTACCATGAGAGCCAGTGTGCTCTATGTGTCTACTTTTGAATTTGTGGAAGCTGCACGTGCACTGGGGTACAACAATCGTACGATTATTTTCAAACACATTATTCCCAACTCCCTTGCGCCCATGATTATCAAGTCCACACTCACGATTGGTGGAGCTGTTATTGCTACCAGCAGTTTAAGTTATCTGGGACTCGGCGTGGAGCCGCATATTCCGGAATGGGGTAACATTCTGAAGCTCGGCAGTACATACCTGGAGACCCACTCTTATCTGGCGATTTATCCAGGCTTGGCTATTATTCTGCTGGTTCTTTCGTTTAACTTTCTCGGTGACGGTCTGCGTGATGCGCTTGATCCCAAGCTGGAAAAGGCATAACTGATTCGTCGTTGAAATGAATGATATAGAAAAAAGAAATCACACATCACACATTCAAGATATGGAGGGTAATCCCATGAAAAAACGTACACTGATCTCATTACTATTAATTCTCGTCATTGTGATTTCCGGCTGCAGTGTAAAAACGAAAACTGAATCCCAGGCGGAGACCGCACCAGCGGACACAACTGAAACTGCACAAAAACCGGCAGACATTGAACTGCTCGCCATGAGTTCTTCCGAAAATGATGTAAACATTGTCCGCGACCAGCTGACTAAAAACGGCTTCAATGTGAAGCTGAACCTGCAGCCGGATTACGGTAGCTTCAAATCCCAGCAGGATGCAGGGAATTATGACATTGCCTTGTCCAGCTGGACAACGGTAACGGGAAATCCCGATTATGCGGTGCGTTCCCTTTTCAAAACAGGTGGAGATTACAGTATCCTTGCGGATGGGGAACTTGATAAACTCATCGATCAGGCAGCTACTCAAACTCCGGATGAGTACAAAGACACGTACAAACAATTGGAAGATCGCTTGGTAACGGATCAGGCGTATATCGCTCCTTTGTACATTTCCCTGAAAAGTCAGGCTGTGAACCAAGACATTCTGAATGTCGACACCGTTCGTCTCTCCAAATCCCGCGCCATGGCTTGGGAACCGATTGAGTTCAAGGACAGCTCCAAAAATGCCAAAGATCCGTTGATTCTGACGCAAAGTGCATCCGTACTGACTTCCCTTGATCCAATCAAAGGAAACGACGGCTCCATCAACCAGTTGAACACCAATATGTATGTACGTCTCGTTAACTTGACGGATGACGATCAGCTGACAGCAGATGGATCACTGTCCCATAACTTTAGTATTGCTGAAGGTAATTCGGACTACTACTTCATTCTCAGAGACGATATCAACTTTGCGAAGATTGATAACAAAAAAGCCGTAGATACAGGAGAACGTGTCGGTGCAGATGATGTGATCTTCTCCCTGGATCGTGCTAAAAATAAAGATTCCGTTCCGGATCACCGGACGTACAGTCTGCATGAACACATCAAAGAAGCTGAAGTTGTAACGGATCTGAGTGCATTGCAATCCATCAAACAATCCAGCGGTAACGGCACAATCCTCGAAGCATTGGAACAAGGATTGGGCAGCAAAATTACAGAACTCGTGACGGACAAAACCAAAGCAGATAATAGCGCAGGTAAATATCAGGTCGTTAAACTGACCACAACTGAACCTTTCCCGCAAGTACTGAACTATCTGGCTCACCAATCTGCGGGTATCGTGTCCAAAAAACAGGTGGAGAGCATCAACACATATGATGTAGCTTCCTTTGACGTCAACAAAGATATTCCTTACGGTGATCAGAACACGGTGACTGAAGGCGCAGCATACAATAACACCCTTTATACTAGCGGACCTTATATTTTGTCTTATAAAAATGACTATGAAGGTGTATTCTTAAAAAATCCGGCCTACCTTAAAGGCACGAAAGATGAGCCAAAAATTGCTCAGGTTAACGTCCGATTCATCGCGGATGCAGACAGCGCCCTCTCTGCTCTTCGCAGCAGTGAAATTCACTTATACTACGGTGTACCTGAAACCAAGTATGACATCATCGAAAATGACAGCAAACTGAAACTGCAAAGTCTGCCAAGTAACGCTGTCTCCTATCTGTTGTTTAATACGGCCAATCGTGAAGTTGCCAAGAGCAGTGACCTGAGAAAAGCCGTGCTGTACTCCATTAATCAGGATGAGATTTTGAGCTTCTACAAGAACAACAAACTCAAAGCATACTCTACAGTAAGCCCGCTCGTTCAGACCGGGAATGAATTGAAAGCTGATCCTGCAAAAGTAAAAGAATTCTTGAGTAACTACAACGCCTCCAAGTAAACGCATAACAAAAAAAAGGTTGTCACCAGGATCATCTATTTGATCCTGATGGCAGCCTTTTTTATTCTTCCAGCACACGGCAATCTGCCAGAACATCGGGGTAGTTTCGCATGCTGTCCGCATCAGTAATTTTACGAATAACTTTGCACGGTACGCCTGCTGCAAAAGAATGCGGTGGAATATCACGAGTCACCACGCTACCTGCTCCAATGACACAGCCGTCTCCAATCGTTACGCCCCCGCACACTGTGACGTTTGCCGAGATCCATACATCGTTACCAATCGTGACCGGTTTGGCATAACATAGCGACTTCACATCACCGTTCTGGTCCACCATCTGTCTCCGCTCGCTGGCAATCATGGGATGAATGGGGGTAACAATCGTAACGTTGGGTCCAAAACTGGTATAGTCCCCGATCGTCACTTGCGCGTCATCTTGTATCGTCAGATTGTAATTACCGAAGAAATGCTCGCCTATCCGGGTATGCACACCATAATGAAAGAAGATGGGGCCTTGCATGAATCCACCTTCACCGATCTGCCCCAGTAACTGTTGTAATATCTGATTCCTCTCCTCAGTCTGTTCTTCAAAGGTCTGACTGTAACGCTGACTGAGATTATGGGCTCGCCTTTTGATGATCTTTAATTCGGGATCACTTGGACTAAACAACACGCCCTTCATGATTCTCTCTTCTTCACGCATCATGAATCCTCCTCTACAAGGGTTAGCTTATAAAATAAAAGCCACAGACATGGCCTGTGGGTTATAAGGCTTCTGATAGAATGCCTGACTTCAACGCCTGAAGCACCATTCCTCGTAACCCAGCATCAAAATCATGTTGGAACGAGTCCTGATGTACAATCTCGGGCAACGTCGGCATGGGGTGATCCTTCCCGTACTGTTTCCACGCCATATCCAGCTCTTCTCTCTCCACCCGTTCCTGATAAATGACAATCTGGTGCGGGGCAACGACGGCATTAATCGTTTGCAGGATGTGACATACGTTCAGTACAAAATCATCTTTGCTCATGTCACGGTGCCAATCAGGTGAATAAGGAAGATACTTGATCTCACCAAACATCCCGTTTTTCCCACGGATCATCTGTCCATTCAACATCATGCCCATACCCGGCGGGTATCGGTTCGGAAAATAAATTCCCGCTACACTCCGTTCCTTCATATCCGCATGCTGTGTACAGTATCCGCTAATCGCTGCATTAACATCATTCTCCACGAGAACGTTCAGTTGGAACTCGCTCTCGATCTCCCGTATCAGATGTGAATGGATAAGCTCTTCATGACTGCTCACCGTGATGTCCCCATCCACGGCTTGCCCCGGAATACCGATGCCGATCATATCAATGGAGGGATACTCCTTAATGAAACGTGCGATAAGTTGCAGCATATGCTGTTTATCAAAAGCAGGCAAGATGCGCTCTTCCTTCAACACAACCTTATTCTCCAGATTCATGACCGTTGCCGAAATCAACTCCTGGCCTTTCATCTCTTTGATGTAAAGAACCAAAGCAAGCTTGAAGTTATAATTATATCGATATGCCTGAGCAGGACGACCGCCGTTAGAGGGAACCACTTTATCCTGGAACAACTCTCCGCCATCACATAATTCCTGAATCAGCGCATTAATGGTAACAACACTAAGATTGGTTAATAAAGCTAATTGCGGTTTGGTCGCCGTCTCAATCTGCTGCATGACTTCACGCACATTATTCAAATTGATGTATTTCATCATTGTAGCGTTGGCTTTTTTCATAACCCTCTCGTTTCTACTCTGGTTCAATTGAGCCAAAGCAATGGTATGGATGTCATTCACACCATATCATAACATAATGCCTTACTTGAACACATGAGTTCCATCGTGCTGGCAATGGATCGAAATCGGCAGAGCTACTTTGTTCACTCAAACAAATCATCCATCGATTTCACAGGTTTCACTTCAATCGGTTGCTTTGACAAGACCATACTTGCATAGGTACCCGCCCATATTATAACTGCCATAATAACGTAGACCATCCATACTTACCTCCCTGTTTCATGCGGATTATGATTTTGAGATACTTATTACATGTGACTATTCCTCTAGTTAATAAATACACTTTATAAAGTATATTACGTAAGTATGCGAGGATAATAGTTCTTTGTCAATATGATTTAGATTTATCCGAGCCCTTTTCAGTCCAAGGAAGATGTGGACAACATGACTACAACAACGCGTATTATCTCGATGCCCATAAAAAAATAACTGCCGAAAGAATCATTCAACGATTCTTTCGGCAGCCGTTTGTTCAATATACAAGCAGTTTATTTTGAATATATTCGCTGTACCCCGGGCAATAAGGTCACAACTTGAATACCCACTCCCCATGCAAAATAGACCAAGTGAATGATAGAGACATCCTGAATCCAGTAAACCTGCGCCATAATCCAGATGATGAGAGCAAACCCCGTATACAACGAAAAAGTCCAAGCCCAATAGCGGTCAGGATAGAGATTCATTCTCTCACCCATCCCCCAATGAACGTAGCGGATGAGCGAAATAGCAATCATTGTAGGCATCACGCCAAGAACCAGCAATAGGATGATCCCCGGGAACAAAAAACTGGCAAGAGGATTATGCTCAAACCCTCTAGCACCATTCTCACACATGCCTCGTATTGTTCCTGTGCTTCTTTTCACTATATAGATCTCGAAAATCATTCATAATGGAAAAACTTGATAAAAGAACGTACGTTCGGTATAATGAAATTATCCTGAATAAGCGAGAGGCAGATATGGACGACAAATTTATTAAGGAATTACGCGAGATTAGTCGGGATGACAGACGAAGATCGGAATTTATGATTCAAGGTTTGAAGGAAACACTGCAAGAACGCAAAGAAGAAGGCATACTTAAGCGCTGGATACGGCGTAAGAAAACAGAGAAAAAAATCTCTCAAAGATTTAATCAAGATCCTCACTCGGATCAAAAGTAACAACATAAAAAGGAGGCGGAATACGCCTCCCTTGCTATTTACATATTTGAATTATTTAGAATTCATTAGTTGTGACTTAACCCATAAGTTTGCCAAAGCACACATTTATACTTCTAAATAAATCAAATCCTAGCTGAACTTGGTTCCTCATAAGCTTACTTGCCTCTTGCCAGTTAGCTAAATGAAAAAAGAGCAGCCTGCCATCCTGCAGTCTGCCCCGTGCTTTATGAACTAACGTTTCCCGTTAGCTTATAAGTAAGGGTCTCTATAGCTCTTTTACCATCTTCACAACTTCAATTTCATAATTTAAATGCTTATAGAAATTTACGGCACGAAGGTTATTGTTAAAGACATTCAGTATAAGCTGTCGATAGCCTTTTTGCCTTGACCACTCTTCTGCTTTGGTCATGAGTCCCTTGCCGACCCCATTTCCTTCTCCTTGTGGAGAAACCGCAATCGCCACAATATAACCTTGTTCTATATCGTTCAATTTATCTTTATGCGGCTGTACTTCAAGGAAACCCAGTAGCTCTCCTGTTTCATCTTCCGCCACAAAAATCTCCGTACCAGGAGAAAGATTGTCTACTGATTCTTGGGCTAGGCTGAGCTGTGATTCTTCCATTTTGTCTGGATCACGCCAGCTCATCAGCTCAAAGTCCATAAATCGTAAAGCCAGACTTACAATGAAATCTTTATCGGACTCTTGAAAAGCTCTAATCTGCATACACTTACCCCTTATATATAATATAAATTATGGAATACCTGTTCTAATCTTAAAATTAATGCCGTTATTTCTCCCAAAGCTCGACCAGTCGACCTTCAGGAACTTCATTCAAAATAAACTTTCCAAATTCACTAATCTCTTTTTTCTTTGCAAGAAGTACACTAATCTGTTCAAGATGCTTCATAGTCTCGTTTAGATTATGTACTTGGAAATTTAACATCACTTGTTGTTCTGTTGGAAAATAACTGTCATTCTCGATAAAGACTGTACCTTTTTTTATAACTTCAAGATTCTTAGTTCTCCAAAATACTCCTCCGAAACCTTTATCATCGTATCTAAGTCCTGTCTATCATCAAATTTTTAGCTATCCGATTACATTAAATATTCGAGGTTTAAATTAAAATACCTTTTTCAACTATTCTGCCCGTTAGTTGAAAGACAGCCGACTATTTAGCCGGCTGTCTGCTTGAGTATCATTCTGAGTTCTGTGCTGGATTTATCTATTTCAGCTTTTGATCTACCCCGTTTTACGGCAGAATGGCAAAAGACCGGACTGGGAAACCAGAAGCTTTCTCCGCTTTGGGTACAATATTGAAAATAACAGCGCCCTTGGCCGGCACCTGATCCAGGTTTGTTAACAGCTCGACCTGATATGTATCCTGGGCAAGTACATAATATTCTGCCAGAAGTGCTCCATTCTTCTGATAATCCACCGCTGAATCCGTGTCAAAGGTTTCGTGACCAATGGCTTGCACTTTTCTTTCCTCAAATAAAAACATGAGCGCACTAACCGACCATCCAGGTGCATGACTGTTGCCCTCCGCATCCTTGTTATCAAATGTTTCATGGTTAGGCCAGCGTTTGCTCCAATCGGTACGTAAGGCTACAAAGCTTCCAGCTTCAATCACGCCATGCTCTCTTTCAAATTCAAGAATATGCTCCACATCCAGTGTGAGATCCGGATTGTTCTCTACTTCGGCGGACTGGTCAATCACCACAAGTGGCAATACAAGCTCTTTCAAGCCCAGCTCATCCAGATACCGGGTATCCCGAACGAAGTGGATCGGCGCATCAAGATGTGTCCCGTATTGACCCGGGAACTTGAAGCTCTGGGCAAAGAAACCTTGATCGTGATCAAACAGTGTATCGAATTGTGCTGCCTCAAAAGCTGAAAAATGTGGAGAGCCTGGACCAAACGTATGGGTCAGATCCACCCATTTCTTTTCTTTTAACAATTGAATGGCTTGAATGAGTTCGTTGGACATCCTAATCACCTCATGCACAAAATGGAATAAATTTCTCCTATTATATCTTATTCCACTACAATTGGGGAGCAGTCCCTATATTGGTTCTTAGGGCTGTTAATTTTCAAATTTAAAAACTTCACTGACCGTAGATGTCAGTGAAGTTAATTTATAATACAAGAGTAATCCATTCAATCATGAAAACAAAAGGAGCATGTATGATGCAAACGAAGAACGTATATCTATATGTATTTGATACGATGGCGGATTGGGAGGTAGGCTATCTAACTGCTGAATTGAACTCGGGAAGGTATTTCAGGAAAGAGATCCAGCCTTTACAGGTCGTAACCGTAGGCGTGGATAAACATCCGGTAACTACCATGGGCGGATTGAACATCCTTCCTCATATTTCTATTGATGAATGTACATTGAAAGGTGACGACCTCATCATTCTTCCAGGAGGAAACACCTGGATGGACACCATCCATGATCCCCTATTGAAAAAAGTTACTGCCTCTATAGAAGAGGGTACGGTTATTGCGGCGATTTGCGGTGCGACAGTTGCACTTGCAAAAATAGGGATACTGGATTCGAGACAGCATACAAGCAATGATTTAGAATACCTGAAGATGATATGCCCAGATTATACTGGAGAAACCTATTATGTAACGGAGCCTGCAGTAACCGATGGAAATCTAGTTACTGCATCTGGAATAGCTCCGTTAGAATTTACAATGCATGTGTTGAAGCTGTTGAATGTCTATACACCAGAAACATTACAGGCCTGGTACAATCTATATCAGACTCGTGAGTCCAAATACTTCTACGAGTTAATGAATTCTATTGCACCTGAATAACCAGTTTCCCGCGGGTATGATGGGTTTCACTCTTCTCATGTGCTTCCCTTACTCCCTGTTGAGTTAGCGGGTACGTTCCATCAATAATCGATTTGAGCTTGCCTTCCGCAGCCAGTTCAGCCAGCTGATCCAGTTGATCCCCTTTGGGCTCCATCATGAAGACGTTGGCCGTTACTCCGGCTTCCTTGGCAAGCTTCTCATCCGGTTGTTCCACCAAGGATACCAGATGCCCGCCAGACTTTAACACCTTGAAGCTATCGCGCTGAATATCACCGCCCATGGTGTCCAGCACAACATCATAACCGGAGAGAATCTCCGAGAAATCTTCTTTTTTATAATTGATAAAATGATCCACACCCAACGAACGAAGCAACGCTTCGTTTGATTCACTTGCCGTGGAAGCCACTTCAGCGCCGAGGGACTTGGCGATCTGAATGGCATACGTTCCCACACCACCTGCACCAGCATGAATGAGTACCTTCTGCCCTTTGCCTAAACGTCCGTGATCCACAAGTGCCTGCCATGCCGTCATCGCCGCTAGCGGGATCGCTGCTGCTTCCTCGAAACTCAGTTGCTCCGGTATACGGGCAATAATATCCGCATCAACAGCAACATATTCTGCATAGGTTCCGAATTGACGCGGACGCGCAAATACCCGATCACCTTCTCTGAACCGCGTGACATTTGAACCTGCTTCAGCCACAATACCGGCAACATCGCCGCCCAGAATCAACGGAAAATTCTCCGCTGCTTCTTTCATATAACCTTGTCTGATTTTGAAGTCGACCGGATTCACCGACGTGGCATGTGTTCGAATTAATACCTGATTCACTCCACATGCTGGCTTGGCTACTTCTTGTTCCTTCAATTGTTCCGCTCCACCAAATTCCTCAATCACAATTGCTTTCATTAGAAATCCCAGCCTTTCCATTGATTATCGTTATACTCTCTCTCCCTTCATTACCCTTTCCCGGCGATCACTTGACCTATTCATTCAAAATTCACAGCAATCTGGGATTCACAAGCCCGTTCAACAATCGTGATATAATGTCCATTATCGATTACGTTAAATCTTAACCCAATAACTGAACAAGCGAGGTAACACGATGGAAGTAGAAGTAAGTACATTACATTCATTTTCGGACAAGGCTCATGGCGGAAACCCCGCAGGTGTTGTTTTACAAGCAGCGCATTTGTCTGAAACCCAGATGCAGGAGATTGCCAGACAAGTTGGTTTTTCAGAGACTGCGTTTGTCATGCCGTCGGATCAGGCTGATTTCAAAGTACGTTATTTCACCCCAAGTGATGAAGTCGATCTATGTGGACATGCCACAATTGCTTTATTTTATCTAATGAAGACACAACATCTCGTTAATGTTGGTACATATACACTGGAGACACTGGCCGGAATTCTTAAAGTTGATATCGAAGTCAATGGAGAAGTCTATCTGTCTCAGACGTTGCCGGAGTTTGGGGAGATCGTGGATCGACAGCAGATTGCCGATTCGTTACGTATTTCTATGGCGGATCTGAACGCCGAACTACCTGTACAGATCGTATCTACCGGGCTACCCGATATCCTGATAGCTGTTAGAGATGTTAATGTTCTGACCAAAATCGACCCTGACTTCCAGCGTATCACTGAAATATGCAAGGCTCATCATGCCGTAGGTTATCATGTGTTTACACTCGAATCAGATGCTGAGGACGTTCTGGCAGAATGCCGTAATTTTGCACCGCTTTATGATATACCGGAAGAAAGCGCGACAGGCACATCCAATGGTGCCATGCTCTGTTATTTATCCCAATACAACCAGCTTACAGATCCTCATCTTCACACGTACACGATCAGACAAGGGTATACCATGAACCGCCCCTCTGAGATCCGAGCCAGATTAACACTGGACAGCTCTAATGAAATCACACAGATTCAGGTTGGCGGTAGTGCAATTCATATCAAAAACATTCAAATACACCTCCCTTAGTGGGCTTAGTGGGAGGTGTTTTACGTACTTAGGATATGTAAACTATCTTATGCGAAGCAGTGTAGTAGCCAGTGTTCATCATTGAATTTGTTGTAAAAATCGTAGTACCGCTACCTCCAACTGGTTCAGCCCTGGCTGCTCTATAGGAAAATGGCCTGCCCCTTCCAAGATCACACATTCCTTCTCCACCACCAGACGATCAAAAAAAGATTGGCTGAACCTGATCGGTGTCATGGGGTCCAGTTCAGGGTGAACCAACAGGACCGGACACTGATTGAACTGTTCCGGGCTTACCTCCGGTTTTTTATTAAGGAATGTTCTTAATAATTCCAACGGAATACGTGTAGCTGCCGCTTGTGGATCATTCATAATAAGCCGGGTTAAGTCCTTGTTATTAGTAATCAGTTGCATTCGGGATACCTGTTTGACCGAAATACGTACATGATCCAGCAGACCAGGGAACAGATCCATCATCCGTTTTCCCGCCCGGCTTACCAGAGGATTCGGTGCAAGCTGATCTCGCATTTTCGGATTACTCGTGTCTACAAATGTAGTTGCGATCAAACCCTTAACACGCTTACTGCGTGCACTGGTGTGATAGGCAAGCATACCTCCGATGCTACTTCCCAATACAACGATTGGCTTGCCATCTTTTTTGTGTTCCCGTTCGATGAGTGACACAAGCAGCTCTATCCAAAGTTCGTAGTTAATACGTGTACCAGACATTGCGTAACTTAACCCATACGGCGGAAGATCTGGCGATACCACCTCGTATCCATGTCGCTGCAACATGCGGGCATACGGAGCGAGCAACCTGCCATTGCCTCCCGCACCATGAATGAACAGAATTTTGATTGAAGACTCCGACGCAGGCAAGCGATCGATATGCAGATGAACCCCATTTGACTCCCACCATTCTTCCTCAGGAGCTGTATGCTCCCCTAACCTCACTTCTTCCGGGAAAAAGGCCTGATACTGTTTCCAATAGGGATGTGTTGTCTGATATGAAGGCAAACTTTTTTTCATACGTTACATTCTCCTCTTTTTGTATACAAAAAAAGCCGTACAGTGTACGACTTTTCGTTAAGAATACGTCTATGACCATACTTCTTTTTATAACAACTCCGTATATCTGTCAATCGGGAAACTGTACATTGCCCGGTACGATATATGCACCACCTGACCCATCATTAGGCAGAGCTGGGATCGTGTCATTTAATACCTGACCGCGAATATCGGTAATACGAACGTTTAATTTTTCTTTGCCCAGTCCAGTTCCGAGGAAATGATTATAGTCTTGCTTTTCAAGATTGAGCCACGTGCCATCCTTCTGTTTCACTTCGAACTTCAGCACCGGATATTTGTGATTACGAACCTGAATGGCTGCCCACCACTGACTGCTGCCTTCCTTGATCCGATAGGAGACGTTGCCTTGAATTGGAGCTTTGACCACTTTCCAGCTGATATCGATTTTACCTGCCTTTGGGTCACCGATCAGGTTAAAAGCATTCGGTGAGAGATCCAGCGCTCCGCTGGCGCCTTCTGGATAGAGGTCTGTTACATAGACCGTTGTTTTGCCTTTAGGACCCTGCACCTCGAGATAGGCTCCCGCTAAAGCGGCTTTGACACCGTTATAATTGAGTTGGAACGGATTAAGTGCAGTAATCTTCATGTCCGCCGGGATGGGATCAAGCAACACCGCACCTCCCGAGTAACCTGAGCCTGTATACGTCGCGTAACCCTGATATGTATCATTCCATGCAGCAGATGCAGGTAGAGCAAATAATACGAGACTGAGCAACATCCCTGTACCGGCCCATTTTAACCGTTGAAATCTACTTTTCTTGTTCATAAGCTATTCCTCCTCGTCATTCTAACTTCTGTTACATTGAAACATAAGTTGAACTAAAGAATATTTACACTTGCCACTCCGATGACAGAATAACCTTCCGATCACTGTTATCCCCAGATTTTTTGATTCAATTTTACAAAGGTGAAAATCTGTTGATAAAGGCGAACGCTCCGCTTCTTCAGGTTTCTTCTGTCCTCTACGTTCTCGTGTAAATGATCCATTCAACTGCTAGATTTGAATATAACATTATTTTACATAATAACTTCTTATTTTCAATCCCTCTCAACTAAATCACATCTTTAGTCCTGCCCGTGGACTTGGACATTCACGACCACGCACAAGATATGGATACATACCATAATTTGGTGGAATAGGTATAATAACAAGGCTGTATTCGATGGGTTCCCCGTAATAAAAAAACGCCACACCCCGGAGTGATTTCTCTCTCCAAACAGTGTGACGCTTATTAAGCATTACGGTAAAAATACCCTGGCTGTCCAGCGACAACCGCATCGACTCAACCCGTTTCCCTTCGTTTCATCCGCTTCCTTAGCCGCGCATACTGAGCATAGATCCGTGGAGATTCTTTGGTCAGGATAGGCCCCAGCACAGCCAGAATTAACACATACAACACGGCAAACGATTGGATGGATGCCATCAGCCCTCCGGCCTTGCCGATGTTCGCCATGATAATGGAGAATTCGCCCCGCGAGACCAGGGTAAAGCCCACATTCAATGAGGCCTTAGGGCTCATTCCAGCCAGTCTGCCAGCGATCATACCTGCACCATAGTTACTGGCAATCGTCAGAATAACGGCAATAATCGTCATCCCAACAGCTCCGCCAAGTGAAGCCGGCTCGATGGTCAGGCCAAAACTGAAGAAGAAAATTGCACCAAAAAAATCTTTGAAAGGCATGATCTGATGTTCAATCCGACTTACATGTCTTGATTCGCCCAACACAAGCCCCATCATCAATGCTCCAATGGCTTCTGCTACATGCAGTGTCTCCGAGAAACCAGCCACCAGGAAGAGCAGTGTCATGACGGTAAGCAGAAACAACTCTGATGACTTGATATTCAGTGCCTTATCAATATATTTGATGCTTTTCCTGCCAATAATCAGGAATAGCACAATAAACAGCAGGGCAGACAGCGATACTAACAGAACACTTAAGAATGAAGTTGCCCCGCTGAGCACAAGCCCGGTCAGGATGGAGATATGAATCGCGATGAACAAGTCATCAAACATGATCATGCCCATAATAATCTCTGTTTCAGGGTTTGCCGTGCGTTTCAGATCAACGAGCACTTTAGCTACAATGGCTGTAGAAGAGCTGGTCATGATCCCGCAGACAACAAGTGTCTCCTGAAGGGGCAGATCCATGAACCACCCCAACAGCAATCCAGAGACAAAATTCAGACCAACATAGAACATGCCCCCGGTCAGAATGGCTTTGCCAGACTTTAATAACCGGGAGACCGAGAACTCCAAACCCAGATAAAATAGCAGAAACAAAATGCCAAGCCTGCCCATAAATTCAATAAAGGTCGAACTTTCGATAAAACGTAAATCCACTATGCCAATCTGTGGTGCATGTGGTCCAACAGCCATACCAATCAGGATATAGAAAGGAATGACTGAAAATCGTAATCGTGAAGATATCAGCCCAGTAAGTGTAATCAGCGCAACGGCAATTCCCACTTCGAATATGAGCATATCCATAGGCTAAGTCCGTCCATCAGTCAACAATTGTTTGAGATGTTTGATCTGATTCCGTTCACCGGCAACTACAATTGTAGCCCCAGCGGTAAAAGCATAATCCGGGCCTGGATTAAAATGCTTCTCCTTATCCTTGGTCACAACAGCGAGAATTACGGCGCCCGTAGCCTGACGGATATCCAGTTCACCAATCGTCATGCCTACGCTTGCGGCGTGGGGCTCAATCCGTAGCCATTCGATTAACAGCCCTTCAAGCATCACTTCACGCTCATCCTGAAACTTCGGTTTATAGGTCATACCACCAACAATAGCGGCTACCGCCCGGGCTTCATCATCGTCCAGGGTGACCAGAGATACCATATCACCCACCTCTTCAGGTGTATCCCCTGACTCCATATGGAACAGGTCACGTCGCTCGTCGTTATGAATCACTATGACCAAATGCTCACCACTACGGGTATGCAGCCAGTATTTACGTCCAATCCCGGGTAAGTCCGTCTCTTTAAAGTGCATGATCTGCACCCCCTAGCGCCGGCTCGTTCAAGGTTTCGCTCCTCAGCTCGATCCCCGTAATGCGGATTCTCATGGAACCTGATGGTGTATGAACAGACCTAACTTCCCCTTTACTGCCAAGCAGTAATTGACTCCCTACTGGAGAGAGGAAGGAAATACGACCCTCATCAGGATTAGTATCCTCTGGCATGACAATCATGAACGAATCTGACGTATGAAAATCGAGATATTCAAAATCAATATGACTGCCGATCAATACAGCTGAGTCCAGATCTTCATCAGGACCCAGGAGCAGTTTTTCCACATACTCTGTATATGCGGACAATTGTTTTTCCAATTGTATCCGCTCTGGATCACGCGCGTCGAAATAGTCGTCGAGAAATGTTCTTTTCTCTTCACCGAATGTAAATAGCTGGCTCACCAGCTTCTCTCTGCAATTATGGCGGGAGGTCCTATGGTTCATAGTAGATTTCCCCCCCTATACAAGCCTTGTTCTCCATGTTGATTGGCATGTTTCTCTTCATCATCTTGTTTTCCTCCTTTATATTTTAAAAAGATCCCGGAATACGAGACCTTCTTACCATCTTACCAAAACTAATATTTTAATCCAGTATATTCGTCTAACTTGCTTTTTTATTATCATTTGTGG
The DNA here is from genome assembly GCF_002803315.1 of Paenibacillus sp. GM1FR. Lineage (NCBI taxonomy): Bacteria > Bacillati > Bacillota > Bacilli > Caryophanales > Paenibacillaceae > Paenibacillus > Paenibacillus sp. GM1FR. Next base: position 299,627 of record NZ_MKZL01000044.1, on the reverse strand, counting down.
TCATATCTTCCATTTAATAACTTAATTCTTCACATCATATGGTAGATCCATAGAACATTTTAATTACTGCATAAAAAACATTTTATGAATTTTCATCTCGTATTTTTATTTGCTTTCCTGTATATTTAACTACAAACTTTTATTCAATTTATGCAAATAAGCCTCTACAGACTTTAACACAATAAAGGAGTGCATCGAAAAAGTGTCCACGATAACAAAAGAAACTACAGAGTCCGTTCAAGTTACTGCCGCAGAATATGTTCATTCCGTTTATGAGTCGGTTGTCGCCAGAAATCCGCACGAAGACGAGTTCCATCAGGCTGTCAAAGAAATTCTGGATTCCCTTATTCCTGTTATTGAAGCACACCCCAAGTATAAGAACCATAGTCTGTTGGAACAGCTTGTTGAACCCGAACGTGTAATCACATTCCGTGTCCCATGGGTAGATGATCAGGGCAAAGTTCAGGTTAACCGTGGATTCCGGGTGCAATTCAACAGTGCCATTGGCCCTTACAAAGGCGGACTTCGCTTCCATCCTTCTGTATACTCGGGCATCATCAAGTTCCTTGGCTTCGAACAGATCTTCAAAAATGCTTTGACCGGTCTGCCCATTGGCGGTGGTAAAGGTGGTTCTGACTTCGATCCCAAAGGAAAATCAGATCTGGAAGTCATGCGTTTCACACAAAGCTTCATGACTGAGCTGTACAAATATATCGGTTCCGATACGGATGTACCGGCAGGTGACATTGGTGTAGGCGCAAGGGAAATCGGTTACATGTTCGGCCAATACAAACGTATCCATGGCGGGCATGAGGCAGGCGTTTTGACAGGAAAAGGTCTGCTGTACGGAGGAAGCTTGGCACGTAAGGAAGCTACTGGCTTCGGCTGTGTGTACTTCGTGAAGGAGATGCTGCAATCCAAGGGACTCAGCTTCCAAGACAGCACAGTCGTTGTCTCTGGCTCTGGTAATGTGTCCATCTATGCCATTCAGAAGGCACAGGAGCTTGGAGCTACAGTCGTGGCGTGTAGTGACTCAGGTGGCTATATACACGATCCACAAGGCATCAATCTGGATACCGTGAAACGTCTGAAAGAGGTTGATCGTCTTCGCATCAGCGAATACATCAAAGAACACCCGCATGCTACATATACCGAAGGTTGTGAAGGCATCTGGTCCATCCCTTGTGATATTGCTCTTCCATGTGCAACGCAAAATGAGATCGATGAAGAAGCTGCGGCCCTTCTAATCAAAGGTGGCGTGAAGGCCATTGGCGAAGGCGCGAATATGCCTTCCACCCTGGCTGCCATTGACGTCTTCCACGGTGCAGGCGTGCTGTTCGGTCCAGCCAAAGCGGCTAATGCCGGAGGTGTAGCCGTGTCTGCTCTTGAAATGTCACAGAACAGCATGCGGTTGTCCTGGTCATTTGAAGAAGTAGACGCCAAGCTGCATGACATCATGAAGAACATCTACACCAGCTGTGTAGAAGCTGCTGAAGAGTATGGCTGTGAAGGCAACCTCGTAGCCGGAGCGAATATCGCCGGTTTCCTCAAGGTAGCGGATTCCATGATTGCTCAAGGTGTAGTTTAATTTAAATACGTGATTCTCCACGATCAAAGGGCGTTCCCATCTATTTGGGTAACTGCCCTTTTTTCCTTGTCTTCAATTGCTCTAATCGCAAGGCAATGGTAAAGTGGTACTGACGTAATTCCATCTATTTGTACTATTATAAGGAAGTGTTTACATTGTCTAACCAACCATTTGCCAGCACTGCGAGTCCTCATCTTAGCGCAGACTGTGAGCAATGTTTTGGCCTGTGCTGTGTTGCCTTGCCCTATGGCAAGTCATCTGACTTTGCTTTTGATAAAGCCAGCGGCACACCCTGTCCCAATCTGCGCACGGACAATCGCTGCGGTATCCATACCCAGCTTCGGCAGAAAGGGTTTAAAGGTTGCACGGTATACGACTGTTTTGGAGCTGGACAAAAGCTGTCCCAAGTGACCTACGCGGGCAAAGATTGGCGTGATCATCCAGAGTCTGCAAACGAGATGTTCGATTGTCTGCCTGCCTTGCGACAACTTCACGAGTTGCTCAGTTATATGAAGGAAATGATGATGAGACCGGAAACGTCATCCCTTCACTCGGCATTTGGTGAGTTATATGAGGAGATTGAGCGCTTGAGCAATCTGGAGCCTGCGGCACTCCTCCGTCTGGACATCGCCAATTATCGGTCCAGTGTGAATCAACTCTTGGTCCAGGCAAGTGAGATGGTACGTGCGAATGTGCCACCCACCGCTCATGGACAAGGTAAGTCGAAGAAGAGTAAAAAACGTACCGGAAGTGACTTTTTTGGTGCCAATTTAAAAGGGGCTGACCTGCGGGGCGCAAGCTTCCGAGGGGCTTTAATGATCGCAGCCGATCTCCGAAATGCAGATACACGAAATGCGGATTGGATTGGCGCGGACTTGCGGGATACGGATCTGGGCGATGCAGACCTGAGAGGTGGCATCTTCCTGACGCAATCCCAGATTAATGCAGCCAAAGGTAATGTGAATACCAAGTTGCCGGATCATCTTAACATTCCCTCACACTGGGTATAGGGTGCCATTTCCACAAGAGCACGTGCAGGGATACAGGCAGGATAGTACCTGCCAATTCATATGAATGTATGAATCGTATACAGCAACAGCAAAAAAACAGCTCGTCCTATACATCCAAGGACGAGCTGTTTCTATAAAATCACTGGAACGAATCAGAATTATAACAAGTCGCGGCGAAGATCTTCAGCCGATTTTGGAGACAAATGACCGAGCGGAATATCAAATACCGTTTTCGCTCCCTTATGTCCTTCCACACTCAAGCGTTGTGCGGCTCTTGCATACGCTACAAGTACGCTTGCTGTAAATTCAGGATTGCTGTCGAGTTTCAGACCAAATTCAATAATTTGCTTTTGACCAGCACCTGTAACCCCACTGCGAATTACAAATCCACCATGCGGCATACCTTCATGCTCGGATTTCAATTCTTCTTCGCTAATGAACGTTACAGTTGTATCGTAATCTGCAAAATAGTTTGGCATCGACACAATCGTCTCACGGATCTCATCCTGATTAGCACCATCTTCTGCTACCACATAACATTGACGCAGATGTTTCTCGCGTGTAGACAGCTCTGGTGTCTCCCCTGCACGAATCCGGTTGATTACCTCTTCAACAGGTACAGTATACTGTACACCCGCCTTAACGCCTGGAACACGACGAATAGCATCCGAGTGGCCTTGGCTCACACCTTTGCCCCAGAACGTGTACTCTTTTCCTTCTGGCAGGATGGACTGTGCAAGCAGACGGTTCATGGAGAACAAGCCTGGGTCCCAACCTGTGGAAATGACACTTACGTGACCGCCTTGCTCTGCCGCAGCATTAACTTCTTTGTAGAATTCAGGAATTTTCGCATGTGTATCGAAGCTATCTACCGTATTGAACAACTTGGCGATGGCTGGTGTCTGCTCTGGAAGGTCGGTTGCAGAACCACCACAGAGGATCATAACATCAACCTTGCCTATGTATTGCTCCGCTGCAGAGATATGCTCAAAACGTACTTCTGTGCTTTCAGCGACCATCTGCTCCGGATTACGACGTGTAAACACAGCAATCAGTTCCATATCCTCGTTCTGGGAAATGGCTTTCTCTACACCTTTACCCAAGTTACCGTAACCAACAATACCCACTCTAATCATGTTCAATCCTCTCCTGTCTTCTTCTATAGTTGTCTATTACTCTGTTTATAATGATATAACATAACATGTAACCTGTCAGGTTTCCAGTTCGAAATAAAAATACCTTGCAGCGGTGCAGCAATAATGCGGCTCCGTATGCAAGGTATTGTGGCGTTCAATCGTTATTTTAGGAAGAAAAAAAGCAGGAAAGAAAAATAGCCCTTATCTTCTGCTTATGATTCTGTCCAGGTCAACGTCAGTTCAATGACACCTTCCTGTCCCGCCAATGTTCCTCCAATCAAGGACCAGACATCCTGTGTTTCCGGATCGGTTCCCTGAATGATAATATTTTTGTCATCGATCGTCTGACCTGCATCCGTTAACTTTTTGGCGTTGAAGTAATCTTTATACAGCTGGGATACGGTTTTCATATCTTGTTCAGTGGAGAAAATCACCATGGCCGATTGCTTGCCTTCATTCTCACCAGAATTGGCTAAACGAATCGTTGCATCTTCTGGCAATGGGAAATCACTTGGCAAGTTCTCCGGCAACTCATTGGTTCCAGCAGTCGCTTCCTCACCACGATCTGAATCCGAGTCGGTTGGTGCAGTCGTACCCTCCGTCTCGGTCACTGTACTTGTTGTTGCTTCGCTTGCACCTTCATTAGTCGCTTGTTCATTAGTTCCGGAGGAAACTTCAGTGTCCACCTTCTCAGTATCACTCTGTTCATCTGCCGCGCTGCTGCAAGCACTCAAGGCCACCATCATCACCAGTGCCGCACAGGCCAATACATATTTCCTTCTCTTCACCATCTGTTACCACTCCTTCTTCTTCGTTTTATGTGCTAATCACGTTCAAACGGCTGGATCACAGGCACCGCATGAACGTTATTCTTAACCCATATCACAGATACAGATAATACACTAAGAGACAATAGACAACTGACTACAAGAATGGACAGGAAGCGGGTGATTACTTTAAACTTTTTCATCCATCCCTCCTCCTCCTGTTCATCATGTATTTGTGGAATCATGTTACTCATAGGTCACTGGACGGTGTCACTAATTTCATGATCTCGGCGGCGACAATATCCGGTTGACTGTTGTGGATACTGTGTGTCGCTTGTGGAACTGTCAGCTGTGTTCCGTGTCTTGACCATGAAGCAAAATTCGCTTGGTCGGCCTGCCAAGCATGACTGTCCTCATCCGACTCCTCCGAACCGGCTGTGAGGATCGTCAGGGGGAAGCCAAACTTCGTTTTGTTCTCAAGCACACACGCTGCATTTGTTCTGGAATTCCGAACCTCTTCCATGACATTGTCATTGTACGCATGTCTCAGCGTGGATATCGTAACGGCTTTTTTCATCGGTTCCTTTACCAGATTTGGGTCAATGACCAGAGATGCCATCATACGATCCGATTGCAGCAATGTTCGTGCGATGCCTGTTTTCACCAGAAAACGGGACCAATCCATCATCCATTCCGGTGTATTCAAGTCTGTACGACTGTAATACTCCGGGCTTCCGCCATCGATCATGACCATGCCAGCCACCTCATCAGGATACCTTTGCGCAAACCGCAGTGTCTCCAGCGCCCCCAGGGAGTGACCAACCATGATGTAAGGTGGACGTTGACCGGATGTGCGCAGCAATTGGTGGATCTCTTCCGAGATGGTATCAACATCACGAGGGTCATCCGTATAGTCGCTGTATCCGTACCCGAACCGATCATATACCGCAATTTTCACCTGTGATTTCAACTTGTCATATAGCGGACTGAAATCCACATACGGATTGGGTGTACCCCAGCCTGAGGCAAACACCACGGTTACCTCTCCTTTGCCGGCGGTGTAGAGGTGCATGTTGCGACCACTCACTTCATAATACTTGCCTGGCGGGGGATAGGACTTCATATCCTGCGTGGATTGATACGCTTCATACGCTGTACCTGCCAGCAGCAAAAGTCCTGTGGCAAGCATGATGCCTCCCAGCACTTTTAACCCTCTCCGTAACCCCTTCTTCATCTTCTCTACCCCTTACCCCAAAGGTTCATCTATATATGTATGCTTCAATCGTACCCAAGAAATAGCGGGATTGAAACAATCCCGAGTCCAGTTCTTTCCCCAACCAAAGTCCAGTGTTCCTCCCCTACCTGTGACGCAAAAAAAAACTGCAAATCTCCCATTCAGGAAACTTGCAGTTCATCTATACTTGTATTCTAAAACTCTTACCTCAATCTATCTCACGATGATCCTTACCTATAGTTGCAAAGTAAGACCCACCGGGCAATGATCACTGCCCATCACATGGCAGTCGATATGCGCATCTGCCACCTTAGGTGCCAATTGATTGGATACGAGAAAATAATCAATGCGCCAGCCGACGTTCCGTTCTCTAACCTTCGGCATATAGGACCACCAGCTGTATACATCCGTACGATCCGGGTACAGATGGCGGAAGCTGTCTACATACCCGGAAGCAAGCAAATCAGTCATCTTGCCACGCTCTTCAAGGGTAAATCCGGAATTGCCCAGATTGGGCTTCGGATTCTTCAGGTCAATCTCCTGATGAGCCACATTCAGGTCTCCACAGACGATAACCGGTTTAGTCTGCTCCAGTTGCAGAATGTAGCCCCGGAATCGATCCTCCCATTCCAGACGGTAAGGCAGCCGGGTCAGATCCCGCTTCGCGTTAGGGGTATAGACGTTCACCAGATAAAACTCATCATACTCCAGTGTAATCATCCGTCCTTCCGGCTCACTGTCCTCCTCCATCCCGTAACGAACGGATAAAGGTTTAATTCGGCTAAATACAGCCGTACCGGAATATCCTTTTTTGATTGCATAATTCCAATATTGATAAACATCTTCCCCCAGGTCCATCTCAATCTGTCCGGCTTGCAATTTGGTCTCCTGAAGGCAGAAAATGTCTGCCTGACTCTCCTGATAATAATCCATGAATCCTTTGGTCACACATGCCCTTAAGCCATTCACATTCCAGGACACCAGCTTCATATCCTCATCTCCTCACATCTCTCCAATATAGCACGGGCCCATTCAGAGGGACAAGCCTTACGGCTCTGGAATGAGATGGAGTCATTGGAATCCTTATGGGGCTAGCTTGCCTATATTTCGCTTCGTAACTTAGAGAACACCGCAAGGTCAATATATCTGCCTTTCTCAAACTCATGCTGCCGCAGCACACCTTCCTGTTGGAAATCAAGTTTATGTAACAGGTGAATTGACGCCTCGTTCTCCGGTTCAACCTTTGCTTCAATCTTGTTGAGCTGCATGCTTGTGAATCCAAAATGTAACACAGCACGGGCCACTTCAGTCATAACACCGCGGCCCCAGAAAGAGGAACGCAAATCGTATCCAATCTCTGCACGGTTATGTACATCTTCATAGTTCAGGAACCCACAGGTTCCGATCACTTTACGAGTTTCACGGTCTTCAATCATCCAGCGTAAACCCGTGTGTTCCTTGAAAATCTTCGTATACCAATTCATCTCACCCTGTGCATCCTCCACGGATTCAAAGGGAGTGAATGGCATATATTGAACCACAGCTTCATCGGAATATAACGCGAGCAGATCATGGCTGTCTCCAGCCTCAGCTGACCGGAGGATGAATCGTTCTGTCTGAATTAATGGAAATAGATCAAACCTAAATTGCTCACTCATGCGAGGTCTCCTTTGCAACATTCATTGTAGAAGTCCATTTTACTACACTTGCCTTCATCAAGCTTTTACTATTAATATGTTCTATTAAGGCATTACTGTAGAAAAGGATACATAGGAGAGGACGTGCTATTATCACACAATCATATGACGTTATTATCGTTGGAGCCGGCTCCATGGGTATGAGTGCTGGTTATTATCTATCGCGCAGTGGATGCAAAACTTTATTAATCGATGCCTTTGATCCTCCGCATACGGAAGGAAGTCATCACGGGGATAGCAGACTGATGCGCCATGTGTACAGTGGTGGGCCGGACTATATTGCCATGGCATTACTTGCACAGAAGTTATGGCACGAGCTGGAGGAAACGACCGGAGACCAACTTTTTGTTCCTTCCGGTGTAATAAATGTGGTAGATCCGGAGATTCATTCCTTCCACAACCGATTGAGCCATGCAGATGATGCAGGTATTCGGTATGAAACGTTGCACGCAGCCGAGGTGATGAAACGCTGGCCAGGTATTACAGTACCTGAACATTACGAGGGCATGTATGAGCCTGATGCGGGTTATCTGTATAGCGAACCCTGTATTCGTGCCTTCCGCAAAGCAGCCGAGACTCACGGTGCCACCTTGTTAACGCACACGCTTGTGGAGCATATCGAATACGGACCACATTCCGTTGCAGTTCAGACTTCAGGTGGCGAGACATACCATGCAAATCAAATCATCCTGAGCGCTGGTGCCTGGTTTCAGACATTAAAACCTTTCGTGGATCTCCCCATTCAGGCAGTGCGTAAAACGGTTGGATGGTTTGATGCACCAGAAGCTTTGTACGGCGAGGAACACTTCCCTGGTTTTACACTGGCAGGAAAAGAAGGTACATATTATGGATTTCCAAGCATTGGCGGATCAGGTCTGAAGATGGGTCGTCATGATACGGGTCAGGTGTGGACACCAGGAAGTACAATGGCTGCTTTTGGTACGGAAGAAACGGACGAGGGGGATCTGCGCAGGCTGCTCGAACTTCATATGCCTCAGGCAGCTGGAGCATTGAAACGTGTTAGTGTGTGCAAGTATGAATTCACTTCGGATGAAGATTTTATTATCGACCGACACCCTGCCCATGAACGTGTGTGGCTCGCAGGCGGTTTCTCCGGTCATGGCTTCAAGTTCGCAAGTGCCATTGGGCAGATTCTATCCGACTTGGTGCAAACGGGGCACACGGATCAGGATATTAGCAGGTTCACCCTATCCCGTTTTTGTTAAGTACCAGCTGGGTGGATGAATATATGTATGTCTAAAATAGTTACTTTTCTTGAGGGTACAGTGTTGCTTAGAGCACTGCACCTCCAAGAAAAAAGGACACGTAATAACGTTTAATTCATGCGTACTCACACTAATTAACTTTGACGAGGCTCCATTGCTGATTGGCTCCGCCATTGTCGGCCCACTGAATCGTGGAGGCACCTGCGGTCAGAGAACCTTGATTGATGTCAACCGTCAGGCCACTATTTCGATTCGCAAGTACCACATATCCTCCCACATCAATTGGCAGCCATTGCTGATTGTTGCCCCCGTTATCCTGCCACTGAATCAGAGCGGCTCCGCCTTGTGTGGAACCCGAATTCACATCCAGCAAAAGCCCACTGCCTACATTGCGAATGTTGTAATATCCGTTACCTACCGACTCCAGCTTCCATTGCTGGTTAGCTGCTCCATTATCATTCCACTGAATGATTGTTGCCCCACCCGTAGAAGAAGCACCGTTAACATCGAGTGCAAGTCCACTGTTGCGGTTGATTAATTTGTAGATGGCTCCGGATTCATATCCTGTACCGCCATTATAAGTTGCACCGGAAATGACGTAGGTTGTGACCGAATTGGCCTTGGCCGTAGCGGTAAAGGTTTTGTTTTGCACCGAAATATTGGTCAGTTGCTGCAACTTCTCTGTTGAAGAGGTCCGATATACTTGAGCAGCCGTGCCTGTGTTAGTAAACCGACTGAGATCATAGGTTACCGTTGTATCCGTCGATTCCGAATTGGTTGTTACCAGCACAACTTTGCCGGAGGCTGCATCATAGGCTGCAAGGGTATTGGCATCATTCATGCCGATAATCTTGTATCCAGGACGAATAAATTTGCTGTAATTGCCCATGACATAATATTTTTGGTTCACGGTGTAACTGGTCGTTTGCGTATTGTTCAACACGTTCTTGAAAAATCCCCATCCTTCTGCACTATCGACGGCTTGCCAATACACCCATCCACTTGCACCCATATTGCGAATATCCTTGAGGATGGTCCGTGACATCGTAAGTCCGCTTGCATCTCCGTCTCCATATTCCGAGGTCCACAGATGTTTGCCCGCAGACGTCGCTGTGTTGCGCAAAGCAGTACGATTGCTTCCGCCATACGTATGAGTGTTGATCTGAGTGATCGCTGATTTAACGGCATTGCTGTAGCTGTTGAACGACACATTGGTATCATCGATACTGTATTCTTCTGGTGCGCTCAGCTTTGTGGACAGGCCCTTCGCATTCAACGAAGCTTGTACCTGACTCAGAATCGTGTTCTGATCCGCCCGGTCAAAGTGCATGCCCTCCTGGTCATTACCCTGCTTCCACCACGTCGAGATCGGTTCATTCAGCGGAGTTACACTATCAAATGTGATCCCCCAGTTATCCCGAAAATGCTTCACAACCTCAGTTAAGTAATCGGCAAAATCATCGTAGTAATCGGGCTTGAGGTTGTTACCTCCATTGGCCGAACCGGACACATTACCACTGATCGTCATCCAGTAAGGTGCGGAATTCGCAAAAGCTTCGATGACATTCACGCCTTGAGCTTTGGCAGCTTGCAGCATATATCGTTGGTTTGCATCTGCATTCCAGTCATACACACCGGGAGAAGGCTGGTAACCAGGAACGGCTTTGCGATATTCAAGGATATTGGACGATGGATTATCCCCGCCTCCAATGTTGTACCGCAGAATATTCAGCCCCAGTCCGGTATTTGCATTGAACATTTTCTCCACATACTCATCCCGATTGGAATATTCTCCAACCACTTTGCCCCACCACGCGAGGGATGTCCCCCATCCTTCAATCGTCTGATATTGCTTCGAAGGATCGGCAACAGCCGTGTAGGCTCCCGCAGCAGATACCTCTGTTCCCAGACCCAAACTGCCTGTTAGCAGACTTCCTGCCAGCAGTAGCGAGCTCATTTGTTTTAACCACTTCATCCGCTTCACTCCTTATCATTTTACACTTGCACTCCGATGTCAGAACAACTTTCCGATCGCTGTTATCCCCAGATTTTTTAATTATTCCTTAAAAGGGGAAATCCGGGGATAAACGCGCACGCTTCGCTTCTTCAAGTTATTTCTGACCTCTCCGTTATCGTGTAAATGTATAGTTTAACTTAGAAAATAAACACCTATTATTGTGCAACCTCTCTGAAGGTCGCGTCTGACTTATCGAGTGCGGTAACAACAGCTTCCAGTTTCAGCACATTATTATAATGTCTCAGATACAGGTTCGGGTTATTAAACGAGGCTAACGATGTCCAACTAGCATTAGCAAGTCCACTTACACGTTTGAACGTGGCGTCATTTCGGAATGTAGTGCTGCCGTCATTTTTCACAAGTGTGATGTTGCCATTATTATTGCGCAGGAAATAACCCGGATAATTCATGGACTCAAACGAAATGCCTGTTGCATTCGACAGCCCGCTTACGATACGGAATTGTGCATCCTCCGCTGGACTGACACTTGCATCAATCCGTGCCTGATAGTTGTAGTGACGAATGAAGCTGCCTGGTACATTGAATGACTCCAACTTGCGGATATCCCCCGGTTGCCCGGACTCTTTCAATACGGTCATATGCCGGACGAGTCCGGTAAGACCTGCAATCTCTTGTTTGGCACCCCAAGTCTGGAAGTTGTCAGCAGAGTCGCTGTAATAATATTTTTGTGTTGCATAGCCGTCAAAGTAGATTCGCCATGAACCATTATCCAGCTGAACAAGCGCCGGACCTTCCACCCAAGAACCCCAACCTGCCCAATCCCCTGTGCCTTTAAAGGTATAAGGACCCGTTAGCGAAGTTGATGTCGCATATTCAATGTATTTGGTGGTCTCGTTCTTGGTAAAAGCATGATAGGTTGAGCCTGTCTTCACGATAAAAGTGTCGATATAATTGGGAGCAATGCCTGCCAGTTCAGTAGGTGCAGACCATGAGGTAGATGTTAGATTGCTACCTGAAGCTGTGAGTACATAAGGTTTGAAATTCTGATAGTTGCCTGGTGAGAGGGACACGATAATGTTCAGACTGCCGTTGCTGTCTTTGAACCATTCTGGTGCCCAGGTGTGTGCAATTGTGGTAGGTGTGGATAAAGTAATATTACGGACAAATGTCCAGTTTACCTTATCCGGGCTGGAGGCGATGCCGATGGTGTTACCCGACCAGTTCGTGGTGTAGACAACGTAATATAGACCATCTGTGTGCTTCATGATGCTGGGATCGCGGATCAGATCGGCCGGAGGTGTATAGGCTGGCCCTTTTAGCAAACCATAGTGGGTTGCATTATAGGATTCGTAGATATACATATTGGACTCACTTGTGTTCGTAAAGGCTGATATCGTATATACACTTGTCGCTGCTCTGGCTGTATTGGGGAATAACATCGTTAATAGAAGTAATGTTCCGAGCAGCAGAATCATTCCGGCCTTGAAACCTTTGGACTTTCCTACTCCTATTCCTCCTATTCCCTCTTCCTTCTTCGTCAACATTGGGTTCATCTCCTTATTCATGAGTGATGAACAGAGGAATACCTTACTGTATTACCAATGACAAAGCGTACCTGGGACTGCCACTGATGAGCAACACCTCACGACTACCTGTTCAAATTCCAATTACATGAAGCATCACTCCCTTCACAGATCTTGGATGAACAATTACTCTTTATGTAAACGGTTACAACTAATTAAACTACAAGTGTTACCTTAGTTCGTTGTACCAACCTGATCACCACAGTTTCCCCATTCCCTTAGCCTAATTCACTCCGCAAAACTGAATCCGAAAGATTCACAAGCTCGGGTTATTTGACTAAGAAAATGAGGTAGTGTGACTGTGGTAAAAGGTGAAATGTTGCGTGCGACTCAAACTATCTCGATCCAGTTATTGTTCCCAACCATAGTTGGATCGGTAAGACAGCTAACGATCCATACATGAACTATTCCACCACAACCCACGGATAACGGGATAACGCATCCAACAGGAATCGTACACGTTCTGGCGTTCTGCCTTCTTCATCGAACAAAAGTAATTCATTCTCTTCCTGTAGCCAAGCTACTGGAATTTTGTAATCCTCTTGCGGACCAATCTGCCAATAACGCCCCAGATGATGCCCGTTCAGGTGAATCGTTCCTTTGCTCATCCCGGTCAGGCGAAGCATCAGGTTCACTTTATGATGCTCCGAAACCGCAGGCTCCGCGAAACGCCAGCGGTACCAGACCGGCTGACCATACGATCCTTGGACTGGAGTATGATTGGATACAGGGTGAGACTTCTCACTCAATGTAGCACGATTAACCGATTCATTCGTGGTGTGGGGCACCAGATTGGCAGTACAATTGCCACCTGCGGCGATACCAGGCTGTCCTGCACGCTGGATTGACCCCTGTGCTCCAGGATGGATCGATTCCTGTCCTACCTCGTAGCTCTCCCATTGTTGCGGAAGCAATGCATCCGTCCCTGCCATACGCCAATCCTTCAGTTCTCCCTGACTTGGATACGTGATCAGTTCCAGTCTGTCCAGCGATGAACGGCTATACGGCATTTCAAGTGTATTCGTCTCTCCGGGCTTGATATACAAGGAGATATCTAACGTCTGGAAGGCAAACCAATCCTGATATCCTTCCATCGGAACTTCGATGCCATTGATACGAAGGCCTTTGCTCAGTGCACCCACGAGAATCGCACGATCCATGACATCCAGCGTAAAACTTCTGCTCAGAATTGGCGATCCTTGGAGAGAGTTCACCTCATCGAGATGCAAAAGTCCACTCTCCATACGCCAATCCCGACGAATATCCTGAACCTTGCCATCCAGATACACAGCACCAGCCAGACCTTTGCTCTCACCCAGATACGGAGAGAAGTTCAATCTGCCCATATGTTGCACCAGAATCTGAAGTGTATTCTTCCCTTGGGCTACTTGTAACTGCACTCCTGCGGCACCTACCTGACGCACTAATGCCTGCTGAACACCGTTAACGATGATTCTGGCAGTATCCTGGATATCCGGCAAAATGAGGTTAGTGACCCCTTCGGTTGGACTCTCGAAATCACATTCGTACAATAAATAACCAAAATCTTGTCCATACCGGGAAAAGTCTTCGGGTTGTCCACTCGCCGAGCGTTGCTTCGCAGTTAACGTAATACGTGACATCTCAGGAGAATCAGACAATGTCGGCGCACTCGGTAATGTCCATGGAAGCTGCTGCTGTTTGCCTGCAATAGGCTTCTCGCTGGCATAGAACTCGTGACCTGTTAACGTCCGTTCTCCATCGGTCCAGTCACCAAGCAACGTAATTGTGCGATCTGGGTCAGTAATCATGCCCTTGACCTGACCGGATGGTAATACGTCTACGTCATCGAAGCCGATCGCATAACGAAGTCCCTTCTGGTCTGTTGCTTCCAATCGCCATGTTCGATTCATCGTTTCTTGATCCAAAATGATGAATCGGATCGGTGTGCCGTTTGCTTCCAGCTGGATCGTTCCCGGCTCTTGGAAATGGAACAAATCGAAGCGGTATACGTTCCTGGCTGAATCATGTTCGACCAGCACTTGCACTGTGCTGCCCGTGACGTTCAATGCCCCTGCTTCCAGTTCAAGAACAGAACGCTGCCCGGCAGCGGCCACGATGAACAGGTTCAATTCTCCGTTTATCATTTCATTGCCCGTAATCATCGTACCCGCAGTCAGGTATACGTGTTCAGCAATCTGTACTCGATCCAGCAACGGAACAATCTGACCCGGATTCACCGATACGGGAAGAGTACGGCCTTCCTCCAGCGTAATGTGCATCGTCTCCCGTTCATCCTTGTGACTCTCCAAGAACCAAATCTTCTGGTTGTCAGCCTGTCTGCCTCGTACAGATATGCCCTCAGGATGACGTACAACGATCTGTTCTTCTGGAATTTCCTCTGTTTCCATCAGAAGGGCCCCGAAAGCATGGACGAAATAGGACAAATTCTTGGTTACTGCATATTTTGGTGTCACCCGTCCATATTCGTTCAGGGGTGCATCATAGTCATAGGACGTAATCATAAAGATGTCACTGCTACCCATCGTTCTGCCGCCATATCCACCAAAGTTCGTGCCACCATAGAACATGTAGTGACTGATTCCGGTATACCCGGCACGCAGAATCTCCATAATACGTCTCTCCAGCAAAGGTGCTGTCTTCTGAATAGCCGAAGGCCCTCCCCAATTCTCGAACCATCCGGTCCAGAATTCCGTGACCATCTTCGGGGTGTCCGGCTGTTTGACTCGAAGTTTCTCATAATGCCCGTCAGCACCTGACCAGAAATTAGCCCCTTCAATCGTGCCTTCCGCCCCGCCAACGCAAGTGATCAGCGTAGCGTCAATGCCACGTTGCAACAATCCATCCCTCAGCGTATTCATATGGTCACTTGCAGCAGTGTCATCCATCAGATACCCGTATTCATTCTCCACCTGCACGAGAATGACCGTACCCCCGGCGGATAACTGGCGCTCCCGAATAATCGGCACAATCCGGTCAAAATACAGGTTCACATAGTGCAGATACGTCTCATTATTTTCCCTAAATTTCACGCCGTCCTTCGTGCCAAGCCAGTACGGGAAACCGCCAAAATCCCATTCCGCACAAATAAACGGACCTGGACGCGCGATAACCCACATGCCCAATTCTGCGCACAGGTCCAGAAAAGCGCCGCAATCGTTGTCCCCTTCAAAAGACCACTGTCCTTCTTCCGGTTCATGCACATTCCACGCAAAGTAAGTGTCGATGCAGTTCATGCCTGCCAGCTTCGCCTTCAGCAGAACCTCACGCCATTCCTCCTTTGGCATACGGAAATAATGGATCGTGGCACTGTTCAGAAATACCCGCTCTCCGTTTAGGAAAAAGCTGCGTGCATCGTATGTTAATTCAGATTGAACACCATTCTCAGCCCCGTTGAAGTTCTTCTCCTGTTCCTGAAATAAAAGGGATGCTTTCTCTGTCAAAGTTATCCCCTCCTTCTCTTTATTTAGGTTCATATGTCCTGTGGTTCATTTAAAATATAAGTTCAACTAATGAATGTTTACACTGGCACTCCGATGACAGAATAACCTTCCAATCGCTGTTATCCCCAGATTTTTTTGATTCCCTTTTCTCAAAGGGAAAATCCGGTGATAAAGGCGAACGCTTCGCTTTTTCAGGTTTTTTCTGTCCTCTCCGTTTTCTGTGTAAATCTGTAGTTGAACTTATATACCTTAATCATCAGTTCCCCTGCAACGTCACGCCTTCCAGTACAACCGTTGTGATGGAATTGTCGGCCGTAGGCACTTCAAGTCCGTTGGCATACACCGGGATGTCTTCAAGCTGTTCCATGTTCCGATCCGGTGAAGTCTGATACACCTGAGCGGTGGATGATTTTCCATACGTATACCCTTCCAGTTCAAACGCTGTTGTACCCGCTGACAATTCGTTACGAATCACCAGCACCAGTCTCTGACGTTCCGCGTCATAGGCAGCCAGTGTGCGTCCACCATCGGTTGGAATAATTGTCGCGCCGGGACGAATAAACTTCGTGAACTGGGCCATACCATAATACTGTTTGGTCATCTCGTACTGCTCTTCTCCGTTGAAATTGGCATGAATGAAGCCCCAATTGTTATTGGCACCTTCATCTTCAACGGCCTGCCAGTATACCCAGGCGGATGGCTGCATGATTTTCAGATCAAACATGATCCGCTCCGCCAATTCTTGCACCGAGGTCATATCCTCATGACTGTGCGGCTCGCTGCCGCCGGTTCCGTACTCGGACATCCACAGCTTTTTGCCTTGGCGTTCTGCCAGCGTGCGCAGCTCTTCCATTTTGCTACCATTATAGGAGTGAGTATTGATCTGCTGGATTACGTCCAGCGTGTCCTGATCATAGAGGTTGAAATTAAACACCGTCTCATCAATGCTGTTATCGTCCGCGGCACTAATGACGGTTCCATCCAGTCCTTTGCTCTTCAACGATGCAGCAACTTTCTTGATAATCTCGGCCTGTTTCTCATTGGTAAAATGACTACCTTCCTGCATATTGCCCTTCTTCCACCAGTCGGAGGAAGGTTCATTGAGTGGATTCAGTGTGCGGAAGGTGATCCCCCACTCGTCCCGATAATGCTTCACGACTTCAGTCAAATAATCGGCAAACGCATCATACTGGTCGTCACGCAGATTATTGCTGCCATCCACAGCTCCGGTAACGGATCCACTGATCGTCATCCAGTAAGGTGGTGAATTGGAGAATGCTTCGGTAATGTTCACGCCACGCTCCATCGAGCCTTGTAATACAGCCCGCTGACCTGCATCAGCATCCCAGTCCCACTCTCCAGGTTCAGGCTGGAAGCCAGGTACATCCCCGCCGGGACGAAGAGCTTTCATCTCCGGATTTTCCTCGCCGCCAATATTGTAACGAACGATGTTCAGACCTAATCCTTTCTCCGGGTCAAAGACCAGATCCATCACTTCACTCACCTTCGCCTGATCCTTCCATCCTCCAAGATCGTTGGCCCACCAGGCAAGTGACGTACCCCAACCTTCAAAATGATTATAGGACTGATCCAGCTTCAGACGTACTGGTTCCCCTTGGAACTCAAGTGTTTTGGATGATTCATTGGCAAAATGATTGATAACAATTCCTCCTCCTGCCAGCAGAGCAATCAGAGCGACACCCATGAGGATATAACTCCGTTTGCCTCTGCTGCGTTGTTCTTTATGCGCCATGGGCTATACAATCCTTTCTCCATGTACGTTGATTATTCCGTTGACCCTGAACATCAATTTCAATACATACAACCACTACAGACACTTCGGTTACTTGATTCCGCTGCTTCCGCCGCTAATGTTGGCTTCATAGACATAACGTTGTCCGAACAGATATACCAGCACCATCGGAATGGTGAGGAACAGGGAAGCGATCATCACGAGGTTCCATGGCGGCATCTGCCCGCCACCTACCGTAGTCAACAGCTGCACCCCAAGTGCCAGCGGCATTTTCTCCGGATCATTGATATAGATGAGCGGCCCCATGAAGTTGCCCCAGTTATAGGAGAATGAGAAGATCGCAATGGCCGCAAGTATCGGATAAGTCAGTGGCATGATGATCTTCCAGTAGATTCCCGGGTGTCCCATACCATCGATCATGGCCGCTTCATCCAGTGATTTTGGAATACTCATGACAAACTGCCGAATCAGGAATACGTTGAACGCTCCGGCGAAGAAACTCGGCACGATCAGCGGGTAGAATGTATTAATCCAGTCCAGATGACGGAAGATGATGAACTGCGGTACCATCGTCACCTCACCCGGAATCATCATCGTACTGAGCAACACAATAAACAGGAAACGGCTGCCTTTTGCTTTGATTCGGGCAAAGCCGTAGGATACGATCGAAGCTGATAATACCGATCCGACAATCGTAAAGATGGTTATGATGACCGAGTTTTTGAGATACGTGCCAAGATTGTTATTCGTGAAGATGGTATAAAAGTTCGACCATTGGAACTCCATTGGAACAAAGGTAAAGGCTGATTTGACGGTTGTTGCGTCACTTGCCAGTGCAATAGAGATCATGTACAAGAAAGGCGAAGCAAGCAGCACCCCGACCAGAATCAGAAAAATATAGGATATCGTCTTCTCCACAGTGGATGGATTACTCATTGGCTTTTCCCTCCTCGTAGTGCACCCATAGCGCCGATGAACGGAATACAACGAGTGTCAACACCATGATGATGATGAATAGTACCCAGGCAATCGCCGATGCATATCCCATTTTGTAGAATTGGAATGCATTCTGGAATAGGTAGGGAACAACCATCTGACTTGAATTGTCAGGTCCCCCGGCAGTGACGATAAATACCTGCGCGAAGGTCTGGAGCGCTCCAATCATGCCAGTCACGAGATTGAAGAAAATGACGGGAGTCAGCATTGGGAATGTAATATGGAAGAACGATTGTGTACTTTTCGCCCCATCGATGGCAGCGGCCTCGTACAGCTCCTGTGGAATGCCTTTCATCCCTGCAAGCAGCAATACCACTCCACCACCCACACCCCATAAGGACATGAGAATCAATGCAGGCTTAACCCAGTTGGGATCAAGAAGCCAGGCAGGACCCTGAATACCGAAGATCGCAAGTGCCTGGTTGATCAATCCTTCCGTCGGCGCAAGCAAGTGGATGAAGAGCAATGAACTCGCAACCACCGGAACAACGGAAGGCAGATAGAACAGAATACGGAAGAAGGTGATACCTTTGATTTTCTTGTTGAGGTAATATGCAATCCAGAGCGAGATCGACATGCCCAGCGGAATGGATATCAGCGCATAGAAGAATGTATTGCCGACGGATTTCCAGAAGATCGGATCATCGGTCAGTAATGTTTTGTAATTGTCGATACCAATGAATTCAGGGGACTGGAACAGATCCCAATTCGTGAAGCTCATATAGATGGAAAACAGGATCGGACCCAGAGTCAGCCCCAGAAATCCGATCAGCCAAGGCGAGATGAAGATGTAGAACCATTTCCCGTCCTTTTTTCTCACGTTAAGCCCTCCCATGACGCAGAGAGCAGATGGAACCCGCATTCACGCCGATTCCACCTGTCCTGCTGTCGCTGCTATTTGTGCATGTTCAGAAAAATCCTCTATTTGTAGAGTCTTTCCAGTCCACTCTGAATTTCGGTTACGGTATCATCAAGCGAGGCTTTGTTGTTGAAGTAGACACCCAGCTTATCGTTAATGAGCTTCATCATTTCGTTCCATTGCGGGTTGAATGGTTCCGCATAGATCGTTGATTCACTGAACGCAGCCATGTTGATTTTTTTGCCGCCATATTCGGCATTGAGGAATTCATCACTGGAAAGACCTGCTTTGGTTGCAGGAGCATCCTGACCGGCTTTGACCATTGGCATCTGTGCTTCCGGTGTGGTCAGTGCTTCAATTACTTTGAATGCTTCTTCCTTGTGTTTGGAAGCGTTGGTAATCGTTAACCCGTTAAAGAATGCGTTTGTTTCGCCCCATACCGGAGAGATATCCCAATTAATGCCTTCCACCTTGGCAAGTGAACCGATGTTCCAGAACCCTGTCGTTTCCATGGCGATCTTGCCTTGAGCGAACAGCGGATCGGCTCCGATATTCCCCATGTCGGCAATCTCGGTTGGCGTTGGTCCCGCACCGTGTGTGAAGGTCAGATCATTCATGAATTGTAATGCTTTCCGCACAGGCTCTGTATTAAAGGTTGGTTTGCCACTCTCATCGAACAGTGAGCCACCGTTCTGGTAGATCAGCTGCATCCATTGCGGCCACCAGCTGCCAGGGTAGTAACCCCATTGAGTCGTCTTGCCGTTCTCCTTCACCGTCAGCTTCTGAGCTGCCGCCATCAGATCGTCCTGCGTCCAATCTTTGGTTGGATATTCCACCCCAGCCTTGTCGAACAGATCTTTGTTATAAAAGAGGACCATCGCGCCTGCCCGATCCGGCAAACCAAATTGTTTGCCATCATACTTCATCAGGTTGGCAATATCATCGGAATAACGCTCGGACATGTTCACATTGTTCGCCTGAATCATGTCATCCAGCGGTATAATCTGATTCTTGGAGGCGTAAGCCTGATAGTTCTCGGCAATCATCATGATGTCCGGTGCCGTTCCTCCGGCGATCATGGTCTGTACCTTCTGGTCATAATCCCCTGCAACCACGTTCAGCTTCACGTTAATATCGGGATACGTCTGCTTCACAATGTCGAGTCGTTCCTGATAAATTTTCTTCTCATCCTCTGAGCCCCAGATTGTCATGCTCAAATCAACCTTGCCACCGGACTCACCGGAAGAACCGTTTTTACTCCCGCTGCTACAGGCTGTCAGACCCATTACCATGACCAGCATCAATAACGAAATGACCTTTAAACTTCTTCTCATACGTTACGCCCCCTTGATATAATGAATGGATGACTACACTGAAACCCGTTTCATGAAATGGGTTTCATTAAGCTGAAACATAAAACCCGTTCCACTTTATGAAAGGGGTTTCATTCACGCACTCATTATATTTCACCCTTCAAGGAAATGTCAACGCTTTCTTTTCCAATTACAGGCCCTTTATCTTGCAGCAGGTCCTGTACTTTGACGCACAATCAGCTCCGGTTGCAGAATGATCTGCTTCTTCGGTTTGCCTTGGTTAATCAACTCATGCAGCACATCCACAGCCTGTTTGCCAAGCTGATACGTGTTCTGGGATACAGTTGTCAGTTCCGGTATAACGGCACTGGCGAGCGGCGTATCATCAAAACCTACAATGGATATATCTTTCGGAATCGAGAGCCCATGCTCAATCGTCGACTTGATCGCACCAATCGCTGTGTTGTCATTGACGCAGATGACTGCGGTGGGTGGATTGTCACGATCCAGTAGTTTGGACATCTCCCGTTTGCCGTCGTCGATGGAGAAGCTGCCGAGCAGTTGCCGTTCTTTTGGTATTTCGAGCCCATGCTCCCGAAGTTTCTTCTGCACAGCTCTGACCTTGACCATGGTGGTGGACAACTCTTTCAGGCCACCAACAAAGGCGATATCACGATGTCCCAGTTCAAGCAAATGCTCTGCTGCAAGGGCTGCCCCTGCACCTTCATCCGTGTACACCCGATGGAACCCGCCTTTGGCAATATTGCCATTGACCAGCACGATTGGCATACGTTTGCCCATATCAATCAATTCCTGAGCCATGTCATCCGGACAGACCTGCATGTTAATTCGCCCGCCGAGAAAAATAATCCCGTCTACCCGCTTCTCTCGCAGGATGGACAAATATTCAGATTCCCTGTTGTAGTCGCCTGCGGTATTGCACAGAAAGAAGGTATACCCCAATCCGCGAGCCTCATTCTCCGCGCCCCAGAACACTTCCGGGAAAAACGGGTTTGTAATGTCCGGCAGGATGATGGCAATGGTGCCCGTCTCTTTTTTGATCAGACTGCGCGCCTGCGCATTGGGCTGAAACTGGTGTTTTTCAATGATGGACATAATCTTCTCTCGGGTGCTTGCACGCACAGGTGCCGTATCATTCAGTACCCGGGAGACCGTCGCTACAGATACATTTGCTTCTTTGGCGATGTCGTATATGGTGATCGGTGTCATAGCGGAACCTTCCTTTTTCTCTAATTTTCCCTATTTTCCCTGCTTATCATACCAGATAAGGAATGGCGATGAAATGGGTTTCATTGACGGGCGAATGATTTCACACTGAACCCATAGAAATTCCGGGTATAACATTCATACGTAAATTATTCTTTGCATTACGCATTAGCGTCAATATATACAGGACATGTTTGCTTTTCTTTATTTCACCTTCTAATCTGCGTTTATGGTCCATATATTAAATTGTAAGCGAATTCATTGGAGATTAGAGGAGTGTGAACAACGTCATGATCATTCAAGTCAGTCCGCTGGCAGAAGCAAGACTTACTGAAAAGCTGGGAGATCGACCAGGCTATTTCAAATTGTTTTATGATACCGATGGATGCGGTTGTGACGGAATTGCGGTACTTCTGATCTTAAACGAGCCGGATAGCGATGATGTTACCGTAGAAGCGGGGTCGCTTCCCTTTGTAATCAACAAACAGCAGCAGATTTACTTTGAACCGTCTCTGCGTCTGCAATCCGAGCACAGTTTCCCTTCATTCCGACTGAGCAGCGATTCCATGATCTATGGCAGTAATGTCAAAGTCCATGATTTAAGAGATACCGCAGACGTAGCCCCTCAGCCCACTGGATGGTTTGTACGATAAACGTTTAATTAGCACTATAATCAAAACCTCCCAAGCCCAGATGTCATGCGGGACGGGAGGTTTTTTATCATTTCTAATGAGTTTATTAGGCATTATTTTCGTAAACATTTCATGTGAGCTAACGTTTGTTGTCAGTTAAATATTACTAAGATTACTTCACAACAATTTCAATTGAGTTCATGGTCATAGAGATATCCGCGGTCATATCCACAATGAGGTTTTGTTTCCCTTTTTTGGTTACTATACACTCATCTTCAACCTCAACCACTTGACCTGACTTAAACTCAGTTACATATCCCACATCCGCATAATTACGCTGCTCGTTACTACCGGAGAAGGAAAAACGAATTATAGGTTTTCCATGGGTTACTTCAACAGGTTTAATACCTGTATATTTTAATGTTCCTTTTACTTTCAATGTCTCACCCGTACTTAAAACTGTTGGTGTTGTGACTTCGAGAATAAAATCAGTTGCTACTACACGTTCAGTAATTGTATCTTCATTTTTTTCTTTTGGTGAACATCCCGCAAATATCATGGATACCACTAGTACCAACATTAATATGCTACTACTCATTTTATTAATTTCATATCACCTCTTTCATACTGAAGATGTTAATGGAATTATACTTACGCTATGAAAAGCGAATTACACTATTTGAGAGCAGCAATAATAATCCGATTTCCCCTTGCACTGAAAGTTCCTTCCTAATCTCCCCACCAGATTATTTTAGTCTTCGAGTCACCTTCCTCATGATACTTTAATTCAGTCTCTGCGGGAGTCTCTGAATGCTCAATAACTATGGGTATAGGAAAGCCTATGATCCGAACCCCTAATAATAAAACAAAGCTGATGACAAGAATTCCAAACAGGCCAATAATAATACGTTTCATTTGCACTTCTCCTTCAAAAGACAGGTGGAAAACTGTTCATTGATTTTCCTGAACTATCGTTTCCCGTTAATTGAATGCCCAATAGAATTAAAAGCAAACATTATTTCTGCTTCACAAACCAATTCATTGTTTACCATTGCGACGCCTATTCCTTTGACAATCTGTTTTTTAGTTCGGGTCACTTCAAATTCAAGATGAGTTGATCCTCTGGTTTTACTTGCTTGTTGAATCGACAATTATCAATACCAGTCAGTAACCCTATCTTATGGTTATTTCTGTCTACGTTGGACATAGCTATACCACCAACCTGTGCTAAAGCTTCTAAAATCAAGACTCCAGGTATGACAGGATAGTCGGGAAAGTGACCAAGGAAATATGATTCATTGAAAGTCACATTTTGATTCCAACGGCTTTCTTTCCCTCGACAATTTTTAAGATTCTATCGTCCAAAAGAAAGAGATATCTAAGAGGAATAAGCGCTTTAATTTGTTGTTTAAATTAAGCATGGATTTCCTCCTCAAATACTGGCTGATCACCATTCTAATGTCATCTGGAGAACTCAGCCATTATTAAAGTATCTTTCCCGCTAGCTGAACAAAAGCAGCCGATCAGGTTGATCGACTGCTGTCTGAGGTTTATTGAGCTACCGTATACTTTTAGTGTAACAAACGACTGATATCATTTGACACTTCAGTATCATAGAAAACCGAAATGCTTTTCAACTTCCAATAACATCTGATCTTTATTGGACTGAGATGTTCTCATAAACCATTTTAATTGATACTGCTCTGCTTGTTGCAGGTAATGATTCGATGCTCTAACCACCGTGTTTAATGTTTCGTCCCGTGCACGTTGTGGATCTGATAAATTAGGGAACACATCCTCCATGCCTCTCAGATGATCTCGATCCAGATACTCCGCTCGAATTAGGTCATCTTCTGCAAACATATAAACAACTCGGTTGGGGTCAACAATCTCCCTTAGATAAGCAGGTTCCATAAAAGTATCTACTACGATTGGCTTCTCTTTCCCCATCTGTAACAAATCCAAAATAATAAACTCAACGCTTTCATCAAACACTGAATTCAACCAGTGACTTCTATCGTTCCCACGCCCTAAAAAGAACCATTCCCAATCAATGAAGTGTCGCAAAATTGCTGGATGATCCTGCGGATTAGCCTTTTTTTGATAATCGAAAGTGTGGTCATCTGAGGAATAATAATTCAGTTCCCATTTTGAAGAAAGTAACTTTGTCATCGTGCTTTTGCCGCCGCAAGGGCCGCCACATATCCAATAAACGTGATCTAGATATTGTCTTAATAGTCGATCTGAAATTTTCATTGTACAACCATCCCCCTGTATAAGAATGTTTCTTAAATGGGAGAATATCTCATTTTGTTCGCATTAAATGTCCAGGTCGCTGGCATTGCTACACCGCCTTTCCGAGCTTAATTTCTGATAAATTTATTCCTCGGAATCGCTTTTCAAAATCACAACTAATGATCTGTATACTGCCAAGCGTGAATCGGTGTACCTTTAGTGACTTCACCTGTCACCGTATTGATTTCGAGTGGCTCTACTAAAACCTTCCATCCATTTTCACTTTTGAAAATTTTATATGGAAGTGGTGGTGACTGTTCGTAGCCTTGCCCTGCATACTTTTGAACTACATAAAGTTGAACTTCATCCGTGTTGATTTGTCTGGTTTCCACAATTTCATACCCTGTAGTTGGATTGGTTTTAAAATCCTTCACATATCCTTCTTCACGACTTTTCTCATCCAAATAATTTGTATCTTTAGAATAGAACATCATTCCTTCTACATCCCTAGCAATGTAAGCCTGAAAGTACTCCGTTGCTGCTTCCATCGGAGTTTGGGCTACGACTCTTTCCGCAGTAGTAGTCGATGCTACTAAAATAGAACCAGCAACAACACCAGCAAGTAAAAGCGATACTATTCTTTTTCCTTTCATGGATTGAGGACTCCTTTTTTTTGTGAGAGAGTTGGTAATAGCGATCAAACTTTCTTTAGATCTATTTAGTATAACGCATTGAATTATTGGAAAGTTTTTATATTTATGAGAAATTTGTTTACATCTATCTTTTAGCCTCTTTATCCAAACTCTTCTTTACGCCTACCTCACTTAATGTTAGATTTTATAACATATCATTATGAAAGCGAGTGGGTTGAAGATGGATCTGCAACAGTTATTGACTATCCCCATTCTCTCCAAAGCAAAGGTTATTGCCGGACATCGCGGCCTTAATCGCTTGGTGCAATCAATTAATATTATGGATGCCCCAGATATTGTACAATTCCTGAAGCCAGGAGATATGCTGCTGACCAACGGTTATATCCTGAAGGACCGCCCTGATGCGCATCTTGCATTCATTACAGACATGCATGCAATTGGTTGTGCAGCGCTTGCTGTCAAGACACAGCGTTTCTCTCTTGAATTATCTCCGCAACTGCTTGCAACGGCCGACAGGTTGGGCTTCCCGATCATCGAGCTGTCTGAGATAGACAATACACTCGGTGAGATATTTCAACATTCGATCAGTGCCATCCTTCAGAACAAAACCCATGAGCTCCACTACGCCTTGTCTATTCACAAGCAATTTTCCACGATGGTGATGCAGGGAAAAGGCATACCATCCATCGTAGATACGTTGTCTCAGTTGCTATCCTCACCTGTACTTCTGCTTGGTTCGAAGAAGCAGATTACGGCAAGCTCCCATGATGCACAACAGATGGATCACCAGTCTCTCGCCGCGCCCTTACTGACTTTTATAGATGAGCACCCTTCCTTCCATACCGCAATCTCGATCTGCCTGCTTACTGCTGATAAATATCGACATGCCGAGCTTCATCCCATCTTCACGGATCGGCACGAGGGTTATTTGATCGCACTATACGACAGTTCCGCAAGCTCTAAGCTCTCCACTCTAGCACTGGAACAAGCGGTCAATGTGATCGGTCTGGAGTTAACCAAGAAGCAAGCCGTCAAGGAGCGCTCCCGCCGTTACAAAAATGAATATTTCTCCGATCTCATTCAAGGCTTCATTCGTTCGGAACAAGAAGCGCTGCACCGCGGCAAAAAATATGGGCTGCAAGCCAAAGGAAGTTCTGTTCTGATCATCGCCAAAAAGGATGAATCCTTAGCGGGCATACCTAAGCAGAACTCTACTCCCTCTGGGGAAGAGCGATTCATCTCGGAACGAGACGCTAATTATGAGCTGATTAAACAGGAATTCGCCAGATTGGATCTCTCCTTTGTCATGTTCACTAAGAACGACCAGTTCGGCATACTCGTTTTTTTGGCTGAATCGTCTTGGGACGAACACACCGTTGTTCAGCAGCTTGAGCGGATGGCGATCAATCTGTATACAGAGTCGCAGCTCAGCCTATCCTTCGGCATAGGTAATTCCTACACGAATGTATTGGATATTGGACTCTCCTACAAAGAAGCAGTCAAGGCGCTCCAATCCGGTTATCAGATGCGAAAGACCCGCTTCGCTCATTCCTATCAAACCATGGATATAAGCCGTCTGTTGCGCATGATTCCCCACGATGAGATGCTGCAGTTCCATCAAGAAACCTTTAAGCCCTTCAACGACCGAGATCCAAACGAGCGCAGCGAACTGATGAAAACCTTGTCCTCCTTCTATGAGAATCATTGCCAGATCGTCGATACAGCGAAAGAGCTCTTTGTACATCGCAATACAGTGATCTATAGGTTGGAGAAATGCGAGAAACTAACCGGCAGGAACATTAAGGACCCAATGGAGAGCCTTCGCTTCCGACTTGCCTTCGCACTTGAGTCCCTTTTGAATGTTAATCCAGCTCCTAGTGAAGCTAATCATACGTCTTAAATCGAGAACGTGTCATGTATAATGACACGTTCTTTTGTTTTCTTTTTATATTCAATTCACGTTCAATCTTCATTTGTGCATTTTAACTGATTTAATTCTATTTTTATGTTCAGAGTAACTAATGACAATGATGCAAACAGTCTATATGATTAGGAATATATTCATTAATGTCATGTTAATTAACATCGAATTACATCGAGAAACGAAAAAACATCAGGCTGTTGGAAAGGGGCTACCTATCATGGCTATACAGATACAAGGCGTATCCAAATCATTTGTCAGTGCAACCGGAGAAGATATTCAGGTCCTGGCTGAGGTTTCGATGCAAATCAAGAAACAGGAGTTCTTCAGTATCGTGGGACCGAGCGGTTGTGGCAAAAGTACGATTTTCAATATTATCGCAGGTCTGCTTAAGCCAACAAATGGCAAGGTTATCGTCTGTGGCGAAGAGATCGATCAGACCACCGGGCATGTCGGTTATATGATGCAGAAGGACCTGTTACTTCCTTGGAGAAGCATCCTGGACAATGTCACGTTAGGCTTGGAAGTGAAGGGCATGTCCAAAAAGGATCGCGGCGATATTGCCATGGATTATCTGGATCGTTATGGCCTGGCCTCATTCGCAGAAGCCTATCCCTCCACACTATCAGGCGGTATGCGCCAACGTGTAGCCCTCATACGTACCCTCGTTACCCAGCCCGATATTATATTACTGGACGAACCCTTCTCCGCACTTGATTATCAGACCCGACTCATTCTGGAAGATGAAATCTTGTCCATTCTCAAATCCGAGGGCAAGACAGGCGTTCTGATCACGCATGACATTGAGGAGGCCATCGCCATCTCCGACCGTATTGCCGTTATGAGTAAACGACCAACAACCGTGAAACAGGTGTATGACATTGGTCTCGCCTCGCAATATGGCTCAGCACTGAAAGCCCGCTCTGACCAGAAGTTCAAGCAGTATTTTGAATCGATCTGGTCAGAGCTTGATATCCAAATGGGGAGGATCAGCTAATGAAGAGCACATCACCTGAAGTTACCCTTGCCGGAAAGCCTGCTGGAGTTACGAAGAGCAAGAGCAAACGCAGACAGTCCACCTTCTCCAAAGAATGGCTGATGACGATGCTGTGGCGGTTCATTATTGTAGCGGTCATCCTGGTGATCTGGGAATCCGCTGTTCGTTTGGAGCTGGTTAACGGATTCCTCATGGGATCGCCAAGCGCCATTCTTGATGCCGCCATCACCATGGCTAGCTCAGGGCAACTGCTTACAGACGCGTTCGCGACGGTGAATGCCACCGTTATCGGATTCGTAGTCGGAAGCTTAATCGGCTCATTGGCAGGACTGCTCATGTGGTATTCCAAGTCCGTTGCCCGTGTGCTCGATCCATTCATTGTAGCCATGAACGGCATCCCGAAGATTGCCCTAGCTCCTATGATTATCATCTGGTTTGGTTCAGGCATCTTCTCCAAGATTGCTCTGGCCTCCGTAGCAACATTTATCGTAGCGCTATTATCCGCCTACCAAGCGACTCATCAAATCGACGAATCCCAGATTAATCTGATGAAATCCTTCGGTGCAAAGAAATCACAAATTTTCCGCAAAATTATCGTCCCTTCCTCTCTGCCATGGATCATCTCAGCCTTCCGGATCAATATCGGTTTGGCATTGGTGTCTGTCGTAGGTGGAGAATTCATCTCTTCAGATAAAGGACTTGGACACATGGTATTCGTCGAAGGTAACCTGTTCAACCTTCCGGCCGTATGGGTCGGCGTGTTCATGCTTATGCTGGTCGCCATGCTCCTCTACACCTGTGTCGGTTATATTGAATCCCGTCTCCTTCCATGGAATGACAACAAGACCAGCAGCAAATCCACATCTGTATAGCTGACCTACAACGATTAAAGGGGACTGATGACTAATGCGTACATTCAAAAAGATAGCTTTTCTAGCAACCATGACGGTTATATTGACTTCACTGCTCAGTGCATGCGGCAGCAATGCCACAACTCCTGCGAGTGGCTCAGGTGCATCTGATAGCGGGGGGCAAGCAAATACGCAGGTAGACAAAATTATGGTCTCCGAGGTGTATCACAACCTGCTCTACCTTCCCTTGTATGTAGCGAACAACCAAGGTTTTCTAGAGGAGAATCGCATTGAGCTATCTTCCATCCGTGCTGCCGGAAGTGGCCCAACAGCATTGTCTTCGGTGATCTCAGGCGAGTCTGCATTCTCCTTCCACGGTCCTGAGCATGTCGCATTTGCTAATGCAAAGGGCGGAGATGCTCGCTCACTGGTCCTTCTATCCGGCAGTGCTCCAGTATGGGCAGTTGCGCGAGAAGGTGTAACCGTGAACTCGACAACGGATTTCAAAGGTAAAACCATCGTTGTGGGCTTGGCACCTACAAGCTCGAACAGCTTACTGCGGAAACTATTCGCTGACAATAACATTGATATCGACAAGGATGTGACGATCACTGAGGTTCAGAATGGCTCCGAGCTTGGTGCTGTATTAGCCGGCAAAGCCGATATTGCCATCGTTTACGAGCCGCAGCTGGATCAAGGCATTGCTGAGGGACTGCATATTGTCCATGATTTTACGAAGGATTATCCTGACTTCGCCTTTGCAACGATGAATACAACTGCAAGCTTCATTGAAAAGAATCCTGATCTCACCCAGCGCTTTGTCACCTCTATTGAGCAAGCCCTGGACTACATTCAATCGAATCCTGAAGGCGCAAAAGCAGTTGCCGTGAAGGAATTTCCGAATCTGGACAAAAACGTCGTGGAGCAAGCGGTACAACGCATGATCGACAGCAAGGTATATCCTGCGGAGGGACTTATCAATGAATCAGCATTCCAGACCGCAATCGATATGCAACGCTTTATCGGCAATCTGAAGGAAGACCTCGCTTACGAGGAGATTATCGATTCAAGCTTCACCACCAAATAGAGAGAGAAAGGGTGATTACTCTGAACCAGGACGACTATCTCACACACCGCCGTACAGAAAGCGCCAAATATGCGGACGGAGTTATTACAAGCGAGGAGCTTGCCCTATTTACAGCAGACTTGGAGCTGATTCGAAACTTCAAGTTGCCAGAAGAAGTAGGTCCCAATCCCCCGCATAGGAGGGTGCCTCTGCGATGATTACGAAACCACTTAACGAGCTGACGATTGCTGAAGCCGCAACACTGATTAAAAATAAGTTGATATCTCCTGTCGAGCTTACAAAATCCTATTTGAATCGCATTGAGAAAGTAGAGCCTTCTGTGCAGGCCTTCATTACAGTCACCGCCGAACAGGCTTTGCAGGCCGCAAGAGTGTCTGAACAGAAACTGATGAATGGCGAATATCTCGGTCCTCTGCACGGCATTCCCTATGGAGCCAAAGACATTGTCCATATCGCCGGCATACGCACCTCGGCCGGATCAAGTACCTTTCCAGACTTCGTACCCGGAACGAATGCTACTGTGATTAATAAATTGACAGCTGCAGGCGCTATCCTACTCGGCAAGACAACAACGACGGAATACGCCTTTCAGGGAGGAGAACCGCCAACCCGCAACCCATGGAATTTAGAACATACCCCGGGCGGTTCCAGCTCCGGCTCTGCCGCTGCAGTAGCGGCTGGCATGGCTTCCTTCACACTCGGGACACAGACTTTCGGCTCTCTGCTTAGACCCGCAGCATACAACGGATTAACCTGTATGAAACCCACTTACGGCAGGGTTAGCCGTAATGGTGTCATCACAGCCAGTTGGAGCCTGGATCATATTGGCGCCTTCACTCGATCCGCACAAGATAACGCAATCGTTCTGGAAGCGATGGCCGGGCAAGATGAGCTGGACTCCTTCACGCTTCCTTATGGCAAGCCAGACTTAACAAGTGCTCTTGAGCATCCTATTTCAGGAATGGTAATCGGGCTACCGAGCAGCTTCTTCCAGACTGATGAACCGGCGATCTTGTTAGCGGTGGAGTCGGCAATCGCTGTGCTTGAGAAGCTGGGCATGCAATGGAAGAAAGTTGACCTGCCTTCTTATATGGAAGAAACCATTGCTGCTCATCGTACGGTTATGCGGGCAGAGGCTGCCGCCTTCCATCAGGAACGCTTCGCGGAAGCCTCTGATCGTTACGGCCACACGATGCGGGAGCAACTTGAACTCGGTTACCAGACGAGTGCCGTTGATTATTTGCAGGCACAACGCATCCGAACGATATTCCGGAGCGAGATGATGTTGTTGTTCGATGAAGTGGATGTGTTATTGACTCCATCAACACCCTATGTGGCCCCATATGGCTACAAGACGGGGAGCCCGATTTTTAACGGACCGTTTACTAATACAGGACTACCTTCCATCACCGTTCCCATCGGGTTTGATACCACCTCAGGGAAGCCATTGCCTATCGGCATGCAGCTTGCTGGTCCACTCATGCGAGAAGACAGCTTGTTATCCATCACTCATCATTATCAACAGGCTACGAACTGGCATCAGTTAACACCAAATATACACACTCATTAGGAAAGGAATGACAGCTACGATGTCTACCATCATACATGCAAGTGCAGCACCCAAGTTCCCGCTTCCTTTCTCCCATGCTGTCCGCGCAGGAGATTTGGTCTACGTAGCAGGTCAGGTAGGTGTCGATCCACAGACGCTTGAGCCTATCGGCGGCATTAAGGAGCAGACGGAGCAGTGCATTCGTAATATTGAGGTGATCCTTCAAGAAGCCGGACTTACACTCGATCATATTGTGAAGGTAACCACTCATCTGGCCCGAGTCGAGGATCAGCCCGAATACAACGAAGTGTATGCGCGAATGATTAAACAACCCTATCCCGCCCGTATTACCGTATTTAGCGGGTTAGGCCCTTATTTAATTGAAATGGAAGTGCTAGCGTATGCACCTTCCATTCGAGGAGAGTAACACATCACCAAAGAGCACCTGTAGCCATAGATGGGTACAGGTGCTCTTTGTGTCTAGAAACCCTGTTCTCTTTTGATAAACGGGTTTCTTTTCGTATTCCTATTTTGTTTTGAAGCGAGATGCTTCTTCGGCAAGTTGTTTGGTCAGTCCATCGATTCTCTGCACCATATCTGTCAAATGTTCCGTCATGCCGGACTGTTCCTGCATTGTTGCTGTGACTTCCTCAACAGAAGCCGACACCTCTTCACCGGAAGCGGACAAGTTCTGTGCAGCTCCAATGACGCCATCCTTATCACGTTCAATGGATTCGATCTCCGTGGCAATAGCCTGAACCTGGCTCATCATCTCATTCATATTCTCGGTGACAAAATTGAATGTCTCCTTCGTCTGGCTAACGCTGCTCTTATGCTGTTCCGCAATCGCTTCAATAGCCTGAACACTCCGGTTATTCTGCTCCACGTGATCAATGGTCTGCATCACAATTCGGTTGATATCCTCCGATTGAGCTGTCGTCTGCTCTGCCAGCTTGCGGATCTCAGAAGCAACGACTGCGAAGCCACGTCCCTGATCACCAGCTCTCGCCGCCTCGATTGAAGCATTCAACGCAAGTAATTTCGTCTGATTTGCGATCTCGGCAATCGTACCTGTAATCTGGTGAATGCCCGAGGAGCTTTCGGCGAGTTGCACTGTAATTTTGGAGATGTTACCAACTTCAATCTCGTTCTGTCCGTTCACCGCAATGAGTGCATCAATAACTTCATGATTATTTTGGAATGCATCCGTAATTTCATCTGCCTTGAACTTCACTGCTTGCGACATTCCATTCACGTTGGCAATCTTGTTACCCACATTCATGAATTTGTCCACAATGGCTTCCGTATCGTTCGCCTGGGACTCCATCGCTCGTGAAATCTCAAATGCTGTTGTCGTTGTTTCGGCAATCGTGGTTGAGGTTTGCTGAGTGGACTGTTCCAGCTCGGATGTACTTGTTTTCAGGATGCCGATGGAATGGTTCATGCTGGAGATCAGCTGTTTATTGCCTGCTGCCATGGTATTGAAGCTGTCCACCAATTGTTTGAATTCTCCACTATATTTACCTTGAGCCTGCACCGTCAGATCGCCGCCCGCAAGCTGTCGGAACAACACAGTTAGTCTTGTAATTGGTCTGGTTACCAGCAAAGAGATCAGAATACCCGCTACGATAGAAACCGCAATAGCACTAAACAGAACAATATACATCTGTTTTGCCATCGCACGCAAAGGCTTCTGCACATCGCTCAGTTTATCTTCAACAACGACGGTCCAGTCGGATCTTGGGATTTTGGAGTAATACGCCACTTTCTCATCTGTGCTAATATCCCCTTGCTGTAGTTCAGCTACAGGAGCAAGATCTATCAATGATTGGTATTCGCCGGACTCCATCTTCTGGCCTGCCAACTTCTCATCCGCTGAATCGTAGATGACCGTACCTACACGGTCCAGAATGATCACTTTTCCCTCATCATTAATATTGATATTTTGTAGCTGATTAACGAAGAACGAGGTGGATGCCGCTGATACGAGCACTCCCTGTACTTCTTGATTCTCATTGTAGATTGGCATGGCAAAAGCCGTACCAAGTTGTCCTGAGGACTTGGCTACAATCCCTTCACTAATCACATTTTTACCCTGAATCGCTTCTTGGAAATATGCCCGATCTCCGCGTTCTGCCTTGATAACTGCCGGATCATTCGCTGCAATAATAATGCCATTCCGATCCAACAAAATCAGACTGTTGTTCCCTTCCATACCTGCCAGACTGTCCGCGAGAATACCACTCGCCTTATCCAGCAGCTCATTGTTTTCCGAGAAAAAGTTCTCCCCTTCCTGCCCATCCGTATTCCGAATCTCTAGCAGATCCTGGAAGGTACGATGTGTTGTGATCAAAAATGTGGATTGTTCTTCCAAACTTAATGAGGCATGTAGGCCTGCACCAATCCGGTCAGAGGTTGCCTGAATTTCATCTTTGCTTTTGTCGAGTGTGATGACAGCCGCTACAGTGTAGGATACCACTGCAGTTACCGCCAGTACGATACACACCAGCAGACTGATCATAAGTGGCAGTTTGACTCTGAACGACATGTTGCGCATGCGTTCTCTTGCCTTGCTAAATACCATGATTACATTCACCATCCATTTTCATTTTCATCATTATGAAGTCCAATTCTATGTATCTACTTTATATCGGTCGATATCAAATAATCTGTAAGCTGTTTCGCCAGTTATTCTAGGTCAAAGGCCACTGCAAACGATTGGAAAATGAAGACTTTGGGTTAATACAAAATATGACATCAACATCGTATAATATATAAAATACATATCGTGCAGGAAGAGGGACACCGCATTGAATCCGAAAATGCCTACTTTATTAAATGTCGAATAGGAGAAGTGACATGGTAAAAACAGCATTACCCACGCTATTAAATGTCGTGCGCATTTTATTGAGTGTAAAACTGATCTACGTGATTGTGTCCTTTATCGTGTTCCTCATTGACTTCAACCAGAACATGGAGGCCTATCTGGGTTTCTTACGCAAAGGAGATGATCTGGCATACGCCTCTGGCGTAATCTTAGCCAGAATGTTGTTTATCATCGGTCCCAGCCTGCTCGCTGTTATATTCATCACCAAAAGAAAGTTCAAGCTCACCGTGACGTTTCTGAGTCTGGCGCTATTCGTTTCCATTCCAAATGAGAGTAACCTGTTCACCCTGATTCATCTCTTCGCCCTGCTCATCGTGCTCTTGCATCGTCCA
This sequence comes from Paenibacillus sp. GM1FR, assembly GCF_002803315.1. Taxonomy (NCBI): domain Bacteria; kingdom Bacillati; phylum Bacillota; class Bacilli; order Caryophanales; family Paenibacillaceae; genus Paenibacillus; species Paenibacillus sp. GM1FR. Next base: position 264,673 of record NZ_MKZL01000044.1, on the reverse strand, counting down.
AGCAAAATGTATCTGAAACGAAAGGATACCCCTGTCAATGAAGCCGTAGTTGAACCGAAGGATTAATTCGAAAAGGGGATCACATGACATTGAAGTCCAGAAAAAAGGTAGAGCGCTCAAGATATGATGTCATAATAAAAAAACAAGGACGTTCCTTAGTATTAAAGGAAGGTCCTTGTTTAATGTGGCTCACTATTCAAAGTGATTGTAAGATTTACAATTACAGTGCAGCTTGATAGATTTGTACTACATCTTCACGCTGCAAGTTTTTGAAGAATCCGAATGGACCGAACCGCATCGCTTTATCAGCCATCACATCAATCTGGCTATCGTCAATGTCATAGTCAGCCAGACGGCTAGGGGCACCAATTGAAGTCCAGAATGTACGCAGCGCTTCAATGCCTTCTTCAGCCACTTGTTTGTCCGACTTTCCAGTAGGATTAATATCAAATACATTAACAGCCATACGTTTGAATCGATCTACATCCACATCCAGATTATGTTTCATCCAGTGCGGGAAGAGGATTGCAAGGCCACCCCCATGAGGAATGTCATACACAGCCGACACGGCATGTTCAATATTGTGAGAAGCCCAATCTCCGGCAAGACCCATATTCAGGACATCGTTAAGCGCCATTGTTCCACAGTAGAGAATGGTTTCGCGCAGTTCATAGTTTTCTGGATCTTTAATCAGACGAGGGGCCGTATCAATGACGGTACGAAGAATCGTCTCACAGAATCCAAGCTGAACCGGTGTATTGGTATCCAGATGAAAATAATGTTCAAACACATGAGACATCATGTCCACCATGCCGTATACAGTCTGATCCAGTGGTACGGTGTATGTGTACTCCGGATCGAGAATGGAGAACGCCGGGAAAGAATACTCGCTGAACCATGCCCATTTTTCCTGCGTGTCCTGATTGGTTATTACTGAACCGTTGTTCATCTCGGAACCCGTCGCTGCCATCGTTAGAATTGTACCTAGTGGAAGTCCGCCTTCCGGGGTTGCTTCGCGCACAACAACATCCCACATGTCTCCATCGTATTTGGCTCCTACCGCGATGGCTTTCCCACAGTCAAGTACACTGCCGCCGCCAACCGCAAGAACCAGATCAATGTTATGTGTTCTGCATAGTTCTACACCCTTATGAACCGTAGACAGACGAGGGTTCGGTTCCACACCGGCCAGTTCCGTAACCTCTGCTCCGATTTCATTCAACTGGCTGATTACCTGATCGTACAGCCCGCTACGTTTGATGCTTCCACCACCATATACAAGCAAAATGCGTTTTCCGTATTTTGGAACTTCGGTTTGTAGTGCTTGAAGTTGCCCTTTGCCAAAAATCAGCCGGGTCGGATTATAAAACTGAAAAGATCTCATAACGTGTGTTCCTCCAAAGAAGTCTGAAATTTTGTGCATCCACCATTATAGTTCTCTTTATTCGTAAAAACAAATACAGGCAAGAAGGAGATAACAGATGAGTATGGAGTCTGTCATGGCTAAACACTGTTTTTCTGGACAAAAAAGCTCCTGCCAGCAAAGTGGCAGGAGCTTACAACACAGGGATTCAGCATGACCATCGCATGCTTCCATAACAGGATGGTCTACATCCCCTCAGATATTAAGAATTCGGTACTTAGGTTCTACCCCAGATCGGCAATCCGCTGTCCAATACGCGGAAACAGCCCGAAGGCATTCTCGTAAAAGACTTTATCATGATGCTGTTCCGGTACAAGTCGGCGGACAAATTCGGCATACAGATCGATGGGCGCAAGCGGCCAGTCGGTGCCAAACAGCATTTTCTCGTAATGATCCGAATAGACCAAGGCCCGGCGGAAATGATCCATGAACAAAGGCTCGTTCATGAACCGTTCAAAATGGGGCCGATCCCCCACCACAAGACCAGACAAATCCGCATACACGTTAGGATTCTTCGCCACCACTTCAGCTGCATCCATCACCCAGGGATCACCCAGATGACAGATCATGAAGTTCACACCACGCTGCTGCAAGGCTAATTCATCCACCGTCAGTGGATGCGAGTACTTAAGCAACCCGTTCATGGAGTACGTGTCACCCGTATGAATCACGACAGGTAGGTTGTACTTGGCTGCGAGTTCATAGACCGGGGTATAGATTTTGTCATACACATAGTGATGATAGTATCCCGCATAGAGTTTGATTCCGGCTACTTCAGGGGATTGCAGTCTAGCTTCAATCCGGTCCAGCTCGTCCTGAGCGTGTTTACCGTCTAACGCATTAGGATTGATCCCCGCACATTCCATGAGGAATGACGGAACCTTCTCTTCCAGATCAAGTCCCATCGGGTTAGGGGAACTGGAATCCGGGAACGCTCCCTTCGTCTGCTCCGTAACCCCCATTCCGATACCCATAATGACGTCGTTTTTATCAAACTCCGCTTTAAGACCAGCGGTTGAGTAATCCACTTTCGATAGATCGATCGCTGTTCGGTGAAAGCTGTCGATGTCCGACAGATGAATGTGAATATCAATGATCGGCATGTGAAGCCTCCTTTTCATCGGTAGAAGTTGCAAAATTAAGTTTGAGAAGGTCATGCACATCCGGTGAACTTAGCGGGATTGGCCCCAGAACCAGATATGTCGGCTCCGTCCAGACCGTCTCCCCGTGCTGGATTGTCAGATGATGATGAACGTTTAGACCCGTCACCTGATTATTGGCAAACCCCCATGCACTCTGATTCGGGTAACGATGGACCGCATGCAGCATGTTTTCACGCGAAACCGATCCTACTCGCAAAAGATCTTCAAGTGGCAGGCCCACATCCACCTTGCCCAGCGGGAATCGATCTTTACCCGGTTGCTCTATCCAACCTTCCGCAAATACAGATGAAGGCTGGAGGAAACGTTCCTCCGCAATCGAGTAATCCGTCAGCGTCAGGCCGCTTTCGTTGGTCACGGCAAGCAGCGTGCATAGCACAGGAACACCCGGGAGCATCAGATAATGCTGGTGGATCGTGATTCCACGATTCGCTTCATGCTTTTCAATCCGGGTGGTCAGCTTTATACCCTTCCAGACGTTGCCGTATTGATCCTTCTGCTCTGTCCAGGAAGCGACTCTTTGTTCCAACTGGCGGCTGAAACCATTCATGCCTGGAACCCCCACACCCAGTCCGCCGTACCACGGATTCCACCACGAGCGTGGAGCCGGTTCAGGGTACGAGCTATCCAGCCATTCTTCTCCTGCAACTTTCAGAGAGTGTACTACACTCCCGAATTCAGGAGCAACGGCGATCGACAACACTCCATTATCTACGGTGTACAACGGTCCAGATGAACCTTCTTCAATCTTCTGTTTCACCTCTGTTCCGCTCTGCGGGAACCAAAGGGCAGTTCGCTCCTGAATCCGATCTTCACCCCGATATAGCCCACGAACTTTCCAACCACTCACGTGCTGGTCTCGGTCCGCTTCGTCTGGTGAGAATGTCAGCTTGGCTGAGTTTAGATTCTGCTCCGGATTGAATTCCTTAACATTTGCCATAACCTCCGGTTTGCCACCCTGCTGCACATATAGCTCCAGCTTGCCCGCAAGCGGAACCAGTTTGTGTTCAGTCAACGTTGCTTGCAGCACGTCTGGTGCAAATGGATTCCCCTCATTCAGTGTCAGATCCAGATGACTGTCCAGCAACGGAATGACCGGGTTACGCTCCTTCCGTGCAAACGCACGGAAATCATACCATTTGGCAAACGTGTTCAAAGCATATACAGTTGCTTTGGTCCGTACAACGGCTCCTGCGGCAATACGGCCAAGCTCATGCTGCAACCCCAGCGTGTATTCCGGGCGAAGCAGCTTCAGAGAAGGGTCCCAATAGATACCGCTGGCACCATACTCTTCTTTGCAGAACAGCCAGTTCTCCGTAATCTGTGAGCTATTCCAATGGCTCGGATCGCCAGCGTAAGAATCCCCCATATCCACAAAACGACCTTGGTAAGGGAGGATTAGCTGGTTTCCGTAGAAACCGAAGTTATTCATCAGAAACAGGTCTTCTTCCCAGGCGGTGTCTCGTGTATTTTCAACCTCTTGGTGGAATTCGGCGACTCCATTCGCAGACAGCTTGACCACGGACTTAATCTGCAAGCCAGGGAAATCCTCCGAGTCATACAGTGCTTCAAGAACCTGACGTTCCCCTTCGGGATAAATATTCACTTCTTTTGCTTGTTTCTTGGATAACTCTTCGGCAAACGGCTTACCCAGCTTCGGATAAGTCCACCAGAACGAATGACGGGAGCCCGGGTATTCAATCCACATAACATTATCATGCTTGTTCATATGGAGCGAGAATGCGCCATTCACAGCCACCCATTGATCCTCAATCTGCCCGCCATATTTCCCTTCGATTCCCTTCATCAGTACAGAAAGTTTACTTGTAAAAGAGATCGCATGGTTCCCCACTGGGACAGCCGTCACTTCAACTTCTTGGGAATAGAGACCATACGAACGCAAGGTGAAGGGCACTGGCACAGACATCTTACCTTTGGCAGGCACCGTAAAGCGCACCGAACGCTCCGCCCATTCCAGGAATTCATCCTCAGGCAGGTTCAAGCTAAACTCCGTTTCGGCATCCACATTATTTTCCACGTTCAGAACCAACTCCGCTGGAATACCTGGATAGAGCTCCTTTACCGGCAAGATAGTCTTGATCTTGGCCGGGAATTTCGGGGCAATACCTAACCTGAACTCCGCTTTCTTACCGCCGATCAACCATGTGCTGGCAACCACGGGGTGGGTCTTATTGTTATTCTGTTCCTCTGTAATTGGATCAAGGTGGAACTCACCTTCCACGATGATGGTTTCTCCCGGAGCGACTGCTCGTGCAACGTCCAGCGCAAATCGAATGTTTTTGTTATCCTCACCATTGATCTCAATCGCAAGTTCGGACGCAGAAGTGTTCTTAATGCGATAGCGAACCTTATAGCTGGAACCGAATACCAGATCATGATCGTCAACCTCTGTTGAGATCTCGTAATCCGGTGTTTCGAGGGCAGTCAGCCCGCGACCCGACTTTTCAAATTCAGCCCGCAGGGAGATATCTCCCTTTTTCCACGTGTAGTCAAAGAAATCAAAACCACGCTCCCGTCGGCCATCCGGCTCGACCACGAGTTCACGCGTGCTGTCTGCATACCAATCCAACTCCTCGAAATATGGAGCAAGTGCTTCGGTCTGCAAAATGGTAGGGATGAAATTCATCAGATGTACATTATCATCTTTTTTCTCCCAGAAGAATCCACATTTCTTGTACATCGGTACAGCCTTTGTATTCCCTGCCCATGTGAACAGATCCAGGCGGGGCCATCCGGCCTCTACGGTCTTGCGCACAGCATTCAGGATCAGATTACGTCCAACCTTATAACCGTGATAGTCGGGGCGTACGTTAAGCAACGGTACATATAGGGCTCTCTCGTCATAGCGGTAATGAGCAAAACTGCAGAAGCCAACAACCTCTTTCTCATGAACGGCTAGAAACACATAAAGATTGGACGAACTCTCCATCTCCCGGCGAACTGTTTCCTCTGTTCTAAGGTTGGTGCCCCCTCCCCAGCTTTCATTACTACGGTTCCACATATCCGCGAGTGCGGCAGCGTAAGAGGGGTCGTATTCAATAATATGGATTTGATCAATAATCGAAGTTACTGTCATATTTGGATCTCCTTATCTTTATCTATAGGATGGTCTTTGTGAACTTTCGATATGGCCTTTGCCCGATAGCCGCAGAGATAATACAGGCCATGTTTGAAGAAGCTAGCGATAGTCTTATCATACTATAAATGGAAGCATTTTCAGAGAATTAAAAATCTTTCTTTCCAACTTATATGTGCCTTTCGGAAGCTCTTGTTAGAAGCGTCAAGGATGGACGAATCTATTTAGGCATGAAAGAAAAAATCCACGTCTTTAGTTAGACGTGGATTTAGGAATATGATCAGCTACTAATTTTCAATTATGCCAATATAGAACGGACATTGCGTAGAACTGATTTCATAAATTCAGAGGTTGGTTCGGCATGCCCCGCAATTTGGATACGTCGTTGCCGCACATCAAGACTCTTCAACTGATCCGTCAAAACAACACCTGAAAATGGCAGCTCTTCTGGTAGTGTAACTTCAAAAGGATAATCCTTGGCTTGGCTCGTTATGAGACATACAACGGCAAAACCCGTTATTTCATTGAATTCAAGTTCCGATAGAACAATAGCCGGTCGTCTCCCGGCTTGCTCGTGACCCGCTTGAGGATCAAAGTCAAGCCATATCAGATCGCCTCGTTTGGGAATAATCAAAGTAACTCGTTCCCTTCAGTACCAAAGTCTATTTCTTCATGTCTTGTATCCCGTTTCACTTTAGAGAGCAAAGTCTTTAGATGGTTACGTAGTTCCTCATTGGACTCTACAGGCTTGGTTTTTGGACGCAACAACAATTCATTATCTTCTGTCACCAAAATCTCGATTTCCGAGCCTTCTTCCAGATTAAGTCGCTTAAGCAATTGGTTAGGAATGCGAATTGCACTGCTATTTCCCCATTTGCTAAGTGTGGCTGTAGTCATGGCAATCCCACGCCTTTCGTTTGATTGATGCTCCAATTATACCTCACCTCCCTACAGTTGTATATCTATATGATATACATGAAACAATAAAAGGATACATTGTATTCAACCATAAAATAATGATTGTACAGCCTATGATTATGAATAGATATACCATTGGTATAAAGCAAAATAAGCATATCATTGCCTGGTATCCACTTCTGTATGAAGTGTCAATGAATCCATGCAACCCTTATGTACGGGTAAACATATTGCCGCAGTATGTCCTGAAATGGATATTCATGTGAACTTTGACAAGCTCTATTCGCTATTGTTACTCTTTGTACAGGAGTGTTTCTTTTATATATAAAAAAGATAGATTCATGGAGGGAAAGCATGACAGAATGGATCACGCAATTTATACTCTTTTTTAAAGATTTGTCATACGCAGGTCTCGTTATTGCCTTGTCGTTTGAATTCGTACCTGCAGAACTTGTGCTGCCCATGGCTGGATATTGGGTGTATCTTGGGGATATGAAGCTTTGGCTGGCTATACTCGCTGGTACCGTAGGTGGTACGTTTGGACCTCTGACGTTATATGCCCTGGGACGATACGGTGGCAGACCGATGGTCGAAAAATTCGGCAAGTATTTCTTGATTCGCCCCCACCATCTGGACGCTTCCGATAAGTTCTTCGAGAAGTATGGCAGCGGGGTAGCTTTCTATGGACGTTTTGTCCCCGGCATTCGGACTGTGATCTCCATCCCTTGTGGAATGGCGAAGATGAATGTGTTTAAATTCAGTATCTTTACATTCTTAGCCATGCTTCCAATCACATCATTGTACATCTACTTAGGATTCAAACTAGGCTCTCAATGGGAGCACGTGGACGAGATTGTTAAACCTTATATCGTTCCGGCAGCGGTGGTTTTCTTAGGTGCTTTTGGATTTTATGTGCTTTTGAAACGTTGGAAAAGAAGAACGGCTTTGAACAAGTCATAGGTTTGCCTGAGGAAATGCGGGCTGTATAGTAGAGTAGCTGGTATATGATGAAAAAAATCCTTACTCTACATGGCCTGTGGTTATGATTTGTTAAGTTACTAGTGATAGATGATATACCGTACTAATCTACTCGTAAATTCACATGCAAAGCCCCACCGATCATAGCGATCAGTGGGGCTTTATCGTTTCAATTGATTTCTATATCAGTTCCTGTCGTCTTTTCAAATACACATACAACACTACTCCCGATGCCGCACAGATCACAGCACATAAACCGATGAATCCATATCCCGCCTGAAGTCCGCGCAGCAGCCCCAACTGAGTCGTTGAACCGTACAGATTCTTCACACCCTCAATCACCCAGCCAATCACATAGTTACCAATGACACTACCAACCCCCATCAAGGTAACCGTGAACGTAATCGCGGTGTCACTGCCGTTTGGATATCTGCGTGCGATAAACGCCATAACTGTTGGATAGATCATTGCTATGCCCGCGCCAGATATTGCAAAGAAAATCGCAAGACGCTCTCCCCCTGCAAGCGCCACGAACGTACATACTCCCGAGAAAGCCGAGAACATAATCAGCGACAATACAAATCCGATCCGGTCCGTCAATGGTCCAAGCAGCAGTCGTCCCAGCGAGAACGTGAGGAAGAACGCAGATAATAACCCGGAGGCTTTGACCGTGTCCCACGTGTAGGCTTTTTCCAGGAAATTAACCAACCAACCCCCAACCGCCAGCTCCGATACCACGCCAAAAGAAAGAATGAGCACCATCAGCCAAAGGGCAGGATCACGTGTTAACGTCTTCAGTGAAGTCCGATCTTCATGAGGAAGATCGTCCCCCGGGAATTTGCTGCGCAGCGCCGCAATGATCGGCAGCAGACAGAGTGACAACATCACCAGATACATGCCGCGCCAGTCCAGTTCGTGACCAAACACGCTCAACGACATGACACCCGTCGCTAGCAAAGGAGCCACCGTTGAACTCAGTCCATAGAAGAAATGGGACAGGTTCATCATCGTACCTGTGTTTTTCACAAAGATCCGCGCACCCAGAATCGCCAAAGCAATCTCCAGCATGCCGTTACCGATGTACATGAAGAAGTATGATGAAGCAAAGAGTGGATAAGTATGAGACACATAAATGAACACACCCGAGAGGATCATCGATGCAAACGAAATGATGCTAACCGCCTTGATGCCCCATTTGCGAACCAGAATAGCTGTGAAGGAGCAGGCGATCAGGTAACCCAGTGCGTTCAGGGATAATAACGTCCCGAGTTGTTTCTCATCCAGATTAAAATCGAATTGAATGCGCGGAATGGCCGGCCCCTTAATATTTTCCGATATCCCGAATACGATAAATCCCAGAAAGATCGTTGCCAGCTGCATGGCGTACAGCTTGTTGAACTTTCGTTTGTTGCCTTGTGTACCTGCTTGCTGATTCAAAATAAGTTCCTCCATTGTGTCTAGAAAAATGAATTTAATTCATGACTATAAGTTCAACCTGAGATGATATACAGAGACACTACGCTGACAGAATAACCTTCCGATCGCTGTTATCCCCAGATTTTTTTCATCCCTTTTCTTAAGGGGAAAATCCGGTGATAAAGGCGAACGCTTCGCTTCTTCAAGTTCTTTCTGTCCTCTCCGTTACGGTATATAAGTAATTAGTTGAATCATATAGAAAGAATTGAAATGGATTATTGCTCAAATAAACAAATCTCTCTTTAAGTTCACTGTTCTTTTACCACTGCTTCTCAACCACCTGAATGCGGTAGGTCAGGCTCTCCAGCGTCACCGCGACTAGCCCCGTCACATATTCGCGCCGTGTATCTCTTTGGATGATCAACTCCGGCATATGCTCCTGTGGGATCAGGTGATCCAGAAAGCCTTGTAACAGGTCATTCCGCATAGCCGGGTCCATAGTATCGCCCGTAACGACAATCGCTGCCGGGTTGATAATCGCAATGATGGAAATCAGCGTCTTTGTGACGAGTTCCTGCAACCCTTCCGTCGTTTTCAACATTCGCAACTGTTCTTCTCGTGACACGCCAAAAGGTAAGAAGGACACCTCGCCCCCAAATTGCGTATTCCCGGTCAGCGGACGACCATCAATGATAAAACCTGCACCCGGAAAATGGTTCTCCGGAAACGTAACTACCGCAAAGTTCTTCTCTTCCTCAAATTGCTGCTGGTTGTAAAGTCCGTAAACGGTCAAGTTCATGTCGTTGCCAATGACCACTTCCACGTCTTCATATTGCTCCTTAAGCCTTGGGCCGAGTGGCTGATACATTAGCTCCGGTACGTCACAGATCCCAATAACGCCGTTGTGCGCCACCCCAGGTATACCAATACCAATCGCCTGCACATTGTGGTGTTGTTCGATCAGGTTTGAAATTAGATCCTCTAGCACCGGGACATTAATCTCATCCAAAAATAGTGTCTGTTCGTCCGCCATCTCTCCGTTCAGATTGGCATATGTATGTGTGATCGAGTGAACGCCGCCCTCCGTTCGAATAATCAGGCACATTACACTAGCGTAGTCTGCATTGAATTGATACCGACTCGCAGGTCTTCCACCACTCGATTCGTCTGGACCCAGATCGATAATCTCACCAGTTTGGAGCAATTCATTAAGGATCGTACCGCATGTCGCCACGCTAAGTTTGGTCAGGTTTGCAATGGAAGCCTTCGTACCTATGCCCATGGATCGGAGTGTATTCTTCACAAGTTCAACGTTAATGCGCTTCACCTGTTGGGTGTTGTGTGATGTGGGTAACATGGTAAGTTATATGCCTCCTTTCGTTCATTTCGAACCATTCAATGAATGTTTTTAAAAGTGTTTTAATAATTGAAGTTTAGGGGGATTTTTTGGGAAAGTCAATGCTTAATTCAGAGCGAAAACGTTTGGATGGACAGACAAAAAGACAGTTCAAGATCCTCTTGTGTGATCCTGCACTGTCCTTTAGTTAAGGTGGTTTTATGTAGACTGACTCATTTGATTTGCCAAGATGCTCTTCTCCAGTCGGACTTTAAATAGCTTTCGATTCAAATCCTGTTCCATGGAATGAAGGTGATATGCAGCCTGTGTCACCGTATCCATGTGCAGCACCCCTGCTCGCTTGGCGATGATGTCCATGGCGTCCAGGATGAGTTTGTTACATGTGACCAGTTGGTCGACGTAATCGTCTTCGCGTTCAATGAGTTGTGCGTACTGCGAAGCGAGGTCTTCGCTGTTGGTACTTGTCATGTCACCACTCCTTTGTTAAGGAGAGATTAACACATCGACAGAGTGAATGTGGTACTTAAAGACGTACCACTAAGTAATAAGAAAAAAATCGCTGTTACTCTCAGTTTCATTTTATTTTATTTATTTGTTTTCTTATTTTTTGCATATGTCTTCTCTTCACTGTTCCTATGTTTTTCTCATCTTTAAAGATTTTTTCAGCTCTTTTTACATATGATATAAAATTCCCTTTTTCAATTTCAGAACCCTTAATTGAATATATTTTATATAAATTTTCGAAACTCACTTTATTTCCTTTTTTGGTTAAACCACTATTAGCAATTATATTATTTAACTTTTTATACATTCTATAATAATATTTAGAAATCGTCTTGTCTTTTAAAGCAACATTATTGCCATCAAAAGAAAAGCCCAAATAATTCATAATATTGCTTCCATTCTTAACATTGTCTAATACTTTTTCATTAGAGCTTATCAATTTACCTTTATCAAATTCAAAGATTTGTGTTTTATCTGGTTCTAAGTCAACATTAGGAGTATCAATAATGATTGAATTAATAAATTGGAATTTCTTTTGAAATCCATTCAAATCTTCTTTAGGAAGTATAACTATAAAATCATCGCTATACCTCATGTATAACCCCTTATTGTTTATGACAAAATCATTAATTGATTTATCAAAATCTAACATATATATATTTGAAAGAACTGCACTTATTGCAGATCCCTGTGGTATTCCATAATCATTGGGATTAGCTTCTGCATATTTTTTTACTAACTTTTTAAATTCGTTTGGTGGGATAGCATACTCCAATTTATTGAAGGCACTCATGTCATTTTTCAAACCGTTTAGTTCAAGGAGGATTTTAAGATCCCACTTTGAGTATTTTGTTATATTCTTATAAACCGCATAATAATCTTCTGGCAATCTCTCTACTTCTAATAAACTACATATCATTTGTTTTAAATATAAGTGATCTAAGCTGTCAAAAAACTTAGTGAAATCACCTATAATTACATAACATTCTTTTTGGCTTTTGATAAAATCAATAGCTCTCTTAGCAAAGTGAATATTATTTTTATGCATATTATTCCTATAAGCTATTGCCACACCATCAGTATTATCAAGTTTTACTCTTGCATTATATAACTGATTTAATTTAAATCCGTAGTATTGATATATGTATCGATCCCTATGTCCGGAGTAATAAATTTCACGATACTTTTTTAACTTACCTTTCCTTTTATTAAATTTATGAAAGATAATCGTATAGTGTATAAATGGATAAAATCCATGTTTCGCTACTTTTTCAGGATTACTTATATAGCTCCAGACTCTGTTTAAAGAAATCTTTGAATCAAAGTGTGCATAATTTCTTCTGTGTTTATTTTTTTCCTTCCATTCCCGAAGTTCCACTCAAATCCTCCTTAAAAAGCGTAATACCTGCCAACACGGGGGGTAGTATCCCTTAGATGGCAGGTATAGCTTAAAAACTTGTATTTAGTTGCGATAATTAAATGAGTGCACGCTAAATCCAACTACCCAAATTATCCCGAATTAGCAACTATGATATAATAGTTAAGGAGGGATGCTCAGTGACCAAGATTGTACTCTGGTTAATTACATTCATGATTACCGATCAGCTATCAACTGAGAACAGTTTCTTATTATTCTTTCAAGAATTGTTCATAAACAGATTGATAACAATCTCCAACCTTCATATCTAAAATATGAAGTAAAGAAATTATAGCATATTTTGATATATTTTCAAGCTATATGTTGAAATTTGTAAAACGCAAAATTTTAGTTATATGTAGCAATTACTTATACTAGTTTTCCTAGCACTAGAAGTAGTCATCAATATTACTTAAGCTATAATATTCTTTGGTTAACCTTGCTCTAATTGTTGAAGCAGGTAAATTGTTTTGTATAATTTCCCTTTCAAATGATTCAAGCCATCCAATTTTCATCCTCTTTGAGAATATTACGAATAAAAATTGAATCATAAAAGTAATCAACACTAAAATGAAGCCATATAAATTCAGCTTGAGGTCTAACTCAGTAAGATTATCCATTAAGAATCGGTACAGAAAAGGAATTATCGATAAGAGTAATAATACAATTTTATTTTTGGAATACTTCCTCACATCAACATTTTCTAACTGTTCTTTCTCTTTACTCATACACTTTGCTTCTTCCTCAGAAATGGAAGCTTTTTCGTTAATGAATTTTATCAATTTATTCCAAACTTTTGGTAACCATTCAGATGAAGTGTATACTATCCCGAATAAATTCCAAAAATGTCTATGTATAAATGGTATTATTAAAATAATATAAATTGGATACATAATTGAAACAGCTACGTTCATTAAAAGACTCATTACTACTAGTATAAACTCAAAATCCCGCAGAATTATTTGACTATCAACCATGGTTCTCCTTCCAGACAATTCTCTAAAAGCTCCAATCTTTGTTTGCCTGAACCTAGAATTAAATATATCAAACAGAGCAATGGCAAGATTTAAAAAAAGTACATAATTAAGGAGTGTATATGACAAGTTAGCTCGTATTAAATTTAAACCAGGGAAAAGAAAATAACTTAATGTTGCAATAGTTACGAAAAGCACCCAATTACTAAGCCCCATTGATGCTATCTTCTGTCTTTCTCTATCCTGCAGTTTACCTACATGATCCAACATTTCCTTTTGTGTAAAGTACTCTCTCATTCCTCTCACCTCTACGTTTCTTAAATCAAAAGCTTAAACACATGCATCTAATTCCCCGAAATATAAATAACGAATTCGGAGAGTTATTATTCTATCTATCAGTCACGTTCGCACAGTATTCTTCATTCACAGCATAACATATATCCTCTAAAGCGTTGTAGTTTGTTAACTGCAATTCATCAGCCATTTGACAATCCCCTCAAAGAAGCCTTTCCTAATAACGAATCATTCATTCACTAATAAGGAGTCGTTCACGATGGTGCAAGCCAAGAAAGACGAGGTCAGGAAAGAGATTGAATATGCGGCGCTCAAAGTCTTTTTTGAGAAAGGCTATGTAGATCCAAGATGAGCGATATCGCGAATGAGATCAATATTTCCGTGGGCAATATCTATACTTATTTTAAGAACAAGAAAGAACTATTCTACGCCGTTGTGACGCCGGAACTGGTGGATTATTTGAAAAATGTGCTCGTGAAAACGATTCACTTTGATAATCAGACCTTGTTCGAGGAAACGGATAGCGAGCGAAAGTCGGCGCTGTTGCAGGAACAAGTGGATGTATTACGTAAATACCGGAATCAAATCGTTATTATCTTTGAAAAGAATAAAGGCACTATCTACACCAACGCTAAGAATGAACTTGTTGAGCTGATGATCGAAACCAAGAAGGCCTATCTGAAGAATCAATATAAACGATATGAGATCGGAACCGAAGAGAATTTGATCTTACTGAACATCCTCGCGCACAACGTGATCGACATGAATTTGGATCTATTGAAGCGGGATATGAGTGAGGACAGCCGGAAGCAAATATTCGAAGCTTTGTATGTATACAGACTGTACGGTATGAAGAGTCTCAACGAATAACGCTCCATCTCATCATTTATGCCGGTTAGCCAAAGCGTGCAGATCAGATCAACTTCATTTGGTTTGCACGCAAAAAACTTCATCATAGATCTGGCTATTTTTTTAACCTAAAAATGAATTGAATATTCATTATTGAAACAGTTATCTTCTTTACCTTAACTACTCGCTTCACCTATATCCAAAGGAGGAACACAACATGAACACCGCTTACGCATTAAAAAACGTCAATCTGATCCACGGCGACTCAAGCCGCAATCTGCAAAAAAATATGACCATTCTCGTCAATGAACAAGGACTTATTCAGGATATCGGCCGAGATCATGATTTGCATATCCCTAGTCACTACACAACAATCGATCTCTCAGGGAAATACGTAATGCCAGGACTGATCAACGCCCACGTACACCTCTTTGCAGATGGTAAACCGTTCAGTCTCTCGGTCAGTGAAGGTTTGTTGCAGTTTGCCTATGATCGGATATTGAACACGAAGTTTGGTAGAAACGTATTGAAAAAACGTATGAAACGCAACGCGCTGACGCATTCCATGTGGGTGTGACAACGATGCGCAGTGTGGGAGAATTCTTTTACACCGACGTCCAGCTGCGGGATGAGATTAATAACGGTGAATTCGTCGGCCCTAATCTGCTTGTATCCGGATTTTTCCTAAGTGTCACGGGTGGACACGGCGCTCCATTCTTGGCTCTTCTGGGCGACTCCCCGTGGGAAGCCAGAAAGAATGTGCGCATCAATGTGAAACACGGCGTGGATCTGATCAAAATCTGTGTGACGGGTGGCGTGACGGATGCCAAGATGGTCGGCCAAGCTGGACGTTTACAGATGACGGTGGACGAAGTTGCGGCGATCTGCGATGAAGCGCATAAGATTGGTTTGCGGGTAGCAGCGCATGTGGAAAGCACGGAAGGCGTAAGAGTTGCGTTACAAGGTGGCGTCGATACGATTGAGCACGGTTCGGAGATGGACGACGAAATCATTCGTTTGTACAAAAACAATCCCAATGCCCTGAATGGTTACACCGCACTCATCCCCACCCTGCAAGCCGCTTATCCATCCGCTTCACTGGATACCAGCGTAACAAAGGTAAGTGCAACGGTAAAAGAGAATTCCAAACTGGTCTACGATTCCATGCTCAAAGGCGTAAAACAAGCAATCGAAAACGACATCACCATCGGTATAGGTACTGATGCCGCTATGCCTTACGTGACTCACTATGATATGTGGAGAGAGATGGACCACTACATGAGACAGGCCAACCTGAACAACAAACAGGTCATCGACATGGTGACTCGAACCAATGCGAAGATCCTCGGTGTTGACGATGTAACAGGAACGGTGGATATCGGAAAACATGCTGATCTGATTATCATGGAGCAAAATCCGCTCGAACATATCGAGGCCTTGTCAGACATCTCTATGGTCATGGTCAAAGGAAATCTAATTCAAACACCATCTGTCACAAGAATCAAAGAAGTTGACGATGTTCTAAACTCAGTTTGGTGAATTCAGATATGTAAAAATAGAATTCATCAATAATACGCAATACTTGCTTCAATTAAATATGCTTTATCTTTAGAGTTCAATAATTCAGGCATTATGCTTTGAGGAGGTGGAATATCTTCAACAGGTTCTCCATCCAAAAATAATTCAAGTGCTTCTTTCGCCATCGCTAATGCCTCATCAATTGATTCGCCACAGGTGATACATCCAGGCAGATCAGGAAATGTAACATTAATTCCATCCTCAGCAAAATTAAAAATTGCGTAGTATTGGTAAGTTCGAATCATATGGGACACTCTCCTGTTATCTACACTTTTAGCAAAAACAGCAAAAAGCCTTTCGGATTATATCTGAAAGGTTTTCACTCGTTTCAACTCTTAATTTCCCTCAAATATATTGTTATAAGATTAATCATTCAATCCTTTGCCCTCCAGGATCGGCTGCATGTATTTCTCGATTCGTGACACTTTTGTTTTGGATTGCTTAGGTTGTGAGAAATAATAGAGATATGCCCGCTGCCGTCCGGGTGTCAGTGCTTCAAATGCATCTCGGAAAGCAGGATTCTCATCGAATTGCTGCTGAAGTTCCTCAGGAACGCTATATTCGGCAGTTTTTTTCATTTCCACTTGCAGTCCGGCTTGTTCCACTTCAATCGCTTGCTGGATATAGGCTCTGATCATAGCCTCCTGCTCCACAATCTGCTCCAGACTGGTGAAGCGAAGCTGGCGTTCTGCCTGTACATTCTCCGTTTGCTGGACCAAAATGCCGTGTGTATCCTTCAGCAGAGCACCTTTGAAGAACAGAATAGCCACGTACTCTTTGAATCCATGGATGAGAACGATGTTTTTCCCATCCAGCATGTAACAAGGATGCATCCATTTCATATCCTCTGTCAGTTCAAAATCCCGAATAATCTCTCTCAGCTTTGTGGACTCTTCCTTCCACGTTTTGAGTTTCTTTAGATAGCCGTCAACTTTGCGATTCCCACTTGTATCCGTCATGGAGAAATTCCTCTCTTTATCTCATGTTCTTATAGGTTCAATTGTACTGGTTTTCAGTGGTTTGTACAGCGTTGCTTACAGAGCTTTTATTGACTTTTCTGCTTGAATTTAAACCCTAATAGCAACAAAGACCATCCTGTTAGATAGCCTATAATTTAATCCAATTTAATTTAATCCAATCTCATCTATTAAGTTTCAATCGACAGTTTACCATACCCATAGTAAAATAATGGAATGTCTATTGCCATAATTTCAACATACGAAAGGAAGATTTAAATGAGAGAGTACACAGTCGTTCCAGGTCCGAAAAATGTTCAAGTAAACCGAGGTGATACTCAGGCTGCTGTTAATTTATTTGCTGATATCATCAATCACAAAGCACAATCCGGATGGATCTATCAATCGATGGAGTCGCTAGCCGTCACTGAGAAACCCGGTTGTCTTCAGCAACCTGTTACAACGCATCATTATATGCTGATTTTCTACAGAGAGATTTAATAATAGTACAACAATCATGAGAAACTCAGAATCTGAGGAACTGATATATAATAACATGCCATCCGAAGAAGAACTTATTAGACTCTTACATACACATCATGAAGAAAACGATCCTCGAAGCAGTTTCTATATAAGAACTCATGTTATTCCAGAAATTGATTGGTTGAAGTCTTTGCTTAACGTTACACTTGCATTATTGACAGGTCTAATCATCTCTATGATCTGGTTCTATCTCTTGAATCTATTCACCCCAGTATATGCTTTGCTAAGTGCCCAGATTGTTTTCATAGCAAGTATGTTATTCATAGTTCTACAACGTGTTAGAGCAATCCTGATATGGAGTATTAGAATTTATCAACGTTTTGCCCCCATTGAGGTGAGGAACAAATGTCGTTTTGAACCAAGCTGTTCTGTGTATATGATTCAAGCTATTGAGAAATACGGGGCGATTAAAGGTCTTTCCTTGGGCATCCAGCGTCTTCGCAAATGTAATATCAACGGTGGAGGATATGATTATCCTTAAAATTAAAAGGTCCATAGACTGTCTATGGGCCTTTTGCTTTGGTTAACATTTATGGCTTAAGCTAATATCCAGTAGTGACTGTGTCTCATCTTCCAACATGGATGAAGCTATCATCATGAAGTCTTCAGCCCCAATCTCAAAGTGACCTTTACGAAATGGAAACCCCCAATTGCGATTCTCGCGTGTAAAACTAAGCTGCTCTAACAACGTTGCAATCTTTACATCTCGACACGGTAGATAACGGAGATCTCGGCGAAAGGGTATAAAGGATTCCGACATCTGATATTGGTATATCCTGTCGTCGATAATTTGACCAATAGCGGTAAAAGCCTGAAGTGGCTGCCCTGTTGATATGTCTGTACGTGGAGAGTAGTATATCAGCCAGTCACCCGCGGACATCTGTCGCAACAGCGCTGACTTGCCATGGCACAACTGCGCAAACCCTCCC
Source organism: Paenibacillus sp. GM1FR (assembly GCF_002803315.1). Taxonomy (NCBI): domain Bacteria; kingdom Bacillati; phylum Bacillota; class Bacilli; order Caryophanales; family Paenibacillaceae; genus Paenibacillus; species Paenibacillus sp. GM1FR. The sequence goes on along the minus strand of NZ_MKZL01000044.1, from coordinate 246,280 downwards.
TCTACGGCTACATTCACATGAGAAGCAGATACAACACCAATCCAATATCTGCTGTCCTGATTTGGTTTCATGGATACATCTCATTCCCTTCTCTCGTTTACATTTCCAGATTCGATTTCAATCGGTCTAATTGCAAAAAATGATGTCTGTAGTGCATCTCTATCAACAAAAACCACTCCTGAGCGTTTAGAGCGCCAAGCCTTGGATGACGTATTTTGTTGTTTACGGACGCTTGGTGTAGAACAGATACCGTGCTTCTCATCCGATCCACTACCTCGTGAAGCCCATCGATCAAGGATCCCATCCTCTCGGGTGGTTGCGGGGTGTACTGCGGGGAAGCAGGAACCTTAACGGGAATGGGCGGGAATTGTCCTAATTCAAACACTTGCCTACCCAGTTCTGTTTTTTCCTCCCCCAAGTTTAAAGTCGAATCCTCACTGCTCAAACACTGCTCAATATTATGCAGATGTAAGAAAAGCGCTGATTGAATCAAATGTACATACATCTGTCCAATGGACCATTCCTCTTCACTGTGTTTTTTAAGTAAGCTACCCATATCCAATTTGTTAAGTTCTTCCAAATATCGTTCTACTGCCGTTTCAAATGATTTCAATACTTCTGTTGTACTTCTCATCCTTCAACCCACTCCTCTTGATCTGTGATATATCAAAGTATAAAAAAACACTACTGACAGGTGTATGTCAGTAGTGTTTTAAGATGTTTTTGGCTACTTCCTGCATTCGGAAGCGCAAAGACTCCGGCTCCAAGACCTCGATATCTCCACCCCAGCCAAGTAAATAATGCAATATTTCTTCCGGGTAGCGGACACGAAAATGAAAAATGAAACCTTCCTCTTGCTCCTCAAATGCATCCATATAAAAATGCAGGGCCTCCATAACTTTGTCAGTGATTTCAGGTTTAGCCCTGATTAATACTTGTTCGTTACGGTCGTCAGGAGGTCGATAACTGTTAAGATCAAAATCCGGTGGCAAAAGGAATTGATCCTCCATCACGGAAAGTTCAGTCATGCGTGACAAACGAAAATGACGGATGTCTTGTCGCATATCACAACGTGCAATTAACATCCAATTCTCCTGAACCAGTGAGAGTCCGTAGGGTGAAACCTCACGCATATTATACCGATTGCCATCCGTTCCTGGCATTTTTTTCAGATACATAAAGCTGATTTTACGTTGATCCAGAATGGCATTACGTATCTGGTTAAGGTATGTTTTCACCCGTGCTCGGGTTAAAGGTTCAACCGTATGAAGCAGTCGCATCGTTTCCCGTACACGTGTGGATTCATTACGAACGGATTCTGGTAAGATTGCTTCAATTTTTCGTTGAGCCGACTTAGCCTCCATCGCGTATTCTGTATCCATTCTCTGTTCGATAAAATCAGCTCCCATGAGCAGGGATACGGCTTCTTCTGCGGTGAAGCTTACCGGGGGCAGAAAATATCCTTCCATGAGGGAATACCCATGACCCGGAGCACCCATAATCGGAACACCAGCCTCACTTAATGCCTGAATATCTCGATATATCGTACGTACACTTGTCTCAAATTGAGCAGCTAAATCTTCTGCTCTTAACATCTTTCTTCGCTGCAATTCAAGCGTAATCGCAAGCTGCCGCTCCGTTTTGTTCATTTTCTAGCCCCCACCGTTTCATCATCCAAACCTAACTCATTCTATCACAGTAACTTGCCCTTTCGTCTCGTGAATTACAGCAATGGACCTTCTTACATGCCACCCCCGAAGAGATGAGCAACTCTTAATCTCAAAAAAACTGATACCCCAAAAGGATATCAGTTTTTTATCTACATTATATCTGCTGTAAATACGGTTAATTCTCTTTGTTACTTCTTACACGTACATGGCCAGCAACAAGTTATAGATCATCGTCGCAGCTTCCGCTCGAGTCGTTTCACTTCCTGCACGAACCGTATGGTCCGTATACCCACTCACAATCTTGGCCTGCACCGCTGTATCCAGTGCTTCTTGTGCCCAAGATGGCGTCTGCGATGCATCGGTGAAGTTTGGTTTAACGGATGTATTACCAGACATTCCGGCTTGTGCATCTGAACTTACTTTCAGCGCATTCGCCATCATAACAGCCATCTCGGCACGGGTAATGGTCCGATCAGGCTTAAATGTGTTATCACCATAGCCTTTCACGATTCCGGCTTGCACGGCTGCGGCAATATCACCTTTTGCCCAGTCTGGCAGACTACCTTGATCTGCAAATGTCAGATCCGAATCCACGGACTTCAATGCCAGTGCCTTACTGAGCAACGTAACAAACTCTGCCCGTGTGATCTTCTTCGATGGTTGGAACGTACCATCTGTGTAACCTTGAATCACGTTCATGCCCAACAAACGATCTGCGTAGCCGGAAGCCCAGTGTCCATTCAGATCAGACAGATTCACCGGTGTATAACTGGACACAACGAATGTACCCAGATGATTAACATTGGCCGTTATGCTTCCTGCTGCATTCATCTTGCCACCGATAAATACCCAGCTCTGACGAGCTTCATTATAGTAATAGATTGCAGGTTGGGTACCGTTAGGCAGATCTGCCGAATCCACATTCAGGCTCAATGCCGCCTGATCATTCAATGTTCTTCCGCCACTGCGGCTGATCTGTACAGCTTGTCCAAGTACATTCAGGGAAGCTGTATTCTGCAACTTGTCCTTGGCAACCACAGACACTTGCAGTGTATCCTTGGAACCAATGGCTCCCGATGGAACATTGAATTGCACGATGTCTTTCAAACTCGTTTGGACCGGCTGATTCGCTTCCACCTCTACCTTCACTTCAGTGGATGAATCTGACCCCGTTTCCGGATTGGTTGGTGTGGTTGGAACGGTAGGCGTTGTTGGCACACTTGGTGTGTTTCCTCCAGAATTGCCACCAGAGTTGCCTCCAGTACCTCCACCTGAACCCCCGCCACCATTGCCTGAGCGGGCTTGTACAGTCACGGTACGGATAACTTCCTGTGCCACATTACCAGCGATATCCTTCACGTTATACCGAAGGGTATAGATCCCTGCTGCTTGTGTGTTCACCGTGCCATCCACCTGCACGGAACCACGGATGCCGACATTATCAGAAGCCTGTGCTCCAGGCTCGTTGTACGTATCTCCTACGTTCAGCGTCATCTGGCTGCTACCTTGCAGGGTGATGACGGGAATCTCACGGTCTATTTTAATGACCAGAGGTAAAGTATACGTTTGTTCCAGATCGTCTGTTGCTCGGAATAAAAGGTTGTGCTCTCCCGGCTCCGTTACCTCCAAAGGTGTATTCTCTGTATAAAGTTCATACGTCTGCCCTCCATCACGGGACAACTCGATGATCGCGGAAGTAGCAGGCGCGTATACTGCGCTAGTTACACTAACCGTTACAGACTGGTTCGTCCATGTATCCGTGTGATACGGCTGGCCGTCAGCGGTAGTCATGTTGCTTTTTAACACCAGCGCCTGATTATTCTTGCCTTCCACAATGACAGTGAATGTTTTGGGTTGTGACTCCGTGCCACGTTGCACGGTTGCCGTCAGTTCCAGTCGCTCATTATTGTCCGGTTGCGTTAGCAGCTTGCCCTCGTTATTCATTAGTTCCGGGTTGGAGCTGGACCAGCTAATGGTTGCCCCATGCTTCCCTTCGACAGGAAGGGTGAGATCGGAATGGACCGCGTTAAGATCGCCCAGATCGATTGCTTGAAGTGTATCGGTTACAGCCTGTGCGTCACTGTATGGTGTGGCACTCACGAAGATTGGGTTGGAGTAGAACCACAGATCGCGATAGTTGCTATCGTTAATTTGATTAAAACGAGTCGTTGCATCAGCTGTCGTAATCTTCGGATCAAGCTGTGGTTCACCATTTACAGTCTCACCTGTCACGTTCATCCCCAGATTCGTACCGCGAAGGCGGAAATACTTGTCCTGGTCTGTGGCTTTGATCTTGTACGTGATGACATTATAGCCTTCGGCATCTGTCGTCCAATCGTTGGATGTGAAGGTAGCCAGTACTTTGGTAGAGTCGTTGGTGTCTTTATTATATGCGGCTGTACCCTTCTGGGCCTTGGCTGTCACATCCCCAGCGATGAGATCGACGTGATCCACCACGGGTACTTGTCCAGCGGACGTACCACTGTTGATTGGATTTTCATAGTTGTTGCTCGTCGTTGAACTCTTGAAGCGGATCTTCAGCTCAACTTCATCGCCTTGGGTCACATGAAGGTCTCCGCCCATCTCAACCTGAGCACCCGCTCCGGAAGCCGTGAAATCCAGTGCGTTGATCAGATCACCGAATACGGAAAATGATTTCCCCGAACGCAGTCCATCCAGAACAGCCTGCATACCTGTACCCTCAACCCAAGAATACGTCTTGGCATATTCGCCCGGAAAATAACCACTGGAATTCGTGTCAATCGTCTTGAAGTGGTAATCCGAATTGCCATAGTTCCAGAAGTGACGTCCTTCTCCCAGCAATGCATCCCATAGTCCGCCCACTTTGGCGACCATATAGTCTACACCGCCGTATGTACGATATTTGTATCCATCATCTGCGGTCGGATTAGCTACATTGTAGCTTGTGTTGTACCCTCCACGATCCGGTTCCATTTGGTTACCCAACATGCCTTCGATACCAAATACCACTTGTGGAGCCAGATCGTTGAACTCACGGAAGTCCGCGACGGTATATTTGTTTTTGCCGCGTGAAGGGTGGTTGATCATCGCATAACTTGTCGTTGGATAGTTCGTTGCGAGCCAATTGATGGCGGTTAGGGCATCCTGATGAGTCGTGTACGCACGCCCTCCGTTCCGATCCCATTTGGTTACGTCCGCCGCATTAAACAGGTTCGCTGCGCGATTCGTGAAACGGTATTCGAATTCCTTGGCAGCGTTCAGCGCTTCGGTTGAGTTAGGCTCATCCGTAAGAATCCCCACCCCAACATGTTCATGTGTCGGCATGTCCCATTCGAAACCGGAAAAGATCGTTTTACCTGCGTATTTGCCTGCATCCTGAAGTGCCTTGATCTGTGGTACCTGATATTCATTCATCCCTTGAGACATGGGGATTGACCCACTTGGAATGTCTACGCCGTTGTGATCTCGCTTGGATAACCGCAAATGATCCGTAAGCGCGATCCAGTCCAGCCCATATTTGGTTAAACCCGCATCGAGCACGTTCTCCAGTGAAACCTGTGCATCATCAGACTCAAACGTATGTACATGCAAATCTCCCGTTTGCCAAGAACCTGTTGCCGAGCTGTTGATTGATGTGTTATCCCCCGCATCTGCATACGTTATCGCAGTAGGGAAAGCCCCCATGACCATCCCTGTAGCCAAGGGTATAAGTGTAAGCATAGCGAGCATTTTCTTGCCTTTATTAATGAACAAAATCATCCCACCACCCGTTCTGAGTTGTTGTGTCGGGAGTAAATATAAGAGACTTTCGGGGGCAGGGTCAACGGCCTGGAAGCATGTATTTAAAATTTTACATATACCTGCATTCTTTCATATTCCGTTAAAGGTTACTCAAGCTTTTTCTAACAGAGTCATGCTCTGTACTGCTCCATATTGGGGGAGTGAATCTAGGGATAACGCTGCAAATAGGAGGTGATGCAAAATTCAGAGATTGTTCACGATTCAGGAAAGTTCCACCACTGCTGTGGATCATTAGGAGGAGAACTGGCGTAGGCGGAATGATGAAGTGTAGAAGATAGTGGGTTTTGTAAAAAAATCAGGATTGCGTATACGCTGAGTATAGAAACAGTAGCCACGAATCATAGGCATAATATGCCCTGAAGCCGCAGGTACTTTGGGTTGAGCGGGATTTTGTATCAGCTTTTACATCTTTACTTTTGTGAAATGGGGGCGAGTTGTTTGTGAAATCTGACCTATCTCCACTTTATATTTAAACTGGAAAAATACGATACATAAACCGATAATGTTGAAGATGGCAAAATAACGCAAAGATCATTATTCATTGAAGGAGTTGCACACTTTTGAAAAGATTCTATCTAGGTTTTGGATTAACGATCATCGTTATCATTGTACTATTATCAAGCTCTACTCCAACAGAAGCAGCATCGAAGAAAGTAAACTTAAAATTGTCAGATGGAGGGACGTACTATGGTGAAGTTTTAAACGGGAAACCTCATGGTAAAGGAACCGCAAGATGGGGAGAAACCGAAGTTTACTCTGGAGATTGGGTGAGTGGTACGCGGCAAGGAAAAGGCAAGTATACATATACATTAGTTGAAGGTGGAGGTGTCCCCTTTGAGGATTACAATGAATCTAATATGGGCCATGGAACAGGTGAATTCACTACAAAAACCTACACCGGATCATGGAATAATGATACATATCATGGTAAAGGAAAAGAAATTACGCAATGGTTAGAAGTACAGTATCTTACTTCTGATGGCAAGGTTTACCCTGTACATGACCGTTACAACAACACCATTAACGATGGAACATTCAATCAGGGCAAGATGTCTCAGGGATATTACGCAATCCACTCTTCAGATACTGTCTCACTAGGATATACCGATCATACGACTACGATTGCTCTCAAAAATGATTATTTCAACGAAAAGTTAACTGGGGATAAGGACTTTTTTGACACGATTATCAATTATAACAAGAAACACGGTTCTTCTGAAAAATATATTGGGATTAAACCATCCGAATTCTCCAAAGGCACATTAACAAGTGGCAAATTCACGGGGGTTACGCATCTAATCGATTATAGTAATTCAGTTAGTTATGCTAAACAAGTCATAATGAACGATAACGTATTAAAAGAGAATCACATAACATCTGTCGTCTTTGATAAAGATCGCAAGCAAATCATTAATGAATTCCTTCAAGCTATTAAGCCCTATTCAGTCAAAATCAATACCATCTCTAACGAGATTATGTCATTAAAAGACATTAACTATGAGGGAATGATTCCCTAGGTAGTGGAGGTCACAAAAAATGAGAAAAAAGCGATGGATTGTGAGCATAGTCATTTTGATTATCATACTTTTCAGTAGCGAATTCGTTATGTTGTACTCAGGGAAGGTTGGCGTTCTCAACACAACGCAGAGAATCATTTCAGGTGCACCTCATGTTATCGTTCAAGGGCAAACACTGTCTTACCAAGGTAAGGTTCATTGGGAGGATATCCAAAGTAGTATCGAAGAATATTCCGCAAGCGATGAAGGAACGGTCTTGTATAAAGCACTAGGCACCCCTGTCCCACCACCTTGGATATATGTGAGAAAAGGAAACCATCAGGGTTTCCGATATAAAATCCCGCAGCTTCCCTGGAAACTATAAAATGATCTGGGAACTTCACGAGCGGACATCACCAGATGTCCGCTTTTGCTATGAATTTGTAGTCTACCTCGCTCAATGGTGACATGTCCTATGGTTCGGGTATCAAATACAATCCACACTATAGAACCTCTCACTTTTCTTCCAATCCGTTAAACTGCCTGAGCATGGCGGTGAAACGCTCCAATTCCTTATCATCCCATCTGGATATACGGTCATAAAAAGCGGACTCCTTCTCCTTGAGCGCAGCAACCGTCGATTGTTGACCAAGTTCCGTAAGAGACAGTAACACCCCACGACGATCGTCGGGGTCTTGCTCTTTGCTTACATATCCCGACTTTTCGAGTTGTTTGATTAATCGGCTGACCGAGCTACGGTCCATTGCATTCGCTTCTGCCAAAGCCGCGGCGCTTGTTGGGCCGTAGGAGTAGAGCCACCGTACCAGTTGAAAAGCGGCAGGTTGCAGGTTCGCATCAAAACGCTCGGCAGATCGAACGTTAAGCGCATGCGAAGCACTGATCAGTGCATGAATCTGCTCACCCAGCGCTAGCTCCAGGGCTGCTCTATCTTTGGTTTTGACTGGATTTTCACTCATTATTGTTAACTCCCTCTCCTCGATACATGAAAGTAGACTTCCAGAAATATAGTTGACAAATATCAATTAATATTTATAGTTGATTTATGTCCATTATATAATTCCGAATCTATTCGTGTCAAAAGGAGATCTTCTCATGAAAACTAAACATCCCATTATTGTAATTACTGGAGCAACAAGCGGTTTAGGGCAGCTTGCAGCCATGGAACTCGCCAAACACGGGGCACATCTTATACTCACAGCCCGAAGCAAGGAACGTGCCGAGGCTACCAGGTACAAAATCAAGGAGATCATGCCTTCTGCCAAAATCGAATTTTTCTATGGAGACTTATCATTACTGAGTGATGTAAAACGTGTTGGGCTTGAGATTGCAACCGCTTATCCGCGTATAGACATACTTTTGAATAATGCCGGACTTCATGCTTTTGAACAGCGAGTCACGTCCGAAGGATATGCCGAGATGATTGCCGTCAACTATTTGGCACCTTGGCTGTTAACGCACACCTTGCAATCTTCCCTGATTCAGTCGGGCCATGCCCGTGTCGTCAATGTTGCTTCTGAAGCTTCGCGAAATCACGGCACACTGGTATTGCCAGATGACTTAACGGATATCACTCCTTTTACTGCGCGTGGTTCCTCTCCAATCTATGGCAAAACCAAACTGCTCAATATTATGTTTACTGGTGAACTAGCCAGACAATGGCGTGGAACCGGAATTCGCGTAAATGCCTTGAATCCTGGCTTTAATGTTACGGGTCTCGGACGAGAGCTATGGTTTGCAAGTGTGCTTGAACGCATGTTAACCTTTTTGCACATCGGCGACCCGCGCCGGGGTGCGGATATCATTACTCGGTTGGCTGTGGATTCGAAGTATGGCGAGGTATCAGGAGGATATTTTAATGTGGGAACTGGAGCATCTATTGTACCTATACATCCTGGCGGAGATGAGGCCATGCAAAACAGACTGTGGATCGTTACAAAACAACTGATGAAAGATCACGGCGTGCTGGATTAATTGAACAAAAACAGGGGGGTTCCATAAGCCATAAACATAGCTAGGAACACCCCCCCTCCTTTTTTCAGTAACTTAGATTGCCGCGAATACCTTGTCAAAACCTGCTTTCGACTTAGCCAATATTTCATTCAAATTTAGGGTCGGCGCCGGTGCCAGTACTTCCTGAGCCACCACACCATTGTAACCAATCGCCTGCAGGTTTATCAGAAAACCACTCAGATCAATGACCCCTTCGCCGGGGTACAAACGCTCATAATCCAGCAATTCTTCAACGGGCATATCATAGGCATCATTAATGTGAACATGAACAACCTGTTCTTTCTTCAGCTTCAAGAGATCTTCCATCGGTAAACCATTTGTATGCCAGTGATAGGAATCTACGAGCAAACCTACGTTCGGCGCATGGATCGTCTCGATCCAGTCCAGCGTATCTTCCACACGCCAGATAAACGGATTCTTCCATTGCGTCCGCAAGTGGTGGCATCCCACAAACTCCAGACCCAACTTAATCCCGTAAGCGTCCAAGATATCTGCGCAGAGTCTCAAGCGTTTCGTAGCCGCGGCCATAAATTGCGCTGCCGGTTGATCCGTTGAGGGTAGTATATACGTGCAACAGCTGTAACAGTCCAGCGAAGCAGAAGCTTCTGCCATAGCGACCAACGATTGCAATCCCTCACGGAATTGCTCATCTGTCGTCCGCCACTCTAACGTCAGCCCCGATGAACCGATGATCACCTGATTGCTTTCCAGCAGATGTTGCGCCTGTTCTTTGCCATACGTTTCAATCAATGAGAGCGGATTCAAATCTACAGATCCGAATCCGTGCTTGGCCGCTTCTGTGATATATTGTTCATCAGACTCGATGTTGCCCAGTCCCGCATTCGTTAACCCTCTAATCATCCCAATCTCCTCCTGTGACTCGTCTGGAATTGCAGCTTGTGTATCATTTTCTTTATCATTTTATAATAGCAGTACTCTCCGAAAAAGAAACCATCAAAAAGAGCCGCAACAACGTTACCTTAACGTCATTACCGCTCTATCTTTTCTATCTCACGCTCTCTAATGTATACCGGTTACGTGGAATCTCAAGACCCAGATTCTCCCTTAGCGTCTCATGTTCATACTCCGTACGGAACAGCCCTCGTTCTTGCAGAACTGGAACAACTAACTCCACGAAATCTTCCAAGCCATTGGGTACCACGGTACGAACATTGAATCCGTCTGCCGCTTCGCCTTCAAACCATTCCTGAATCTGATCTGCGATCTGATCCGGTGTACCAATGAACGATGTACGTGGGGTAGATGCCAGCAATGCCACTTGACGCAAGGTCAGCCCTTGTTCTCGTGCCTGCTGCTTAATCTTATCTGTTGTACTGCGGAAGCTGTTGCTGCCAATCTCCCCAATCTCGGGGAAAGGTTCGTCCAGCGCGTGCTGGGAGAAGTCATAATGATCGAAGTAACGTCCCAGATAATTCAACGCCTGATCAATACTCACCAGTTCGGCAATTTCCTGATATTTCTGCTCCGCCTCTTCCGCCGTTCTACCCACAATCGGGCCGATGCCAGGGAAGATCAGGATATCTTCTGCCTTGCGTCCATAAGCCACCGCTCTTGCCTTCACATCCCGGTAGAACTCCCTTGCTTCCTCCAGCGTCTCATGTCCTGTGTAGACGGCATCTGCCGATCGGGCGGCCAGATCTTTACCAGATTCAGATGAGCCCGCCTGAAAAATCACCGGATGCCCCTGCTTCGAACGCCCTACATTAAGCGGACCCTGTACCGAGAAATGCGCTCCTTTGTGATTCAGCGTATGTAACTTGGCAGGATCAAAGAATACGCCCTGCTCTTTGTCTCCGACAAAGGCATCGTCCTCCCAGGAATCCCAAAGGCCTTTGACCACATTCAGATGTTCTTCCGCAATTTCGTAGCATAGCGCATGGTTCGGATGTTCGCCTTTGCCAAAGTTCAGTGCCGAACCTTCCAGAGGTGAAGTAACCACATTCCATCCGGCTCTCCCACCGCTTAATTGATCCAACGAGGCAAATTGCCGCGCAACCGTGAAGGGTTCACTATAGGAAGTAGACAATGTAGCAACCAGCCCGATGTGGGAAGTTACCCCGGCGAGTGCGGACAGAAGCGTCAAAGGTTCGAAGCGATTGAGAAAATGAGGATTGGACTTCTCGTTGATGAAGAGGCCATCTGCAATAAAGAGCAGATCAAACTTCCCTTTTTCCGCGATACGCACCTGCTTCTTGTAGAACTCCAGACTAACGCTCGCGTTAATGGGAATATCCGGGTGACGCCAAAAGGAAATGCTGTTACCCACTCCGTTCAGATTGGCTCCCAACTTCAATTGTCGTTGTGACATATATATTCCTCCCCATTTCATTGTGAGTGTTCACTTCTTCATATTCGTACTACCTGAGTCTACTGCCATCCGCAATTCGGTTTTATCCGCCTTCTTCACATCACTAACTCTGACTGCCCAAGCCGCTCCAAGCAATACAATCCCTGTGAAGAGAAAAATAAACGGAATACCGATCCATCCACCGAGCAAACCACCGATTAACGGTCCAAGTACAATACCGAACTGACTCGCCGTCTGACTCAGACTGACAGCCCTCCCACGAAAATCGTGATCAGCATACTTGATGATCAGCGCATTAAGTGCCGGATAAACCGCGGCAAAGAACAAACCATAAACAAATCGCAGGCTGCCAAAATAAATCAGATTATTTGCTGTCATTTGCAGCAGACTGCCAATTCCGCCGCCAATCAGACCGATAAACAGGGTTTTCTCGTACCCGATCCTTCCACCAATCTTGCCCCAGCGCGGCCCCATTATGACGGTTGCCACACCAATCGCCGAGAAGACAATACCTGCACTCAGTGTTGCACTGCCAACATCTCCGCCAATCTCTACGACATAGAGCGTCAGCACCGGTTCGATGATGAGCACGGAGGTCGAGACTAGGAGAATCAAACCGTAGATTCGCATCAAACCCGGCGTGGAAGCCGCTCTTTTCAAATCCCCTATGATCCTTGTTGGAACTATCGTACGAGCTTGTCGTGACTCCTTAACACCGAGGACCATCAGTGCCGCGAGTAATGTAATGGCAGCAGATGCAATGAAACATCCCCGCAGTCCGATCCAGTGACTTAGCACACCTCCAGCAAGAGGACCAAGAATCCCGCCCGCAGCGCTGGCCGTGGAGATCACGCCAAGTGCATAACCCACCTGTTTCTCCGGAGTATTGGTGCCAATCAGTGTAATCGAGGCGGGATGAAAACCAGCCATGAGTCCCTGAAAGACCCTTACCGCGATAAACGTATACGGATCGTAAACAAAGAAGTTAGCCAGATGTGCAATGCCTAGCCCCACTCCGGAACGGACCAGCATCAGTTTGCTGCCATATTTATCAGCCAGTGATCCCCAGAAGGGTGCGCATAATCCACTGATCAGAAAGCTGATGGAGATCGAAATACCGGACCAAGCTTCTAGGCCGCTCTGGATACCAAGATCATTTTGCAGAAATATAGGAAAGAACGGAACGGACAGCGAGTACGCCATATGATTAAAAAACAGGCCGAACCACAGAATATACAGATTTCTCTTCCATTGTGGCATCTTGGCATTCTCCATACTATATAATTCCTATATAAAAAGTAGGTTATTATCCATATTAGGGTAACGTCATCGGAAAGTATAATAGAAAAGTTCAATAGACCCATTCAAGAATTAAATGAATGAGTCTATCTTATCGTCGATACATCGTATTTAATTATTGTCCTAACTGTGATTGATACTCGTATTCGAATACATGTTTCATAATAGCCAATTCCATATTTTTCAATTCAATGATTTTATCAAGCATGACATCATACTTTTTGTATACACCCTGCTCCATGATGAATTGATTCATATACATGACCAGATTACGGAGTTTCAAAGCTTCGCTAACCAGCTCTTCCAACCTTATTTTTATCGAAGGATCGGGGAGAAAGTCAAGTATGGCTTGAGCAAGCAGTTGTTTATGTTCATAAAGCAGGTGAAAAGGATGTATAGCAAACGGCTGATTTTGCATCCCTTTCTTCTGCATCCCCAGCATATCAATCATCTTATCGTATATTTCACTTCCAAGATAACGGTGATCCTTTCTCAGAATACTGCGAACTTGATTAGTCTCTCCTACGTATTCTTTCAAAATATTCATTAGATCCTCTTTGGAGAACTGGAGAACCGTTTCATAATAATATTCACTGGGCTCCTTATACTCATCTGTCTTTTCAATGGCCCATATTCCGTTTAGGTAATCCGTAGACCATTCAGCATCGAAATTCGAATCTTGAATAACAGTGATCTCATCATAGGGAAGCCATTTCTCACCGTAGAATCCATCCCAAAAATCATGGCACAAAAACTCTTTACGATCCGAATCAAATCCAGAGATGAATACCTCATGTTTACCACCGCCAGGAATATTTCTCAGGAAATAAATATAATTATTCTTTTGAATTAGTTCCACTATAAAATCTTGCAGTTCCCACTGTTTTAAAATCATATCTCTATCGTACACCCTTGTAATCAACATAGGGCATGTCGACATTTTGAATTTGTGCCAAGGATAATATTGTGAACAGACGTCCAATCCATAGCCCCCTTCATCATTGTGACTCAGGATGACCAATAGAAAATTATGATAAATCCAGCTACGTGAACGCTTGTCCAAATCTAGCATCGAAAAGAGACTCGCATGATGTGGGTAGGTAGTCAATAAAGGCTCGTTCATTTGCAATTTTTTAATCATGACTGATCTCCAATCCTGAGCAATTTATTAAGTTATGCTTCTCCAGTTCATGAATGGCTTCCAGCTTGCTTGTGAATTTTCTCCACTGATTATGTGTCATATTCTCCCGATATACCGCCTTCGCCAGCACGTTACGTAACTCACTCCACTGATCCTGTATTGCCTGAGCAGCAGAAACAAGATCGGTATGATGTTCATATAACCGTTGCATACGATAGGTTTCGACCTTTTTGGCATTCACAATGTCTACAATGGATTGTAGAACAAGTTCAGCATAGGCCATATCAGGTGAATCTTCTTCTTCATTGAACTGATACGTCTTCTGTATGAAGGACAGAAGATGACTCAGTTCCTGATTAATCTCTCCCGGTGTAACACGCACATGATCAATAAACATGTCACGCAGTTCTCCCAGCATGATGTTGTTTCTTTCATGTGAGACAGTCTCACAAGCTGAAAATGCGTAGAACGTGGGTACTTCTTCTTCCTCCATGAAAAGCCGTACGAACCCTTCGTAAGCTTGTACAATATCATTCATAGGCATCTCCATCGGTTGATACGTGAGATTGTCCCGGTGATCATGTTCTATTACATGGAAGACTTTCCTCTGAAGATCATACCCATAGATTAATAAGGAATGAGGCCAGTGGGTACGTAAATACATGTCTTTGCGCAAGGACTCGTAATAACAGTCCACTCGGATAATTACTGGGCGGTTCAAATTAACCGCTTCTATAATATCTTTTTGTACATCCTCGCTGTAGGTCTTCGTTTCATAAGTTAGCCCCATACGTTCAATTAGCTGGTCATCTGATAATACAGCTTGATACTCTAATCGGAGTATGCCCTGATGTTCATCGAATCTATAGTGCATTCGGTCGTTAATCATCACAGGCAGTACACCAATAGAATAGAGATTTAATACGGGAAAGAGTGAATTATAGAAGCAGTTTTTGTAGAAAACATCATTAAACGGCTCTATTCCTGCGATGATAACTATTGGCCTATGGGAATGATGTAAGATAAGATGATCCGCTTCCGACGTTGCCCCAACTTCTTCGGTAAATTGCTCCATTGCACCATCCGTCTCTGGCATATCCTGCTCTTCAAGAAGTATCTCTTTTTCAGAGTTATACTCATCCGCTTCATACCCCTTGTTTCGAAGCACCTCAGCCAGTGATGCAATAGTCTCATGCCGCATCACTTCATCAGCAGTAAGCGGAATACTCTGCCTCTCCATATCGGCCTCAAGTTTGATGACATTCAGTGAATGCCCTCCAATTTCGAAGAAGCGGGCATGAACGTCAATCTCTTTCAATTGCAATAGATCCGACCACAATTCGGCTAGCACCTGCTCTAATGCATTGCGTGGAAGTGTAATATCTGTCCCTTCTCCCTGTAAGAGCAAGGGATCTGGAAGAGCTTTTCGGTCCAACTTCCCATTGGCTGTATATGGCATATGATCCAACATGGTGTATCTGGAGGGCAGCATATATTCAGGCAACTCTGTCAGCAAAAAAGATCGCAATTGCTCCTGATTGATACTTTGGCTCTCCGTTACTGTGTAATAGGCACATAACAGGGACTGCCCATCCTGATCTGACCGAACTGTGACCGCAGCAGCCGAGATAGCCGGGTACTGGAGTAACCTGTTCTCGATCTCCCCGAGTTCGATCCGATAACCACGTATTTTTACTTGAAAATCGGAACGACCCAGATACTCCAGATCTCCATTCGCATTGAGACGTGCGAGATCTCCTGTTTTATACATATAAGCGCCTTCATGAAAAGGATCTTTTACAAACCTCTCGGCCGTAAGCTCAGGTCTGTTCCAATAACCTCTGGCTACTCCATCTCCTGCGATGCATAATTCTCCCGTTGCTCCGATTGGCATATGCCGATACCGCTTATCCAGAATATAAATACGGGTATTGGCAATCGGATGACCAATCGAAATTGTCGTGGTAGGCGAAAGTTCCTTAATGCTCGACCATATTGTTGTTTCTGTGGGACCATACATATTGTAGATGCGGGCAGAGGTCATCCCCGCGATCTCCTCATACAAGGCATACGGTAGAGCTTCCCCTCCGATCATCAATGTTTGAATTACGCTCCATACCGGTGAATCGACTGTAAGCCCAATCTGAAGCATCCGCAGTCGAGAAGGAGTTATTTGTATTAATTCAATGTTATGAGTAACAATTAGATGCGCAATACGGCTTGGACTTAACTGATCCTCCTCTACTGCCATTATCAGTGTTAACCCGTTAGCGAGTGCCCCGAGCGTTTCCAGTACAAAGATATCAAAGGAGAATGTTGTGAGGGCGAGAATTCGTTGGCCAGCTTCAAAAGGAATGCTGCGGGATACACCTTCCACAAAGTTTCTTAGTGCCAGATGTTCAATCATGACCCCTTTTGGCCTGCCTGTAGATCCGGAAGTATATATCAAATAAGCCAACTGCTCCGACGAAACAACTGGCAGTGAGATATGTTGGTCATCCCATTCTTCCTTGCGAGAAATATCGATTATTTGGCCTGTGTATATGAGTGAGCCGATCAGATCGGGCTTCGTTAGCAAAATCGCAGCCTGGCTATCCTCCAGCATGAACTGCAAACGATTATTTGCATAAGCGGGGTCCATCGGCATGTAAGCAGCCCCCGCCTTAAGTACACCCAGCATAGCCAAGAGCATGTCTTCCGATCGCGTTAACAGAATTCCTACAATGGCACCTGATCTCACTCCCTGAGCTAACAGGTATTTCGCAAGTTGATCTGATTTGCAATCCAAGCTTCGATAGGTAAGAATATGATCTCCGCAGATCACTGCGGGAATATCCAGCTGTTGCGCAGACCAAGACTGAATCATCTGGATGATTGAACGAGCTTCAGGAAAACGTATCTCCGTATCATTCAGATGTTGAATAACCCGGTCTTCCTTGAGCGAGAGCATCTTTATATGATGTAATCCCTCATCTGGATGGGCTGTACACATTGAGAGCACACGCATCACATGGTCTACAATCTGTTCAATGGTTGCTGGAGAATATAATGTGGCATTGTAATTCATGCGTAACGCCAGCCCCACTTTAGACATTTGAAGTGAAAACACCATATCGGCTAGGGGGCCTGTTTCCTGTAAATTCGCCTGCATATTGTCCATACGAACCACAGTGGCCACCCTTGGCAAGTCTGTCCCTTCATGACCAAGCAATTCAAGAATTTTCTCCAGCGAAAGATGGTTAAACTTTTTGGCTGCACCCACAAGGGTCCTGAGTTGAAGAACAAGCTCCTTAAAACAACACTCTTCACCAAAATTGATGCGAATAGCACGTAGTTGACTTGAATTTGCTGCACCAGACGAAGCGGTAATACCTACTGTTATATCGTCATTGTCCAGATAACGGTGTAACACATAGGTGACACCTGCCAGTAGAAGAATAAATGCCCCAGCTTCGGTGTTCCCGGAAATGCGAAAGATTTGTTCTGAAACAGGTTGAGGAAATGCAATTTGCATCTCCTCAAACACTTGCTCACCCCATGTTCCCCTCGTTTTTTCACTAGGAAACATGCTGAATTGAAGGTCCCCCGAGAGATGGTTTAGCCAATATTGCTTCTCCTCTTCGAACTTTCGGCTCGATAATAGTAAATTTTGCATGAATGCACCTGGCTCTGCTGACAATTAGCACGCCTCCCATTCTCTTTGGGATCAAGAATAATCAGATTAGGTTGAGACCTTTTTTCTTTGCCATCTTTTCTACCTTGCGCAGCATAACGATTGAGATGATTGTATACGAAATGGCAAAAAAGATGAGAATGCACCATTCCATCCAGATTGGTGCAAGGGGCACCCAATCTGTTTTGAAACTGTAATAACGCACCATATCATACCCCCAGGTATAAGGCAGGAGATATGCGATCCAACGAACGACTGCCGGAAACTGGTCTACTGGGAAATAAGCACCTGCTACAAATTCAAACATGATAAACAAAATACCCACAATGGATGAGACCTGGCGGTACAGAATCCCCAGTAGTGCAATCATGACGCCAAGCGCCATTAATGCAACGATGACCACAAGACAGGTGACTAGAATCATCATGGATTCAGCAAAGTTGAGACCTGCGTACAGAACAAGCAGGATATACATCGGTATGAACACAATGACATTCATTAATGCACTGGCTACAACCGTCCCCACATAATACGCATAACGAGAGATTGGATTGCAGTACAGATACTCCAAAGTGCCGTTATGAAGATCATTCGTCACGGCACCGAGCGGAGCGTTTAACGCTACTCCATAGAACAGCCATACAAGGATTGCACCCAGATAAAAGATAAACAGGTTATCTCCTTGAAGTACATTCTCTCCCTCGTATACAACAAACGTGGACATCAGCAGGAAAAAGAGTACTCGTAGACCCAACTGTAGGAAGTTACCGAAGAAGTTGGGCAGATACCTTACAGCAATCTGCAATTCCTTCACGGTTGTTGCCCACACGACGGTGAAAAATCCGGTAGGTTTACCTATGGCTTGCAGCTTTAGGGTTTCCTGACCTGTCCCGGTTTTAGCGTATTCGATACTCACTGTTCTCTGCCTCCTGCCAATGTGTACTCTAAATTCTCATCAGACTTCACATAGAGCTGCACAAACAAATCTTCAAGTGTTAGTTGTCTATGCTGAATGGTCGTATGGATATTGCCTTCTTTTAATTCACTAATAACCGCGCCCATCCCGTCGTACAGGTTCGTGATTCCGAAGGAAACCGTGTCTTCCTCCTCACGAATAATAGTGGAAGTTACCTCCGGCAGAGCAGTGATTCGCTCCTGAATGGAAGGGGGCAAGTCTGCTCTGGGAATGTCGATGAATTCGACTGCGCCCAGATTGGATTTTAGTTCGGCAATTGTACCTGTTTTAAGGAGCGTTCCTTTGCGCATCAGGGACACACGGTCCGTCATGTCCTCTACCTCAGTCAGAATGTGAGAGGTCAGAATAATGGATTTCCCCTCATCCCGTACATAACTTTTAATGAACTCACGTACACGTCTGGAGATCACGGGGTCCAGGCCCTTGGTCGGCTCATCCAGATATATCACTTCAGGATCATGCAGCAGGGCTCGCATAATGACAACGGTTTGCTTTTGGCCTCCCGATAATTGCATAAATTGCTTGTTCAGATGTTCCGAGAAATCCAGATACGTACTTAATTTGTCAATCTGGTTTGAAATCTCTTGTTTGCTAAGTCCGGTAAGTCTTCCAAAGAATATCAAGTTCTCTCGAACCGTTAATCTCGCATAAGCAGAGCGTTCAGTATCTTGACCCACGTATCCGATTAGTCTTCTGATGATGTTCGCATCGGTATCCAAATCGTAGCCGCCGATATTGACAATTCCAGAGTCCTTGGTCAACAGAGTCGCCAGGACTTTAATAAATGTTGTTTTACCTGAACCGTTGGTTCCCAGAATTGTGTGGATCTCACCCTTGCGAAGCTCAAAGGACATGTTATCTAACGCTAGGTGTTTACCATAGGACTTCGTGACGTTCTCAGCGGATAGCACTCTCACTTGTTCTCCCCCTTTATGTATTGCCTGTATTGCTGAATTCATGGGAGGGCGAATACGCTATTGCAGCGCATTTCGCCCCTAATGTAATCACTTTACGCCGACAGCTTCGTGTACCAGATACTCCGCCAGTTCGTAGTGATGTCCAGTATCATCAATGATATGATTCATCCACTGATTTCTTTCTTTAACAGGTAACTTTTTGGTTTCAAAGATGCCCTTGAGCAGTTCCAACGCTTCTATCATTTGCTCTTTTGAGGGTTTGTCCCCCGCATTTTCAACCTGCTCCTGAATTGCCTGGATTCGTTTGTAACGCTGAACAACACCTTGTTGATACTCTGCTTCATCCCAATTCTGGTTCGGCGTTGCCACTGCAATTGCTAAACATTTAGTTATGACTGTGGGTACTCCTTTTTTCTTCTTGCCATCCGATTGAAACATGCTAATCAATTTTTGACGTTCCGCTTTTTCGCCAAAACAGAGCGAATTGATATCAGGACAGTTCGTTTTGGTCAATTTGTTCAGTACATTTTTGGGTCCCATTTCGATGGCAAGTGTGACACCAAAACGCTCAAGGTATTGAAGAATCCGTGTCCATTGCACAGGTTTGACCATCTGATCTGTCAGCAATCCCGGAATTCGCTCGACATCACCATAGGGTTGACCTGTAACATTGGATAGTACCGGCCATTTGAACATATTGTACGAATACTTTGCCAGTTCTTGGCCGAGCCTCTCTGCATCTTCCGCCATCAGCGAACTATGAATGGGTGCACTGGACATTAGGGGGGTAACCTGACCATCGGCATCCAATACAGCTGCTTCGATCTCCTCCAGTACGTATTGATGACCAGATACGGCAGCTTGTGTTGGCGAATTATAACAGGAGACTACAGCTACACCCTGCTCGCCGCTGTATTGTTCACAGAGTTGCTCCACGATGGATGTATCAATACCGTCCATAATGGTCATGGATCCTGTGCCCCGATCAATATGAATCTGCATCATTGCACCACGCAATTTGGTGATTCGAACAGCATCGGAAAATGTCATGGCGCCTGAACATACCAACGCCGAATATTCACCCATACTGTGACCTGCACAGAATTGTGGTCGAATCCCCACTTCTTCCATATACACTCTGAAGGCCGCTACATTCGTTGCCAGAAGAGCCGGTTGCATGTTCTCATTCTGATTCAGTTCAGATAGACTTCCTTCAAAACATAGTTTTGCCAGATCCACACCTGCAACGTCACTCGCTTCCTCGTACGTTTGCTTGGCAATGCTATATTGATCATAGAAACTCTTTCCCATACCTACATACTGAGAACCTTGTCCCGGAAACAGCAGTGCTATTTTTTCCATGTCGTAACCTCCATTAATAGGGTTGGTGTATTAATTATTAATAATGTTCAGTTCCACATATGAAGGAATTTTCTGAATATAGCTCATGTCGTGTTCAAAAATGACAAGGTCCTCTTCCTGATGGATTTCTTTGAATCCGCCAAATTTATAGGTCAGATACATCATCCGATTACGATCGGTCATTTTGAATTCAGCCCGTATCTTGACCCCGGCTTCTTTCGCCTGTTCCAGGATATAATTCATGAGAATCGTGCCTACCCCTCGCGACATTACACGGCAAGACATCAACAGCAGCTTCACGGTCCAGTACTCCTCTTCCATCTCAAGCAAAGCGAGTCCAATTTTTCCATATGCTCCATACTTGTCTTCCAGTCCTGTAATGAGAAGTTTGTGATTAGGAGATTGACTGAGTTGTTCCAGATCTTCATAGGAATAGGTATACCCTGTGGTGTTCAGCTGATGAGTCCGCACCGTCAACTCTTCAGCACGCTGCAGATCATCTCCCTTGAGGGGAGAAATCGTGAATGTCATGCCAAGTGAAGCCAGAAAGTCATCTTTGGGACCTGTGAATTCATCTTCCGCCTTATTACGGATCTCATCGCTTTTGTACATTAAACGGCGAAGTTTGGAGTCCTCCGTAATAAAACGGGGATTCATCATCTCCATGTCGGGAATGTCCAGGTACTGGGCAGCATCTATGCATCGAACTTCAGCGTGCTCAAACTGTACCTCTTCCAGCTCAAACATCTGATCATCCACAAAAGCAACCGTATTCGCTCCGATATTAATGGAAGTTATGATGGATTGAATCGAGCTCGACTTGGAATTCCAGTGAATCTGGGGATATAGGAAGTATTCATGAATTCCGAATTCCTCAAGCTTCTCCATGGCTGTCTGATGGTCATTTTTACTGGCGATGGATTGCAGAACCCCACGCTCGTCCAGTGTCCGAATCACATCAATAATTCCCTCTCTCAAGACAACATTCTCATCTTCCAGAAGGACACCTTCCCAGATTGTATTATCCAGATCCCAGACGACCAGCTTCACCTTCTCTTGCTTTTGTTTGTCCATTACGAAACTTACCGATGGATCACCCATACCTGAACCCCTCCTTGGCATATTGTTCCAAACTATTGCTTCAAGACCATCAGGCAGTCTATGCTGTCTTTCGTTCAATCAGTTCATTAATCTTGTTCAACGTACGGAAGTTGCTCAGATCCATATCCTGGGTCTCAATCCGAATGTTGAATTCTTTCTCCAGAAACATCACCATCTGCATCGCAAACAGGGAATTGGCAAAACCCAATTCAAAAATATCCTCATCATCCTGAATTTCACGTTTGCGATAGAAACGACTCAGAAATGTTTTTACTTTGACCTTGGACTCCATGCACAGTCACCTCGTATAATTTATAGTCGATACACTTACAGAATCACGTGCTCAAAGAAGCCTTGACCGCTTTTTGCTCCTAACAATCCGGCATCCACCATCTTGCGAAGCAAGGGACATACTCTGTATTTCGGGTCCTGATAACTCTCATAGAGTACATCCAATGAATGAACCACAGTATCCAAACCAATCAAATCTGCTGTGTGAAGTGGGCCCATCTTATGTCCGAAACATTTGACGAATATGTCATCCACCTCTTCCGGTGAAGCTACCTGATCCTGAACGACAAAGGCAGCTTCATTCATTAGAAGATGGGATATTCGGTTAGATACAAAACCGGGAAGATCTTGTACCAGTATGGCTTCTTTGCCCATGGTATGGAGCAGGGATCTGGTCGCTTCAATCGTTGTATCCGAAGTGTGATAACCCTGAATAGCTTCGACTACGGGCTTTAACGGGACCGGATTCATAAAATGTACACCGATGACCTTGTCAGGCCGTTTGGTGATGGAACCAACTTTTGTAATCGAAATGCATGATGTATTGACCAAATAAATACAAGAATCGGGGCAATAGTTTTCAAGCTGTGCATAGACTTCTTTTTTCACATCCCATTGCTCAGGCACGTTCTCAATAATGAAATCAGCATCGCTTAGCGAATCGTAATGTGTCGTAAACTCCATACGCGAGAGCACCGTTTCCGGGTCTTCGGCCTCGGTATCCTTGTTGTAGAATCCCGAAAATCGGATATTGGTAAACAAGGCTGTCCTCGCCTGATCCAAAACTTCATCACTCACATCGATCAAAACCACGTTGTGCCGGGACTGGGCAAGGCTCTGCGCAACCCCTTTTCCCATGACGCCTGCTCCGATTACACCAACCTTCATTCCTATCAACGCCCCTCTGTGATCTGGCTAGAAATTGAAATTCACTTCTTCATCCACAGCTTCATCCGTGATATCCGTGACACGATCAACTTCAATATCATAGATCAATGTATCCGGCTGCTCTGAAATTATCTCAAGAATTTTCACAAAATCTTTGGCGATATATTCAGCTGTGCCAGGCAAGAACAAGCTTGTATTATATTCCAGAATAAACTCGATCGTACCGTCCCGCTCAATCGCATCCAGTGCCAGATCGAACCTTGAAACTCCACTGTCATAATCGATTAATGTGCCTTTGAAAGCCTCAATCTCTCCGGTGTACATCCCAACATTTTGCAGTGCAAAATACACATCAAACAGCGGATTTCTGCTCGGATCACGTGTACTATTCACAAGCTGTACAATTCGGTCGAATTGACAGTCCTGATGTGCAAAAGCCGATAACGTACGCTGCTTCACGTCCAGAAGTAACTCCCTGAATGAGTCATCAGGCACAGGTTCGTTTCTCAGGACAATTGTATTCACAAACATGCCAATGGTGGCATCAAAGTTACCCTGTTGGCGACCCGTAACAGGCGAACCGATGAGTATATCACTCTGGTTCGTGTATTTATGCAATAGGACATTTAAGGCGGATAAGAGTAACATGTATAGCGTGGTTCCTGTACGTGCTCCGAGCTTGCCTATACGTGCAGTGAGTGCTTCGTCAGCATAAAAAGTCATTTTGGCTCCATCATAGGTTTTTCGATCAGGTCGTGAAAAGTCTGTTGGAAGTTGCAGTGTCGGCAATGGTCCTTTCAGCGTTTCCAGCCAGAAGGCTTCCTGTGATTTAATCGAATCCGATTGCTGATACTGGTTGCTCCACTCCGAGTAATCTCTATACTGATAAGGAATATTCGGTAGAGGTGAACCACTGTACATTGACGTGATTTCGTGCATCATATTGTCCATCGACATGCCATCTGTAACCAAGTGATGCACATCGAACATCAACAGATGGCGACCGTCATCCAACGAACCGACAATCATGCGGATCAACGGTGCCGCTTCCAGATCAAACGGTCGGACAAACTGCTTCACTACATCTTCCACTGCTTCCGTTCCACGAATGACATCTGGCAACGTTTCGATCGAAAAATCCACGTTCTCGTGAATTCTCTGAATCGGCTCTCCTTGTTCCCAGTGAAATGATGTACGGAACGATTCATGGCGCTGAATCAGAGTGTTCATATAACCGTTCAACGTCAATGGGTCAAAATTCCCCTCCATAATCAACGCTTTGTTCAGGTTATAACTGATGTTGTCCGGGTCCTGAGTGCAAAGGTAGAATATCCTTTTTTGAGCTGATGAAAGTGGATATTTTTCTTTGGCTTCTGCATGAGGAATGGACTGTTGTCCGACTGTTGCACTCTCCACATCGACCAAAGATTGCAGGTGAACTCCCAGTCCCCAGATCGTCGGATATTGCAGCACATCCGAAGGATTAACCTGTATCCCCGTTTCCCTGTATATATCCGATGCCATCTTGAGCCCAATAATGGAATCTCCACCATATTCGTAAAAATCATCATACAGATCCATTTCTGTCAGTCCCAAATGAAGTGACCAGATCCGGGATAACATCTGTTCCATGGCTGTATATTGACCATCATTGCGGCCGTGTAATGAGACTTCTTTGTTCAGCGTGGCCTTTCTCATCTCCACTTCAGCAATCACGCTGGCACTTTGATCCTGAATCGTGTTGTATACTTCCTCCGACATCATCATTGGCATATCACCTACGTAGGCCATATATTCCGAGTCATAATTCAGTTCGCCGATGATAGATCGATGCACTTTACGCTGAAAAGCCTGGTCAAAGGCCTTTAATGCAGACTTTGTTAAAACAGACTTGAATACCATGTCATCATTTACGCCAAAATCTTTGGCCATCCCGGTCTCTTTCCAGGCCACCCAATTGATCGTTAACGTTCGTCCGCCCCTGCGATTGCGATACGCTGCATAAGCATCCAGATAACTATTCGCTGCTGAATAATCTCCTTGACCCGGAGAGCTGAATAATGTTGAAGTGGTTGAGAACAGAACAAGAAAATCAAGAGAGTCTTGGGCTGTTGCCTGATCCATATTCCAGGTTCCCTGGACTTTCGGAAGCAACACACGGTTAAAGGTCTCCGCATCCTTGGATGCAAGGAATCCTTCACCTGCTACCCCTGCTCCATGAACAATGCCATCCACTTTGCCGTACTGCTCTCTGATGTCCTCCATGAGTCTTGATACTTGTTGAAGATCACCTGTATCCACGCTGTAGAGACCTACTGTGGAACCTTTGGTCTCAATCGAATGTATCCATTTAATTTTGTTGCATTGCTCCAGATCCTTGTTATCCTCCAAAATGGCTGGCCATGTTTCCCGATCAGGGAAATCCGATCTGCCTGCAAGAATCAAGGTAACGTTGTGTCTGTTGGCAAAATGTTCTGCAAATGCTCGGCCAATGCCGCCCATTCCACCGGTGATGAGATAGACCCCTTGCTCCTTAATGGTTACATCAGAGAGCTCAGCTCCCAACAGATCTGTCTTCCTAAACTCTTCCACATATCGTTGACCCTTCCGATAAGCAGTGGAGTAGAAACCATCATCTGCATTCATTGCATTAAGCAAAATAGGAATAGCGGTGTCATCATCTATATCCATGACTTTGCATTCCAGCTGAGGATGCTCTTGTCCAATCGCTTTGCCCAAGCCAAACATCGTTGCATATTCAGGAGCAAGATGTGATTCGTGGCCGCTAACTTCGTGAACGTACTGGGATAACAGAACAATGCGCATTCGATTTCGCAATCCTGCACCTGCAATGGCTTTTGTAAGGTAAAATAAGCTATGCACACCTCGGCATAAGGCATCCTCCAGTTCCTTCGGACTCTCGGGTGCTGTATGATCATTTATGGTAAAGGTGTGAATAATCTGATCTATTCTGTGGTTCTTCGTAGCTTTCAATAATTGCAGATACTGATCCTCCGAACCATCGATCTGATAATGAACCGGAGAGATCTTCGCATATGTTGCACCAAGCGTAACTTCAATTACATGTGCTCCACGTTCAGTAAGTTCCCGAGAGAGACTGTCACATAAAGGAATTGTCCCCTTCAAAAGCAAGACGGTTTGCGGATTCGGAATGAACCGCTCAGGATTAGTCGCTTCCACCCAGCCAATGGTGTAATGCATCGTTGGTTCTTCCTTCTGCACAACGGATGGTTGAACCGCAACTCGCTCGGGAATATCAATCCAGCAACGATTGCGCTCATAAGGATACGTTGGAAGATGGAGCCGGAAGGTTTCCTCTTCTGCGTACAATCTGGACCAGTCAATATCGGCCCCCTGTGTATAAAGAATCGATATTTCCTCCAAGTGCTGATCTTCCCATCCGTGCTCGTTAATGAGCTTCAGTACCCTGTCTGCTTGCTCGTTTAATTCACGAAGTTTTTGTTCCGTCAATTCGCCAACACCCGGCTCCTTCGTCTCAGGAACCATTCGATGTTCAGATGCATAAGCAACGGGCGGTTTAATCTCGCTAAACGGGCACCCATGCAGCTTGTCCAATCGGGATACCAGCTCTTCTTTGTCTTTAAAAGGAATGGCGATACGCAACTTGTAGTGTCCTCTTCCCTGAGCAGCTGTTCCGCACAGGCTTAACAAATCCAGTTCATCGTAACTATCGAGATAATCATGATAAGCTGCGATCAATCTGGATAGAGAGTCTTTACTTTTGGCGGAAAGAGGCAAAATATAAGGTCTGCGTTCCTCTGCTTGGACAAATGTCTGCACTGGGGCCTCTTCCAGGATAACGTGACAATTGGTTCCACTAATCCCGAAGGCGCTAATCCCACAACGTCGCGGTCCTTCCTCTGAATGCCACGTACGAAGACGGGTATTCACGAAGACCGGTGAATTGGAAAATTCAATCATTCGATTAGGTCGATTAAAGTACAGTGTCGGAGGAAGCTTTTTCTCACGCAGCGCCATGACCGCCTTCACCAAACTAATCACTCCAGCAGCCTCCGAAGAATGCCCCAAGTTGGTCTTGATGGAACTCACCGCACAGAATTGCTTGCGATCTGTGTAGCTCGACAGTGCATCGGATATGCCCTTAATTTCAATCGGATCTCCCAATGTCGTGCCCGTGCCATGTGTTTCAATGTAGGTGATTGTCTCCGGTTCGACTCCTGCATCCTCCAAAGCAGATATAATAACCTCTGTTTGAGATGCCGGATTAGGTGCCGTGATGCCTATTGAACTGCCATCCTGATTCACAGCCCCGCCTTTAATTACAGCATGGATCGAATCATGGTCATCCAATGCCTGCTGAAGTGATTTCAGCAGTACCACTGCAACCCCTTCTCCAATACCTGCTCCATCTGCTTCATCATCAAAAGCTTTGGAGCGATGATCTGTAGATTCAATGCCAAGTTTCATATTTTCATCATCCACCGGACACAGATTAATCTTGATTCCGCCAGCCAGTGCATAATCACATTGTCCGCTACGAATAGCTTTGCAAGCCATGTCTACAGACACCAATGAAGATGAACAGGCCGTATCAATAACCATGCTTGGACCCTTTAGATCCAATAAATATGAGATCCGGGCAGACATCATTGCTGTCAGATTACCCACCATGGAGCTTGAACCGCTCCCAGGATCAACTTCATATAAGAGACGTGCATACAGATCTCGCAAGGTTGCCGCATAGCCCAGATATACGCCTGTTTTACTACCGCTCAATCTGGTGCCGCCATACCCTGCATCCTCAATTGCAGTCCACGCAGCTTCAAGAAATAATCGCTGATTGGGATCCATTAGACTTGCTTCCTTAGGCGATAACCGAAAGAAACCTGCATCAAACTTGTCTATGTCTTCCAGATACGCGTTCTCATTGTATTTCATCTGTGCCTGGTCATGACCTGTGAACGCAAAATGCCTGTCAATATCCACTTTTCTCGATTCCGGAAACGACCGAACCAAATCCGTGCCGTTGACGAGATGTTCCCATAGCTCCTCAGGTGTGGAAGCAAGCGGCACATTCACAGCCATGCCGATAATCGCAATATCTCCATCTCGTTCCGCCGCAGTACGCTTCTTGAGATGCATCGCAGGAGAAGGACGCTGTTCCTCCTTCTTGTTTTTTCCACCGATAAATTTTGCGAGATGATGTACATTCGAGTATTCGAACAGGTCCGTAACATTAATGGCTCCTGGAAAAATTCGCTCAATCTCACTCTGAATTTTCATTAGCAGAATAGAGTCCGCGCCTAGTTCAAAGAAGTTGTCGTGAATATCAATTTGATCAAAACCTAATATTTTTCTACAACATTCGGCCACACGTTTTTCCGTATCACTAAACTCTTCGTTGAGACTTCCTGTCAGACTTACTTCTCCTGCTGGATTTGTCGCTGCACTCTTTGCTTTGTTCGCTTTTTCCTGCTTCTTTTTCTCCTTGAATAGTTCAATTTGCGCAGTCAGCACAGGAGAGAGCATCACCCCTGATTTTTCGAGCAGGAAGACTCCACCGTTCTCATAATTGAGATAACCTACAAGTGCTCTCGGTACATTATGGGATAACACCTGCTCAAACCCTTCAAGAGCCTTACCCGTTGGCAACGTCTTAAAAATGGTATCGATTGTGAAACCACCTTCAAGGGCCATACCAGTCTCTTTCCAGGTCGTCCAGTTCACCACATGTGTCCTTCTGCCGAGCTTGTTCCGATATTCCCCGTAGGCATCCAGGTAAGCATTGGCTGCGGTATAATCTCCTTGAACGGCTCCGCTAAACATCGTTGCTACCGAAGAAAACAGAATAAAGAAGTCCAGATCATCCGAATGGGTAACTTCATCCAAAATACGTGTACCCATCACCTTCGGGTTGAAAATGCTTCTAAACTGGTCATCCGTACGATTCATCAACAGGTCGGATCTTCCGATTCCCGCACCATGGATAACCCCCCGGATCTTCCCATGACGTTGACGCAGCTCTTCTACAATTGGAACTACCTCTTCTTTTTTGGAAATGTCAGCGCTGTATATTTCAACGGTAGCTCCCATATTTTCAATATCAAGAACTCCCTGAATCTTTCGGCATAACGACTGATCCTGCTGTGCATCCAAAATTGCTTCCCATGTTCTCCGGGGTGGAAAGGCAGTACGATTAATCCAGGCCAGATGTACCTTGTCCCTGCCAGCCAAATATTTGGATACTTCAATCCCGATACCTCCGGCTCCACCAGACACAAGATATATCCCTTCTGAATGAAGAGCCGGAAATTGTCCATTGTTACTGTCCGACTCTGCAACAGGCTGGAGTGTACCGAATGACTGAATATACCGTTTTCCGTCTCGAATGGCGGTAAGGAAGTGATCTGTTTTTCTGAAAACAGACTCTGCACTCCCTTTGCTCCATAGCATATCTTCCACGTCGATAACTCGACATTGGATGTTCAGATGCTCCTTACGTATGACCTTGGCAAGACCTTCTAGCGGTGCGAGCTCGGGTCTAAGAACCTGTTCTTTGCCTGTGACATGATGGACGCATTGGGTCAAAATCACCATATCCATATCATAAACAATACCATGTCTGGTCAAAGAACGAACCAGATACAGCAGGCTGTAAACACCGCGTTCCTGTGATTCATTCAACTCCACCAGATTCTGAACAGAAGTGTCCGAAGCAAAGGTAGGTGCGTAGATGACCTGTGACCATGATTTTGAATCCAAAGCATTGACTAAAGAATCAAAATCGCCCTCTTTCGAACCAATTCGAAAATCAGTATCGTTCCTCTGTTCATAGCAATCTCCCGGGCAAACCTTAATGACGTCCTTACCCGATTGTTGCAAAAGCAATGCAAGGTCAGCTCCACCTTTGTCATCAGCCGTAAAGAGTACAACTCTCTCGCTTGAATGAACTTCGTTATCCTCGTAATCTCCCTCAAGCTCATGCCACGTGAGAGAAAACAATCCGTTGTCATGGTGGACACTCTCTTCTGCTGGTCTGCTTCCCATGTCAATCCAGCATTTCTGCGAATCAAAAGGATAACCCGCCAGAGGTACGGTCTTCGTAGACTTGCCCTCATACAGACGCCACCAGTCCACGGATGCTCCTTGCACGTAAAGAGTACACAGTCGCCCCCAGTCGAATGTAGCCTCATTCATCTGGTTCAATTCTTGCCGGACCTCTTCGCTTAACGCACGAACGTTTTTCTGAGTAATATCATGTACCCCTGAAACTTCCCGATTGTCGCTGATCAGTCGGTGTTCCCCATAATGAAACCAAGGTGCTGTGAACGTGTGAATGTCTCCAGATATAACCTGGGTCAGCTTAATGCGCAAATCCTCCAAATGTTCAGCCAAAATGATCACTCGGTGAGCATAATGTCCACGACATGCATTGGCTGTTCGACACACATCCAGTAATGAATACCTGTCGGGGAAGGTAGATACTCCGTCCAGATACTGTTTCATGAGAACTTGAATTCCATGATCTGATCCCGCAGACAACGTGAATGGATGAACACCCGTATGCCCATCATGCGTAACGGTCAAAGTGGCCTGTACAGGAGCTTCTTCCAGCACGATATGACAATTTGTTCCGCTCAAACCAAATGTACTTATCCCGCATCTACGCGGATCAGCACCTCGCTCCCACTCTCTTAACCTTGTATTGACATAGACGGGTGAATTCCCGAAATCGATATTCAGGTTTGGATAATTAAAATGAAGGGAAGGCGGGAGTTTCCGATGATACAATGATAAAAGTCCTTTGATCAGACTGGCCATACCTGCTGTTTCATACAGATGCCCGACATTGGTTTTGACCGAACCGATTGCACAAAATTGCTTTTTGTTCGTATATTTTCGAAAAGCACGTTCCAGCCCCTGAATCTCGATAGGGTCACCCAGATTGGTTCCTGTTCCATGAGTTTCAATATAGGCCAAGGATTCCGGGTGGATGCCTGCTCGCTTCCACGCTTCCTCGATTACTTCGGATTGAGCAACCGGATTGGGGGCCGTGATGCCCATGGACGTTCCATCCTGATTCAAGGCGATGCCTTTGATTACACCATAGATGTGGTCTCCATCCTTCTGAGCCTGACGAAGCGGCTTCAAAATTACTGCAGCCACACCTTCACCCATACCGGACCCATCTGCTTCTTTATCAAAAGCTCTTGTCCGGTAGTCGGTGGACTCAATCCCAATCTTCAGAAAATCATTATCCACTGGCAAAATATCCAGCTTAACTCCTCCGGCAATCGCCATGTTGCAATCCCCGTTCATCAGCGATTTACAAGCCAGATAAACGGATACCAACGAGGACGAACAAGCCGTATCCACTACCATGGTCGGTCCTTTTAGATTAAGCAGATACGAGATGCGGGTTGGAAGCATTGACGCGATATTTCCAGTCATCGCAATAGATAACTCTTCCGGATGGGTATCCTTGATCATTTCCTTATAGTTGTTACTATTGGCAAATCCGGTAAAGACACCGGTATTGCTTCCTGCAAGCCTTTGCCCGCCGTAACCGGCATCTTCGATGGCATGCCATGCTGTTTGCAAAAATAAACGATGACAAGGGTCCATCAGACTAGCCTCTTTTGGCGAGAGACGGAAGAACTTATAATCGAATTGATCCACTTCATCCAGAAAAGCACCATCCAGATATTGAAGGAATTCGTCTGAATATCCGCTTAGTCTGAGGTACTCATCCGTTACAGATTTTCGATCAGATGGATAATCACCTATGCAATCAATCCCCTGCTCAACAATGTGCCAGTATTCCTCCGGACGGTTTGCATGGGGAAACTTAAGGCTCATGCCTATGACTGCTATATCCTCTTGATGATTTGCTTCTTCCTGCTTCAGCAGATTGATGACCTGAATCCCCGTCACTTTGTCAATTTTGCCGGAGGCTATGTTTTCAACAACATGTTTGTAGACTTTCTCCACAAGCTCACTCCCCTGGCCGTATTTCATCCAAACGATGAAGAATGTCTTCGACAGATACTTCCCCGTCCTGCAACTTGTCCAGCATATGGCTTAATGAGTCATTCCAATCTCCGTCCTGCTCTTCTGATGCGGATGTTATCGGTGCAGCTTGCAGGATATGTTGCTCATTGCCTGCAATGTAATTGCTGAGTTTGTCTACGGTTGTATATTCGAACAGATCTACCAGTTTGATTTTATTTGGGAAATGCCGATCCAATAACTCATGCATCTGGCCCAACATGATCGAATCTCCCCCTAATTCGAAGAAACTGTCATAAATATTGATTTCACTGAACCCTAGTACCGAACCGAAGATTTTGGCAATCAGATCCTCAGCATCGCTATATGCTCCTTCTCCTGTCCTGCCATCCAGAGTAACTTCTGCATAACCGGTCTGGTTTTGAGTTTCAGGAAACACAGTTTTCTCATTATTATCCAGGGATCTCAGGTCATCAGATAGTCTCACAGCAACACTTGACATCATGCCAAGCAATTTGCTTTCACGATTGATCTCGCCGACGATTACCCGATTCAAGTTCATTCCCATCGCACGATCCAGCCATGCAATGCCCTGCTCCGTAGGAATGGCAGAGAATACGCCATCCACATTGATGCCGTAACGAACGCCCATCCCCGTATCTCGCCATGTGTTCCAGTTCATAGTTAGGGTTCGTTTCCCGAGCTTGCTTCGATATGCAGCAAACGCATCCAGGTATGCATTGGCAGCAGCATAGTCCCCCTGGCCCGGAGCAGCAAACACCGAAGAGATCGTGGAGAAGAGCAGGAAGAAGTCAAGATTATCCTCAAGCGTGACCTGATCAAGCGCCCATGTTCCATGGACTTTGGGACCTATCACCGCTGAGAACTGTTCCTCCGTCTTGCGCATCAGCATGCCTTCACCAGGTACACCGGCACTGTGGACTACGCCACGAATGGGACCGCAGGTATGTCGAAGTTCATCAAATACCTCACGTAGCCTATCCAGATGTCCGATATCCACTTGATAAAAGGAACATGATGTTCCCTTCTTCTCCAAATCCGTGACGCGGTTTATCGTCTCGCACACTTCCCTGTCTCTGTTCTGATCAAGCCATTCAATCCACTGGTCACGCGGCGGAAAAGGTGAACGGGCAAGCAAAGCAACATGTCCTGCTCCCTTGTCAGCCAAGTACTGGGCAACTTCCAGTCCAATGCCTTTCGTGCCGCCAGTAATCACGTATACACCGTCATTTTGAATTGCTGGCGCATGGCCGATCACCGTCGTATCGTTCAAAGTCTCGAACTGCTCCTCATAACGGGTACCTTCCCGGTAAGCAACAAGATACAAATCAGACTTCCGGCCGATCTCTTGTAACACATCTTCAGCAGAGACAACATCATCAACGTCCAGAAATTTGCAGGATATGCCCATCAATTCCTGACCTACAACTCGTCCCATTCCCATAAAAGGAGCTTGTTGTGGCTGAAGGACACGTTCATTACCTGTCACTTCGTTCACATAATCAGATACCAGTGTAAGGCTCAATCCGCGTTCATAACCCACATGTGCCAGCGCCTGTGTAAGATACATCAGGCTGCGAGCCCCACGTTGCTGGGTCACCTCTAATTGTTCGATACTCTCGGGAAATACTGCTTGTTCAGTCGTTGACATATGGATAATATGTGTGAATTGATACTCAGATTGAAGATCTGTTAACAAATCCTCATACGCCTGTTTATTTGAATCAACACCATACCATCCATCGCCAGGAGTAGAATCCTTTTGAAGTCCAATCTCTACTCTTACAACCTTCCGACCCGCAGCTAGTAATCTCTCAAAAATCGATGCCGAAAGAGCGGTTTTTCCTGTGAACAATAACACATCTCCAGATTCGGAGGACATCCATGATGTCCCATCGTTGGATGGCATGTTAACCCAACGAATAACATGAAATGGTTGTTCCATACGTTCCACTTTTACAGGGGCGACGTCGGGTATGTCCAGCCAGTGTGTCTTACGCTCGAAAGCATACACCGGGAGCCGCACTTTACGAGGTGCCTGTCCGTCATTCCATAATAATGGTGGCAAATCTGCGCCCGCCGAATACAACTCACTAATTTTGACCTGCATGGATTCGTCCCTGTAGAGGCCGTTCTTCCACGCTAATGCAACTTCTTGAATTTCGGCGTTCAAACTTTCCTTCTGAACCAGAGTAAGATCATCCGGACGTCTAATCCCATCCGTACCTGATACCAATCGGTGTTCTCCATAACGATAGAAAACCTTACCGGTTTCGCTCAGTTCAGACTCCCAAAATTGGAGCCGGCTCAATTCATTCAAACGGGAAACAAGTTCCATTGTTGTATTCACTGCAAAAATTAATCGATGCGGATAATGACTGCGACCAGCCTGGACCGTGTAACAAATATCCTGCAGATCCATTGGTAATAATTGCGGACCATATGCAACGTACCTCGTAACAAGTTGCTGCAAGCTCTCACGTGATTTGGCCGAAAGCATGAACAACTGTGGCCCAACGTGAGGAACATGGTCGGACAGTTCTTTATGGGTATAGTCTGCCGGTGGTTCTTCCAGCACAATATGGGCATTGGTTCCGCTCATGCCAAACGCACTGACGCCAGCTCGCCGCGGATGGCCTTCAACCTCCCACTTACGAGTAACGGTATTGACGTATATGGCAGAATCGTAAAACGGGATATTTTCATTGGGTCGATTAAAGTGAATCGTTGCAGGCAATTCCTTGTTTTTAAGTGCCAACGCAGTTTTGATCAACCCCACGATTCCCGCTGCTTCAAGCAGATGACCCATATTGGCTTTGACAGATCCAATCGCACAGAAATTTCGTTTGTCGGTGAACATACGGAATGCATTCGTCAAACTGTTTACTTCAATCGGATCCCCTAAAGGTGTACCCGTCCCGTGGGCTTCCACATAACCAATGGTCGCAGGATCAATGCCAGCATCATCCCATGCCTTGCGAATCACGTCTTCTTGAGCTGCCGGATTTGGTGCTGTCATCCCGGCAGAACTACCATCCTGATTGGATGCTGATCCCTTAATGACCGCATAGATTTGGTCGCCATCCTGTTTAGCTTTTTCGAGTGGTTTGAGCATGATTACACCAATGCCTTCGCCAAATCCCGTTCCTTCCGATTCCTCATCAAATGCACGCGTGATTCCATCCATGGATTCCATGCCTATTCCCATGCGTGTATTCGTGTGATGAATTGGCATAGTATGGATTTTAATCCCACCAGCTATGGCCATTTCACATTTGCCGCTACGAATCGATTGACATGCTGCATCTACAGCAACGAGGGAAGATGAACAGGCTGTGTCTACGACCATCGATGGCCCTTTCAAGTCCAGCATATAAGATACTCTTCCAGAGGTAACTGCTGCTGTGTTGCCCACCATAGCGCTGGATAGCAGAGTTGGATTGGTTTCATAAATGAGTCGTGAATACATATCGCGAATATTCGGCGAGTATCCAACAAACACCCCGGTATGACTTCCACTAATGTTTTCTACACAACCGGCATCCTCAACTGCTTCCCAACATGCCTGCAGGAAGAGACGCTGATGCGGGTCCATCAGGCTTGCTTCCTTGGGAGACAAACGGAAAAAGGTACTATCGAACTTATCAATCTCATCAATATAGGACCCTTCCACAAGAGCAACGCTGCCCTCAGGAAACTGTTTATATCGAATATAGCGATCAATGGCATCCTTTCGTTCTGCAGACAATGCGGTCCTGCAATCCAACCCGTTACGAATATTGTCCCAGAATTCATCAGTATTGTTGGCGTTAGGCAGTTTGACGGAAATGCCAATAATGGCTATGTCCTGTTCCGTTCCTTTCATCGTTGCATGATGTGTCATGTTGTTGCTTCCCTGGCGTTTATCTACCAGAAAACGGGCCAGCTTATAAACTGTTGCGTGCTCAAACAAATCCGTAATCATAAGCGAACCTGGATCAAGCAGTTCCAATCTGGCATGCATCGTTTTTAACAAGAGTGAATCGGCTCCCAGTTCAAAGAAATTTTCATGGATGTTAATTTCCTCGAAACCCAATACCTGTCTGCAGACATCAGCGACACGTCGTTCCGCTTCGGTGTAATCCTCTTTTTCTTTTCCCGTTAGGATCACCTGACCCGTGCCATGTTGTGAAAGTGATCGGGTAGAAGCCCTTTCTGCTATAGACCTGGTCGTAGACTTCATTCTCTTCAATCGTTCGAGCAAATGTGGAGCAACCCGAATCCCTGAACGTTCGAGTAAACGAATGCCCCCACCATCTATGTTTAATTCCCCGATAATAACGCGGTCTACTTTTCGAGTAACAACGTCTGCGAGAGTATGGATCGCCTGTTGAGGTAAAATGGCCTTAAATATAGTATCCGCCGTAAAACCCGAACGTGCTGCCATTCCCCGCTCCCTCCAGGTCACCCAGTTAATCGCGAGTGTGTGAAGTCCCTGCTTGGTTCGTTGTGCAGCGAACGTATCCAGGTAGGCATTGGCTGCAACATAATCTCCCATAGTCAACGTGCTAAATGTTGTAGCGATAGAAGAACATAACAGCATAAAATCAGGCTGATCTTGTCGGGTAAGTTGATCAAGCAACCATGTCCCCCTGATCTTGGGAGCCAACGTGCGCTTGACGTCATCTTCACTCTTCTGATCGGTAGACAGATCACTTCCCGTTCCTGCACAATGCACAATTCCATGTATAGAACCAAACGTTTTTCTGATAACATCCAACGTATGGGTAAGACGCATTTCATCAGATACATCTACGCTAAAATAAGTTACCATTGCTCCGAGACTTTCCATGGAATCTATTTCACGAATAATCTGCTGAACAGCCGTCTGGTCTTTCCCATCCTTACGAAGCAGCGGCCATTGCTCTCTGTTGGGTAATTCAGTCCGTCCCAGTAGGACAATTCGTACCTTTGTCTGACCAGCCATCCATCTCCCAATCTCTGAACCTATCCCCCCTGCTCCACCCGTTATGATGTATACTCCATCTTCAACCAGTTGCCAGTCCCTATTTTCCTGAGTCTCTGTGTTCCATTCATCCAGCTGTTCAACATAACGAATCCCATTCCGATAGGCAAAATTCTCGTTGGAGATGCCTATGCCACCAACCAACTCCGGAATAGATTCAAGTGAACTATGTTCATCTCTGTCGATGCACTGACACCGGATATGCGGATATTCCTTTCCTATAACCTTAGCCCAGCCGATCAAGGCAGCGTGCTCAGGATACAGTTCCACTTCTTCCCCCGTCACTTGATAAGCAGTTGTCGTAGCAATTGATATGTCTACAGGGCCAGACACTGCTCTCTGCACCAGAGATTTGACCAGTCTGAACAGACTCAGAGGACCCTCTATTTCCGCCTGAGAAAGATCCGCCAGATTATGCACCTGCATTCTGGGCGTTGAACTCAGTAGATGAATAACACGGGTTATATCATTGAAAGGCAATGCACCAAGCAGATGATCATAAACATCTTCTGAAGAAAGTTGCACTAGACCTGAGAGTCCTTCCATAACGGCAACATCTCCGTCAAATGTCACGGATACCAGCTTTCGTCCCAGATTACGCAAGGTGGTTTCAAGCCTTTCGCCTTCAAGGTCCTTATCTTTTCGCAATATCAGGGTTATCCCATCATCAATTGGCTGCTGCGCCTCATCGGGTATGGATGGTTCCAAAGAATCCGCGATCCAGCGTGTTCTATACATGCTCCGATACATGTCATCTGTCTGGCGTTGATCCATGTCCGATTTCCAGTCCAGCCAGCATATGTTCGGTTCAAACTGGTATGACGGAAGTGGAGTCCTGCGCACAGACTTTTCTCTGTACAGATCTTCCCAACTCACATCGGCTCCCTTAACATACAAATCACAAATGGCCTCCAACAGCACTTCCCTCGGATGAAGATGCGCTTCTGAAATCCACCCCTGTGCCTTCTGGCCAAGTAACTTGACCTCCTGCTCCGTGATTTCCCCTGTACTTCGCGTGGACTCCCCTTCACCCGCTGTTATAATCCGATGTATGCCTGTGTGTACTCCATTTATCTCAAGATCAGGACCACCTTTTACGTCTGATACAAGCTTCAATTTTCTTTCCAAATCCTTGCGATCACTGTAAGTGATCGCAAGCCTTTGAGTGTAGTGCCCTCTTCCGGTATTAGCCGAAAATGATAGATCTGCCAGCGAAAGTTCAGGATTTGAAACGAGCAAGGCCTGATACGCTTGCACCAGCTTTGTTAAGCTGGCAGCACTTTTGGCAGAGATCGTTAAAATTTGCATATCCGGGGTCACTGCGGTATCTGCCCTGTGATAACGTGGCGGCTCTTCAACTACAATGTGACTATTGGTTCCACTTAGACCAAACGCGCTGACACCACATCTGCGTGGAGCTCCTTCGGCATGCCATATTCTAGGGCGAGTGTTGAGATAGACTGGAGAATCTTCAAAGTTGATTTTTGAGTTTTGACGCTGAAAATGAAGTGTGGGTGGCATCATGCCTTCACGCATTCCCATAATGACCTTGAAAAGCGAAGCCATGCCAGCTACACAATCCAAGTGGCCCACATTTGTCTTCACTGAACCGATAGCACAGAATTGTTTCTTGTTCGTAAACTTTTGGAACGCTCTGCGAATGGCCTCAAACTCAATGGGATCTCCCATATCTGTCCCCGTACCATGTGTTTCAATATAATTAAGCGTCTCCGGGTTAATCCCCGCATTTTTCCATGCTTTCACCAGCAAATCTGCCTGTGAAGCAGTATTCGGCGCTGTGATGCCTACGGAAGTTCCATCTTGATTCACAGCACTTCCTTTGATGACTGCGTAAATATGGTCTCGATCCCTGAGTGCTTTGTTCAAAGGTTTGAGGATAATAGCGGCAGCACCTTCACCCCACACCGTCCCATCCGAATCTGCATCGAACGCCTTCACTTTGCCATCTGGCGCTTCCACACCAAGCTTGTTCCCTTCATCCAGGGGAAACAAACGTATCTTGACGCCACCAGCGACAGCCAGATCACAATCCCCGTTTCGAATGGCCTGGGACGCGAGATGGATGGCTACGAGAGAAGATGAACATGCTGTATCAAGACAAAGGCTCGGCCCCTTCAGATCCAGCAAGTAAGAAATCCGGCTAGCCAGAATGGAGGCCAGATTACCTGGAACTGCACTGGGATCTGCCTGAGGTTCCAAGTCAGTGATTAATCTTTTGTAGTCATATACTTCATCGTTTCGAAACCCAACGTACACACCTGTGTTGCTTCCTTTAAGTTTCCCGCCTCCATATCCCGAATTCTCAATGGCGTGCCAAGCCGTTTCAAGAAACAACCGCTGATTGGGGTCCATGAGAGAAGCTTCACGGGGAGACAGGTTGAAGAAACGATAATCGAATCGGTCAATATGATTCAAAAACCCTGCTTTGGTATACGCGACCGACTCTCCCCGTGTCTTCATATAATAATCTGTGAAAGATTGTCGTTCTGCGGGAAAATCGCTGATACTGTCCACACCGTTAACCAGATTACTCCAATATGCCTCGAGTTCCTCTGCACCAGGGAATCTGCCGGACATTCCAATAATGGCAATGTCCTTAGTCGAAACACTTTCGATATCGACCGATTCTGCTCCGGATTCCAGGAGATCATCCAGTTTAATACTTCCCATTAATCCTTTTCTCATTTTGCTCTCCTTTACAGTCGGCTTGAGATCATTCGAGTATCGGGTTCAGTAGTTTAAAGTAGAGTTGCAAGAGTGACTCTACCTTGCTCTTCCGCCATTTCATTGAACGGAATCCACATACAAAGTGCAGGCTGTCCTCCTGATGAACCACTTGTAACGTTAAGTCGTACAGTTCTGACACTGGCACTCCCGAAGCAACTGCACCAGCGTTATAGAACAAAGGTAATGTTCCTGTACCGGGCTCCTGCAAGAGTGTACTAACATGTTTGGTGTGGAAGGTCTCTCTGCCATCTTGACCCTTGGATTGATGGATAAGCTGGAATAATTCATTAAATTGTTCCAACGAGCCGAAGTCCAGATCAAATACTTGAATATAGTCGGACTGCCCAATGGCTGCATGCACACTTATCCGATCACGGTTGGAGGCCTGTGCGAGAAGGTACGCAAAGCCGGCAAATAAAATATCATCCACCTCCACGTCCCACCTGCTGGCAGCATTCACCACACGATCATAGAGTTCTGCCGATAAGGCAAACTGCAACTCTTCTGTTTCGTTTGATGTTGAATCTCCTTCCACGAAATAATCCATGGACAAGGGAATGCGGGAGCGTGATACATGGATTACATCCATCTCGTCCAACTGATTCTCGATAAATGCGGTAATATCCGAAATAGTTGGCAAATTAAACATGTCGGTTATCTTCACAATTCCCGGATATTGGTCATCAAGTCTGGCATGTGCTTTGATCATCAGAACAGAATCGCCGCCGATCTCAAAGAAATGCTGATTCACACCAATGTGAGCATTGCCAAGTACTTCGCTCCATATCTGTACCAATAGTTTCTCAATATCATTGGCGGGAGCCTTGTATTGGACCTGAGCTGTGTGTAGAGCTGTTGGTTCAGGTAATGCATTACGATTGATTTTTCCATTTGCTGTTAGAGGGATGGCTTCCAACCGGATAAAGAATGAAGGCACCATGTACTCCGGCAATCTGGATATCAGAAACTCTCGCAGTTCAGCAATGGAAACTTCCTGATCAGAGACATAATAGGCACACAGATATTTTTTCTTTTGCTCGTTCTGCCTGTCCATTACATACACACGCTTCAAGGCGTGGTGTTGAATGAATATGGCTTCAATTTCACCAAGTTCCACGCGATGCCCCCTGATTTTGATCTGGTTGTCCTTTCTGCCCAAAAATTCAATGTATCCCTCTTTACGCATGACGCCATGGTCTCCCGTTCTATACAATCGACCAAGGAGCGGATGCTGAATGAATGCTTTCTCCGTTTTATCCAAGTCATTCACATATTGATTTGCAAGACCTACTCCGCCGATAAACATCTCACCTGGAACATCAACCGGACATGGACGCAGTTTATAATCGAGCACATGGAATGTTTGATTCGCCAACGGATACCCGTAAGGGATACTGTTCCACGCATCAGATATTGAATTAATAGGGTAATAAATGGACCAAATACTAGCCTCTGTTGCACCACCGAGACTCACAATGCTTGCATCAGGACACAGATTTCTGACTTTGCCCGGTAACGATAGAGGTATCCAGTCACCGCTGAGCAGTATAAGACGAAGACTGCTTTGATGGTTACCCTCGTTGGTGATGTTTACTGCTCTTTCTATATCAGAACTTTGGATATTTAACTTAGCCAGCGGAGCGGTCTGTGCACCCAGGACTGCTACGGAACGTTCCGGTAATAGGGATGGGTCAGCAGCCATTGAGTTTTCGCCATAGGATACCGATACGCTTGGACTTTGCCTGATATAATTTCTGCTGCTCCATTCTTCTGGAGAAGCCATTTCATCGTCTGGCTTCAATCCTGCTTCCACCGTATGAAGCCAGATCTGATTTTCATTTAAATTGAATAACGGTTTTATTTTCTCAAAAGGCATATCTCCAATCGAACACATTCCAATGCCCAACATCTCTCCAACACTGTTTAGTGTGGATACCATAATTCCGGTATCAATAAGGGAGTATAAATAACCTTGCGCGCCATATTTCGGCATGGTTGCTTCCGCGTTGTAAATGAAGAAAACAGTAAACGCTGAAGACTGATAAATGGACCTGTTTGTGTAATAGTGCATTTCATCAGTGAATGACTGATTGCCATGAATAAGGCGTACCGTGTAATCCACTGGACTAAAGTAGTACAAGCCCGCCTCCAT
This sequence comes from Paenibacillus sp. GM1FR, assembly GCF_002803315.1. Classification (NCBI taxonomy): domain Bacteria; kingdom Bacillati; phylum Bacillota; class Bacilli; order Caryophanales; family Paenibacillaceae; genus Paenibacillus; species Paenibacillus sp. GM1FR. Next base: position 204,385 of record NZ_MKZL01000044.1, on the reverse strand, counting down.
TCCCGCAACTCTTCCTTCCTTCACATACACAAACACATCTATCGGATATAGCCCTCCCGCAGAAGGATAGTAATACCGAATTTCCTGTCCTTGATCATACTGACCCAGTACTCCCATCAGATCGGAGAACTGTTTCATCGTGACAGGCTGATCCTCCTTAAAGGAACGATGAGAACGTCGCTTGGAGATGAAATCAGGATATTCAACACCACGCTCCAGTGAGACCTCAAGTGTGGTGTTCTCACCGAAATTACGATGCAACTGTATTTTTTTAAATTCCTCGTATGCCTGTGCATCGTATGCCACCTTTTCGTCATACGGATTGCGGAATAACTGCGTCTGCTTCTTGAAAATTTCCGCTGGCTCCATAAGTCCGCTGACCAAAGCACGTTTGCGAATGAGCAGTTCCATGAGCGAATTCACTTCACTAACAGGTACATTCGGGAAGAAAGAAGCAATCTCGGATTGCCGAATCCCCTTTTGTGCCAAGAAATACAGTTCAGGGAACATACCAGTTGCATATGCAGGGCATTTGAACTCATCCACGTAGATATGCTTTCCATCCATTCGCCACAGCGTGGAGAATGACCAGTGGTACACCGATTCTACTGACTCTTTCTCCACAGCGAGTTGGGTTGACGTCTGAATCTCTTCATCACTTGCCCAACGGTAACTTCGTCCAGCATCGGATTCCAGTCGATCCATGAACATATCCATAATCGCTGGAACCGAATTCCAGATTGTAACCTGATGGCGATCAACGGCCTCTTTCATCATTCGGATATCTCTTTGGTCGGATATAATTACGAGAGCTGCACCCGAGGAAAGCGCACCGAACACGTCATATACGGATAAATCGAAACACATGGAAGATACGCCAAGCATGCGATCCTTCTCATGAACACCGAACTTTCTGTTCATATCCTGAATCGTATTCGTTACAGCCCCATGAGTAATGGCCACACCCTTCGGTCTACCCGTACTTCCCGAGGTATAGATTACATATGCAATGTCATCAGGTGTTCCAGATGGCTCACCTTCGAGTAGAGGATAACCTGAAGCCGAGACCTGATCATAGGCATCCACGTCCAATACAATTCGGCAATCACTATTCTTAAGCATGTAAGCTTGCCGATCTTCAGGATAATCCGGATCAAGTGGTACATATGCCGCACCAGTGCGAAGTATAGCCATTACATTTACAATGGTCTCCATACGGCGCCTTGCTACAACGCCAACTCGATTCCCTCGCCCGATCTCCTGTTCAAGTAAATATCCTGCCAGTTGACCGGATCTTCGGTCCAGCTCCGAATACGTCATCCGCTCATCCTCAAACAACAATGCATCCTGATCTGGATAATGTTTGGCCATACGGTCAAATAAATGTTGCAATGTTGTTGGCATAATATTTTCTTCTGATTGGTTATACCTTTCCAAAATGCTGCGATCGACTGAAGGAATGTCAGGCCCCGTAATCGTTTCTCCTACAATTAGGCCATCCAGCAGTGCAATATATTGCGCAAACATCGTTTCGACCACCTGTTGGTCAAACAAGTCATCCACGTAATCCCAGGTTAGCGTTAGCTGCCCTCCCGCATCCGAAGCCTGATGATCCAGATATACCTGCGATGTTTGGCTGACCCCAGTTCGAACCTTTCCAATCAGTCCCTGAGTTGCTTCAGATGTCTCACGTTCATTAAAGATCATACTTGTGAAGACAATTGGCATTACGGTCTTGTTCCCCATTTGATGATGCTTGGAGAGATCACGTATGAATTCGATGCCTTCATAATGCCTGTGCTCCAGCGCCTCCAGTATACTGTTCTGAACATGGCGTACATGACCCATAAAATCGTTCCCTGAAGTCATATCCACATCAATTAAAATCATGGAAGTAAAGTCCCCAATGATATCCTGTATGCTTGGGTGGAATGGATAACGATTGAAGACTGTCAGGTTCAGTGCAATCTTCTGTTGATTGCTCCAGTACGATAAGATCTGGGCATAGGCTGCACAGAGAAGCGATGAAGGTGTTAGCCCGTGTCCATTAGCAATTTTTTTCAATATCTCCCAACGCTGTGGTTCAAACACTTCATTGAGTCTCTTGAATTTTGGCTCGCTGATCTGTGCAGGATCTGTCTTCAATGGGAGTGCAGGTGCTGCTGGGAACTCCTCTACTCGGGCAAGCCAGTATTGTTTGTCAGCCAGGTACGTATTCGATTTACGGAATTCATTGTAAGCAAGAATATAATCGCGGAATGTAAATGGATTAGGCTCCGGATCAATCTCGGGATGATGATAGAATTTCAGTAGATCATTATTGAAGATCTGTATGCTTGCCCCATCAGCAATGAGCAGATCATATCCAAACAACAGCAGATGTGTATTTTCAGATATTTTTTTCGCACGTATCTCAAATAATGGCCATTGCTCCAATTCAAAAATATGATGAGACATGCGTTCTCTTTCGGCTATGATCACCCGTTCCATCTCATCAGGACTCAAACCACTGATATCTTCAATATCCATCCGGTATACCGGTACATGTGGCAGAATTCGTTGCTCTCCGGTAGGCAGGATAATTGCCCGTAACATAGGATGGTGTTCAATCAGCTTGATTAGTGCTTCATTGAAGCGCGTCATCTCCAGTTGAGTTTCGAATTCGAGGTACCCGTGTGTCGAAGTGCCTCCCATTTCAAAAGCCTGACTTCTTCCTGCGACATAAGCCATCTGTACCTCGGTCAGCGGGAATGGTCGGCCTTCAGGATCAGGGCATGGATCATGCTGCGGATAATGAATTGTTCCCACTGACTCTTCATTTTCCACAGAGCTCTCAAGCAAAGCCGCCAGTTCATAAATATCTCTCAGGGCCATAAATTCCTTGAAGCTGAGACGTTGATTGAATTCCTGCCCAATCCGATTCACCAGCTGCACCATTAGAATTGAATTGATCCCCATCTGGAAAAAGCTGTCGTGAGTTCCTACTCCATTCATACCAAATACCGATTCACAGAGTTCAATCAGCTTTTGCTCCGTTGGGCTTTCTGTTCCTGCAAGTGCACTGGACTGTTGTCCAAAGGTTGGTTCCGGCAACGCTTTCCGATCAATCTTTCCATTGGGTGTAAGTGGAAATTCAGGCAACTGGATTAAATGCTGAGGAACCATGTAATCCGGAAGTGCTTTTGCCAAAAGACGCTTCATCTCCAATTCGTCATAGCTGCGCTCCGCTGAGTAATAGGCTACTAGTACCTTTGTTCCTTGCATGTCCACTTTATCTATAACGACAGCCTGCTTCACGCTAGGAACTGTAGATAATCGGCTTTCAATTTCTCCAAGTTCAACCCGATAACCCCTGATTTTCACTTGAGAATCCCGTCTGCCAAGGAATTCAATGTACCCTTCTTTTCGCAAGACTCCAAAATCACCTGTGCGGTATAAACGTCCCAATTCCGGATGATTAAAAAATGCATTGTCGGTCCTCACCGGATCATTAAAGTATCCTTGAGCCAATCCTGCTCCACCGATACAGAGCTCACCAATGACATCGACTGGACTCAGGCAACCCGTGTAGTCAAGCGTATAGAATGTCTGATTTGCAAGTGGTCTTCCATACGGGATGCTCTTCCAATCAGACTTGACAGTATCAATGGGATAATAGATAGACCAAATGGATGCCTCTGTCGCACCTCCCAAGCTGATAACCTGTGCCGAAGGAAAACGCCCATGTACTTGCTCTGGCAATTTCTTTGGTATCCAGTCCCCACTGAGCAGGATGAGTCTTAATTGTTCATTGGTTTGATCGGTTACGTAATCTGCCATCAGTTGCATAATGGCTGGAACTGAATTCCAGATGGTTACTTTATGCTGTTGTATCGCGTCGTACATGTCATGAATATCACGCTGATCAGCAATGATCACAAGTGCTGCACCCGTCGCAAGTGCACCGAAAATATCATAGACTGACAGATCAAAGCACATTGAAGAGATACCAAGCATCCGATCTTGATCCGTCACTTGAAACTTCATATTGATATCCCGAATGGTATTCATTGCCGGGCCATGGGCAGTAGCTACCCCTTTTGGAGTTCCCGTGCTGCCAGACGTATAAATAATGTAGGCAAGATCGTCAGGTGCTGCGTTATTTTCCAGTGGCTCCACCGGCAATTTAGCCAATCCCTCAAACGTATAAAGTTCGGGTAATAACAGCATTTTGCAGTTACTATTTTGTAAAATGTATTGCTGACGATCTTCAGGATAATCGGGATCAACAGGCACGTATACCGCTCCTGCTTTGAGAATACCGATGGTATTCACAATTGTCTCCATACCACGTTTGGCCAACAACCCCACCCGGTCTCCCCGTGTTATTCCTTGTTGCATCAAGTAATGAGCGAGCTGATTGGAACATTCATCCAGCTGTTGATAAGTCAATTGCTGATTACCGTAAATCAATGCTGTCTGATAAGGAGTCTTGGTCGCCTGCTCCATAAAAGACCCATGCAGTGTAGATATAGGAAATGATTGTGCTGTTGCATTAAATGCATTCCAGATGGCATTATCCTGTTCAGACAAATCTGGTAAAAACTCGATATTCTCTTGCTCACACAGATGAGTAATTATCGCTATATAATCATCGAACATGGCGGAAAGTGTATCGGAATGAAAAAGATCCTGAATATAGTCCCAGTTAATGGTCAGTCTCCCGTCAGTCTCCATTACCTGATTATCAAGGTAGACTTGGGAGGTCTGACTGATACCCATTTTCAGATCTCCGATATGCTGCCAGCTTCCGATGGCATCCACAAATAATGTGCTGGTATATACAATCGGCATAATGGCGGAAGTACCCGCTTCTCGATGACGGGCCAGTTCTCGAATGAACTCCACGCCGTCATAATGGCGATGTTCCAACATATTGAGCATGCCACTCTGCACGTCTCTTGCTTGTTCCCAAAAAGGCTTGTTTTTTTGTTCGTTAATTTCGAGCAACATGATGGATGTAAAATCACCGATAATTTGATCGGTTTCTTCATGAAATGGAAAGCGGTTGAACGCCGCCAGATTGATGGCAAGTCGATCCTGATTGCTCCAACGGGCCAAAACTCGAGCAAAGGCAGTACATAGAAGCGCGGAAGGTGTTACATTTTTTTGCTGTGCCTTATGCTTTAATTGCTCCCACGGATCTTGTTCCAATATCCAGCTTAGCCGTGAAAATTGCGGTTTCTTGATATGTCTTGGCTCCTGCTTCAGCGGAAGTGCTGGAGCGGAAGGGAATGTATCCAACTGATCCATCCAGTACTTCTTGTCACGTGCGTACATCTCACCCTTTTTCAGTTCTCCGTATGCCATCATATAATCCTTGAACGAAAACTTGAGTGCAGGAAGTTCCTTTTCCGGCTCACGGCAATAATGCACCAGGTCCTCTCCAAGGATCTGGATACTCGCACTATCACAGATCAGCAGATCATAACCGAATAACAGGTAATGCCGTGTATCATCTATTTTAAAAGCTTTGAATTCAAACAGCGGCCATTGGCTCGGCTCAAACACATGATGGGACATTCGATCCCTTTCCACCTCAATGTGTTTCCACTTTTCCTGCTCATTCAGATGGCACACATCAACGATTTCCAGTTGATAGTCTGGTACCTGTGGCAATATTCGTTGTATGCCCTCAGGCAATATGACCGCTCGCAGCATTGGATGGCGCTGAATCACTTTTTGCAATGCAGTCTGGAAATGCGTCATGTTCAATTTGGTTTCCAATTCCAGATAATAGTGAGTGGATGTTCCACCCATCTCAAACCGCTCGTCTCGACCTAACAGATAAGCCATCTGTACTTCTGTCAAAGGGAAGTCCTCATACAGGGTTGCCGGTTCCGGCTCTTGCTGGGGATACTCGGATATCGCTCCAGTTTCCTTGAGTGCACCAATCAGATGAATTGCAAGCTTCGCCAGATTCATACCTTCAAAGAACGTGTGGTAGTTTAGGTGAACATGGTAGCGTACCCGTATTTCAGTAATAATGCGCATCATTGATATTGAATCAACGCCGAGTTCAAACAAGTTGTCGTATACATCTAACCCGGTAAACCCGAGAACATGTCCCACCAGTTGGGCAAGTTCCTTCTCCGTAGTTGTATATATACCGTTATCTCGTCCGTGCAGTTCAACCTTCTGCTCATATTCAGTTCTCGTCAGCTGGTTGTTATGATAATTCAAATGATTACGTTCCTGTTGAATTCGAGCTGTCATGGCTTCCGAAAATTGGATAACTCTTGACGACTCTAACAACGGTAGGAGTTCACTCGCATAATTGGGCTCACCGATCAACACTCGGCGTATACGACGGCTCAATACCATGTCAAAAGCACTGATCGCTTGATGAGTCGCTAACGTCTTGAATGCTGTATCCACATTCAGACCAAATCTGGCAGCCATCCCGGTTTCCTTCCAGGCAGGCCAGTTAATGGTTAGCGTTCGGCCCGACCCATTTGCACGGTAAGACGCAAAGCTATCCAGAAAACAGTTTGCAGCAACATAATCGCTCTGCCCCGGTTCTCCTAACATGGATATGCCAGAAGAAAACATAACGAAGAAATCGAGTGGTTCCTGCACTGTTACTTGATTCAGAACCCAGGTTCCCTGAACCTTCGGTCTCAGAACCTCTTGGAATGCAGTCTCTTCCTTACGGATAATCAAGCCATCATTGGCAACACCAGCGCTATTAATTACCCCATAGATTTGCCCATATTTTGTTCTCAACCTCTGCACAACATGAGTCATCTGCTCCAGATCGGAGATGTCTGCACTGATTAATTCAACACTTGATCCTCCAGCTTCAAGCTCCATAATGGTTTTCATTCGTTCAATCATTTCCATGGATATTATCTTTGGATCTTCTTCTTGAATAAGCTTGTCCCACACAGTGCGATCAGGCATCGCCGTACGACTGATTAGTGCCAGACGAATGCAGCGTTCATCAGCCAGATGCTTCGCGAACTGCAAGCCAATTCCGCCTGTTCCACCAGCAATAAGATATAAACCGTTCTCACGAATAGTTACTTCCTCATGACTGGCTTCCAGAATGTTAGCAATATCCAATTCTTCAACGTATGACTGATTATGGCGATACGCCACTTGGAAACGGTTATGGGAGCTATTCAATTCTGCATAGATCGTATCCGCATCGGTATCTGAATCCACATCAATGAATCGGCAGGATATTTCCGGATACTCCTGTTCAATGACTTTTGCGAATCCGTTAAGCGTTGCATTTTCCGGTCGTACCTGACTTTCATACCCCGTAACTGCATTCGCTAGGGAGGATATGAATTGAAGCTGAAGTCCCTCTGTCATATGATGATGTAGAATCGCACGGGTCAAGTAGAATGCACTCTGAATTCCACGGTCCTGGCTTAACTTCAATTGTTCCTCGCTTTGTAAATAATCATCTGAATCATTCTCTGCCAGAGTAAACCCGTGAATAATGCGGGTTAGCCCCTGACCCTTCATATCATCCAATAACTGAATGTAATCACTTTCATCACCACGAATCACATAGTGCGAATCATCATACTTTTCGTAACGATCCCCCCAGGCTACCTGGATGACTCGTACTTCGAGCTCACGCTCCAATCGGACCGTCAAGGCAGCACTGACTTGATCGTTTCCGCGGAAGAGAAGTACGGCGCCTTTCATTTTTGAGACGACAGAATCTCGAGATACGGGCGTGTATCGTTGCCATACAGCTTGATAAAACATGCCCTCTGCCTGTACCTTTTCCGATCTTCTGTTACGTTTTGGAATGTCGATCCAACATCTGTGCGTCTGAAATGCGTAAGATGGCAAACTGACCTTGAATACATTCTGATTCGCATAAAGCGCTTCCCAGTCAGCATCGCCCCCAGAGACATAGTATGAAGCAGCCTGATGTAACGCATTGATGTCTTGCTGCCCATTGTTCATGAATTCTCCAAGAGCTTGTCCCAGCGATACGCTCATCTCATGCCTGGATGAGAGCGACATTCTGAATTCCTGATCCGCTGCCTCCTCATCTTGAACCAGCTTGTGAAAACCGGTATAGATGTGCGAACCATGTGAAGTACCAAATAGCTGTTTTGAACGCTCCAACTGAGTAAGTTTCTGATGCAAATCGATGTTGCTGTTCATTATGATTGCTACCCGATATGGAAACTTTCCTCTTCCCGTGTTGGCGGTATAACACATATCTTGTAATGTTGGCAGTTCATTTTTTTCAAGAAAATAGATATACTTACTGATCATCTGACGTAGCGATTCCTCAGACTTGGCGGACAACGTCAGAATGGATGGACCTGTTACAGAAGTGTTCGCTTGATGCGCTGCAGTTGCCCGATCAGGTGCTTCCTCAAGTACGAGATGACAGTTGGTTCCCCCAATGCCAAAAGAGCTGATACCACACCGTCTTGGAGTTGTGCCATCCGTGTTCCACTCTCGTAGTGTAGTATTTACGTAAACGGGTGATCCACTGAAGTCAATCGCTCTATTTGGCTTTTCAAAGTTCAAGGTTGGAGGGAGTTTTTTATTTTTCAACGCCAGAATTGCCTTAATTAAGCCAGCAGTTCCAGCTGCTTCGTACAGATGACCGATATTGGTTTTAACCGAACCGATCGCACAAAATTGTTTCTTGGAAGTATATTTCTTAAACGCGTTCTGAATTCCCTTAATCTCAATGGGATCTCCCAATTCTGTCCCCGTACCATGCGGTTCGAAGTACGAGATCGTTTCGGGATCAATGTTACCGTCCTCCCACGCTTTTACAATCAACTCAGCCTGAGTGGATGGGTTTGGTACAGTCAATCCGCCAGAACTTCCATCCTGATTGACGGCCAAACCTTTAATTACCGCGTAGATCTGATCCCCATCACGCATTGCAGCGTCTAGTGGTTTCAGCAATAAAGCAGTGACTCCTTCGCCCATTCCCGCCCCATTTGCAGAATCATCAAATGTTTTGGTCCGGTAGTCTGGAGATTCCATCCCGATTTTCTCATTCTGATTCTCGCGTGTCATGAGATGAAGTTTCACACCGCCCGCGATTGCCATATCACATTCCTTGTTCCGGATAGCCTGGCATGCCATGGCGACAGCTACGAGTGAAGAGGAACACGCTGTATCAACAACAATACTGGGTCCCTTCAGATTCAGAAGATACGAGATTCGATTGGATAATATGGAAGCCAAATTTCCAACGATGGACAGTGCACTTGTCTGCATCGTTTCGGTAATATATCGCATATACATATCTTTGATATTGTTGGAAAAGCCTACATAGACACCTGTATTGGTGCCCGATAATTTATCGTTACCGTATCCTGCATCCTCCATGGCATCCCATGCCGTCTCCATAAACAAACGCTGATTAACATCCGTTAAACTGGCTTCTTTGGGAGGCAAACGAAAGAATTCATGGTCGAATTGGTCAATATTGTCCAGGTACGCCGCTTCGTAATATTGAATATCTCCCTCAGGAATATCCATATAAGAGAGAATAGCGTCCATATCCGATTTTCGTGTCTTGGGAATGGGACGTATGCAATCTACACCACTCTGGATATTATCCCAGTAGTCATCCAGTGTTTCCATATTGGGCAACTTGGCTGAAATACCGATGATGGCGATATCCTTGACGGGTTTCTTTTCCCCTTCTTTTAGCATTTTCACGATCTGAGCCGCCGTTGTTTTGTTCATCTTCTGGTCCTTGACACTCTCTACCAGGAGCTTCAGAATTTTCTCCACGCTTCACGTCCCCCTACATCTTTTGAAGGTTGATGATTGCTTCATCCAAATCCATTGCTCCACGTTCGATCTCATCGAACAGATTCTCAAGATCTGTATCCCGTTCCTCTTCGAAAGTTTCCTTTTGAGGAGACTGGTGAGGCTTCTGCTTTTCTGTGGTACTCATATAAGTAGTTAGTCTGGAGATACTTGGATATTCAAACAGATCGGTCAGTATGAGTTTTCCAGGGTAAGTTTTGTCCAATTTCAAGAAAATCTGCTTAATCATAATAGAGTCTGCACCGAGTTCGAAAAAGCTGTCATGTACATTCATCTCTTTAATGCCTAAATATGGTCCAACTATATTCGCAATAGTCCGGTCCATCTCCACGGAAGATTCCAATTCAAGTTCATACTCTTCCTTTGGGATCTGAACAGAAGAAGCGGATTCCTTCTTCATTGATATTTGCTTTGCTCTCTCCGGAATTCTCATCAATTTTTGTAACCTTTGTCCAATGTTGGCATCAAGATGAAAGTGGTAGTTATTCAAAATGTTTAAATAGGGTGAATTCCAGTTCAATTCCCCCACCAGCAGACGGTCGGTCTGTTTTCCCATTATTTCGAACAATCGATCCAATGCCCACTCTTTGGGCATCGCTTTGAATAAGGTGTCAAAATCAAACCCGGCTCTGGAAGCCATGCCTACCTCTTTCCAGGTCGTCCAATTCAGCGTTATCGTACGCATCCCTTTGCGGTTCCGCATCGGGGCATAGGCATCCTGAAATGCATTCGCGGCGGCATAAGCAGCCTGTCCAGTAGAACCAAATAACGTAGCGACGGACGAGAACATGACTAGAAAATCCGGCTGATCTTCGGCTGTTAACTGATCCAGCAGAGGAGTTCCCTTCACTTTCGGAGCCAGCATTGCTGTAAACTCTTCCTCGGTCATCTGGTCAGCATGTTGTGTACTCCCAACGCCTGCTGCATGGATGATGCCACGAATACATCCAAAACGACTTCTTAATTGTTCAATGGCTTGACTTAACTGATCTGCATCGGCAACATCAGCTCCGAGATACATCAACTGTCCGGCCCGTTTCTCCATATCAAGCAACCGAAGAAGCTTACTTTTTAGATCTGGTGAAGTATTTTTCGCATTTAGAATGATGTCCCAATTGTGACGTTTGGGCAGTGCCGTTCTTGCAATCAAAGCCAGATTCATACGTCCAAATGATAACAAGCGTTCAGCAATCTCCATCCCCAGACCACCAAGTCCACCTGTAATAATGTATACGCCGTTTTCTTTCCAGTTCATATCAACATCAGGCATGGAACCCACATCAGCAGGTGCGAATTCAGCTTGGTATGCTTGTCCATTTCTAATCGCCAAAGACTTCTTCTCCAACGGCCCCAAAATGTAACGCATATACTGAGAGGTATCCCAATCTTGGTCAACATCTATACAGAAGCATTCGAGATTCTGAATCTCACGCTGTACCGTATGTCCGAAAGCCAGCATCGCCGAATTCTCCGGATACAGAACATTCCCGTCACTCGTCACATCATTAGCAAAGCTTGTCACCAAAATCATCTCAACCTGCTCTGCAATGACGTGTGAGCATGCCTTGGTAAGTCTCCATACAGACATAAGACCTTTGTCCAGCCTGTTTTCCTTATTTTCTACATGGTCAAGTGATGCTATATGGACGATCCGATAGGGACCTCCAAAGGACACTTCCTGCAAAAGTTTGATATAATCACTCTCGTTATTTCGAATTACATATGTCTGTGCATCCCGTTGGAGGTAAGATGTTCCCAATATCACTTCGATAACTGCTACTCCGGCTTCACGAATTTGGTTCACCAACTGGCTTGCATGAGGCTGTGTATCATTTCGTATTAATAAAACACGTTCAACATTAAGGATGCTGGATGAGTTAGTCTTGCCGATCTCGCTCCAAGGCTTCCATGACAATGAATAATACATCGCTTCTTCCTCAGTCTGTACCGAATTATCGGGGTTAGTATCAATCCAGCACTTACTCTCCTCAAATGAATATGTGGGCAAGCTCAACTTGTTATAGGTCACATCTGGATAGATTCTTGACCAATTGATCTGAGCACCGCCTTGATAATGTGTGCACAACTCCTCTAGCACGGTTGCTCTATCACATCCTTCGATATGCCAGTTCGAGATAAGTTCTTCTGTAGTGAATAACTGATTTCTTTTCCTAAATGTATCTTGTTCATATTTACCGGTCTTGGGTTCTGCAAGAAAGTCGTTTAAATGCTGCAGCAATTGATCCAACGAACTGACCACCCACACCGCTCGGTGTGCATGATGCTGTCTTCCAGTAGCTGCTGTGCAGCATACATCCCTCACATCGGCCTTCGGGTTCTCATTGATCCACTTCACATATGATTGCACCTGACGGGAGAGATTTCCGGATGATACACTTGAGATCAAAAAGGGATAATGGTCATCGCGCCCCAATTCCACTGATATGTTCGGAGCTTCTTCCAGTACAACATGGCAATTGGTGCCGCTTAACCCAAATGAACTGACTCCACATCTTCGAGGAGTGGCCGCCTCCCACTCCCTTGAAATGACATTGACATAGACTGGTGATGTATCAAATTCAAATTTTGGGTTTGGCTTATTAAAATGAAGTGTAGAGGGAATACGTTTGGATCTGAGTGCCATAATCGCCTTCAGCAGACCCGCTAACCCTGCACTGTCGTACATATGGCCCACATTGGACTTAACCGATCCTATCGCACAGAATTGTTTTTTGTCCGTAAATCTGCGAAAAGCCGATTGGATACCTTCCAGTTCAATCGGGTCCCCAATGAGCGTACCTGTTCCATGTGCTTCCAAATAGGAAAGACTCTCTGGATGAATTCCAGCATCACGCCAAGCATGAGTCAGTACTTTTTCATGAGCTACCGCATTGGGCGTTGTGATCCCTGCCGAATACCCATTCTGATTCACAGCTGTGCCTTTTATGACTGCATACACATGATCATGATCCCGCAATGCCTGTTCCACAGGTTTTAGTACAACACTTACTACACCCTCACCCATTCCTGATCCATCCGCATCTTCATCAAAGGTTCTTGTTGTTCCATCACTGGATTCAATACCGATTTTGTAATACTCTTTATCCAGTGGAATCATATTCAGCCTGATCCCTCCAGCGATAGCCATATCACAACTTCCTTCACGTAATGCACGTACTGCCATATCCAGAGCAACCAGCGAAGAGGAGCATGCTGTGTCTACAACCATAGCCGGCCCCGTCAGATTAAGTAGATACGCAATTCTTGCAGGAATGATGGACGAAAGATTACCTACGGTGGCGATTGGTAACATGTCTGGACTTAATTCCTCGACCATCTGTTTGTACTTGTAACCTTCTTGATCTCCGATTACACCCACGTACACCCCAGTTGAACTTCCAGCCAAACGGTCACCACCATAACCTGCATCCTCAACCGCACGCCATACCGTTTGCAAAAACAATCGTTGGACCGGACTCATCAGCTTGGCTTCCTGTGCACCCATACGGAAGAAGGAATAATCAAATTCATCGATTTCGTCCAGATAAGCTCCGTTCAAATAACGTACATGCTCCAATGAACCTTGCTTGTGAAGCAAGTATTGATCCAACTGGCCCTTTCGATGATTGGGCAATTCCCGTATGCAATCAATTCCATAATCAAGCATCTTCCAAAATTCATCCAGCGACTCTCCGGTCGGCAACTTCGCACCGATACCTATAACAGCTATATCATGTCTATTATCCGTTGTTATATCCATTTCAGTAGTAGTGTCCTGGTCATCTTCTTCTTCCCATTGCTCTCTGTCGAACAATTGATCAAGCATGGCCGTCCCCCTATGAAATTTCATTTCAATTCCGGTTGTACCAATAGTTGAAGTCCTCTCACATAATTGGCAATAAGACGTTTCACACGGCTCTGTTTTAATTTACGTCCATTAAAACGACAATTGCACTGCAGAATATCACCTTCGTCAGACACTAGGATAATCAGATCGTAATAGTTCAGTACATCGTCCGATGCCTTGAACAGATGCTGTTCACCATATAAAGGAATAATTGCCCACTCCGTGCTGCTTGTTCTGATCTGGCTCATCTGCTCGACGGGAAACGCTCGATCGGAAGGCATGGTTATGATCTGTTGATGAACATTTTGAAAGAGCTCTTTCATTGTCTTGTATTGATCGAAATTCAATCGTACAGGTGTGATCATTCTCGCTGTACCATAGGATACGTGCATATCAATAGAGGGTTGTTCTGACAACGTGTGTAACAAGTAAGCATACATAGCTGATGCCAACACATGAATACTGATCGCTTCGGATTGTGCAATCAGTCGCATATCCTGTACCAATGAAGCTGGGAGAGTGAATTGATACGACAAGGCTTCGTAACCTCGATCCGTATGGAAAAAGCCCCGATCCATCCGTACAGGCTCCATTTCCACTCTGTCTTGTCTGATCAGATTCGCCCATGAGACAATAGAGGTATGTGAATACAAGCTGGAAATGGCCATCTTGTCTGGAAATGCATCATCAATTGCCTGATGAATCTGCGTTACTTTTAGCGAATCGAATCCAGCTTCAGCCAGGTTGTCCGTTACTCCGACATTCCTAAGTCCCGCTACGGACTCAACAATCTCAATCAGCTTTTGTTCGATATAATCACGAGCTGGTTGTACTTCTTTGATCTCCTGGATATGGCTTAACATGCTCTGAATAGATTGTTCGATTTCACTAAATTCTCCTGTTTCGTACCGCTCCTGAAGCCTGTAACGTTGAAATTTCCCACTCGTCGTTTTAGGAATTTGCTTAATGGGCAGCACGGACTTGAGTTCAATCCCCATCCGCTGCTGAATATGTGCTTTGGCTTCTCCAACTCTTGGAATAAAAGATGGCAAGTCCTTTTTATATAGCACAAACATTACAACGCTTTCCGATCCTGTAAGTGGATTGGAGACACCACATACAGCGACTTTCCCCAGATCAAACTGCTCCAGTTCCTCCGTTACACGTTCAATATCATGCGGATATACGTTTTGACCATTGATAAAGATAATGTCCTTGGTTCTGCCCGTAATGACTATTGCGCCATCATTCATAAATCCTATATCTCCAGTACGAATCCATCCATCGGCTGTACTTGCTTTTTCCGTAGCTGCTGCATTGTTGTAATAACCGCTTGTTACACTCAATCCTTTAATTTGAATACTGCCCAGCACCAATTCCTCGACCGGCTTATCATAATCATCACATATTCGTACATCACAGTATTGAACCGGCTTGCCTACTTCCACAAAAGAAACAGCATGTTCTGAGCCCGGTTCAACTTCTATGAATGGTTTCCCGGTCTCCAAATATCTTCTGTCCAGTACATAACAAGTCAAATCACCGACGTTACCAAAGGAAACACCAACGGTTGCTTCGGCCAAGCCGTACGCCGTCAGCATTGTATTGGAAGCCAGCCCATAAGGACTCATCGCCTCCAGAAAATTGAAACAAAGTGCCGGAGATATCGGCTCAGCACCGTTCATAATAAAACGTACCGAAGACAAATCGGTTGATGCAAAGGTTAGTGGATTATATGAATCCAGAAAATATTTATAAGCAAAATTCGGAGCATATAGTTGGGTGACACGGTGTTCAGAAGTTTTGGTTAACCATAATGTAGGGTGACGGATGAATAAGGAAGTCGGCATAATAAACTGTTGCAGACCTTGGAAGGTACTTGTAAGATGAAACGCAATCAGACCCATATCATGGGTCAGGGGTAACCAACTCAAAGAACGGTCATTAGAGGATATTCGGGTTGCTATATTCATAGCTTGTATATTTATCATGACATTGCGGTGTGTAATTACTACACCCTTGGTTTGTCCTGTAGAACCTGAAGAAAATTGGATAAAGGCTATGTCATCCGGCTGGATGCTAGCTTCAATTCCCTCAACAATAGGTTCTTCTCGTACGTTCGAGATGCCCTGTACTATAAAGATTCGGGCATGCATTTCGCGGACAACCTCTTCCAATCCATTCTTCCGGGCAAACTTGTCCAAGCTTTCCGTGAGATCCTGATCAGCAGCAATAAACGGATGATTCAACGTTTTCCACACATTGTAAAGCTTCATTCTTTGCTCCTGATTTCCGCCTACGGTTATCGGAACCGGTATGATTTTTCCAAGCGTGCAAGCCCAAAAGGTGACAATAAACTCTTCTTCCGAGTTCAGTTGGAAGATCAATTCATTACCCGGCTGCATCCCGAATGCTTGAAGTTCTCCTAATCGGATTTTGGCTGATTGCAGAAGGGACTGGTACGATACAACCATTTCTTCTTTGCTGCCATTCAGAAAAGTAATACCTCTGTCTGTGACTGAACCAAGGGAGTTAAATAATTGAGCCAAGTTATCCATGCTCATAACTGGAACACACTCCTTGTCAACTAGATTACGTAAGGTTGCAGCTTTTCATTTATAATTCTCGTTGTTTCCTGAATATTATCCTGGATATAGAAGTGTCCTCCATCCAATTTGACAATGTCACATTGTGAACCAGCGTACTTTTTCCATCCGATCAGATCGCTAGATTTCACTCGGGTATCGCTTCTGCCAGTTAACACGGTAATATCACTCTGAACCTTGAAAGGCTTGGGCTGAAAACGATAGAGTTCGACAATCCTGAAATCGGCTCTAAGTACAGGTGCAAATAACGAAAAGAGCTCTTCATTGGTAAAGACCTCATCCGATGTTCCACCCATGTTCTGAATCGTCTCTCTGAACTCTTCGTCTGGCAATGCGTGAATATTCTCATCCTTGAAAATATGTGGTGCACGATTGCCTGAAAGCATCATATGTTCAGGCAATTGTTTCGTTGACTGTGCAAGTCGGTAATATAGTTCGAGCGCCATCCAGCTTCCCATGCTATGTCCGAAAATAGCATAAGGCCCATGAATTAGTGAGGAAACCGTGGGGTAGATATCTTCAATCGCTTCTTCAAAGCTTTCATAGAATGGTTCCCCCACTCGAGCGCCTCTTCCTTTTAATTCGATCGGTATTACGTCAATAAAAGGGCTTAAAGATGATTTCCAGCGATGAAAAATCATGGCTGATCCACCTGCATGAGGCAAACAAAAAAGTTGAATTTTCTTCATTAGCCCTATCATTCCTCGTATTCTTATTTTTATCGTAATTTATCATTTTACGTAAAAAAATACAATATTTTCTGTGTTATTGAATACATTATGTAGATTGAATAGATAGGGGCAAATCTCCCTTGTTGCTTCTGAATTGATTGCGATGTTCGGTCGGACTTTTGCCTACTTTTTTCTTGTACATTGCACTAAATTGTGTACTAGAACTGTACCCTAACTTCGTTGTAATTTCAGAGATTGGAAGATCCGTCTTGGTTACGTACTCCTGTGCCTTATCCACCCGAATCTGCTGTAGGTACTTCAGTGGCGAAACATTGAAAACCTTAGAAAACAGATTACACAGATACACAGGATTATAACCAACCATATCCGCCAGAAATTGCAGAGTAATTGGCTTCTCATAATTGTTTTGGATATACTTGCATATCATGACCAAGTTCCGTTTGACTGAGTCCTCCCGATCCGTTTCCGGTCGCATCATATTAGCGAGATTCGTCTGATAGTAACTGGAGTATACTTCAAGAAAATCTCTTTCAGCTATTTCGATGTCCTCTCTACTCTCTACCGTTCGGTTCAACAGACTTACAGCAAGATCATAGTGTTTACTACCATTCTCACTTAGTATGTGACAGCTTGGCAGTCGCTCAAGCAGATCCGATCCAAAAATAATACCTCTCATTTTCAGAACAGGTTTATCGTAATTTTGCAGTCTTATTTTATTTGCCAGCAGCACAGCGCCTGCCTTAACCTGCACCGTTTTGCTAAACACACTGATTTCCAATGCATCCATAACCTCAAATATGGCAATCTGTCTTCTGAGAGACAAGTCAAATAGATGTTTTTTTTCACGGACGACCATATCATAAGAAACAACAGAACGTAGTTGGAAATCCATTATCGTTAACCTCCTGATTGTTTTTCGGACGGTTTTGACAAGTACGGTGCTATACATTCATTCCTAATCTTGATCTAAGTTGTGTTGAATTTTTTAAGCTGATTACGAATGTAATCCAATAAATCTTTTTTTTCCTCAGGTGGGATCCACTCCGTTAGTCTGGCTGCAGCAATGGGAAGAACCCATCGATGTATCTCGCGAATGTCCATGCCCGAGAGAGACAAGTAATACTCGATATACGCTTTACTCATCCTGCTTTTGATTATCTTCAGCAGAACTTTCATCATCAATGGAGCGCCTTTGGGCAAATTTCCGTATTTTAATAACACCAGCGTCCTTGCAACATCTGCTGCTGGACAGCCCGATGCGCCTGTCATCCAGTCTATGATCCAGGATTCTTTGCCTGTAATCACATTATTGGGATGGAAATCCCCATGACATAGAGATCTGCCTTCCGGCAAACTATGTACATAGTCCATAATCTGTTGCTTCTCAATGTCCGATAGATCACTTGCGTTTGATATATTCTTCTCTAATACAGTCTTATGCTTTTGTTGAATCCGTTCACCCGATTGCTGGTGTATTTGATGATGAAGTGCTGCCATCTGCCTTGCTCTGCGCTCAATGGACCATGGTTTAATAATCATCTCTTCCAAAAGTGTCCTTCCACTGGCCAACTCAAATATGATACCTTTACGATTATTGATCGTCACCATATCGATTGTTTGTGGGCATTTAACTCCAAGTTCCAAAACGATTCGAGTATTATCAAACTCATGCTGGATCGCTTCCGCAGAGAAATCTTCTCTGAAAAGTTTCAAAATTGAAGTTTCACCATGTCTGAATATTTCCGCTGTCTGTCCCTGCCCAATCCGTTTCAATCCTAATCAACTCCGTATCTTTCCTAAATCAATTATGGTAAAACATCAAAGAACCTAATGATCAAGCCCTTTTTTCATAGCATAATGAATGATCCTGCCTAATGCAAAAAAAGGGCTCTTCCTTAGGTCCTGCAATGCAAAATCTAAACGTTTCGATTCGCGCTATCCTTAACTTTTTCTGCTTTATTTGAACGTCTTATTTCACGGCGGTGTGTTACAACCTCCTGTGTTGCGATTAAAATCTCATGCATTTGAGTCGTGCCTTCGATAATTTCATTGATCCGGGCATCCCGATAATATCTCTCTACGGGATAGTCTCGATGGCAACCATTGGCACCATGAATCTGCACCGCATCACTCGCAACTTTATTCACCATGGTTGAAGCAAAGTATTTGGCAGTCCAAGTTTCCATAATGCTCTCTGGATCACCCACATCTCTTAAATATCCTGCTCTGTAACACAGCATCCGTGCCGCTTTCATATTCACTGACATTTCAGTGATCATTTTTTGTATCATTTGATTCTCGCGTATAGCTCTTCCGAATTGGATTCTGGAATTGGCATAATGTACCGATGCATCCAGACATGCCTTGGCTAAACCGACACAGCCACAAGCGATCGTGTATCTTCCATAATCCAGACAAGGTAGAGCAACATGTGATAACCCTGTACCGACTTGACCCAGGAGGTTTTCCTTCGGAATACGACAAGAATCCATTTTCAGTTCAGCAATCATCGATGCTCTCGCACCAAGCAACCCGCTCATAGGTTCAACGCTGAACCCAATGGAATCTCTCTCCACGATAAACGCTGTCGGCTTGTTCTCACATTGGGCAAGAATCAAAAATACATCTGCAAGCTGCCCCATGGTAATCCATTTTTTATGACCGTTAAGTATGTATTCATCTCCGTCTAATACGGCCGTTGTTTCAATGCTTTTGGCATCGCTTCCAACACTCGGTTCTGTCAATCCGAATGAACCCAAAGTTGTTCCCGTAGCTAATGCAGGCAACCAGTACTGTCTTTGTTGCTCCGTTCCCCAACGCAAGATCGCTAAACCCACCATCCCCTGAACGGTTAACAAACTTCTGACAGAGGAGCACCCACGTCCAACCTCTTCGTTAAGAATCCCGATAGTGATATTGTCCAGTTCCATCCCGCCATATTCTTTTGGCAACATGGAGCCCAGATAACCAGCCTCTGTTATTTTCGCAAGGAGTTCCGGGTGAATTCGTTCTTCGCTGTCATTTAAACTAGCATATGGAATAATCTCGCTGTCTACAAAATCCTTGAATTGTTCCTGCCACATCAATTGCTCCGCATTCAGTTCAACTTTCATCACATATCACTCCTGATTTTGAGGTTATAAGTCCAATAAACGGAACTCGATGCTGTGATTGTCTGATATGAGCTTGTGTCGTCATTTCCCCTTTATGACTCATTGGGAATCTCATAATTGATGCACTTACGCAAACTGTCTTTCAGATGTTGCAATGTTGTGAAGTTCTCCAATTCAAGATACTCATCGTCCATCTCAATATTGAATTCGTTCTCCAAGGCAATGATCAGTTTGATAAATGAAATGGAGTTTAATCCAAGAACTCTTAAATCCTCATCCAACGCACCTACATCCAGCTTTTGTTCAGAAAACATTTCCACGACCTGATAGAAGTGAATATCAAACTGATCATAAGCCACAGGATATTCTTGCAAAAAAGATTCCTCCTCGATGTGAGACATGTAATCTTTGAAAATCCATTTTTGTGACACCATTTCTGTGATCAGAATCTGTTCGAACGTTTGCCTAAGAGTATAGGAATCGGAACAAAAAAGTCCTACATTTTGTAAATATTCCATATATTCTCTGACTTCGATACTATCATAATTTTCCTGAGTCAAGCAATCACTATTGCCATGTATTCACAAATATTTAATAGGTTTCCACCTTCGAGATGATATCCCTATCTTGCGACAAGGATTCATTCTCTCAAAGGTGCTTTGACATAAATACATCGACCTCATCTTCACTGTCCAATATAAATCCAAATCGTTCATACAATCGCCGAGCAGGGCTTCCCTGCAAAACATTTAAAATAACACGTTTCCCCTGAACTTCATCCTGTTCCAGCAGCATGTTCAGTACCTGAGTTCCTATTCTCTGGCCTTGATAATCGGGATGTATATAGAAATGTTCCAATAGATATGCCTCTAACTTGGGCTTCAACGCTACACAACCTACCATTGAACCCTCCACTTCAATAATCTGTGTCTGGGCAGGATTGAATGTATTTCGGAAACGTTCACGCACCTTCACATCATCGTACCTTCCCAGTCTCGTTAGATCATCGTATAATACCAAGGCTCGCAAATCAGCGAGTTGCTCTTGGTCTGCCTGTACAGCTTGACGCATTGTTATTGGGTTCATTTGTTGAATTCCTTTCCAGTGGAGACACGTTAATTTTTGAATGTCATATCGCACTATAGAACACTAAAAATCATACCTTTGGCAGCTCACTTGAGCAACACCGGATTTTAGAACGCACTATTTTTTTTCAAACCTACTGAACTCCTCAAAAAAATAAAAAAGCCCAAAAAGGACGGTGCAGTCTTGCTTATACCAATAAGCGAACCTGCAGCCATCCCTTCTGGGATGTAGATTATTATAGAAAACTATGAAACATGTGAAGCTTGTGCTGTATGTTGCAATGCTTCCAGACCCAATGCTAACGCACCACATAGGCCTGCATGCTGGCCCAATCGGGGCTGCACAATATATTGGTCGATATGTTGCGTGATTGGGATTGCATTTACATAACCATTGAGATTCCGCACTACCTGCTCCCGGATCATAGGAAACAGATGATCTTGCTGCATCACACCACCGCCCAGGATGATCTTCTGCGGCGAATGAAGCAAGATGGCCGTAGTAATCGACTCCGCAATGTAAAAGGACTCAATCTCCCACGCCGGATGATCCGCCGGCAGTTCACTGCCAGGGATCTGCCAACGGGCTTCAATGGCTGGACCTGCTGCCATACCCTCCAGGCAATCGCCATGATACGGGCATAATCCGACAAAGTGGTCGTCTGGATGGCGTCTTGTGCGAATATGTCCACCCTCGGGATGTAATAATCCGTGTACTCGTTTGCCCCCTGCCACAAGTCCGACACCAACTCCTGTGCCAATCGTGTAATATACACAGTTATCCAGCCCTTGCGCCGCACCCCACGTCACTTCACCGAGCGCGGCAGCATTCACATCCGTATCCCATCCAAAAGGAACCGGAAATTCCTGCTTCAAGGTTCCAACCACATTACAGTTCTCCCACCCAGGCTTAGGTGTGGTCGTAATATAACCATAGGTGGGACTATCCGGTTGCAGATCAATCGGACCAAAGGAGCCGATCCCCAGGGCTTCCACATCTTTATCCCTGAAATAGTCGATCACCTTGGCAAGGGTAGTCTCCGGATGTTCTGTTGGAAAGCTGATCCGATCTTCAATCTGTCCATGCTCATTACCTACACCACATACAAACTTTGTTCCGCCCGCTTCTATAGCTCCAATACGCATCGTTTTGTGCTCCTTTCCTTCATTACAATTAACCTTTAGCCTTGGTTGATGATATCTCATAGATATGAAGTGAAGAGAAAACCAGATCTGTATTTTCTGCATGAGCAGAGATGCCTTGGCAATCCGCATCCGGATAGATCAGATCCGTGATAACCGCCTGACCATCATTTGCAAATACCTCCACAGATGAATGATCTACAAAGATACGCAAACTTTGATTTCCATCCACTTCTTTTAACTCAGCTGTATGACGGCTCAGGAAAAGTTCATGAAAATTGCCGATGCCCGATCGACTACGATCAACGTACACTTCACTTCGGATCGAGTCTACACCAACGACCGTTTCGTGATCTGCGCCGCTTCTTAGTGCAAAATGGAACGTCTGATCCTGAGCCCACTCTGCATGGATCTCATAGTTCACGAGTTGCAATGCGTTCAACTGCTCACTCACTTGCTGAATCGAAACATCCTGTAGGGACAATACTGGCGTACGGGCTTGCTCAAGTTCACGTGCAGGACGTTGAATCAATATAACTTCTCCCGCTCTTGTCTCCAGTGTCAACTCCCGGGCAATGGTCATTGCTCCACGGTAATTATTGGTTGGCGTCTGGTTGGCATACATCCAGTTGCTCATCCAGCCGATAATGAGGCGTCTTCCATCTTCCTCAGGAACGTCAGACCAACTAACTCCTGCGTAGTTATCCCGACCATAATCAATCCAGCGAACCGTATGGGAGGCCTCGTCTGGGACAAATGTAGTTCCATCAAAATCTCCGGTGAAATATTGTGTTCTGGAGCCTTCAATAAAAGCAGGATCTGCACCGATGCTAACAAGCATCACCCATTTCTCCTGCCCTGAATCTCCATCCACTGCAAGCGGGAACAGGTCGGGGCATTCCCACACGCCATCGTGAGAACCAATCCCGGCGCCAAATTCACTTCCTAGCGTCCAATCCTTCAGATTGGGAGAACGATACAGACATACCGTTTGACCACAAGCGATAATCATAACCCACTCCTTGGTCTGCTCATGCCAGAACACTTTGGGATCACGGAAATCAACAAAGGACTCATGCTTCAATACCGGATTACCCTCGTACTTAGTCCAGGTTCTGCCGCTGTCTTTGCTATACGCCAGACTCTGGGTTTGTATGGCATCTTGGTTTTTAACTTCAAGATGATGGGTGAAAATAGCAACCAATCCTGGCTCACCCTCAAAGAATCCGGTCGTATTATTCCAATCCACTACGGCGCTTCCCGAGAATATAGTGCCATTCTCATCGGGGAGTAAAGCTATTGGTAGTTCCTCCCAGGAGATCAGGTCCCGGCTCACTGCATGACCCCAATGCATGGGGCCCCATGTGGTTCCATGTGGGTGATGCTGATAGAACAAGTGATACTCCCCATTGAAAAACACCATGCCGTTTGGGTCGTTCATCCACTTCTCTTTCGGCGAAAAATGGTATTCATTTCTGTAATCTTGTTTAAGAATTGTCGACATTATGGTTTCTCCTCCGTACTTTTCTTTATTTGTTATTACGGTCATATCCTGCTTGTTTAATCTGTAGCCATTCTTGCAATCCAAGGCGATCCAGCTCTTTCAAATAAGCATCCCATTCCTGATCTACTTTCCCGTTCTGATACCATTCTGTACGCAGACGTAACACGTAGGCGAAGAGATCGGTCTCAATCGTGGACAATCGATCCAGTTCATCAATGGAGAAGAACACACTTGGATATACGTTCTCCGCTTTCATATGCGGAACCATAACCTTGTCGAGAAGTTCCATCCGCCAAGCCGCATCTTCCGGTTTGGTTGTGTATTTGTCATAATAACTGTCGAGAATGGCCAATGGTCCTGCGATACTGGTTTTTTGTCTGAGTTCCACAGGTGCAGATCCTTCCAGTGGAAGATGTTTCAGCATGCCTTTGGCTTCATCGAATTCAAAAATATTTTGCTGACTCTCGTCTCCATAGGTACCCCAGTTGTTCTGCACAGATTGGAGCGGATCGTACAGTTGGTCTACCCACTTCGCTGTAGATTCCAGGTTTTTATTGCTGCTGGTAATGACCATGCGACCACGATCAAGTCCTATTCCGTTTGTTCTTGTGACATTGACCTCTCCGTTAGGCCCGGCAACCGGAGGCAGAACATCATACGTATCATTCATGCCTGTAATGTTAGCCTTATCCCATGTGAAGTACATGCCATACTTATTATCCTTGCCTTTCGCCAGGTACGTGTTCCAATCCTGCTGGTACGATTCGACATCGATCAGCCCTTCCTTAACCAGCTCATGAATGTATTTAACCGCTTCCTTGTAGCCTTCATCAGCTGCAGTGAAGACCACTTTCCCTTCATTGGTTACCACGGTATGATCCCAGTTCTCTCCGAGTCCAAATGCCGCAAAGAGAAATGTCAGATCTTCTCCGCCCGGTTTGTTAATGAAAGATAACGGAATTTCGTCGGCCTTACCGTTGCCGTTTGGATCTTGAGTTTTGAACGCGATCAATACTTCTTTCAGTTCTTCGGTTGTCGTTGGCATCTTCAGTCCAAGCTTGTTCAACCATTCCACATTAATCCAGGGCAAGTTATCCACTGACTGAATCCGTTGTTTGCCACTTCCGAGTTCTTCAATCCATGGGAATGAATAGATATGTCCGTCTGGAGCCGTGATCATGCTCTTATATTCGGGAGCTTCCTCCAGCACCTTTTTCAGATTGGGCATGT
The DNA here is from genome assembly GCF_002803315.1 of Paenibacillus sp. GM1FR. Lineage (NCBI taxonomy): Bacteria > Bacillati > Bacillota > Bacilli > Caryophanales > Paenibacillaceae > Paenibacillus > Paenibacillus sp. GM1FR. The sequence goes on along the minus strand of NZ_MKZL01000044.1, from coordinate 179,349 downwards.
GTTGTTCAATCATGTCCTCTAGTGGAATGATCGCCCCGTCCTTCGCCAGTTTCAGGAGATCATAATCCCCGTAACCTGCATCAAAAATGGCATCCGGCAAATCACCGCTGGCGACCGCCAGATTTCTTTTTTCTGCAAACACATCACTCGTATAGTTCTTCCAGTTGATATGCACATTGGTTTTCTCTTCGAGTCGCTTGTTAATCAGCTTGTCGTTTGGATCAGCTGGAGCCAGTGGAGAGCTCTGTGTTATAAAATTCAATGTCACCTTACCATCAGGGGATTGCGCCTCACTTGCCGCGCCGCCTCCACCCCCGCCACAGGCGGTTAGAAAGAGCATTGCAGATAACATAGAAATGGATGCCGTTGTAACGGCTTTTCTGGATTTGTTCACTTTTTTCATAATAATGACCTCCATGAGTTGGATTGGATCAACTTACTGTATCGCAGGCTGTTCACTATTTGAGGGAACCGACCATGACACCTTTTTCGAAATACTTCTGGAAGAACGGATACATAATGATGAGTGGCAGACTCGAAATGACAATCGCTGAGTATTTAATCATCTCGGAGAGCCGTTTCAGTTCCGCCATCGCGAGCTGATCACTGATCATGCCCGGTGCAGCCTGATTCTGAATCAGAATGGAACGCAGAACGAGCTGTAACGGATGCAGGTTCGGATTATCGAGATAGATCATTGCATCAAAATAGGAATTCCATTGCCCAACGAACGCATAAAGTGCGAGTACAAAAATGATCGGTTTCGACAACGGAATGACGATCTGGAAGAAAATCTTCATCTCAGAAGCGCCATCCACGTTTGCAGCTTCTTTCAGTTCTCGAGGGACTCCTTTGAAAAAGGTTCTGGAGAGAATGATGTTCCAGACGTTAACGGCTCCAGGGATGATGATCGCCCACACCGTATCCAACATGCCGAGATTACGTATGAGTAGATACGTAGGGATTAATCCACCGCCGAAGAACATCGTAATGATAAAGATAATCATGAAAAATCCACGTCCCGCGAGCCTATCATCCGACAATGCATAACCTGCAAATATGGATACGGTCACGGTGATCAGTGCAAAAGAAACCGAGTACAATACCGCATTTGCAAACCCCCGGATCATGGCTGGATTGGACAAAATCATCTGATATCCGTCCAGACTCCAGTCCGATACATTAAAGGACAGTCCACGATTCAGTAACACCGTGGGGTCCATGAATGAGGCGATAACAATATAAATCAGGGGAACAACCACAACCAGTACAGCACAGGTGAGAAAAATGGCATTGAGTGTGAGGATCAATCGATCCATTCCCGTGTGTTTAACAACCATGGATAATACTCCTTTCCTAATAGAGGCCTTCGCCTTCATTCAATTTCTTCACAATCAGATTCACCGTCACCAGCAAAATCACATTGATAACCGAGTTGAACAATCCAACTGCCGCAGAATAAGCGTAATCTCCAGACTGTAGCCCCACCTTATAGACATACGTGGCAATAATCTCGGAGGAAGGCAGGTTCATGGACGTCTGCATCAGATAAGCCTTCTCAAATCCAATGGACATAATCCCGCCAGCTGCAAGGATAAAGACGATGGCCATAATCGGACGAATCGTTGGAAGGTCAATGTGGCGAATACGCTGAAGGAGATTGGCTCCATCCAGATTAGCCGCATTGTGCAGCTCTGGATCAACATTGGCCAAAGCCGCGACGTATATGATGGAAGCCCAGCCTGCTCCGGTCCAGATATCGGACAAAATGTAGATCCAGCGGAAATATTCCGGTTCAGACATGAACATAATCGGCTGACCTGTAATCCATGTGGCTAATTGATTAATCGGCCCTGTCGGTGAGAGGAAGATGAACAGCATACCCACAACAACGACAACCGAGATGAAATTGGGTGCGTACAGAAACAATTGAATATTTTTCTTGATGCCAGCTTTGCGTACCTGATTCAGCATGAGTGCCAGTAAGATGGGCACCGGGAAACTGAATATCAATCCCAAAAAGCTGAGTTTAAGCGTATTCATTAAAATGATATCGAAATTGGGTGAAGCTATAAATTTCTCAAAATGCTTCAGTCCTACCCAATCACTACCCATGATGCCTTTGATCGGACTGAAATCCTTAAACGCAATGATGGCTCCGTACATCGGAATGTACTTGAAGATAAGAGTCAAAATTAAGGCTGGTGCAAGCAACATATATAAAAAGTAATTTTTTTTGAGCTGCTGCAACCTATGACCGCTTGTCGTCCTCACTTTCAGTACCCTTCCTTCGCCCTTTTTTCTGTCGGCTATGTTATCCAACACGATACCCCCGTTCATTCTAGAAGTTGACAATTGTTTTCAGTAAGGGCTTTCAATATTTACAATTGCCTATTTGATAATTTACAATTTATCAGGTTACAACGGATTTAGTCAATACGTTTTGTAAAAAAATATTTGTGCATTTGATCATTTTATCTTTGCATTAATGTAACTAAAGAGGATTAAATTTGCATATATACAGCACTGAATCGTTAATACCCGCACAGATATTTCTATATCATTACTGTAATAGATTATCATTGTTACACTAATTAACAAAACTTCTGGAACAATTATGAAAATAGAATTCGACTATATAAATGTAAATGTAATTGTGCATTTGTAAAACAGAGATTGCTATTTGTCCCGTTCTATTATACATTTGACTTAGAGAAGAATATGGATGACTATTGATGATTAGAGGTGAAGCATTAGATGGCAAAGGAAAAAGTCACGATACAAGACATCGCTGATGCTTTGGGGATCTCCAGGAATACGGCTTCCAAAGCATTAAATGATAGCGGAAACATCCCGGATGAAACCCGAAATCGTGTAATTAAAAAAGCAATTGAACTTAAATATAAACAGTTTGCCTATATGGACAATGAGCATGTTCTAACCAAGGCTCCGGGTAATATCGCCCTGTTAACTGAAAACCTGCCTAATACATCTCACTTTGGTTCGTTGTTAATCAGTGGTCTGGAGAAAAGAATCAGTGCGGAGGGATACAATCTCTCGATTCATATCGTGCGTGAAGACGATCAAGATACACTTACACTTCCCAACAATTTTGATATAGCCAAAGTAGACGGCATCATTTGCATTGAATTATTTGATCTGGAATATACACAGCTGATTACCGATCTGGGCATTCCCACCATCTTTATCGATTGCGCTTCCAACATATGTTATCCCGAATTCCAAGCAGATCTGCTACTCATGGAGAATGAACATAGCATCTATCAGTTAACCACAAAATTAATTGAGAGCGGCTACACAAGTATTGGATTCGTCGGAGATTACAATCACTGCAAGAGCTTTAATGAACGATGGGTTGGATATCAGCGTGCTATGCTGGAGGCGGGGTTGCAGGTCGACCTGTCCCATTGCATCGTAGATAATGATCGCCTGTGTTTCTCCAAGCCAGGATGGTTGAACCAGCGAGTGGCAGAGCTGGCCTCCCTACCTTCCGCTTACGTATGCGCTAATGACTTTATAGCAGTTGATCTGATTAGAGCGTTAAAAGACAGAAATGTCGCTGTGCCACAGGATATTGCGATATGCGGATTCGATAATGCACCCCAATCTCGAATTATTGAGCCAGCATTAACGACGGTTCATATTTATAGCAATGAGATGGGCATTAAAACTGCGGAGATGCTGTTAGCCCGGATTAATAGCCCGACACAGCCATATCAGGTCTCCCACATTGTGACCAAACCCATCATCAGGGAGTCCACACCAGCAATCATGGCCGATCATTCTCAGATGGTTCATAGTTCTGCAAAATAAAAAAAACGTATGTCTCACGAGTAACAGCTCGTGAAGCATACGTTTTTTTGTGGTTTCGATTGGGTTGGATGAAAACTCTATCCTATCCATCGCGGCCTAAATAAAAATCATCTCGCGATTAGATCTCTTTCAAGATGCCTTTTACAAGTCCGATAAAGGTTGTTTTCACTTGCGCAGCCACTTCAATAACTTCATCATGACTTAACGGCTGATCCAAAATACCACATGCCATGTTGGTCAGACAGGAAATGCCCAGTACCTTCATACCGCCATGAATGGCAACAATGGCTTCAGGTACCGTGGACATCCCCACTGCATCCGCACCCATCGTACGAATCATGCGAATCTCCGCTGGTGTCTCATATGCCGGGCCACTCCACCATGCATAGACACCTTGCTGCAAGCCAACATTCTGCTCTTCTGCAACCTTAAGGGCAATACTGCGCAGTTCACGATTGTATACCTGTGATACGTCTGGGAAACGAACACCCAGTTCGGCGTTATTCGGCCCCATCAACGGGTTATTGCCTACAAGGTTAATATGATCTGTAATGAGCATCAGTTGACCCGGCTCAAAGCTTGTGTTGATGGCTCCGCAGGCATTGGTGATAAGCAATTGCTCGACACCCAGCGCCTTCATGATCCGAACGGGGAAAGTCACTTCGTCCAATGTAAAACCTTCATAATAATGAAGGCGGCCTTTCATCGCTACAACCGTTTTGCCCATCAGTTCACCAATAACCAATTCATTGGCATGACCGATAGCCTCCGATTGAGCGAAATACGGAATATCTGTATACGGAATAACGGTCGCATTTTCAATCTCGTCCGCGAGCGCTCCCAGTCCAGAACCCAGAATCATGCCTACGGCAGGTTTGGTATGGATTCGGTTTAATATGTAATCTCTTGCTTCCTGAATATGTGCGGATTGATGCATAATGATATCCTCCTGATGATCTGAATTGAGTTAACAAAAACTGAGTTAATGAGGTGTTACTCATCAAGTGTAATGAACAATGGTCTTGATGTAAATGAAAGCTGTTCTATATACAATAAAAAAACGACCCTATGCTCCAGAATCGTTTAAAAACATGGACATCCCCTAATCCAATGTATATTTGTTTCTACTTTTCATGTAATCGATTGTCATAATCAGCAACAGCATCAATGTAGCAAACATCAGCGGTTTGGCAAAAGTACCTTCTTCAAAAATATAATAACTAAATATAAAATTTCCGGCAAAAGTAATTAAATAGTTTCGGATGCAATCCATCTTCTCATCTCATTTCAGGAAAGAATTTGGTTCACCATTTCTTCAACCCTATCACATAATCCCATTTAATACCATATTTTTATCATCTATACAAATCAACGCCTCTAATCATGCACGAGATAACCGCACTGTATAATCTATATTGACTACAGCAAAAAATCGGCCACATCGTGACCGATTCTCTCCACTTATCTGATGTTCAGGACATAGAATTAATGATACGCCAAAATGATTCCTTTGGCTGCAACTGCTGATCAAAAACAAAGGGCCAATTTTTTCGCCCACGAACCGGGAAATGGTCGAGCCAGGTATAATTGTCCGCTACTCCCCAGAACGTCACAGAGGTAATGGATGATTTATACTCACGGAACAAATTGAAGATTTCCTCATATCGACGCTCCTGTAGCTCAGCCATCTCCGAAGTTGGCGCGGTGAGGTCCGTTCGACGATCCTCATGACGAAACACGGACATATCCAACTCCGTAACATGCAACTGCACATCCAGTGAAGCATAACGCTCAATAGCCATTCGGATCTCCTCAATCGAAGGACCATGAATATTCCAATGCCCCTGCAACCCAATCCCGTGTACAGGCGCTCCCTTGTCCAGCAAAGACCGAACCAGATTGTAGATCTTCTCCCGTTTGACCGGATCCGTCTCATTGTAGTCATTATAGAAAAGAAGAGCATTTGGATCAGCTTCATGAGCCATACTGAACGCTTGCAGCAAATAATCTTCCCCCACCAGCTCTAACCACTTCGTGTCCCGCATGAACAGGTCGGTCTTATCTTCAACAGCTTCATTGACGACATCCCACGCATATATTTGCCCCTTATACCGACCTACTACCGTATCAATATGTTGCTTCAAGCGAGATAATAACAGCTCTCTGGAAGCGGGAGCACCTGAGGTATCCTCAAAGACCCATTTCGATGTTTGATTATGCCAGACCAAAGTATGTCCGCGCACCCCAATCCCTTGGGCAACAGCAAAATCAACAATTTTATCCGCCGCCTCAAATGAATAACGATCCTCTTCCGGGTGAATTTCTTCGAATTTCATCTGATTTTCAGCTGTGATACTATTGAAGTGTTTGGCGATGAAATCCGCTTCGGACTGCAACATTCTGGTATGTACAGCAGCACCTATTTTGAACGTATTAGCGTACGCAGCATGTAATGATGGAATTTCAGTTGGCATTTACAATTCCTCCCTGCCAGTTTTTATCCATCATATCGTTTTTTGAATGCGCTTACAATGAACAAATTATACTTCTTCCCCCTCATATTTAACTATTTATGATCCTCGGCCCTGTTTGCACAACAAAAAACACCTCCACGTATGTCCGACTGCTCATCTAAACAGAACATTTCTCGGAAGGTGTTTTGTGATCGGGCTGTTCAATTAAATTCAACTCATATACAAAGAAGATATGAAGCCTTACAGCTTGTCCACCTGTAACAAGGTCACCTGTTTCACTGTGCATGCCGGGTTAATTTGTTCCTCGGACAGAATGTTCAGCTTGATGAGGCTTTTCAGCTTATGGCTGTCTACCTTGGATAACAATCGCCAGATGTCCGGGTCTGGAAGAGAAGCATACAGCTTCTGATCATCGTATTCCTTCCGGTTCTGAAGCACTGTTTTCACGGTGTAACCACCAACCTGCGTCTCATAGACCCCTTGTTCTGCACAATACGCGACAATCTCATCTCGTAGTACAGACAACTGCTGCTCAATATCTTTTTGCTGCTGTTTCAGTTCGAAGTAAGTTTGCACTTTCTGCTCCATATCAATCACGCTCCTCTACAATCATAGGTATGCGAGGATCGCTAGTTTAGGACTGGCTGTTTATTTTATTTAAAAAAAGTGGTCTTTCTATTACTTAGTCGTATACTGTCGTCATTTTATATCCTCGTATTACGATTACAGCAGATTCTCATGCAAATATGAATTATGGACAGCCATGTTGTGCACCCGTTGCATTACATTTGGCCCCATGGGTACATCCCCAACGCGCTTTAACAGAATCCAGCGAAGACAAGCTACAGCTTCAAAAACCTGCTCCTCTTCCAGCGTGTACGTATAACTTGCAGAACGTGCAAATTGAGCGTGATACATCTCACCATAACTTTCCCCATTATAGATCGTGATCAGAAACACAGACCATGCCATATCGTACCTTGGATCACCATATTGCCCATTAGTCCAATCGATGATGGTGTAATGGTCGTCCATCTCAAGAATGTTTCCCAGATTATAATCGCCATGAATCAAGCGATCCTGTCTGATCTGGACCTGCTGGATCAAGTTTGCCAGAAGATCATTTATATCGTCATGTAACTCAATTTGAGGAAAAAAGTATTGAACAAAATCGTACCTGAATATGTATTCTTCATCTTCTCCAGTACCCACTTCATTCACCGGATAACGATGGACCTCCATTAATCGCTCAGCCAAATGTGTCAGTTTGGTTTGTGTTAATTGGGTAATCCGCTCTCCATCATAGCTCGTTAACAGCACTTGATTCTCTTGCTCGTCTAATCCCCAACCGTAGGGTTTGGAAACACGAATTCCACTTTGATAAAGCTTGGACAATAGTCGATATTGTTTGGCGATATCCGGTTTAGAATCCTTGTCCCAGACTTTCAAGACGTACCGCTGATCTCCCATTTCGATTTTCATCACAGTTGCTTCTAGTCCAGGTGACAAGGGAATGATCTGATACTCCTGTTTAATCACCTGCTGAATACGTTCATCCAGTTCTACCCAATTCACCTGGCTATGTTGAATCATCACTTCTCCTCCGTTCATTCATGTCATGCCGCTCTCTCCCTGTTAGTCAGGTATAATCAGGCCTTTGCCAATGACATTGGCGGATACTGGCTGTTTGCCCAATTCTCTGGCCCATACCGACAGCTGTCCCATATGGTGAATCTCATGGGCGATCACATGTCGCATAACTTCTCCCCATGAATCTGTACTGGCCTTGCCAGCTGAGCGATGATCAATATAAGCTCTTTTTTCCATACTCGAATCCCATGCTGTAACCAATGCCTCCACATCAGGACGTAACTTGCGATCGAGTCGCCTTACCGCCTCAAGATTCTGGTAGTTTGCAAAATCTTCTGCATCATCCGGTTTGCCCTGTAGCAACTGAAGCCAGCTCCACTCTACATCAATGATATGAAATAATGTTTGTAATATGTTGCCTACTCCGCCCGTGCGAGGCCGAAGCAATTCTTCAAGCGGTACATCTTCACACCACACATACCATTGCTCACGCACCATCCAGTTATAACGAAAGAATGTTTCCATTGGTATATTCCCCTTTATCGATGTTTTTCATAGAGATTTGATCAATTCTGTATGGGCAAAGGTATCCTCCGAATGTTTACACTTACCACTCCGATGACAGAACAACCTTCCGATCGCTGTTATCCCCAGATTTTTTTGATTCATTTTATAATGGGAAACTCCGGGGATAAGCCTATGCTTCCGATGCAGCTTTCTTTCAGAAAGCTATTAGGCGAACACTTCGCTTCTTCAGGTTTTTTCTGTCCTCTCCGTTTCGTGTAAATATTCTGTTGAATTTATTTAGTTAATTTCTTTTTTATATACAAGATTACATGAATACCTGCATAAATAAACAGGACATTGAACAAATATAGAAGTACATTTAAATGGATACCAGATATAAACCAGATTGTTCCCTCAGAATTAGCATAATGATAATCCGTAAAAAATCGGAGCGGGAAACCATACTCTGTTCGGAGCGGTCCATCTTCAGTATGTAAAGTTCCAGGAATACATAGGATGGCTAATACAGCAAGCCAGGCTGATAGATTCATTATTCTTTTGTTAATCGTCAATACATCTCCCCCTTATTCAACACTAACGGTATCTTCACCAAAATACGTCCCTTCCAACTTTTGATCCAAAAAATTATCTTAAGTCCTTTTGATCAAGTATATATTTCGAATCTCTATTAAATCTGCTTTTTGTGGATACAATAATCTGTTTCCGATTGTATTGAATCGTAACTTTAGCGTTATGCTTTAATTTCAAAGCAATTCCCGCACTAATGCTTCCTGTGACATCATCTACTGGTATTTTGGCTGATTCCGGGGCTGCATTCAGCCAGCCGACTATACGGCTAATGTCTTCTTTACTTAACGTAACATTGTCAATGCTAACGTGTGCTCCACCGTCACCTGTCCTGGTGTACACGACTATGCTCATCTCTGTGCTTATCACTTGATTTCTTGAAATCGGCTTATTTGGATCAGGGTTACTCGTGATTAGAAAATACAAAAACATGATTGCCGCACCTATGAAAAACCAGAATCGCCTACGTTTTCCTAGCATTACAACGCATTCTCCATATCCACCACGTTGGCAAACAGTCTCAGTACCGTATTGTGATGTGCAATAATCTGCTCCGCTTGAAGCGTCTTTGAATTCCATGTGCTGTGCGCATCTTGAACCAGATTGACCGTGTATCCCAGACTGTACGCTCTGCGGCATGTCGTGTCTACACATACCTCGGTCTGCATTCCCGTAAGGACTAACTCCTTCACGCCATTATCTTGCAATTTCAGATGCAGATCGGTTTTGTGAAACGAATCCGGTGTCTCTTTTTCGATAACAAGGTCACCAGCTATAGGTGCAATGGACGGATGGATGTCCCACCCCGGTGTTCCTCGTTCCAGTGGACTGCCTGCCCCTTCGCTGTGCTGGATATATATGATGGAATGCCCTGCTTCACGGGCTCTGGCAATTAACACCTGGATCTTCTGAAGCAATCGTTCCCCCTGATAGACGGGATCTGCTTCATCAAACATCGCTACCTGTATGTCAATGATTAGAAGTGCACAATGTGTTGTCATTTTGCTTTCCTCCTGACAAATCAATTTAATTCAACTCTTTTTTCTTTGCTTTTTTAACAAAACTTCCAATCCCATATCAATCAGTACAAATAGAATAGCAGCAAGAATGCCAAATAAGGTCAGAACTAACGTCTCTTTGAAATCCAAGATTGCTTCTCCTGCGCCCATGACCAGATAATAGATGTACATGCCTAGAACTCCAGCACATGCATAGCCTAATATCCTCGTACTTAGGTACAACACATGATTAGGGAATTGTATGCGGCTGAGCAGATAGTCTAGCAATATCGATAAAGGTAGCCCGATCAACAGGATCACGGGAGTCACGTATATCAGATAAATAAGAATGTAAAAATCAAAACTGTAGGATTCATTCATCGATATGAGACTCGCAGCCAAAGTAAAACAAATGATGGTTAGAACGGTAGTTATCAGCTTTCTTCCCATGTTCATCTCATCACTCCAATACAGTTATCTCTATTCATTGGATGTGCTCATGCGTCAGATTTTGCCGGCTGCCATCCGATTTCTTGAGACCAACGATGTGCTCTCTGTAATATGCTCCACACCATTGGTCCTTTTCCTTCAACATATTTGGGACGCTGATCTTTATACAATGACATGAGTCTGTGCTTTTCTTCTGCATATTTCAAACAATCTTCTGGATGCTCCCTTAAATAGTCTCTGAACAGCAAGGTCATCTGCTCGGAGAAACTGCCTACCTGTCTAACGTGTATATGTATCCTTCTGCTTCCGGGTTCTTCACGAAAGTAACGTTTAGTTTTATCTGAATTTTCTGCTCTGAATACAAATCCGACTGTTTCGATCTCATGTTTGTAGTCCAACAGATTCTCATACTGGGAAACAGATATTTGTATATCTATGATGGGTTTGGCATCTATTCCCACAATTGAAGTGGACCCAACATGGTCAATCCGCACGGCCTTTTCTCCTAACGCTTCTCTTAATTTCGAACCCGTTTCGAGAAACAAATCACGCCATGCCGGGTCATATTTTGCGATTCTCCATTGATCCTCCATACAACTCCTCCTTGGTTATCCAATCAAACTATATAATTAAATAACACGTTCTTTTAACCTTTTGTTACATGTAGATTATTTAGTGATGCCATATAGATATCATGCAAAATCATCATTATTTATCCCTAGTTCTATTTGTTTTTGGGATTCGATCATATATTCGTACACATCATCAATTTCTGTTATACCTTTAATATTCTTTTTTAACAGTTCAATAATTAATTTATAATCACTCTCTCGCATCTTTATATCTTCCATATAGTTATCGTTATAGTCATTCATAAAATCTAATTTGTTCTTATAAAATCGAAATCTCTCCAAAACATATACTTCCTTAAGGTTAATAAATAATGCTACAAAATCCTTAAGGTTTCTGGCCACTAACGTTACTTGATTACCAAACGCAGTAGGTTGGATAAAGATAACCGGAGCTTCTTCCAAATCACTAATGGATTTGTTGAACGTAAAAAAAGCAAAATGGTCACCGTCTGCCCCTGTTCTTCCAAATATGATGGCATCATCTGGCGTACAATAGTATCTATCATCATCATTGTTAAAACTAATATAAAAACCCATATAATCGTCGATGGTTCCAACATGTTGTTCACGTAATTTCTTATCTATTCGAACGATGTCTACTAAGGATTCTGGCATTTTATAATGTACTTGCAAGTTTAAATCACTCTCTTCTATTGGCATTTATTAATATATCTATATTTTGACACAAATTTAAAAAAAGAGAAGGCCCCTTTGGGCCTCCCCTTAACTTCTCAGTGATAATCACACTTGAAATTTGTAAACTCAGCTAAAGTATCTTGCCCGCTCGCGTATAACCCAATAAGTACGCCTGTAAAACCTCCTGCCACCTCCGAGGATAGGTATCTCGTCTGTGCCGTGCCTAGCAGAATCTCTTCACCATCTGTTTGAAACAGGAAACTGTAGCGTTCTTGGTTTGAGCGGATCACCAGCGTTGCATGCTGTTTATTTCCCAGATCCACTTCATGTTCTCTCGATTTGATATCACCGATATTTAGACGCTCGACCACCTTATAACCGTCCTGCTGCCCACGAATAGCCACTTCATAATGATGATTCTCATCCATGTAGATCGTGATCCCGGCTTCTCCACTCGTCAGACTAACATCGACTGAAATTGTTGCATTAAAGTCTTTTTGACGTAACCCAATGAACGTTGGGGATGCCGGAACGTCAAGCGTTACATCGGTTCCTGTTAGCGTAAGCTTATCTGATTCAAGCTGATAATGCTCTGCATTTGGATGACGAAGATAACACCAGTCGAGGTTCCAGTCTGTATTTTCAAACGTGTAATTCTTCTTATCCTGCTGGATCACCGTATCCGGGATACGATTGGTCTCAAAACTCGTCAGTGTTGTTCCTTCATGCCCGGCTGTAAACCATCCGTCTTCATCAAACGTAATCGGAGTCAGAAATACTTCTCGGCCCAAATGATGGTACGTAGCCCATCTGCCGATCTGTCGAAATCCCAAGTGAAAGAGCCACCAGTTCCCCAGATCATCCTGAACTATATCACCATGCCCCACACCCTGGACCTCATACCCGCCCAGATTGCGATTGGTTAGAACTGGATTGTGCGCATAGGCTTCGAACGGTCCTGAAGAAGAAGTTCCCCGAGCATACGTAACCATGTGACCATACTCGGTGCCGCCTTCAGCTGCAAGCAGGTAATAATAACCGTTCATTTTATAAAGATGCGGACTTTCGAGATATCGTCCACCTGTTCCGTTCCATATTGAACGACTCGGGGTCAGTTTGCGGCCAGTTTCAATCTCAAGCTCACACTGGACAATTCCGCCAACGCCTTCATCATCCACGCCATTACTCATAAACAATGTTTTTCCATCTTCAAAATACAAATCGGGATCAATTCCGCCTTGATCCACATAGATAGGCTCAGACCATTCTCCGTAGATATTATCCGTCCAGACATAGAAATTCTGATGCGTCGTATCATTCGTTGTGACCATATAAAAACGCCCGTCATTATGCCTGATGGTTGGGGCAAATACACCCCCGGAGCTGTTCACCGTCTCGAGCTGAATCTGGCTTTTACGAGTCAGGCAGTGACCAATCTGCTTCCAATTCAGCAGATCCTTGCTTTCAAAGAGCGGTACGCACGGAAAATATTGAAATGAACTGCACACCATATAGTATGTATCGTGCACCTTAATCACACTAGGGTCTGGATAAAAACCTTTTACAACAGGGTTATTGTATTTCATTACTCCACTCCATCTCTTATCATAAAATTCACAAATATAAGAATTCAACTTCGTAACAACTACAAAAATTAAACACCATCGTGTGTAAACTTGCAATGAATCTGAATTGCATCTTGGAGTTAATTTTATTAAATTAATATATATGTGATTTTAGAAGATTGAGGGTAGGGAGTTGTAGAGATGATCAAAGCAAATGGGGAGCCCCAGTTCCTTCCTTTATATGAGGCGCTGGCAAGTGAAGTCAGATGGAGAATCATGGATATGATTGCAGATCGCGAAATGAATGTGAAGGATATTGCCGCAGTATTAGAGCTTAGCCCCTCCATTGTCACGATGCATATTCGCAAACTGGAGGATGCGGGTCTAATTGGCAGCAGACGAGTTCGGATCAACGGAGGGACGCACAAATTATGTTACCTCAAGCAAAATCAGATTGAGATCGAGCTGCCATCCCCAAGCCAAACTTCACGAACCAGAGAACAGACGATAGCCGTTGGACACTACACTGCTTTTGATATTCACCCTACCTGTGGGCTAGGAACACTTGAGAAAGAAATCGGCCTATGGGATGATCCCCGTTACTTCCTTGATCCCGAGCGGGTACACGCCGCTATCCTGTGGTTTGGGAAGGGCTATGTTGAATATAAAACACCTAACTTTGTCCTTCCTGACCAGACAACCGATGCTATTGAAATTTCAATGGAACTGGCGTCTGAAGCTCCGGGATTGCGAGATCATTGGCCTTCCGATATTCGTTTCACCTTCAACGGCGTTTCTCTCGGAACGTGGACAAGCCCTGCCGACTTTGGCAGAGCAGCACGCGGGAAATATACGCCGGAATGGTGGCATCGTAATGTAAATCAGTATGGATTGTTGAAGACTATTCGTATTGATGCCTACGGTACCTATATGGATGGTGAGCGGATGTCAGACGTTACTCTCAAAGATGTCAAACTAGGCGAACCGTTCTGGACGCTACGTTTCACGGTTGACGAGGATAGCCCCAACGTAGGTGGATTATCAATCTATGGTGCTGGTTTTGGTAACCATGATCAGGATATTGTTATTCGTGTATTGGGTTAAAGTGGCTAGCTGCGCTGCCCAAGAATCCTCCCTTTCCTGACCTACAGGAGAGGGAGTCATCCAAATGCTGCTCCTCAGCTAATTTTGAAACACAAGCCTAATCAATCTTTACCCTCGTTCTTTCAACAGGTCCTTAATTTCCCTTAACTCTGATAATATTTCTTTGGTGTGCTGGCTATTTTTGGAGTTATCTATTCCAACTTTCACAACATAAATACCGAGGAACAGATACACCACCAACATAATGATCATTCCCATGTATATCTCTCCTTTCGAAAGTAGCAGCACATTGCTACGAACGTTTACTATCCTCTCTCTCCAACTGATTGCCATGGAATGCCTTCAAAATAAATGGCAACCTTCATTGTGATTCCTCCTCAGGAATATACATCGTCTGAATCTCCTGCACACCCGGAATAAATCCCAGATTCAGATACACGGACTCCGCATCATTTCCTTGCATCACATACAATCGTAGAACGGGATACTTACCCTTAAGTTCATTTAATGCTCTCTGTAACATCAGTGTAGCAAGCCCTCTTCCTCTATATGCCGGCCGAACCCCTATGCTATATACAGCAGCCTGATTATCTTGCAAGCACAAGCGACAATTTGCAATAAGCTGTCCCGTTTCCTTGTCATATACAAGCGTGGACGCTTCGGTCAGAATTTCATTGGTATAATTAGGGTCATCACTTGGTATAAAATCTGCAAGCGTGGTATGTTTTCTTCGTGTAGCTTCAAGACTTCCTGCAAAACTCTCCATGTCACATTGAGCAATTTCATCTTCATTCACATATTTTTTGGTGCCGGTTTCACTTTCAATAGTCTCTGGACTCTTCACGGTTACCCTGCTGTCCCATTCGATTTCAAAATGATCTGTCGGCCGCTGCATCCAGCGACATCTGAACTCCACTGGCCAGAATCCAGCTCGTGCGTATAGATCAACTTGGTCTGGAAGAATCTCAAAGGTCAGAATACGTTTGGTGCGATCCGACCACTGTAATAATTTATGCTTCAGAAGCTTCAATACATCAAAGCACTGCTGGAATGGCGGGACAAAAAACAAATGATACATCCGGTTAGGCTCCATTCTCACGCCACCTATTTTGCTTTCCCCCTTGTAAATCCAGTACGCACTGATCTTGGAAGAACTAAACTCTTCTTCTCTGAAAAATCCGACATAACGCATATCATAATAAACCGTGCAATATAATCCCCATTCAGCAAAATCAGCTTTGCGAATCGAATATTCATCCGACAGATTATATTGAAGAATATCTGTAGACCACTCAGTTAAACCCATACGTAATTCCTCCTCAGTTTTAATTAAATGGCAAGCAATCAAATCATTTTTCTATACGCCACCCCGTGAACATCAAAATACCAATTTCCCGTTAATTCTTCTTCTCCGTGGATTACATCCGCATTGGTCAGCAAATGGTACGCACCTTCGAGAATTTCCGCCCGATCAGGCTGATCGGTTTCCAATATCAGTTGGTTGATCAATTGCCGCGCGATTCTTTGGTACATATCCATCACAGCCAATAATTCTTCCGTGATTTCCTGGGTTATCGCCTTCATACCTTCATATCCTTATCCGGGTATCCAATTTCTGCAATTTCACCTTCGATATCACTTAATTTCAGTTCATCATTTAATTGCTGTAGTAAGACCTCATCGATCAGCTTCATATCAAATACCTGTTCAACCAGTTTGATATCCAACGCTATCTCGTAGTAATCCTGTGCCCAAGCATGATAATATTTCGCGCCGCCTATCAAAATCTCTAACAGTTCGTATTCATGATCCCCAAGCTCCGTGCCCGCAGACCACCCTTCCTGATCCGCCACACTCCAGATACAGAACGTCGTCTGATCCATTACAAATGCCGGCTCTACCACAAAAGTATTAAATGCTTCTGGAACGCTTTTTACCACCTCACTCCTATCAACCTTATGCTGAAGTGTATACTCTTTATCAAAGCCTTTAATAATTAGCCCATTCGGACTGAATATTGCAAAATAATGATCTCCTTGCCCATTTCTCATGGATGCCATTTGCTCATTCGTGTCCCACTGGGAATTATACGAGTAATACCTGTACTCCCATTCCGGCATCAAAATGGCATCCAGCATAGCTGCTGCCTTTAGAATCTGTTTGCATTCACTAATGTGAGGAAGTTTATCAAAAAAATTAAGATTACCCATCGTGTGATATTGCCTCCTTCACCCTTTCAAATGGAATAATTAGTTGCCCGACCTTGCGGTTAGCAAGGATATAATAACGTATCCAAAAAGTTGAACCGCAAATACAATGACAACAAACTCAACCATTATGCTGTTCGCTGCATTAAAATCATTCACAAGATCCACGAAGATCTTCCCAGGTCGGGATAATATATCCCACGAATTCCACCGATTAAATCTACCAATGTAAACCCCTATACTGCTCAATAGCAAAATAACACCGACAACCATCATGCTAATGTACTTATTTATTAATTTGTTTAACATGCCATGGATTTGAATGATTGAACAAGTTGAGAGCAGCAATCCGATGATCGCTACGGCAAACGTCAGGGTGAGTCCATACCAAAATCAATATTAACCCAAAATCTAACCTCCCCTTGAGCATCAAAATATCTGAATGAATGCAGAATCTCCGTAAAAAGGTAGGCCGCATTGGGCAGAAAAAAGAGCCATACTCCACACATCAGCCCCATACATATCATGCTCGTTGTGGTTAATTTCTTATTGAATATGTATCTAATGCAGGATGAGATGATGAATGGTACCCATGCCAGGAACATATCCCAACTTAAAAATCGATACATATTCGTATCTGTTTGGGCACGTAAATACATCACAACACCTAGACAACATAAAGTAGCCACGAGCAAGGTAACGATGAGTCGGAGATCTTGAACCGGATGTTTGTTATCTTTCATTTCTTTGCTTCTACTTCCTTTTCCTTGATGAATGTTATAAGTTATAAATACTTTTTAAATGCCTTGCTGGATTCTCCGTTGTACCCCAATTTCGTATAAAAGTGATGTGCTTCGTTTCTGGATGATCCGCTCGTAAGAAACACCTTCACACAATTTTTCTGCACACATACATGCTCTATATGTTTCATCAATTCAGATCCATATCCCTTGCTCTGCACATGTTCCGTAATGATAACCCGCTCAACTACGCCGAACGGTCTATTTTCCACCAAAGCATCCAGACAAATATGTAAATGAGCCGTGCCAATCACCTGATCACCCAGTTCATACACCAACAAGAAACTGTTTGGGTTATTCCGAACTTCTTCAATGCGCTCTGCCAGTACTTTTGTGTTTAAGTTGTTCGGCAATAATTCTTTATACAGTCTTTCGATAACCGCTGCATCCCTGGCTTCTGCCTCTCTTATCATCAAGCTTACCCTCCCTATTACCTCACTTGAAAACTTAAAATGATATCACCGTTGTCTTCAAACTCTCCCGTGTCCTGAAATCCGCAACGTTTGTACAGCGCATTTGCCGCAATGTTATGTGGAACATGGGATACCCTGATTTGCTGGCAGTCACTTCTCTCTTGCAACATACGAACCACTTCTTGAATAGCAAGTTTGCCGTAACCCTTCCCCTGGTACTTCTCATCAATCATGAAGCGCAGAATCCAGTAATACCCGTCATTGTAGATCTCGTTATCAAATAAAATAAAACCAACCATCTGATCCTCTGCCAAAATGCCGTATGGTTTGGACGTAATCTCCTTCGTCGCATGAATCAATGAATCCGCATTGCTAGCTACCAAATCTAGCTGATCTTCCCGTGGTTTAAGGTGGATGCACTCAAGTTCATTTTCTTTGGTTATAGGTCGTAACGTCACTTGCTCCATACCCACAATCCTCTCTCCTTGCAGCTTATTTACTAGATTTTCTTGATCAATATAATCTCCAAAGGTTGTGTATCCAGCAACAGAGCCCCTGCATCAACATACCCCAGCTTTCGATAGAAATGTTGGGCATGTTCGTCTGATTGCGTTGAAGTCATCACCGTATCAAAGCCTTGTTGCTTCATTAAATTTTCCCAGTGATGTACCACTTTTTTGCCATATCCGCCGTTTCGATAGGGTTCATCAATCCAGATCATATTCATGAAGGGAAGGTTATCCCAAAAGTACCCGTACCTCATCCATCCAACTCTTGATCCCTCGTCCTCGTCCCATAGGATGAATATTTCTTTCTCACTAATCTTCGTTTTCACAAGTGGCTGATGGATATGCCGATCTCTTTCAATGATGTAGTCGTAGTCAGCTTCCCTTGCATACTCAATCTTCATTTGTAATACTCCCTTCATTAACTACGTCCATCATAACCCAAAATGTGGTATATGCGAACAGTTCTTTCCTCTTTTTCTCCCATGCCAAAAAACCACGGTTTCCCGTGGCTGCACCCGCTCTATTTTCCTCAATCCGCTGTTGATCCGCTGACCAATTGCCCCTTGTACCATACGGCCTGCCGCGCAGATCGCCGCGCAACAGCTTCCGCCGAACAACTCGCATGCACCAATACAAAACTCGCGGAGTCGCCTACCTTCGGCCAGACTTGTTCCCCTTGTGAATCCAGCGGTGTAATCCCGCCTGTTACCCATGCCAAAGATTGAGACAAGGACAGTTCGTCACTATATCCGTACAGTTCTGCAAATCGTCCCGCTTTCTCAAGCATATCCCCATTGCCAAAAGGAGACCAGTGATCCGTCAGGCTGTCTGTGGCCAGCTTTACGTTCACACCTATACGGTGGAGCATGGGAAGAGGCATCATCGTTCTGCCAATGGGCACCGTGGAAGCAATGCTCATCCCAAGCGAGGCCATTCGCTGCGCCATATCTTCTGCTTCCTGCTGCTCTGCGCGGGCGAACCAGAACGCATGACTTACCGTAACTTTACCCTGAAGCCCTGCTGCTTCGGTCAGATTTGCGAGTTCCAACAGCGTTTGTTGGCCAGCCTGCCCGCCATCATGCAGATGTATATCAATGCCCGCCTGGTGCTGAACAGCCAGTTCAACCATGGCGTTCAGTGATTTCTCGATCTGTTCGTCCACCGTATGAGGATCAAGTCCGCCCACATGCGTTGCACCTTCCTTCATCGCTTGGCCCATAAGCTCCACTGAATGGGAGCGAAGCAGTCCATGCTGCGGGAAAGCCACGATTTCCGAAGCGATTTTGCCCGAAAATGATTCCAGAGCCTGCCGCGTCGCTTCCAGTCTTTTCAAGCCACTGACGGGTTCAATATTGCAATGACTACGTACATGAGTGGAGCCGTACCCCTGAATCAAGGTCAGAATACTCTCCGCTTGACGCTGGGCATCTGGTAACAACTTGGGCAACAGAACCTTCTCTTCTTCAATACGTTCGAAAATACTGGAAATACGCTTAACGGCTGTCCATGGCCCATCGTAGTAGGTTTTATCCAGATGAATATGTGCCTCCTCGAACGAAGGCAACAGCAGAAGTCCCTTGCTATCTACTTGTGGTAGATCGCTAGACAGCGGGTTGTTTCCTTCCACAATCTCCGCGATCACTCCATCTTTAATCCGCAGATGAGCGGGGCTTGTCCGTGTCCCCGTCACCTGTTCCCCCTCCCGAACATACCCCCGCTCCACAATCACGTTTGTTAACCAATAAGCCTGTTTCATCATGTCATCCCTCTTTTCTTACCCGGCATTACGTCCCCCGGATACCGATTGATCTATGATCCATGGTACCATACGGTTTCACAGGGCAAAAATACGTAAAACGTTGGTGTTCCATATGCGGAACGTTTGCATTACGCTACATTAATACATGCAAAAAACAGGCACAATAAAGTGCCTGCCCTGTCCAATCACCTTAATTTTCTTGATTCCACTCTTCCATTAAAAATGAAACCGCGCATGCCCTCCATCGGTCACGCCTTCAATCTGTTCGATATCCAGCAGTCTGCGCTTCATCTCCAGGCCTCCACGGAACCCAGTCAGCTTGCGATTAGCCCCAATAATGCGGTGGCATGGTAGCAGAACCGGAATTGGATTGGCCCCATTTGCAGCACCAACTGCTCGCACAGCCGATGGTCTTCCAATCGCAGCGGCAATGTCACCATAGGTCCGAATTTCACCATAAGGCACACGCCCTAGCTCTCTCCATACCTCTTGTTGAAAGTTCGTTCCGATCAAGTCGAGTGGGATTGCATCTGTATAAGCCATGGGTTCCCCTGCAAAATAAGACTGCAGCCAGTCCATCATACCTGTTTGTTTGAGAGCATGCTCGTTCTCTTCCAGTTCCACGCCAGGTGCAACTTTCTGTATCCAGCCGTTCCAATCTTCCAGTGTTTCGTTGGGCATAACCACTCGGCACAATCCCTGTTCCGTAGCGAGCAGTACCCATGGACGACCGTCCAACTGCATCGTGGTGTACATCAACTTTTTTCTCATTCGTTTATCGCCCTCTCCCCGGTGGAATGCTTCATGTTAGGACTAGGAGGTAACCTGCTTCTTCACCTTACGTTTCATACTGCGGATCATCTGCTTGCTCTCTGGATCCACGCGATAAGATTCCGTGATTTTCTGAAGTGCCTTATTATACGTAAAATCGTCCAGGGTATTATGGTTCAAATAACGCATAGTCACCTCAGGTTGTTTCACATAAGCCATTGAGATGGCCCAAGCCACTGCCATTTTCACATAATACGCCTCGTGCCTAATCTGATCCAATGCGGATAAAACCTGATCGATATATCTCTCATTCAGATAAAAATTCAACAGCATTACCACACCAAACCGGATTTCATATTCCTGATCTGATCTCAGATACGGCTGCAAGAATTCCCACATGGGTTCCGGATGGACCTTCGTATATTTCAGTCCCGCACAGAAGCTGTCACACACTGACCAGTTGTCAATCTTCGGTACAAATGTTTCAATAGCCTTTAACAGCTCGTCCAGATCAGCCTGTACATGTCCAATGACCATTGCTTGCAACATCACTTCTTCAAAATATTCATCCTCTGCCGTTTCCAGATACGTGCGCCAGTCCCCGGCGGCAAGGTGCTTGGCAATTTTTCGTAAGGCTGGCAACCTTACACCAAGTACATTCGAGATGTTGGGAATAAGTGCAGCCGAGAATTTCTGATACTCCGGCTCAACCATGCTGAGCAATTGTGTTCTGATATCTACTTCCACTAGCGCATGTCCTCCTCGTCTGTTGCTGTACAACAAGTATATCCTTGCAGCGGCTGTTTGTAAGCCCATATCGAATAGGTGAGCAAGATTACAATATTATTTTTGGCGCTCCCTTTTTCCCTTCGTTGTTTGACTTTCAACCCATTCCGTTTAAAAATATGAAGTTGACCATTCAGAAAGGAGTGTCGATATGAACAGACCTCATACCAAGAAAGATTTCTCCGTGGAGGAGATCACCGAACAACTCGTGCAACATGTACAATCCCGGAACCTTCCCGATTTCTATAAATTGGTGAAAGAACTGCATCCCTACGACCTCTCACTTGTATATAAAAAGTTCCCTGAAGAAGAAACCAATCGGTTTCTTCTCCTGTTCAAACCCGATGCTCTGGCGGATCTCGCCGAGACCTTGAAGCTGCACGAACAGATTCAACTGTTTGAACGACTTGGGCCGGAACGAACACTTGAAGTCATGCAGCAGATGGACAAAAGTGATCTGATTCGGTTCATGCACGATTTGCCTGCCAAACGCAGAGAAGAATTGCTCTCCAATATGAATCTGGATCACTCTGCCATTATCCGATCCGTGCTTAATTACCCGCCGGAAACGGCAGGACGCATCATGACAGATCAATATCGGACCCTGCTCGCTCATGAGACAGCCAAGGAAGCCTTACGACAATCGCAAGGTACCATGCATATCTCAGCCTCCAGTTATCTCTATGTAACCGATAATGAAGGTAAACTGGTCGGTGTCGTGAGTTATCGATCCCTTGCCTTGGCTGACGATAAGACCCAGGTTGAAGAACTGATGACCCGGCGGGTGATCCATGCAACGGTAGATATGGACCAGGAAGAAGCAGCACAGCTTCTACAGCGTTATGAGTTCATTGCGCTTCCAGTGGTGGATGAAAATCACAGGTTATGCGGTATCATTCAGATGGATGATGTCATCGATATTATTATGGATGAAGCCAGTGAAGATTTGGCCAAAATGGGGGGTGGCAGCAAGGATATCGACTTTGATACCAAACCACTCGTGGCCGTCAGACGCAGGCTTCCCTGGCTCATCTTGCTTCTATTTATTGGATTAATCTCGGGAAGTATTGTGGATTTCTTCGAGGATACACTCAATCAGGTTGTGGCACTGGCATTTTTCATGCCGATGATCGCAGGTATGACCGGTAACACAGGAACGCAGTCTCTGGCTGTTGTGGTACGCGGACTGATCGGACGCAAGCTCGACAAAGCCACCGTACTCGCACTGATTGGTCGGGAGATCAAGGTAGGCACCATGATTGGCTTGGTATGTGGATTGCTGATCACTGTCATCGCTTATTTCTGGCAAGGGGACTGGCTGCTGGGCGCCATTATTGGGGTATCTCTGTTCCTCACTCTGGTCATTGGTACACTGACCGGTACATGCATCCCGCTTCTACTTAGTCGTTTCAAAGTCGACCCGGCTGTTGCCTCTGGCCCATTAATCACCACATTGAATGATATCTTGTCCCTATTTATCTATTTTGGCATCGCCACACGTTTCCTCGATGCCTTGATGTAACTAAGTTGTGCATACAGCAAAACAGACCTGATCCTAAGATCAAGGTCTGTTTTTTCATTTTATCAAGTGTTACGCTGATCTTTTATTTTTATTATAGATATCAAACGCTACAGCGAGCAGCAGTACCAATCCCTTAATCCCCTGTTGCCAGTCAATACCGAGACCAATCAGGGACATCCCGTTATTCAGCACACCCATAACCAAACCACCGATGATGGCACCAAATACCGTACCTATGCCCCCTGAAGCGGAAGCACCACCGATGAAGCAGGCCGCAATGGCATCCAGCTCGAAGTTGGTACCCGCTCTTGGCGTAGCCGCATTCAGACGTGCGGCGAAGATCAACCCGGATACCGCGGCAAGTGTACCCATGTTCACGAAAACCCAGAAGGTTACCTTTTTTGTTTTGACTCCAGACAGACCTGCGGCCTTCTCATTACCTCCAAGCGCATACACATGCCGTCCCATGACAGTACGATTCATAACGAAGGAGTACACAACGATCAGGACAAACAGCAGGACCAGGATATTCGGAATACCTGCATAACTTGCGAGTACAAACGTAAACAGATTTGTCACAACAGCCACCACAATCAACTTGAGCAAAAACAGTCCCTGTGACACGACCTCGAATCCATATTTTCGCTGGGAACGGCGTTCCCGCAGTTCATTGACAATATACCAGACGGTGAGCACAAGACCCACAATGATAGATACCAGACCAAAACCTGAGAATTGAATGTCCGCCAGAAAGCCAGAGCTTATTTTCTGGAAACCACCTGGAAAAGGAGAGATCGATTGCCCCTCCAGCACGATCATCGTCAAGCCGCGGAACAGCAACATCCCTGCAAGCGTCACGATAAATGCCGGAATTCGCACATAGGCGATCCAGAAGCCTTGCCATGCACCGATCAAAGCCCCAACCAACAAGGAAGCGATGACTGCAAGCCAAGCCGGAAGCTGCCAATCAACCATCATAATCGCGGCAACGGCACCAACAAAGGCAGCAATGGAACCAACAGACAGGTCAATATGCCCGGTAATGATGACCAGCACCATTCCAATCGCCAGCACCAGAATGTAACTGTTCTGCAAAATCAAATTTGTAATATTAATCGGCTTGAGCAACAGCCCGCCTGTAAGTACCTCGAACAAAAGCATAATCACTACCAGGGCAATAATCATGCCGTATTGACGGATATTATTTTTGAACAGTTTTGTTATCATTTCCATGCTTGCCGCCTCCAGACTTGGTCATATATCTCATCAACGTTTCCTGCGATGCTTGCTCCCGGCTGACTTCACCGGTGATTCGTCCGGCATTCATCACATAGATCCGGTCACACAGGCCAAGAACCTCCGGAAGCTCGGATGAGATTACCAGTACGCCCTTGCCTTCAGCAGCAAGCCGATGAATGATCGTATAGATTTCGAATTTCGCTCCCACATCAATACCTCGGGTAGGTTCATCCAGGATAAGAATATCTGGTCCGGCAAAAATCCATTTGCTGAGCACCACTTTTTGCTGGTTGCCTCCACTCAGATTACCGGTCTTCTGCAAAATACTTGGAGCTTTGATGTTCATGCTTTTCTTCATCTTTTCCGCCACCAGTACTTCTTCACGCTCGTTCACTACTGCGTTTCGCGTCAGCTTGCTCAGACCCGTTAAGGAAATATTGCGCTTGATGTCATCCATCAGAATGAGTCCGTATTCCTTGCGGTCTTCTGTCACATAAGCAAACCCATTCTGAATAGCCTCTGTGACGGTATTGTTGTGGATCGGTTTACCATTCTTAATGAGTTGACCCGAAATATTCCGGCCATAGGATTTGCCAAATATACTCATGGCAAGTTCGGTACGCCCAGCGCCCATCAGCCCGGCAATACCTACAATCTCACCACGTCTGATATTCATATGGATCTGATCCAGTACCTTCCGCTCGGCATGATGTTCGTGATATACCGTCCAGTCCTTTACCTCAAGGATAACTTCACCAATGGTCGCATGACGCTCCGGATAACGGCTAGTGAGATCACGTCCTACCATTCCGCTAATAATCCGGTCCTCCGTCACTTTTTCCTTCTTCATATCCAACGTCTCAATTGTCTTGCCATCCCGTAAAATAGTCACCGAATCGGATACCTTGGATACCTCATTCAGCTTGTGTGAGATCAGGATACAGGCGATGCCCTGTTTCTTGAATTCCAGCATCAACTGCAGCAGATTTTCACTGTCGTCCTCGTTCAGTGCAGCGGTTGGCTCATCCAGAATAAGCAGCCGCACCTTTTTGGAGAGCGCTTTCGCAATTTCGACCAGTTGCTGCTTGCCTACCCCGATGCTGGATACCAGCGTGTTTGGATTTTCGCTCAGTCCCACCTTCGAGAGCAGTTCTCGTGTACCTACAAAAGTTTCCTTCCAGTTGACAATTCCTCTGCTCGCACGCTCGTTGCCCAGATATATATTTTCCGCGATTGAAAGGTAGGGAATAAGGGCCAACTCCTGATGGATAATGACAATTCCCAGATCCTCGCTCTGCTTAATATCCTTGAACTCACAATTTTTGCCCTGAAATAAAATGTCGCCTTCATACGTGCCATGTGGATATACACCACTCAGTACCTTCATCAACGTAGATTTACCTGCGCCATTTTCACCACATATGGAATGAATTTCGCCTTCACGGACTTTCAGATTGACATTTTCCAGCGCTTTGACGCCAGGAAAGGTTTTGGTGATGTTTTTCATTTCCAGAATGATTCCGGCCATGGGATGTGCTCCTTTCATTTATTATTTCAGTCCGATTTCTTCCTTCGTGTAATACTGTGTACCAACGATATCCTGCTCCACATTTGTACGGTCCACCGAGATGGGATCCAAGAGATACGCCGGAACAACCTCAATTCCGTTGTTATATGATGTTTTGTCATTAACTTCCGCCTGTTTTCCTTGCAAAATACTATTGGCCATCTCTACCGTCTTCTCCGCTAGCTTCCGTGTATCCTTGAACACCGTCTGCGTCTGTTCCCCGGCCACAATCGACTTGATCGAGGCAAGTTCTGCATCCTGTCCTGTAATAACGGGCAGCGGTTTGTTCGAAGTACCATAACCAATCCCTTTCAAGGATGAGATGATACCAATACTGATTCCATCATAAGGAGATAATACTGCATCCAGATTATCACCCGAGTAATAAGCACTCAGCAGGTTATCCATCCGTGACTGGGCCAGTGCCCCGTCCCAGCGCAAGGTCGCAATCTGGGCCATCGTCATCTGCTTGCTGCGTACCACCAGTTTGCCGGAATCGATGTACGGCTTCAGCACAGACATCGCACCGTCGAAGAAGAAATAGGCGTTATTATCATCAGGAGAGCCACCAAACAGCTCAATGTTATAAGGTCCTTTTCCATCCTTGAGCCCAAGCTTTTGTTCGATGTAGGAGGCTTGAAGCACACCCACCTTAAAATTGTCGAACGTGGCGTAATAGGTTAGATATGGCGTATTTCGAATGAGCCGATCATACGAGATCACTTGTATCCCTTCGTCATGCGCTTTCTTGATTACATCCGTTAAAGTGTTGCCATCCACGGACGCGATGACCATCACATCCACACCTTTGGTGATCATGTTTTCAATCTGTGAAATTTGATTCTCGACCACATCCTCAGCATACTGAAGATCGGTTTTGTACCCCTGCTCCTGAAACAGACGGACCATGTTCTCCCCGTCTCCCACCCATCGTTCTGATGATTTGGTTGGCATCGATATACCGACATATCCCTTTTCTTTACTGCCTGGGCCACTCTCTGCCAGATTGCAGGCCGAGAGCATCATGGTCATCACCAGAAGCCAGATGAGCATTGCTCCTTTTTTCATATGAAGTTCCCCTTTCCTCACGTCATACGGTTCTGAATGAGTTATAAGATAACGCTTACAATACATGTAGTGCATCCTGTTGCTTGCTGTTCCTATCTGAAACCAATCGTAGCATTGGAGATGCCGCAAGGTCTTTGCACGTTTTGAACCTTTTTTATAAAAATTTAACTTTTGATGGAAACGCTTAAAGTACAAGTTTGATCCACGAGATACCATTCCAGAGTCAAAAAAAAGGACATGCTCCACTTCGCTTCACACGAAGTAGAACATATCCATCTCATTTATCACACGTCTGAATGAATAGCTGTAATACGATATTTAATTCACAGAAGGATGATAAGCCGTCCCCCCGTTCTTTCGATACTGCACTGGAGAAATGCCCATTGTTTTCTTAAATGCAGTGCTGAAATAATGTTGCGTGTCATAACCTACACGCTCAGCTATGGTGTGAATCGGCAGTGTTGTTGAATCTAATAACTGTATAGCCTTGCGAATGCGAGCATGCGTGACAAGTGTGACGAAGGAATCATTCAGCTCTTTCTTCAGCACACGACTAAGATATACGGCAGATACTTGTAGACGGGAAGCAAGCGATTCCAGGGTCAGTTCCCGTTCGGCATATTCTTCGTGAATAAGCTGTCTTGCCCGGCGAACCAGAGGCGACAACTGCACTTCCCCGAATACCCTTTCACGGCAATGACGGTACGTATCCGGCGTTTCTTCCAGTGTCCCTGCATGTGTCTCCACATGAGCATGAATGGCAATATTCAAGCAAGAACTAATCTGCTGTTCCAGAAGGGACTCTATTTCTTCAGGGGCTTCCTGCCACAGACACATGCCGATCAACCCACTTACGTCCCGAAACAGGACATGTGGCACGTCCCCCAGCAGTTCACTAATTATATTTTCCACTGCAAACAGAAACAACTGACGATCATTCTCTCTCAGTATCGTCTGACGAGCTTCAGCGGCAGGCCAGCGTACGACCCCGATCTGCACAGGTGGGACGGCGGGCAGCCGCAAAAACACAAGCTGCTCCGTCAGATCCCTCCCTTCAGCCTGCCCCTCCAGCCACTCCAGCATAAATCGCTGGCGAAGCAACGGGATATTACGTTCAATCTGATGAGCTGCCTGTTGTACATATGCCGTCCTCTGGTGCTCTTCAGTAAGTCGCTGATGTAATCGCTCAAGTGCAGCATATAATTGTTCTGCTTGCACAGGTTTTAAGATGTAATCCTCTACGCCAAGACGAACCGCCTCCTGCGCATATGCAAATTCATCATGTCCCGAGATGATCAGGTAACGACAGCCCGGGCACTTCTGCTGAAGGGCACGGATTAATTCGATTCCGTTCAGGAATGGCATATTCATATCAACGAGAACAATATCCACACTCAAGTCAGCCGCCCGTTCCAGCGCTTCCTCGCCATCTTCCGCTTCACCAACAACCTCCATCCCAAGCGTTGTCCAGTCAATGGCATCCCGAATCCCCTCACGAATGATCGGTTCATCATCAGCGATGAGCACGCGGTATTTCTTCGCAACATGGCTATCCGGCGTAATCTCCATTACTGTAGTCAATGTGGATGTCTCATCTGTTTCAGTGGAAGTTGTCACGGTCGATTTCATGAATTTCCCCATTCACTCTCCTGCCTCTCTTCGTTATTGATTTGCTTGGTTGGTGGGAGCTCTCGCATCAACGGATGAATGATGGTCACACTCGTTCCTTCCCCTTCCTGGCTCTCAAGCACAACACCGTATTCATCGCCAAAGGACAGCCGGAGACGGGCCTGCACATTCAACATTCCATAACTTTTGCCTGTTATCCCAGGCGAAGACGTTTCCAAACTGGCCAAAGGAGCTTCGAGCAGCTGCTGCATCTCGGCCAGCCGTTCGTTGGACATGCCTGCTCCATTATCCTGAACGGTCAGCAGCAGTCTGTTATGTTCCAATCTGGCCTCCACCCGAATGTGTCCCGGCCCACGCCTGCCCTTGATCCCATGATAGATTGCATTCTCTATTAGCGGCTGAAGCAGCAACTTTAACACCAAAAGGTCCCGCAGTTCCTCTGGAATATTCAATGTATACTGAAGACGATCGCGGTATCGTGTCTGCTGAATTTGCATATAGCTGGTCATATGCTCAATCTCCGAATGCAACGGAATGTAATCCTGTCCTTTACTAAGCCCTATGCGAAATAATCGAGATAACGCACCAACCATGCCGGATACATCTTCTGCCCCCTCTTTGCGTGCCATCCAATGAATCGTATCCAAGGTATTGTACAAAAAGTGTGGTTTGATATGCTCCTGCAAACTTCGCATTTCAGCGTCACGCTTCTGCCGCTCCCGCAATTCATTTAGTGATATCAGTTGTCGAATCTGTGCCAGCATTCGGTTATAACTGTTGCCAAGCATGCCAATCTCATCAGCGCGATCGCTCCAGCGGCCTGGTCTGAGATTGCCAGTCTCCGCCCTTCGCATGTAGGACATGAGTCGGAAAATGGGCTGAGCAATAGAACGGGAGAACCATAAAGAGGCGCTCAGGCCAAACAAACAAACCACAAATACAAAGCTAACCACGTAAAACTGGATTTGGCGTACTTCGGATATCGAGTCTCTTGTGGGAAATACCCCTACCGTTCTCCAACCCGTAAAGGTAGACGACTGATACATGAATAATAACGTTCCACCTTCTGTATCGGCGGTAAACGTTCCACTCTCACCGGAGGGGAACCAGTCTGTGGGAATGTGTTCTATTAGCGGATGCTCCGGCTTGTATACACTTTGACCTTCTGCATCCGTCACCATCACATAACCGGATTTCCCCAAGGTTACATTACGGGCAGCCTGAGAGACGGACCTAAGTTTAAGATCAATCATAATAACGCCCCGCACACGTCCTGACGCTTCATCCGTTATGGAACGCGCAACCGATACAATCTCATCATCCTTGTACCGTACATGTGTCGTGAGATTACGCTCTTTCGGCTGACCCAACACCATGAAGATGCCCGGATTGGCCGAAGCTTTTTGATACCAATTTTCCTGAATCAGGCTCTGTTCCGCTCGGGGATACATCTCGTTGCTAATATAGTCACCACTTGCATTGACGAGAACAATCCCGGCGATTTCAGGATACAATGTTGTGAATCCCTGCAAGGTTTGTTTGATGCCATATAACCGATTTTGCTCCGTTTCGGCATTGGTGTCCATGTTCATCGGTTCGATACCTGCTTCATCATTCAGTGGCATTTTGTCGTTCATAAAAGCATCAATATCCGGGTCAAATGCAATCAGATAGGTCATATTCTGCAAATTCTCCATTTTGCTGTTCAGAGCTTCATTCACTTTGCCAATCAGTTGCATGGTATGCCCTTCAACCTGTCGTTCAACAACCCGCTCCACCGTCCAGTTCACAAGCAACCCAAGCCCTACGGAAGGCACAATGGCGAATAACAGAAAAAGCAACATCAGCTGGTACCGAAGGGGCATATTACGCAAGCGTAAACGCCGAATCCCGTTCCTGAAAGTGGAGAGAATTGCTCTCCTACTCCAAGGCCTTGGACTCTTGAAATACTCCTTGTTATTTGGCATAGTAATCATCCACATCCGAGCGTGTCACCACAGAGATCCCTGTGTCCACCATCACGGGAAGCGGTGCATTTTCACCGGATGAGGATGGGGCAGGAACCGTTAACTGGTGATGCAGATGGAACAGATATTGGAGTGACCAATATCCCATATTCCAGGTTCCCTGTGCAATTGTAGCTGAGATCGTACCGTTCTTGATCATATCCAATGTAGTCTTATTTGTATCAAACGAAATAATCTGCAATGGATGTCTGTCCCCGAGAGTTTGAACAGCTTCCCCCGCTCCTGCCCCTCCGGTAGCTTCAGTCACAAAAATTCCCGCCAGCTCGGGATGTTCCTTCATCATTCTGATTGTTTCGTCTCTGGATACCATCGCATCACCGTGTCCGTCTGCAACTTCAACAATCTGCATGGAAGGGTATCTCTCCTTGATCGTATCGCGGAAACCCTTCGTGCGCTCTTCATGATTTTGTTGTCCGGGCAAGGTTAATACCGCGACCTCTCCCTCACGACCCAGCAGTTCAGCCATTTTATCGGCAGCCATTACACCCGACTTGTAATTATCTGTCCCAAGAAAAGAATAGGCCTGGCTATCGGGTGCATCCGCGTCAAATAATACAACAGGGATATCTGCGTCGATTGCCTTGTTAATCGCTGGAACTAACGATTGAGGATCGATTGCAGATATAGCAATGCCTGCGGGTTTACGAGCGATAGCCTGCTCGATCACCATGGTCTGCTCCTTCGCATCATACCGGGTAGCCCCGCGATATTCTACGGTCACGCCGAGTGCATCCGCGGCATCCTCGAAACCTTTGAGCGGGCTCTTCCAATACTCCAGCCCGGACTGGAATGTAATCATGATATACGTCTCTCCGATATCACCGCGCAGCCCCCGGTCCTCCCAAGAACTGTTTACCTGACTGGTGTATTCAAATCTCAACACATACAACGCAAATGCTGAGATAAGCAAAATGTAAACCAGCAGCATTTTTTTCATTCCGTTCACTTCCTCAAGTCGTCTGATCACCTTGTACATCGTCTAAATTGTAAACGCAATCATTCAAAAAGAAAACTCCCCCGTATCTTTTAAAAGGAAGCTCTTGTTGCTAACGATGCACCCGCTGCAATAATGTACTATATGGTTTCTCCCTCTGGACGTATGATCATGGAACTAAACTACAACCAGAGGAGAGCATCATCCTTATGAATCTTGCATCTTTTTTAATCTACTGCATCGTCGTAACATTTACCCCCGGCCCCAGCAATATCGTAATTCTTTCTTCCGTACAACACGTTGGGGCACGTCAAACGATGCACTATGTGTGGGGAGCTACGCTGGCATTTGGTCTGCTGCTTACCGCATCAGCTTTTCTTAATCAGCTTCTTGCGGGAGTGTTACCCGGAATTCTGAAGGTGATGCAGATTGTCGGCGGCCTGTACATGGTATATCTGGCGTACCAAATCTACAAGATGGGTACCACCGAGGATGCACCGAGACAAGTTACCGGATTTTGGAACGGTTTCATCATGCAATTTGTGAATCCAAAGGTCGTCTTGTTTACTTTCACTGTCATTCCAAGTTATGTATTGCCCTTTTATCAAAGTTCATTTTCTTCGTTCCTGTTCGTGCTGCTCATTACCTTCATTGGTTTTCTGGCCTATTCCAGTTGGGTTGTTTTTGGTACGGTTTTCAAAACGTTGCTGAATCGCCACCAAAAATTACTGAGTATTCTCATGGCTCTTTTTTTGTTATACTCAGCCATTATAGTATCCGGATTAATCTAAAGCTTGGGAGGTGTGCTGCATGGAACGGTTTAACTATAAAAAGTCGCAAGACGTGCTGGCACTATCCGCCAGCTTTACTGACTTTGCATACAAAAAACATTGCCACGAGGAGTATGCGGTTGGCGTAACCCTGCGTGGCATTCAACAATACAACCTGGACGGACAATATCAGGCGTCTCACCAAAATGGTGTCATGTTGTTCAACCGTGAACAGTCCCATGATGGAAGTTCCTATGATAAGGCTGGCATTGACTATGTGATGCTGTATTTGAAGCCGGAATTAGTAGAGGAGATTATAGGCAAAAAGGAATTGCGTTTTGGAAGTCCCATCGTCTATGATCCCGAGCTTGCACGTAAGATCCTGATGCTGAACGACGCCGTTCAACTCAGACAGGACGAAGCCGAGTGCAGCGAACGGGTCTTCGATCTGGTTCACCTTCTGGCTCAGAAGGAAATGGACACCAAGCTCTGGTTGCCTCAGGACAGTCTGGTTCGAAAAGCCAAGGAAATCATGTTTTGCAGCACCGAAGATGTGCTCAAGCTGGACAACCTAAGTTCCGAATTTGGCATGTCCAAGTTTCAATTTATCCGGGAATTCAAAGCACAAGCAGGCATCTCCCCCTACCAGTTTTTCTTAAACTGCAAAGTAGAGCGTGCCCGTCAATCCATCGAAATGCAGAAGGACGTCTATGCTGCTGTTGCCGATTGCGGATTCGTCGATCTGACCCATCTCAATCGACATTTCAAACGGGTATTTGGTGTCACTGCTTATGAATACATGTTGCAGCTGAACTAGTTCCATCGGATCGATAATCTCGACTCCAATTGGATACAATTTTGACGCCACTCCTGAAAATCCCCGTACAGAACGTCAATGTTTCTTAACGTTCTGTACGGAGATTAGCTTTTTTTTCCGTTGGGCAATCAGATTCTTTTCTTTCGTCTCCAGAGCCACAGTACTGCCAATGCTGCTAATAAAATGACTCCGCCATATAAGATGAGATAGAAAGGCCCAGTTCGCCCACCACCATCATTGGTTTCTCCAAAATCTTCTTTACTTACAACCTTTCCCGCACCCAGCAATTTCAGATCATCTCCGGCTTGTTCAATTGGAACATTGCGACTGCACAGATTCGTATGTAGCTTATGATCCACTTCATATTGATAAGCATAGATCAGGTAGGACTGATTCTTTTCAAATTGAATGCCACAGGATTCAGATCCACCGTCACTCGCGAGGATTTTCATCTTTTTGGCATTAACCCCCTTCCATGCAGTATCTACATCAAAGGTATACTCTCTTAATAAGCCATCATGCTTCGACTGTTGAGAACGTCCCTTCTCCAACACTTCTCCTGTAAATACAGTTGTGTTTGTCTTCAATCTCTCCTGAACATCACTCTCGACACAACTGCAAGCATACACTCTCTCTCCTGGAAATAGAGCTAACCCAGACGTAACCAACAGTAAGATCAACATGCACATCACCAAACGTCGTTTCATTTCGACCGCTCCCCTCCTACATTCTCTGCTTGAATAAGCGTTGTTAAGGTTACATATTTTTATTGCTGCTATATTTATTGTAAAATTATAGCACAATATAAATATCGTTATGTCCGACATACGCAAGGACACAACATACGAAATCAACCATCACGGAGGAACTCAACATTTGATACACAACTGGAAAAAGAATATCTCATTCCCGCTGCTCGTTGCAGCGTTATGCATGATCGCTTTTATAAGCATCGCCCTGTCCATCAGCGACAACCAGATTCATCGATTTGATGATACCTTAATCGGTTGGATTCAGGGGTTGGAATCCCCTGGTATGACACAATTCATGCACCTTTTTACTTGGATCGGCAGCGAAATGCCAGTGGTCTTCATTACCATCATCGCCATGATTGTGTTATACATTTTCCTGCGACACAAACGCGAACTGCTCTTCCTGGCTTGTGTGCTCGCAGGTTCAACCCTGTTAAATGCATTGCTCAAGCTGGTATTCCAGCGTGCCAGACCTACCATTAACCGGATTATCGAAGTGAGCGGCTATAGCTTCCCCAGTGGGCATTCTATGGCAGCATTTAGCCTGTACGGTGGACTGGCCTTTCTAATCTGGAAACATGTACCCACCGTCACCGGACGTGTGCTGATGATTGTTGCCAGCGCCGTATTTATACTTACCATTGGGATAAGTCGTATCTACTTGGGGGTGCATTATCCAAGTGATATCGTAGGCGGATACTTCTTGAGTGGTTGCTGGCTCTCCACATGTATATGGTTTTATCGACGGCATTTGGAGCGCATGTCCCAACTGCAAAGCAGAAGGCTAGCCTAGGCGGCCCGCTGTTGTACTACACAAAGAAATACCCGGCTTTCCTTAACGGAAGGATAGCCGGGTATTTTTATATTCATATATAGTAGTCCTGAACTCGTTCAGGATACATGAATCCGCTTGTCCCATTTAAGCGAACAGACGGATCTGGTTTTTTTCACACCAAATTATAACTCTTCACCATTGGATTCAATGACTTTTTTGTACCAGTGGAAACTCTTCTTCGGTGTTCTGCTCAAGTCTCCGTTACCGTCGTTGTCCTTGTTGACATGAATGAAGCCATAACGCTTCTTCATCTCTCCAGTGGATGCACTAACCAGGTCGATACATCCCCACATGGTGTAGGCAATCAGATCTACGCCGTCAGCTACCGCTTCTTTCATCTGTTCGATGTGACCTTTCAGATAATCAATGCGATAGTCATCCTGAATGGAGCCGTCTTCCTGGACCACATCGACAGCACCCAAGCCATTCTCAACCACCATCAGTGGAATCTGATAACGATCATACAGATGATTCAGTGTGTAACGCAATCCTTTGGGATCGATCTGCCAGCCCCAGTCAGAAGCTTCGAGATATGGATTTTTGATACCGCCCAGCAGATTACCTTCTGCTCTCTCGAGGGACTCATCCGCACTTTCAACCAAAGACATGTAATAACTGAAGGAATAGAAGTCTACGCAGCCTTCACGCAAAGTCTGCTCGTCTCCCGGTTGCATCTCGATCTGGATACCTTCTTCGGCGAAGAAACGTTTGGCGAATCCAGGATACGCTCCACGAACCTGTACATCACCGCAGATCATATTAGAGATTTGGTCTTTCTTCTGTGCAAGCAACATGTCGTCCGGGTTACATGTGTTTGGATAGGTTGTCATGAAAGCGACCATACAGCCGATCTGGAAATCAGGGTTAATCTCATGCCCCAGCTTCACTGCTTTTGCACTGGCAATGAATTGATGATGTAATGCCTGGAAACGAGTCTGTGGATCATCCACTCCGTCGACCAGTGTCTCTTTGCCTTCAAACAGAATACCTGCAGCCATATATGCACCCATCGGCATCGTCAGACAGTTAATTTCGTTGAACGTCAGCCAGTATTTGACCTGATCCTTGTAACGGTTGAAGAGGGTTGTACAATAACGGATATAACAATCGATAACTTCACGGGAAGCCCAGCCATTATACTTCTGTGTCAGACCAAATGGCGTTTCATAATGGGAGATCGTTACGAGCGGCTCAATATTGTATTTTTTCAACTCGGCAAAAACATTATCGTAGAACTGCAATCCCTCTTCGTTTGGCTCCAGATCATAACCGTTTGGATAGATCCGGGACCAGTTGATGGACATGCGGAACATTTTGAAACCCATCTCTGCCATCATGGCAATATCTTCTTTGTAATGTCCGTAAAAATCAACCGCTTCATGGCTCGGATAATACGTGCCCTCTTCCAATACAGGCGTAATCCGGCGTGGAATCGTGTGGGTTCCCCCTGTCATCATGTCAGACGTGCTTGGCCCCTTGCCACCCTGGTTCCATCCACCCTCGAATTGATTGGCAGCCGTTGCGCCACCCCAGTAAAATCCTTCTTTCATTGTCATGACCAGTTCCTCCTTCATATCTCAACAAGACTATGTAACCAGTGTACCACCCATACCCTGACACCTATTGTCATGGTATAATCAGAGCATGGAAAATAACCGACTATTTCGAATGTTGCTTTTGTTATTGGAGAAAAAGAAAGCCACTGCACCCGAACTCGCCCGTATGTTCGAGATTTCTGTACGCACGGTGTACCGTGATATCGATCGGTTGAGTGCTGCGGGCATTCCCGTCTATACAACGACCGGCAAGCATGGCGGTATCCATCTGATGGACAACTATGTCATGGACAAGTCCCTGTTGTCGGAAGAAGACCAGAATGAAATTTTGATGGGACTATATAGCATCAGTGCGATCCCACATCTTAACAGTGCCCATATGCTGCAACGGTTAACCGCCCTTTTTGATCACAAGCTGGATTGGATCGAATTCAATTTCTCACCATGGGGCAGCATCCCTCTGCAGGAGAGAGAACTGTTCAATCAGGTGAAGCAGGCTATATTAACGAATCAACTGATTACGTTTCATTATGTTAATTCGGATGGTGAGAAGAGCATTCCGACCGTGGAGCCACAGAAGCTTATTTTCAAAAACAGTACATGGTACTTCAAAGGATATATCCATGATGACCCTGATCGGAAAGAATTCGAGACATTTAAGATGAAACGGATCACCCAGTTGACTTTTCTGGCGAGAAAACACGATCACTCTGTTACTGCCGGATCAAACGACCCTGAATCAGAAGCGGCTCCTGTCCTGACTCCTCTTACACTCTCGTTCTCCAGCAATATTGCATACCGAGTGTATGATTTTTTCGAACCTTCCCTCATTAAAAAAGAGCCTGATGGCAGGCTCCGTGTGTCTCTCGAACTGAATGTAGGGGAATGGCTCTACTCCTTCCTGCTGTCGTTTGGTTCCGAGCTGACCGTAATTGAGCCTGTTCATGTTGGACAGGAATTGCTCAGACGTCATATCAAAGCCGTTGAACATTTGCAGAACGTCATGAACAAACTTCCCAACAATGAATGATATAATATAGGCCTATACAACTTTTGATCACAGCTGACTCTCCGTCATCCATCTGACCAAAGGAGGTTTATCCATGCAAGACATTAGACGCAACAATGTGGAACGTTTCAATGGTTTTGGTACGTTATACGATCAGAACCGACCAGCTGCTCCCACTGAAGTGGTGGATATTCTAACGACATATCTTGGCAGCACACCGCGTATGGTCGCAGATATTGGTTGTGGCACCGGCTTATCCTCCTGGATCTGGCTTAATGAAGCTGAACGTATCATCGGCTTTGAACCTAGCGATGACATGAGGTCTGTAGCAGAATCCAAGTGGGAATCTGCCGGGAAGCCGGATAACCTGCGGTTTGTGTCCGGCTTGTCTCACGACCTCGGACTACCAGATGGCAGTGTGGATGTGCTGACCTGCTCGCAATCGTTTCACTGGATGGAGCCGCAACCCACACTACGCGAGTTTGCACGTGTACTTCGTACAGGGGGCATATTTGCAGCCTACGATTGCGACTGGCCGCCAATGTTAGACTGGCAGTTAGAACAAGCCTATCTGCAGCTGAATAAGGAAGCAGATCAACGAGCAGCCAGTCTGGCTCCCCAGGATAGTCAGGCACACAAATGGAGCAAGGATGGGCATTTGCAGCAGATTCAGCAGTCCGGGCTGTTCCGATATGTTCGGGAAATCGTATTTCATCACCACGAGACATTCACAGCCGATCGATATGTCAATCTCGCCCTGAGCCAAGGCGGCCTGCAAACGGCGTTGAAGCTGGGAGCGGATGATCTATTAACAGCTGCTGACGAGTTCAGAGCGCTGGCTAATCGTGTATTTGATGGAGAATCCAGAAAAGTACTTTTTTCTTATCGCATGCGCCTTGGTATTGTTTGAAAACCGTCCGTTGCTTGTATCTCTCATACATACCAAAATGAAAAAGGAGGTCCTACACGTCATAAACATGATCTGTAGGACCTCCTTTTGTCTACATCCTCAGGAAGAGAATAAGTCACTTAATTGTCGCTCCTGTACATT
The DNA here is from genome assembly GCF_002803315.1 of Paenibacillus sp. GM1FR. Taxonomy (NCBI): domain Bacteria; kingdom Bacillati; phylum Bacillota; class Bacilli; order Caryophanales; family Paenibacillaceae; genus Paenibacillus; species Paenibacillus sp. GM1FR. The sequence continues at coordinate 140,950 of NZ_MKZL01000044.1, read as the reverse complement.
CAATGCCAACACCAATTTTGTTGGGTCTTGTCTTGAATAGATGATATTAATGATATGACCTTGCTGCACCTGCGGCAGGGCAGATGACAAAATTTCTTTTTGCGTTGTCACATTGAAGGTTTCACCGTTCGTTTTCGTTATGCTGAGTTTGAGCTGAAGCTTGATCTTGTTATTGCCACCACTTCCAAGTGGAGTGACATCAAGGATCTTGGCCATTGCTTTTTCCCCTGTTCTTGCAATATCCATCATTTCAGGTGATACCCCTTGCTGTACCATCTTTTCATCCAGTAATTGCTGCATATCTTCCTGTGATAATTGCCCCTTCATATCAAGCCCTACCTTGCGCTCATCCTTTACGGAGACTACTAACGGAATGAAACTGCCCGGCTGAAACTGTGCCATGGAGGTCAGCGGAATGACGGCTTTCATCTCGGTATCGTATTTCTCGCGCCCCTTACGCGACACTGTCAGACCCAATCGAACCTCAGGCTGTTCATTAATATACGTCCCCGTCTGTTGTATAGTCTTAATGACCCCAACTGCTGGTAAACCTGTCTTCACTCGACCTACGCCAAAAATATTGCTCAAAATCACAGGAACAAAGATCAGTGCAAACCCGGCAAAAATCGCAGGAGTGTACCACCATGCCTGCATAATCATAAATGGATCATTCCACAGCTGCTGTGCCAGAAATGGGGAGAACCCCACCCCGAATACAGTTAATACGCCAATGAATCTCAGGAAACCTACCATATGATCCACCCTTTCTTAATCCTTCTCTTAATATCTCTATCAACACCTCGAATAATATATCTATTATTCGTTGTTATACGTATTATTCAAATAGAGTATCACTGAACTATAACCAAATACCTTCTAGATGGACATTAGCCCCATGTAGATCAGTTCGGAGGGATTCGCTGGATTCTGGCCCAGTCCCACTCGATCGCCTACTCGTGGAATCTGCATTTTGGACACCAGTGTCTCTAATGTTCGCTGATACTGGTTGCCATTCGTTTCTGTCACATCCAATACAAGCACAACAATCGGATCAAAGTTGATCAGTTTGCCTGTATCGGTGATTGTCACCACCGTAGCCGTAGCTGTTAAAGGCAGAGAACCACTTGCCGCCAACTGTGCCTGCTTTGCCGAATCCAGACTTTGGTTGATGGTCTCCCGATGTTCCTTTGATACAAAGCCTTTCATCATCATGCCAGTGAGTCCTTTATTCATCATTTTATCCGCTTTAGCAATCGCATCTTCCTGTTTGTTCTTTTTACCGAACCATCCCATATCCAGCACCTCATTTGTTTTATTTGTTTTTAGAAGTTGTTCAAAAAGTCCACTTTTGATTACGAATCATGCCTAGCGGCATCATCAGCATCGAATATGAAATTCAGCCGAAATGTCCGTTGCTCACGTAGGTCTCCTACGCTCCGCTACTCCATTTCTAGCTTCATTCCATCTTCTCGGTACTGAAAACCAGACTTTTTGAACACGTATTTATAATTAAATTATAAACACCGCGGCTTGTCCTTGAATACCCTTCTGGCGGCATACAAAAAAAACGAAAAATCCAGCAATTGAATTACGGGATAATCGTTTCTTGGGTAAGGAATGATGCTAATTTCGCAAAAAAAGATCTGCTAATCCAATCTTCATTTCACGATTGGCGGCCATATTTTGTGCCAAGTGCTCCTGCAATGCACAAAATCATGACATAATCAGGCTATTGCAAGCCGATTCTCACTCTATTTTTTGCGTAACAAATATACCAGCTTCCGATAATACATCGCTGCTTCTTTGTATTTCCGCTGATCCTCGGATACTACAGCCATCCCCTCATATAACGGTTCAAGCCGCATGACATGCTGCGCTGATTCAAAATAAGGCAGACACGCAAGTGCCCGCTCCATGAAAACTTCGCGATCTCCATGCGCAAGAGCCAGATGGCTCTGGTAGAAGGTTGCGCTCATCTGCTGGTCCTGTGTTGTTGCACATTTCAAAAGTTGATCTACACTCTGCGCGAGCACGCCCCAGTTCTTCCGTGCCAGAGCCACTTCGCATCGATACACACTGACGAGCGGCTGCATGGCCTGCTGTGTTTCTTCCGTTTCCTGCTGCAATAGCGATTCAAATCGTTCAATCTCTGTCTGTGCCTGATCCAGTTCACCTGTCATTGTTAACATGACAATCCGATTGTTGGCAATCGCCGTTACCAGATCTCCCTGGTTGCCAGCATACACGAGGTTTGCCTCCGCCATGGTTAATGCCGAGAGTGCCTCCTGAACCAGCCCCATCGCGAAGCAATAGCCACTATATGCCACATATAACCCGGACAACCGATGGAACATCCGCTGATCATAGACATGACGCATTGTAAGCTCGAATACCTGTTTTGCCTCTTCATACTGTTTGACCTGGATGTAGGCTTCCATCTTGATATTTTGCACAGACAACCAGAATTCACTGCCAGGAAGCGCTAGCTCACTGAGCCTGGTTGCATGAGTTAATACATCCACAAAAGCCATTTTGGAGCGATAATATTGTATTTTATAGAATAAAAGTGCCTTGACTAACGGACGCGGCAGATCAATATCGTCTGGACGACCGTATTTCTCCAGGTAAAAATTGAGGTAGGACGTATGTATATACTCATGAGCCGTTGCATCGTTTAATTGCTGATAATAGACCGCCTTCATTAAGGCCGTTGTCAACTCTACGGTCAGCGCGTCATCCCGATCTGCCAGTGCATGCACCGTATCTTCGGATATCGCCGACGCTGGAACAGACATTTGTTCGAAGATGGCCTCTGCCCGTTCAATTGTTTCCTCGTCCTGTGCCGCAGCTTTTAGAATATAGGAAGGGGATACCCCAAGACGCCCGGCGATGGCTTCTGCCAAGTCCTCAGGTAGCGGATAACGATCCGCCAGGATATTGGCAAAGTGGGCCTGCGTGACCAGACCTTCCACAAGGTCTTTACGGGAGATTTGTTTTCTTTTGCTTAGCAGTTCAATGCGTTCCTTCAGCATGGTATCCCTGTCCTTTCTATCCTAACAAGCGAGTACATTCTATTCACATCATCGCAAAATTAGAGATATAACGCCACCCTTCCGGCGAAATCAAACGAAACGGTTTCCGTTTCCGAGGTAATTGTTTTACAATAAGAAAGTATGTGTAAGAGCATTTTATCGAAATGCTGAAACATGAGCTGAATATGAAAGGATGCAAATAAATGATTATTAAACCAAGAACACGTGGTTTTATTTGTACCACTTCCCATCCTGTAGGTTGCGCTGCGCAAGTGCAGGAACAGATTGATTATGTGAAATCCCAGCCTGAGCTGAAAGGACCGCGTAATGTGCTCGTGATCGGTGCTTCCACTGGATACGGTCTGGCGTCACGCGTTGTTTCTGCCTTTGGAGCTGGAGCGAATACAGTCGGCATTTACCGTCCGAGCAGTTCCACAGAGAAACGTACGGCTTCTGCAGGCTGGTACAATTCCGCTGCATTCGAAAAAGCCGCGGAGGAAGCAGGCCTGAAATCGTACAGCGTTACAGGTGATGCATTTGCAAACGAAACACGAGACAAAGCCGTTGAACTGATTCGCAGTGAACTCGGTCAAGTCGATCTGGTTGTATACAGCGTAGCCTCGGCACGCCGTACCGATCCAAACACGGGTGAAGTATTTAACTCTGTGCTGAAGCCTATCGGACAATCCTACACGAACAAAACGGTGAACTTCCACACAGGCGAAATTAGCTCCGTTACCCTTGAACCGGCAAACGAAGAGGAAATTCGTCAGACGGTAACCGTTATGGGTGGAGATGATTGGGAACTATGGATGGATGCCCTGCAACAAGGCGGCGTGCTTGCTGATGATGCAACAACCATCGCTTTCTCTTATATCGGTCCTGAACTTACGCATGCCATTTATCGTGATGGTTCCATCGGTCAAGCCAAGAATCATCTGGAAGCGACTGCACACAAGCTGAATGATCGTCTGAGTGCAAAAGGTGGACGTGCGTACTTAACTGTAGCCAAGGCGCTGGTGACTCAATCCAGTTCTGCAATTCCAGTCGTGCCGCTGTACATCTCAGCATTGTACAAAGTCATGAAAGAAAAAGGCTTGCATGAAGGATGCATCGAGCAATTGCAACGTCTGTTCGCTGATCGCTTGTATGCGGGAGGAGAAGTTCCAACCGATGCCGAAGGCCGTATTCGCATTGACGATTGGGAGATGAGAGCTGACGTTCAGGAAGAAGTGGCGAAGCTCTGGAATGAGTTGACCACAGAGAACATCTACGATCTATCCGATCTGGAAGGTTACCGTCGCGAATTCTTCCAGCTGTTTGGTTTTGAAACCGATGGTGTGGATTATGAAGCAGATGTTGATCCCAACGTTGAAATGCCTCATCAAGTGAACTAAAGAAGTTTGGATATTAAAGAAGGAGGGGCCCTCTGGCTCCTCCTTTTTTGTCCTTTTTAATTCCGCTCAACAATTCCAATTTCCGTGTCCATACATTCTTTCATGTATCCCCTAATCAAATCGATTTAAGCAACTTTTTCAGCTCTTTTGGTACCGTCTTCTCGATAGTAATGGAACGTGCTCCATGCATGGACGCAAAGAATTGAAGCCCCTCCCGAAAATCCGTGATCCATTCCTCCACAGGTGGAGCAGTCTCTTCCATCGATAACAAACGAACGGTAAGTACTCCAGTTTTGCGATCAAGTCGTGGGTCCATACGTCCAATCAACCGATCACCGTGAAGAATAGGCATGGCATAATAACCGTAGGTTCTTTTCACCTCTGGTGTATAAATCTCCCATTTATAATGAAAATCAAATAAATCAACAATACGTTCTCTTCTCCATAACAGGTTGTCCAGCGGCGGCAGGAAACGGACCGGGCCAGACGGATCATAGTGTGGCTCTTCCCTTTCCATGTGCAGCAGCAAATCCTCATCTTCAGCACGAATATAATAAGGCGTGGCCACGTCCTCCACCTTAAGTGGGATCATTCGCCCATCTGACACACGGGCAGCAATATCGGCGCGTCGTTCAGCCGCTGTAGATTTCAGCCAACCCAGACGGGGATCACGGGCATCTACGACACGATACGCATGAATGTATTTATCCAGCAGAGCCTGTCTCTGGGCCAACACATCGATGTCTTCTTTTATCGGAAGTCCCTGTTGTTGCAACTCAGATTCGGTAATATGAAAATAACGTTCATTCCCCTGCCTCGCCACCACACGAATCACAGCGGAGTCTAACAGTAAATTCAGAGCAAGTGTTGTATCCTTTGTCTTTGGCACATCTGCACTGTCCCAATAACCACTTACCCGCTCAACAGCGCGAAAGGCTCTGGAAGGTAAAGGTCCTTCTTCCTTCAAACGTTGTAACACATGCTGCACAGTTTTCTCTAGACCTTGCAAAGACGGAGCCAGACGCTCCCTTAATCGGGCACGCACAGGTTCAAAGAGAGCATAGTCTTCCATTGGAATGACACAGGCAGCATTAGCAAAATATTCAAACACCTTGTGATCACTCAGCAGTGTATTTAAGCTGTCAGCAGTATAACCAGGGTCACGAGCCCCCAGCACCAAATGCTGGTTTCCAGTTACAGCAGCCACAGGATCGATCTGCACGCAACCAAGGGAGCGAATCAAAGTCAAAACTTGATCAGGTCCCGAAGGTAAGGAAACTGCGGGCCAACGTCCCAGTAAAGCTTGCGTTTGCAGCAAAAAACGCCGAACGATTTTTTTATTCATGTGCAGCGCTGTTGTCATATGTATTGGTTCTTCCCTTCATTTAGTGTACAAAATTCTATCGTCCTACTTATCCAGCAATCGGCGCCTCATAGAAAAAATAAAAAGAAGCACCACCATCCTGGATGATCTGCTTCTTGTGTTTGACCTTTTGCAATTTTTCCTGCTTCGTAGGCATGAGCCGTACATGCTGGGATAACGCACCATAATCTCCGTTAACTCTTCGGCTCTGTTCCGAGCACCATTGACCTGACCGCTCTGCTTTGCGTAATGCTTTTTGTGTTTGTGTACGTGCCATAATGGATCACACACTCCTTTGGTTGATATACACTCAATATATCATGTGCAGCTACGCAAGTGAAGGTGCTTCCTACTGGAATGAGATGTACATCATTAAAAAGGCTTCCACCCAAGTACTTAGCGGGATTGCCGCTTTCGCCGGGACTGCCACGTCTCGATTGGTTCATGATCATCTTCTTCGATCAGTTCCAATGCTTCTTCCACTCTTCTGGCTTTGAATAACAGAATTAATTCCATCAGGTCTTCCCTGTCCAGCAGCTTCACTCCATTAACCGCTGCAAGCGTCCGACAGGCTTCGGTGTAACGGGCGGACGTTAATACAATCGACCGGTCGGCTTCATAATAACGCATCGATGTATATATCTCCTGCACAGCACTCAACCCTACAGGATGGTTCGCACCATATCGCTTCGCTTGTATAACACTTCGTCTGCCGAGTCTATCAACAAACACCAGATCTGCCCCAAAATCCCGGCTGCTCGTTGTCTTATGCACCTCACCGTACCCTAGCTCTTCAAATAAATGATAGAGATATAATTCAAATTCTGAACCATCCTCCATCTTGTCGATGTCCTTTATTGTGATCTTACGAGGATTCGCTTCACTTCGGATCCGCTGCCCGCGCCCGATAACACGCCGAATAATCCAGGCCAGCAGCAACAATATAATGATACATCCAATGACCCATAGGGTCACATTTTCACTCCAGTTCATAGCTATTCTCCTTGTTTCATTTCCTATGTTCTATCCAACGTCTTACGCAGATATGGCTTATCACCGCACTAAATATATCAGACTTCCACTTTCATCGAAAGAAGATGAATTCCCTGTAACCGTTACACTTCTCCAAACAACGTTATTTAGACAAATCAAAGATAAAAGGTTACAGTGCGTTCGGTTGAATTCAGCTTGACTTTAATGGTAAAATTCAACAATCGGTTCTATTTTGAACCGAAGAAGAAAGGTGGTTTATCACTTGCATACATTGACCAAACACAAGTCCAAAACATGGGCTGCCCTCATTCTCAGCGGCATGCTCCTCTTCACCATGAATACAACAGGTTACGCCGCTGCTTCAACCGAATCCATGCCCAAACCGGCGTGGACGTCATCTTCCCTGATGTTATCAGAGGCTAATACAGAGAAAGATGTCCTGATCAAGGGAATTCATGCCGTGCCATCCAAAAATCTTGTATATGTACATGCCTCCCAGCCCGTGACCAAAACAAGCAGCAAAACAACACTCGACTGGCAACTGGACTCTCTCCAAGCATTCGATGTTACAACTGGACAATTGAAGTGGAATACGATATTCCATGAGAAAAGTGGTCCTTATACCACCTACTCTGATTCGGTATATGCCAGCAACGGTACGGCTTATGTGTATATGGAATATTCAGACAAAACCAAAAAATTGTACTCATTCAATACATCCGGTAAAACCAACTGGGTCAAAACGGTGAATTCACCTGCAAGCATATCCCTATTGGATAACGATACGCTGATGGTTGCTTCAAGTCAGGGCGTACAATCGAATGGTTCGGTTCGCTCAGCCATCTCGTTATATGACAAAAAGGGCAAGCTGATTACTGAAAAAAACATCAACGGTAACGTGCTTAAGGCTGACCATGGTCGAATTGTAGTGGATGCCAGCAAACAAACCAAGGTAGGCAACTTCTGGCAGCAAGCTGCGAATCCCAAAGTGGAGATCTATGATCGTACGTTGAATCGTCTGTCCTTCTACCAATTCCCTGCCAATGCAAATACATTAGGAGATGGCGGCGGTGAATCGCTGGCCATTCTGGACGATGGTTCCATCATTATGCGTGCGAATTTCGAAAACACCGGTAACCGACTGATGGGCTTTGGCACCGATGGTAAGCTTGCTTGGGGACGTGCCATTGCTGGTGATGCCTACATTCAGACAGCTGGCAATGGTTATACAGTCTTTACAGGGCAGAAGCTGGAACTGTACACGATGAAAGGCAAAGTGACTGAGCGTACATTCAAGGACGCACAGCCTGCATTGATGCGTGTCGACCAGACACAGGATGGTCAGTATCAGCTTGATTTTGCCAAAACAGGATACATTCTTGATCCACAGACGCTGGAAGACGTGCATATCTACACGACCAGTGCCTCAGTTCCTTCATTAGAAGGTGTTTCAACCTATGTCGATGATGTCATCTATTCCATGAACGATGAGACATTGTCCAAGTATGTATTAAAGGCTGCTGCAAAATAATGAACGGAGCGCTTCTGTATGACCGTCTAAACGGTTTACAGGGCGCTCTTTTATTTCACATTCGCCTGGCTCCCCTTATTTGTCATTTCTTCTCATCCTGTTATACTAGTAACGTTCTCTTGCTTCACCCTAATCTTGATAGGCAAAAGGGGCTTAACCTTCCTATGATTATTCAGTTCATTCGATACAGATAACTTGGGGCATAGCCATAAACCTCTTTTTTTGAATTTGGTGCAGAGGTTTATTTGTTATGCCCTTTTCTTCAGTTATCCAAATCTGAATGAATGGGGTGTTATTCCATGTCAGTCCATCGCAGAGAACGCAGCGCTGCGCTTATTAATCCATACATCCATATGTTGAACTGTCCCATCTGTCATAGCCCTATGACAACCATTAACTCAGGGAGCATTCAATGTGTGTCCAGGCATAGCTTTGATTTTGCAAAACAAGGCTATATCAATTTCATGACACGTTTTTTCAAGGGCAACTATGACAAACGTTTATTTACAGCCAAAAGGAATATCTTATCGGGAACCGGTATTTATGCTCCTTTGACCGAAGTACTACGCAGGTGGATCGCACGTTATTCCCTTGACATCAACTATCCCGTGCATATTCTGGATGCAGGCACAGGAGAGGGAACATTTCTGCAGCAGATTACGCAGAATACTCCAGCCGTTGGCTGGGGCATCGATATTGCCAAAGAAGGCATTGCCATGGCTTCCTCTGCCTACAACCAGCAAATCTGGTTTGTCGGCGATCTGGCATGCAGTCCGTTTGCAGAAGGTCAGCTGGACATCATCCTGAATATATTTTCTCCTTCCAACTATGAAGAGTTTGGACGAATTCTGAAGGATGGGGGATGGATCATCAAAGTCATCCCCCGTGAACGATATTTAATTGAACTGAGAGAAATGCTGTTCCTGAATCAATCTGATCGAGCAGACGGCCGGGAACTTACGCTGGACCGATTCCGCAAACATCATCATCTCATCGCCAGCATTCCGCTGACCTACACGATGCCCGTCACCGAAAACATGCTGGATTCACTCGTTCATATGACACCACTTTCCTGGCATCAGTCGGGATCATCCCTGGCGAGCATTCAAGCCTCCTTGTCGAAGATTACCATTGACGTAGAAATACTGGTGGGAACAATCAGATAACCATTATGGCTGATTTTAGCCGCCATACAGCCAAAAAGCCGGGCGAGTTCCAACTGGAACTTTCCCGGCTTTTCATGTGATCTGATGCATTATTTCCAGTTCTGCTCGATAAATTCGTCCCGTCCGGATAACGCACGGTCTTCCTTATAATGTTTTTCGTTTTTCTTGTGGTAATCCTGATGATAGTCTTCAGCCGGATAGAATATAGCTGCATCCCGAATTTCCGTAACAATGGGTTGAGTGAATCGTCCGCTGGCTGCCAGTTCCTGTTTCGAGTGTTCAGCAAGCTCACGTTGACGTTCATTATGCACAAAGATCGCCGTACGATACTGTGTCCCCCGATCCTGGAACTGACCTCCGTCATCCGTCGGATCAATCTGCGGCCAGTATAGCTCCAGCAGTCGTTCATAAGGGAATACATCTGGATCAAATGTAATTTCAACCACTTCGACATGACCGGTCTCCCCGGTTTTGACCTGCTCATATGTTGGATTCTCGACGTGACCGCCAGCATAACCTGATATAATGCCATGAATGCCCGGTTGTTCTTCAAACGGTGTAACCATACACCAGAAACATCCGCCGGCGAATGTAGCTTTTTCCATTCCGTTCATCCCCTCTTATCGAAACTATCTATAGAATACTGATGCTAAGTTACGCATACATTCTTATATTTTAAAACAACAAGAGGTTGATTGAAAGCCATGGTTATGGCTCTCAATCAACCTCTTCATTGGTAATGCATTTGGCTAACAACTAATTCAAGAAATTATCTTGATTAAGTTACCCTCGACTACGTCCCATCGAACGGAAGATCAAGCTTACGATGGCTACAAGAACGATCGCACCGATCAATGCAGGTACAATGTAGAATCCGCCCATCTCAGGACCCATATCGCCCAAGATTACTCCACCTAACCATCCACCGATAAAACCAGCAATGATGTTACCAATAACACCACCTGGAATGTCACGACCAACGATCAAACCTGCCAACCATCCAATGATACCACCGATAATTAATGACCATAACCAACCCATATCATTCACCTCTAATTAAAGTTTTTGTTGTTGTCTGTCTACTATTAACCGCTACAGAAGCATTTAAACAATTGGCATAAAAATTTTTGCATATTACCTTTTGTCCCCATGCATCTCTCTCTGCAAAACAAGCCTTAGTCAGGTATGGAAACAGATCGCGTTACTTTCCGGCATCTCACCAGCTCAGGGCTGCGTTATGTACCTCCCGAAAGTCATTGTATGTTAGAGCAGACAAGGTTAGTATCACCAAATGAGATAGGATTATTTATAAAATTGCGTCATATTATAGGATGGATGGGTTAGGTCTGATCAATAAAAGCCTGCACGGCCCTTACCTGGCTGCGCCAGCCAAGTATGTTTATGGCTCTTATCCAGCTCGCCACGCATCGACTGAATGACTTTCACAATGTCTGTCTGTCCATTCTGATGCCATTCCAGCGCAGCGCTCACATACAACTCACCTAGCTGTGCAAGAGAAAACGTGTCGGTCAGACGAGCTGCTTCTACTGTGCCTTCTTCACCCGCAAATACGGTGAAGCCTCGTTGGCGCAAGTATTGCAGACGCAGCGCTTCATCTGGCAGCGGAATTTCGTAAGCTCGGTCAAACCGCCCAGCACGGTTCATGAGGCCAGGATCTATTTTCTCCGGATAATTCGTTGTCCCGATCAGGAAAATGCCTTCTTTTGACGTAGCTCCATCCAATGTATTCAGGAAAAAGGAACGGACTTCATCCGGCATCGAATCGATGTCCTCAATGATCAGTACCATCGGTGCCAACCGCTTGGCAGCCTCGAACACTTCACGCACAGATTCACTGTTGGTATACTCCGTAATCTGCCAATACGCAGCCGGGCCCGGGATACTTCCCGCAATGGATTTTACCAACGTGGTCTTACCATTCCCCGGATGCCCATACAATAAAATGCCTCTTTTGTACGGGATATCGTAATCTCTGTAGAATGAACGATCCGCTTCGAAGAACTGATCCAGCGAGCGGAAAATATCCTGCTTGATCTGTGCCGATAGAACAACATCTTCTCGTCCCACGGAGCGAGTGATGGATTCCACATGACGATCGCTGCCATTGCGGGCATCGGTGTAGACCGTTACTTTTTTCATATTTTGTTGACGTTCCCGTTCCCGGACACTTCCCAGAAATTGCTTCATCTCCTCATCACCGATGGCAAAGACAAAGTCTTCACTGTAGATCCCGTTCTCTCGGAAAAATGGAACCCGAACAAGTGCTACGCCCCATTTCGGATAAGCAAATACGTTATTGCGAATGGAGTAATGCACACCATAAGTGGGTACATCTCCATCATCGTCGTAATGCAACGTCTGAAGTTCCAGATCCTCGAATATGCGGGCTACCAGTTCCACTTCGTCACTGCCATTTTGCAGATCTTCCCGGAGTAACTCCCAGTATTCATTGTTCGGGTCAGAACTGGCATAGAGCTTGTACTCAACCCCATAGCGCTGATGGAGCGCCTCACTGATTCCACGAATCAGCCTTGAATAGATGGCGTACCCCTCCACTCGAATTCGGGTATCATGTTGTTCGTCATAGGTATAGATCGCCTGGGTTGGATCTGTTTGTTTTTCGTTTATTGTCATTATTTCGCTCCCTTTACCGCTACAAGCGGTTTGCATTTGGCTACAACTTGAGCCAGGCCTGCGCCGGTAACACTGTCTATAATTTCATCTACATTTTTATAAGCCTGAGGTGATTCATCAATAATGGATTCAAGTGAGCGTTGATTTACCACGATCTCATCTTCTGTACCCACACCCAGTGCCGTAGCAAAATCCTCCACGTTAATCAATCGTTTTGTTGCCGTCCGTGAACGGATTCGACCCGCACCGTGACATATTGAATAATAATTATCAGCACCCTGCGGCTGACCTACCATGATATATGAAGCAGTTCCCATGGAACCCGGAATAAGTGCCGGATGTCCAGTTGCCAGATAAGGCTTTGGATTGTCCGGGTGACCTGCTGGCAACGCACGTGTCGCCCCTTTGCGATGCACAAAAACGGAACCTTGGTCTGCGTGAGATTCCTCCCAGGCATAGTTGTGCATCAGATCGTATAACGTACGAAATTCACATTTGGAGCCAAACACATCCCGGAATGCTTCGCGAATAGCATACGCAATCAGATGACGATTGACAACAGCGTAATTCAATGCAGAATACATCATGTTCACATAATGACGACCTTCCGCATGCTCAAGTGGAGCAAATACCAGTCTGGGATCGGATGTACCCAGGTTAAGCCGCTGCATGACTTTGGCAATCGCTGACGAACTCGTCTGGCTTACATACCCACCCCATGCACGAGAGCCGGAATGAATCATGACCACGACCTGTCCATCATACAATCCCCAAGCTTCGGCGATTTCACGATTCTCTTCAGCGATCTCAATCGCCTGGATCTCGGCAAAATGATTCCCCCCACCCAGTGTTCCGAGCTGACCATGCGAACGATGCCATGTCATATCAGGAACGTGGTTTAACACATCCTCATCGTAACTGAACTTGCTGCTTTCCACATGTGTCATCGCGGTTGATTTTTTCGGTGTATAGCTGTCTGGAATATACTTTTTGGGTAAACCATGCAGGCCTTTACGAACAATATGCTCCAGTCTGATATCCGAGTAATGACCTCGCTGGTTCGCCTCCATCGGCAATACTTTCTCAATGGCCTTGACGAGTTTGCGGCGAAGCTTGATGTCTTTCAATTCGTCCTTGTGCAAGTTTGTCATATGCACTCGCATGCCACAGCCGATGTCACTGCCCACGATGGAGGGAGAAACGTATCCGCTCTGCGCATCCCACACGGCTGTCGTTCCGATGCACGTACCTACACCGACGTGTACGTCTGGCGTGTAACTCATATAAGAAATTCCAGGAATCTGCAGATTATTGTTTGCCATCTCAAACACCTTGTAATCGAGCGAGGAGAAGAGTTGTTGCGCCGCATATACGGTTAGATCACCTGCAGGCAATTTTACTTCATGCCGGTAGGCACCTGTTAATTCGTTTGGATTGGTAAATAAATTAAATTCTGTATTCATAAAAGTGTATTATTCCTTCCTGTACGTTCAGCAAATTCGGTTTGCTGATTCATCTGTAAAATAAAACTAAAAAAAGCCATAGGCTAGTCGCCCATGACTTCTACTGAATGACAATAATGGAGAACAGAGCAGCATAAACATGCTGTGTGTCTGTCATCCATCGCTATAATATAAGCGAAGAACGCATATCGATTATAAAACCTGCTAAACGATATGCCTATCCCCTATGTCGACCGTATGAGGCCAATGAAACGATGAGCCGGATATGCTATTGTGTCTACGTTACGCCCTGTTTGAATCAAATCATAACCAAGCATCATGTCTCTCGGCCTCCCTTCGTTAATGTTAGTCTTATATTAAGGGGACTAGAATTCATGTGTCAACCCTTTTCTTGGAAATTGTCCATGGTGTAGATTGCATATGTAAACAAAAACAGGAGATTGTCCTAGGACAATCTCCTGTTTTCCAAATAATAATGATGTTGTTAGCGTAACATGATTATTACAGTCCTGCTTGTTTTTCCAACTCTTCAACCGGATTTTCGTCTTCTTTTTCAGGAACTTTGGAAGACAGGAACCAACCACATACCGCAATGGTGATCAGTACAATATAGAATCCGAATTTCCAAATTTTATTTTCCGGGAAATGCTCATCCAGAACACCCAATGAAGGGTGTGCGAGTGTAATAACGGCCAGCTTAACCCCTACCCAACCTACGATTACAAATGCCGCAACTTCAAGTCCTGGACGGGAATGAAGCAATTTCACAAAGTATGAGGCTGCAAAACGCATGATCACAAGCCCGATGAATCCACCGAGGAAGATAACGATAAACTGTCCACCGTCGAGTCCGCCAATTGGAGGCAATCCACTTGGTGGCAACGCCACGGCCAAAGCAACAGCAGCCAGAATGGAATCAACTGCAAATGCGATATCCGCTACTTCGACCTTGAAAACGGTCATCCAGAAACCGGATTGTTTTTTCGGTTTCTTAGGCGTTGAATCAGCTGCTTCATCTGTCTTATTGCGACTACCCAGTATCTTTTTAACGATATGGTTAATCGAAATGTACAGGAGATACAGGGCACCGATCGCTTGCACCTGCCATACATCGACGAGGAAAGAGATCAGGAACAATGAACCTAAACGGAAAACAAATGCACCCATCAGACCGTAGAACAACGCTTTTTTGCGCTTATCTTCAGGCAAGTGTTTAACCATGATTGCGAGTACCAATGCATTATCTGCTGCGAGTAATCCTTCAAGGACCACTAAGACAGCAAGCACCCACCCATATTCTAATAATAATGAAACATCCAAAATTGACTCCTCCTTAATATTCTTATGATGTACAAAAAAAAGGACCTTTACCATCACTGGTAAGGTCCTTTTATATCCACAAAAAGAGACCTTTACCGAGCATGAAAACTTGGTAAAGGTCTCGCTAACAACAAAATTGCTGCCAATAAAGCCGGGGATATGATCCCGAATTGACGACTTTACTGTAAAAGCTACTCCCCTTTAACAGGAATATGTAGTTTTAGTTGGAACGGGTTGTTTAACCTGTACTCATCATATTTCATAACGTTAAATAAAGTCAAGCTTTATTTAGTTGACGATACAGCTTACGGAATACGACAACATCGTAGATCATATTCCCCAGTGGAATGAAAGAAACAAAGAACAGAGCAATTGGACGGCGCAGACGCCATTTCTGTGAGGTGTACATAGTCACCATAAATAACAAATATATTAAAAACAAAAAACCATACAGATTCCCAAACCATGTGACAGCCTGTGGCATAACCCCGGCATCTCTCAACGGAAAAGCAACAAACAGTAACAACACGTACGAAATGCCCTGCAACCACAACATCAGCCGGAAGCGTCCCAGCGTAGAATGTAACATTATTTTCCTCCTGCTTTTATACATGTAACGAATTCAATTGTTCCCGTACAGTATATCACAAAAGCTGAATATCTCGCTTAATGCCATGTAGCAGATTATTCCTGCACGCTAATATGGTTGGCTCACCTACCATTTCGCAGGAGCCAAATGCTTCAACTTCTCATAAGATATATGACGAAGATTGTTACAGATGTCGGACAAGGAGGAGCCGGATCATGAAAATAGCTATGGTTGCACCCGAGAAATTGCCTTTGCCCGGTAATGGTTCCGTGGAAATCTGTATCCTGGGCATCGCTCGTGAACTAGCCCATCGCCATCAGGTAACCATTATAAGTCGTCAAATGCAAGGTCTCGCCACCACAGAACAGATCGATGGGATCACCATTCAACGTGTCCCTGCGTCGAGTCCTGTCATGTACACCAAAGCAGTCATACGTTTGTTATCCCAACAACCCTACGATGTAATTCAAGTGGATAACAGGCCACGAAGTATGGCTACCATCAAACGAGCTTTTCCACGCACTCCCGTTGTACTCTATCTTCACTCGTTAACGTTTGCTCAGCCCGGGCCTTCCAAACTCACATTAATGAAAAAAGCTGATTGGATTGCCGTCAACAGTCATTCCCTGCGACAAAGGTTAGGCCGCAGATTTCCGTTGGTAAAACACCGAATGAGTGTTGTTCCATTGGGTGCAGATCTAAGCCGCTTCAGGCCTGTTGAATCCAGTGAAGAACAGATTCATCTGCGTACACAATTTGGAGTAACTAAACCATTCTCTATTCTGTATGTCGGCAGGCTGATCCCTGGAAAAGGTGTAGACGTATTAATTCGTGCGACTGCCCTCCTTCAGCAACAGGTTCCTGTTCAACTGGTTGTTGCAGGCAAAGGACCTCCGTATTACATGCGTAAACTTCGCGAGCTTGCCCATAAACAAAAGGTCCATGTTTCCTTCCGTGGTCAGATAAACCATGAGCATATCGATCAGTTGTATCGGGCAGTGGATTGTCTGGTCTGTCCGTCTCAAGAACATGAAGCTTTTGGCCTGGTTAATGTTGAGGCGATGGCTTCAGGATTACCCGTTATTGCTTCGGATAACGGAGGTATCCGTGAGATTATTGAATCAGGAATCAATGGATACCTTGTCACCGCTTATAAGCGTCCTCAACGTTTCACCTCTTACCTGTACAAACTTGCAAGCAATCCCACTTTTGCCGAGAAGTTAGGAAAGGCTGGCCGAGACAGCGCAAGGGCATATTTCAGTTGGGCAAGAACAGCCATGCATCTGGAAGCGACCTATACCAGGCTCATCCGTAAATGAGCCTTCTTTTGTTACGATGATCAAGCTTTTTCACGAAATTGCCATCCCTTAATCAAAGAATCCATCTGCGGAACAGGAATGTGACTCATCTCAATTAACTCCATAATCACCATATCTCTCATCATGAATCGTACTTTGGCACACGTGAGTTGATGAAATACATCGTAGAATGCCGTCCCGGCCCAACATCCATGAGGTACGATCAGGGGATCATTAACGATATAACCTACGGCTCCAATCGGGGGAATAACAACCTTAATTGCTTGATGATCCAAACGATTATCTGGATCTTTGACGAGATACACGGTATCCCCCACATGTAGAGCCTGTACTCCATGGTAGTGATCCATCCCATACATAGCTGCGAATAATTTGGTGCTCATATTACCTGCTCCTTTTCCTGTATTTTTCCATGATTAAAATTTTTACAATGATACATCGGTTTCATAATGTTCCAACCACTCGACAAGTTGCCTGCGTATCTCTCTACGAAACTCACGAGGTTCAAGTACCTCTGCCTCGGGCCCAAATTGATACAACCATTTCAAAAATTCTCTGCTGCTATTCAGTGTCACTTCAAATAACAATCCCCCATCCGACATATTCGTCATTCGCGGGCGAACAAACATTTCTTCTTCTTTTATGTAGGGGGCCACTTTCTCAGAGAATCTTACCTTGAAATGGATATTTTCGTCGCCACGGTCAATAGACCATGTGTTCTTCATGTACTGTGTTATGTTGAAATCACCCTTGTCGAAACCGGCATTTGTTCGTGTCACATCCAAAAAACGGCTGATCCGAAACAATCGAACTTTTTGCAGCAAATGGCAGTATCCAATCAAATAAAAACGTTGATCACGTGGAATGAGATAATAGGGATCGATATCCCGGACTGTGATCTCATTTCTTGTCAGCGTATGATATTGAGTACGAATGGTTTGCTGGCTTAGAATCGCTTCGATGATGGGAATCAGCAAATTAGGGTCTTTTCCTTCCTCACGATAAGCTGGCGTGCCCATCCGAATAATTCCCGCAATATTCTCTACAATGTCACTGTTTCTTGATTTTAATTTGGTATGAGCCGACATAACCTTGTCAAACGCTGAATCAAACTCAGCAGGTAACTTGGAGGTATCAACTACGGACGGGAGCAAGGAGAAAACCATTGCTTCCTGTTCAGTAAAATCTAATGGATACATCGCAAACTCACCAATAAATCGGTAACCTTTGCCGTATCCTTCATTCATAATTGGGGCGACCCTATCCAAAATCCGGAGATCACGATAAATCGTGCGTACAGTCGTACCGCATTTCAGCGCCAATTCCTTGGCCGAAATTCCAGGATTTGCTTGTATAGCCTGAAGTATACGCAGCAGACGAATTAATTTCTCTGTCATGTAGTTTCTCCCCTTCGATATTTTATCGGCAAGGAAAACTAGTTCCTTTAGTACAGAACTAAATCTTTAGTCCCAATATTATTTTCGCAATTTCACCATTTTTGTATAGTCCAATTGCACTCTTACCCCCTTTTAATATACATTCTCTTACTCGCTTGCGTAAAACATTAACCTAAAAGACCTTAAACCTAAGCCTGAAAGCCTATACAATTTTCTAAAAATAATACAAAAAAGCCCTGATCTCCACAAAGAGACAAGGCTTTTCTCGGAAATACTAATTATTCAACTGTAATAATTGATTCATCACATTTGCCATATGCTCACAGAGTTCAGCAATGTCCCCCATCTGGTCTTCATTCACACTGCGGTCAAAACAAACGTGAGCCATGACGTTATAAATGATTGGCTGTTCATCAAAGATATACTGGATAGTCTGGCATATCCTCTGCTCAGGCCAGCTCTTCTGTAATATCGAACGAATGGCTGGGCACTGCTTCTCAGGCTCTTTCACAACCATACTAAACCGTAGTTCCAAGCGGCAACCCGGATTCGCACCAGGCGTCTCCAGGATCTCCGCTGCAAGCTCCTCGAGGGAACTGCTTAATACAACTTCCCCTGTTACTTCCGGGCGATCCCTGAGACAGAATTGTAATGTGAACTCTCTGGACATCACTGCCATCTCCAGCCGATCTTTACGCCCCGTAATCTGAATACGTTCGTCCAGGTTATCCATATCATAGAGATAATTCTCAAACCCGACTTTCAGATTGTCATACACCGTTGGATCAAACATTGAATTAAACCTACTTTCTAACCCTTTAACATGTATTGTAGTACATTCTCATTTTTCATGCGAACGATGTGTCTATTGAACTCTCTTGCTCGGAAAATAAAAAAAGCCCAGTCACTAGGACTGGGCTCTGGTTAAGCATGAGATCTGGCAAGATCCCGTAGCTTGGTTTATTCTTCTGTAGCTTTTTCTTCAGCTGCCGGCTCAGCTTCCTCAGCAGAGGCCGTTGGCTCTTCCTCAGCGGCTTGTGGCGGCATGACGGAAGCGATGATGGATTCAGGTGATGTTACGAGTGTCAAACCTTTATCGAGTTTGATATCCGCAGCAGTCAAACGATCACCAATGTCCAATCCGCTCACATCAACTTCAATGGACGTTGGCAGATCCGCAGGCAATCCTTCTACTTCCAGCTGTGTCTCCTGTGTCTGGAATACACCGCCAGCTTTCGAACCGGCCGCTGTACCCTGGAAGTCGATCGATACACTTACGCTGATCGGCTTGTTCTTGGAAATTTGCAAAAAGTCTACGTGCAGCAAACGTCCGTTACGCTCTTGCTGATCCTTGATCAGCACCGGGAGCGTTTTACCGCCCTCAACATTCAGATTGAACATTTCGGAGCGGCCTGTGCGTGCCACTTTCAGCATTTCTTTTTCATCTACATGTATTGAAGCACCTTCAAGTCCCGGGCCGTAAACGACTGCGGGAACTCGTCCGCCTTGTCTTAACAGGCGCAGTGCTGCACCTTTCTTTTCCGTTCTTGGCGTTGCTGTAAGTTGAGCCATTTTTCCGTTGGATTTCATGATTGAACATCCTCCTTCAAGGGATCACTACATTATATTTGTTGGAAAGCGCTGAGGCTTATCTCATAGACCATGATGGTCTTTGTTCCTTTGGCCGAATCGTGGGCCATATCTATATTTACCCCAATGATAGAGGATCTCAAACACGAAACAGGAGAATTAATTATTTTTCGGCAAGTTATGCGGCTTATAATCAGACCAAAAAAAGCAGTCGGAATCTCTTCCAACTGCTGATTTATCAAGGTTTTGACGAACTACATTCAAAGTTATACATAAAGAAACTATGCGCTATTACGATCCTCTGTTTTTTCGCTTTCACGAATGACCTGCATCTCGTCTGATCCGCTACGGACAATAATGTGTACATCCCCGTCTTCAGGTACAATGTCCACGTAACGGTCTCCGCACGTATCTTTAGCTTCCCATTCGTTCAATCGAATGATCAATCCCAGGTGATGCAGACCCGGAGCAACGCGGAAGCGGGCTTCGGCGGCATTACCGACTTGTTCCAGCCGTACTGCTCCGTCCTCCATACCTGTGCCCCATACCCAGACATCCCAACCTTCATAATGCTGGTCTTCCCGTTCGTATCGAAGCGTGACGGTTCGCGAAATCTGTTTATGAATCGTTACGCCAAGCGTTGCCCGGATTCCTCCAGCCTCAGCACTAATATGGGTTACTCCAGGTGTCATCGCACGTACGATCCCTGCTGCACTCACCGCTGCAAGTTCTGGATGAGAAGAGCTCCAGCGTATATTCGAATCCTGAAGCGGCTGACCAAATTGATCCAGAACCAAGGCACGGAAGCGACTGATTCGAGTCATGTACATGACAGGTTCGCCCACAATTTCGATTCGTTCAGCATGACGATAATCCACTTGTAACATACAGCTTGCCGTTATGTCCCCACAGTGGACTGTAATCGAAGCTTCCCCTCGTTCCAGAGCATGGATTGTTCCATCAGGCTGGATCTGAATAATATCCGGATCAGAAGAAGTCCAGGTAACTGGAGCTTTTTCCACCACATTGCCAATACTGTCCCGTACGATCGCTCGTAGTTGAGTGGTCTCCTTCGGACTATATACCTGGCGAGGAAAACTAATCTCCACTGTTGATGGTTCAGCGCCTCCAGCATGCTCTGTGTCATACAGTACCATTAAGGACCATCGTTCTACCTGAACAGTACCACGAACAGTCTCAATCAGGTCTGTGCCTGCCTGATGATCATTGACTACAACATGCCAGTCCCCTTCCCCCAGGTCAACATGCTGCTCATGTTCCGTTCCGTTATAGATGACCATAATCTGATTCCAGGTGTCCTGATTCGCACCATTCTGAAGTATAAAGGCAACTACATTGCCATCCGCACGAATAACACGAAGGTGATTTCGTACCTGTTCAGCATCGATCATCCGAAAAGCGGGATGTGTTCTCCGCAAATGAATAAGACCACGATAGTAATCAAACACCGGTCTGAAGCGTGATTTGTTGGCCCATGTGATGGCGTTCACTGCATCCCCGCTCCGATAACTGTTATGATCACCGGCTTTGGATCTGAGCATCTCATCCCCTGAATGCAGAAACGGAATTCCCTGAGAAGTAAGCAGAATGCCGGAAGACAGTAAAGAGCGACGAACCATCTCATGATTCAAAACATCATCTGCATCCACATACCGATAAGGATCTGCTGCTTTTACCGCGGACTCAGCACTCCCACCACCCACGGGCAGTCCGTCCTTCCATACGGGAAATCCTAATTCATGTCTAAGGTTCATTGTTGTCGCAATTTTATCCCACAGATTGAGATTATCATGAGCAGTTACATAATTGACAACTTCCACAGGTGAAGATGTGAAATCATCCAGTGCTCCCGCTAATCCCCTAATAAGCTCATATTCCTGCCCTCCGGCACCCGTGACAAACCCTCTGCCACTGCCATCACTATCACCCTTGATTGCACTGCGAAAATGATCATTAAATACTGCAAACCCCTGACCTCGCTGGGTTCCTTTTAATGTTTTGCGGTCCAAAGGTGAATCTCCACCCATCCAGGGTTCCCCATAGATCAGAAACGCCGGATCGATCTGTTCCTTCAATTCGCGTGTCAATTCATTCATCGTTTCCGTATCAATCAGGGCCATGAGGTCAAATCGAAATCCGTCCACATGATATTCTTCTGCCCAATATCGGAGAGAATCCAAAATATATTTTCGCACCATTGGACGTTCTGTCGCCAATTCATTGCCTACACCAGAACCATTACTGAGGGTGCCATCCTCCCGATAACGGTAATAATAACCTGGTACAATCCGTTCAAAAGGTCCCTCTTCGACGCTATATGTGTGATTATAGACAACATCAAGTACAACGCGAATGCCTTGTCTGTGCAGCGATTGAACGAGTGATTTGAGCTCCCGAATTCGAACTGCAGGATCACGAGGATCTGTCGCATACGAACCTTCGGGAACGTTATAATGCTGGGGATCATACCCCCAGTTGTATGGTGCTCTGACATTTGAACCCACTTCTGCCGTAGCAAGTTCATTCACCGTCTGATAATCAGCCACAGGCAGAAGATGTACATGAGTGACTCCCAGTTCGGCAAGATGGTCTACGCCAATACTATTGCCTGCTCTATCCGTCAGACCGGATGCCGTGAATGCCAGATATTTTCCCTTATACGGAATGTCTGCATGTGGGTCTGAGGAGAAATCACGGACATGTAACTCATATAACACGGCATCGACAGGACGCAGAAAAGCAGGTTTGACATCCAGGTCCCAATCGACCGGATTGGTGGTCTCCGGATCTATAATAGCCGTTCGTTGCCCATTAGCCGTTACCGCTCTGGCATAAGGATCAACAACTACTTCAATCCGCTGATCATCATGGATAATTCGGTACATATAATAATGTCCTGCCCAATCGCCGCTGAGATTCAGACTCCATATTCCGTCCGCATCACGTGTCAAGAAATGTTCCTGCCCATTTTCATGATCTTGTACTTTACCACTATCGTTGTAATGCCCTTCATCGTCAAAAATCAATATATAAACCTGTTGTGCCGTAGGTGCCCACAATTTAAAAGTACTTGCTGCACGAGTATATGTTAAGCCAAGATCGTTGCCTTCGTAACAAAAAAAAGTCCATTCCGGCATCGTTCCCACCGCCTTTATATCCATTGATTTCGTGTTGTCCCGATGTTACGGAGTGGGACGTTGTTTGTCAACCCGGGGTTGTCTGTACTCATCATATCGGTCCAATTTGCGTATTCAATTAGCAATCGCTTTCAAAATATAGGATATGAAAACAAGCGCCATAGATTGACAGCATTTGTACCTGTCCCGACAAAAAAAGTTTGGAATATACGAGAATAAATTGCAGGATGTCATTTGGTTGAGATTAAAATGCACCAACAGGTGCACAGTATAAAAAAGCTCCAGACATGACGATGTATAGCCCTGCGACCAAGGCATTGGTTTCTGACGCATCAACAAATCCCCCTTTCTTACGGGAAAGGGGGATTTGTTTTATCTCAATTTATTTGATTAGATTTGATTGGATATCTAGAACGTGGCCTTGTTAGCGATTTTACTAATGGTTTGTTGATACCCTTCAATTCTTGGCAAGCATTCCGTTAATTAGGAATTCGAATACATCACCGTTAGGGATATCGCATTCACATTTACCTTTCCGTCCTGTATGGTGCGTATCGTATCAACGCCTGCTTGTCCTTTTTCTACTATCACATTCCATGTCCCTGTGGGGACAGAGATGTCACGGTTTTCTTTTGCCGCGTTATAGATGACAACAATACGTTCCCAAGGATCGCTGGCTGCTGTACCGTTCAGTTCATAGGCTAGCAGCCCATTGCCTTTTTCTATTAGACGAACATGCTTCTCGATCTCTTCCCGTGTACGAAGCCGAAAGGCTGGATGTTCTCGCCGAAGACGGATCAGCCCACGATAATAGTCAAACACCGGCTTGAACAGCTGCTTTTGCTCCCAATGTATGGCATTGACTACGTCTCCACTCTGGTGGCTGTTGGCGTCCCCATATTTGCTGCGAAGTAGCTCATCTCCAGCAGCGATCAAGGGAATACCCTGGGAGGTTAAAACGATACCATTGGCAAGCAGACAACGCCTAACGGTCTCATTCTCCAGAATGTGTTCTGGATCGATCTGCAGGTAAGGCTTAGCCTTCTCTACGGCCTCTTCCACACTCTGGCATCCACGAATACTTCCATCCTCGTCATAGGTGAGGAAATTCAAGGTATCGTGGATTCCTTGTGTACGTGCAACTTTGTCCCACAGGTTGAGATTATCATGCACGGTTACATAGTTAATCGTCTCGGATGGACCATCCGTAAAATCCTGAATGGCTCCCCGGACCCCAGTCCACAATTCGTCTTCTTTCCCGTCCGCGCCCGTCGCAAATCCCGTACCCATGCCATCGCTGTCTCCCTTGATCACTCCTCGAAAATTATCGTTAAACATAGCAAAACCAGCTCCGCGCTGCGTTCCTTTTAGGGTCATATCATCTCCAAGAGGCGAATCCAGTGCGCCCCATGGTTCACCATATAACAATATGGATGGGGATACTTCGGCGTGCAACTCCGCTGCAAGCTGTTTCATCGTAGTTGTGTCGATCAGACCCATCAGGTCAAATCGAAAACCGTCCACATGGTACTCCTCTGCCCAGTAACGGACCGAGTCGATGATAAACTTGCGAACCATGGTGCGTTCAGTAGCCACCTCATTGCCCGTACCTGAACCATTGCTGTAGGTCCCATCGGCGTTTTGACGATAGTAGTACCCTGGTACAAGTTTTTCAAAAGAGCTGCCTGCCGTATCAAACGTATGATTATATACCACATCCATAATGACACCTATTCCCTTGTTATGAAGGGCAAGCACCATGGATTTGAACTCACGAATTCGTGTCTCCGGATCATCTGCACGTGATGCATAGGAACCTTCCGGTACATTGTAATGGAGCGGATCATATCCCCAGTTATAGTTGGAGGCATCAGACGTATCACCATCCACCCTGGATTCATCCACCGTCGCAAAATCAAATACTGGGAGCAGATGCACATGGGTAATCCCGAGTTCAACCAAATGATCGATCCCCAGTGTGTTGCCCTCCGAATCATGCAGGCCCGTCTCGGTGAAAGCCATGTATTTGCCTTTATTCGTTATACCAGATGATGGGTGAATGGAAAAATCACGTACATGCAGTTCGTACAGGACTGCATCTACAGAACTGGTCAATTCCGGGCGAATATCCTCACTCCATCCCTTCGGATGTGTCTGCTCCAGTCTCACAATTACACCCATTTCTCCATTCATGGTCACTGCTCGGGCGTAGGGATCTACAGCATGGGTTGAATGTCCATCTTCAAAAGTAGGCTTGTACATGTAACGGTAGCTGTTTAAATCACCCTCCAGTTCCAGAATCCAGATGCCTTGTTCTTTCTTTTGCATAGGTAACGCCTGCTGTTTCCGTTGATTGGGCTCTTCCTCCGGGCTCCCCCCTGTCAAAGGTGGGTACAGAAGTAGTTCCATCTGAACGGCGAACGGTGACCAGACTTTGAAGCGACAGGACTGTGCTTCTAATGTGACACCTAAATCTCTTCCTTTGTATGTATCTTCTGAAATCAATAGTTCCTGCTTATCCTCTTCAATCATATGTGTTGTTCCCCTCTCGTTGAGAAAATTGATGAACATGGATGGTACGAGTGCTCCTTACCCTTTATACCCGTTCTGCTGCCCAACCATAATCCGAATTACACAAAAGAAGACAAACGTCATGTAGATTCACATGACGCCTGCCTTCTTTATGGGTAAAACGATATCTCCCTAATGCGGTACCTGGGATTGGAAATCATTCCGGCTGGACTGATCGGCGTGGTACAAAACCACGTCCCCATCTTGCATCGGCCAGCTTTTCCCCTGACCATCTACCGGGCTGTTATCAAAACCTTCCATTTGCCATTGATTCATCAACGGTGCATGAATATATTGCAGATGCGGTGCACTCGTATTGCCACTGCGCAATGTTTCGATATTGAAGTTAACCACAATGTAACCGTCCCTCAGAAATACCATTGCCTTCTCATCCAACTGGTTTTGTCTGGAAAGCGACTCGAGATCGGTTCCTTTGGGTACAGCATATACATCTGCTGGCAAGCTATATTCCCCATACCAGCGCTGAATCGCTGCATTCGCCCGATCCACATTAACAATGGAGGGAATATCTGCTTTTGGGCCAATGAGTGTACGGATCTGTGAAGGAAGAATCATCCAGTCATAACGACCTACCCACGTTTTATGATGAGAGGTCTGATCCACGAAACGAACCATATGTTCCGCCATTGTACCCTGATTGCGTTCCTCCGCCGACAGTTCATAGGTATACTGATAACGCGCTGTATCACCTAACTCCGTACCGGGGACATTCCGCAACCGTGAGTTCAGGACAACAAAGCGTTTTTCTAAATCTTGTGCCGATCCGATACGAATGAGTCGTTCCTGTCCTCGATGGTAGTATAAATCCACTTCTTGCCGGGTGGTGCCATCTTTACTCACAAAAGAGAACGTCGGCGTAATTCGGATACCATCCTGTTTCCCAAACATATTACCCTTGGTTTTCAGATCAAACTTGAAATGGTAACCCGTCTTCACTGCAGCATTTCGGAACCCATGTACCGGATGACTGCCAGGACGAATAGGCAGGACATAGGGAGCCAAATTACCTCGGGGATCTCCGTCTATACTGTTTCCTCCGGTCCAGTAGCTTACACCCGTTGGTTCGGGGCTGCCTATCCGCTTACGGAACACATTCTCCCAGTTGTAGTCTGAAATATCGGTGATGTGAAAATCATACAATCGTCCGATAACCTCTACAGCAACGGTATCTGCTGCGACATGATGAGTCAGATTCGTATTGGCATCCTGTTGTTCTGTGAAGTTTGCAGGTGCATTTTCGGCGATATTTCGAAACTCGATCTGGTAATTCCCTTCATCTACCCATACAGGAAGATAAAAAGGAGTGTCCAACTGATTTACCGGAATATCCACCCATGTCATGGGCGGAATAAACTGACTTCTGGCACCGTTATAGACATCAAATGGGAAACGAACCTGTTTGATCCGGAAATATTTCGCATAATCCCGGTTTCCATACCCAGGGTAACTCGCTACATCCAGATGCTGCCCTGAAGTTGGGATACGTACAATAAACGGACGCTCTAAAATAAGTGCAGCTCTTGTCGGATCAGGCGTGGTCTTCTGGTTATGCGGCTGATCATCTGACACCCAGGCATAGTTCACAACTGGAGTATGTACTGTCACCGAGTTAATGCCCAGAATGGGGAACTTCTGATCCTGCCCTCCGTTAACATTGCCAGGGAGCAGTCCATACGTAATCTCGCCCGTGGTTGGCTGGTTAGCTTTGTTCATCAACGTGTTCTTGATCGTAAGCCGGTTCTGGTACAGAACATCGTCTCCGATCATGCCAGGTTGGGGGATCGTGCTAGGTCTTGGAGTTGTTTTCTCCACCGGGGCAGGATCCATAATTGTCTCTCCATTAAAGGTTACCTTGTCGTTATTAACGGTGTTCTCTCTAACCTCCGCTTCAGCTTTGGATTGAAACAATGATGTCTCATCTGGCGTAGGCGGTTCATCCGAACCACCAGGAACCCCTTTGATGCCAAGATCAATTTCTCGACATGGCGCAGGTTTCACATGATTGGTAACCGCAGTATCCATAGCCGATTGCAAAGTCGGTGGTGTATATGCATTGGGCATAAGGGTCACGGTGTCACCATAACCGCCTAGCGCATAGTTAGATACCTTTGCCTCATTTAACTTATATACCTCCAGGTTATCGATCTGCCAATAGCTATATGTCCGTGTTACTTGCATATTTTTATCCCCAGGCACATCAAGTTCTTTGGGCTCAGGAGGTGTTCCTGGATCCCCCTCA
Organism: Paenibacillus sp. GM1FR; assembly: GCF_002803315.1. NCBI lineage: Bacteria > Bacillati > Bacillota > Bacilli > Caryophanales > Paenibacillaceae > Paenibacillus > Paenibacillus sp. GM1FR. Next base: position 113,146 of record NZ_MKZL01000044.1, on the reverse strand, counting down.
CCACTAGACGCTCTTCCCGGGATCGTCCAGGTTTTATGATAAACCCTTTTCACCTTAACGGTGTAAGTCACCGTTCCTGTCATGTTAACCCAACGGTGCTGAAACAGATATTCCTTGGCTAAAACATTGGCATAGAGATCTTCCGAAGTTGGAATACCACGGGTAACATCGAACTTCTCAGATCCACGCTCGTCTGCCTTCAACACACCTCGAACAGACGGGTCTATAACCGATGCTTCAATAACCGTGCCTCTACTCGGTGGGCTGATGGTCACAGGGCAAGTGTTCGCAGGGTCACCCCCCGGATCGCCATCATTACCACCCTCTCCATTATCCGTGCAGTCCTTCACCTCAAGCACCTGAGTCCCTTGTTCATCCAGTTGCTGAGCAGAATCAAGAAAATGAGCTTTGATGGTAGTGCTACCCACGATCCCTTTTGTCGTGATTTTGCCATCAGCACCGATCGTTGCCACAGCCGGATTCGAGCTCTGCCACGTCAATTTAGGATGAGCTGTCAGTTTATGAACAGAGCGATCCGGTTTGGTTAGAACTGCTTCTGCCTGTAGTGGTGTTGTATTGGCTTTACAAGCGTTCGGCAAATTCACCACGAGTCCTGGCTCAGACGTAACGGTTATGGTGGCTGTATCCGAGATGAGATATGTACCATTGTTCCAGATTGCACGCACAGTGACCGTGCCCGGACTCTCAGCTGTTAACATCCCTGTTTTCAACTCTATACTCGCAATTGTCTCGTCAGAAGAAAACCATTTGATCTCTGCTTCCCTGCGGGATACGTCAATGCCCTCATTAAAATCTGTTTCACCATAACCTTTCGTCTTAACCTTGGCTTCCATCTGCTGGGTTTGACCTAGGGTAAGGGTTTTATTTGGAGTTACATCGATTTCTTTTTCTTCCTCCAAATCACCTTCCCAAATGATGTCCATGGGCGTAAAATAAGAAACATTATGCTTAGGACATCCTGCCGTTGTTCTTCCCCCATTTTCAAATGGATCATTCTGAGTCCATTCGTGATTTCCACCAGTTAAGGTCTTAATAGCAACAACTGTACTTGGAGGTGTGATCACTGTCCTTCCCACACCTGTATATGTTGCCTGTTCAAATTGAGTTTTATATTCCACACTTTTGATGTTTACTTCCTTAAAACTAGAGGATGTTAGCGTATTTCCGTTATATTGAGGCCAAGAAACCGCAGGCCATCGTGAAAAGTCAACACTATCCGGTACCTCTTTCAAAGCAGGATAAGGGGTTGTACAACTTCCTGCATTGTTTGAATACGTTGGACCACCACTGTGATCTGCTCTAAATCTCCCATCATCAGTTTGATACCAGTAAACTCCAGGTGTACCAACTGTCTTTTCAGCTTGAATAGATTTTAGAATAGGACTTTTCATAGATTTTGGACCGTACGGATCGTTAGCAGCAGCGTAAACAAAATCATTTATAGATAGCCCAATCACGTAAGAACTTATAATGAATAATACAAGCAATGTTCTGGACCAAATGAATACGGACAGCCGCATTCGTTTTCTCATAGACTTGCTATCACCTCACTACTGGTACATATTTTGTATTTTCATTTCTCCTACATCTTCAGCTTTAACATGATACGATCCATTTTTGAAATCTAGAGTTGACCTTGTCCAAAATCTAACCTTTTTCCCTTTTATGATGAGTTCTTTAGGGCTATTAGGAATGGTTTTGAATCCGTTCTTATCAGCAAATTCTAAATCTAGACGTCTAAAACTTAGTAATCCGTTATTTAAACCACCACTGTAGGTAATCAAATCTGACTTATCTGTATTTGATATAAAAGATAAATCAGCAAATGTTAGATAATAATCGCCACTCGAAATATTGGGTTCTACAAAAAGTTTGCTATATACTCCTTGAGGTTTACCATTCTGAACCTTCACCACAATAAACCTATGAAGTGTAAGCACTCCTGATTTGTTAGAAAGTTTTATATCTCCTTTCGATATATCACTTACTTTGACTGAGTTCTTAGTATAAAAATAATTACTAATAGTCGTTAAATTCGTACCCGTCGTGCCGACCTCTCTCATCTCATTCAGGTCACTATACTTCCCGGCATCCGTGCCCTCTACATCCATATAACGCAGTAAAATGGCCGATACTTCTGCACGAGTGGTGGAATCCGCGGGTTTTAATGTGCCATCCTGGAATCCACCGACAATGCCTGTCCCACGAACGAGAGCAAGATAGGGAATCTGCTCAGCACGAATGGTGCCACGGTTCACTTCCGGTGTGGGAAGCAGCGTGTTTTTTGTATCGTTAAAAGCATCCTGGAAGCTGCTCCCGGACTTGATCAGTCCATTGGCAATCCATTTCATCATCTCGTAACGTGTCAGCTCCGCATTTGGATTGAACCCTTTGGCATAATCATCAGTGTTAATGAATCCTTGTCCGACAAGTTGGCTAACCGCCGCTTCAGACCAATGTCCCTTGAGATCAGCAAAGGGATTCTGTCTCTCTACCTTCTCCAGTCCAGTCGCACGGGCAAGTATGGTCGCATATTCCCCACGCGTGATTTTGCCATTAGGACGAAACGTTCCGTCCTGGTAACCTGAGATCAGATTTTTTTCATAAGCTTTGGCAATTGTCGCTTGAGCCCAGTGGCCCTTGATATCTTTGAACTTGCTAAGAGCAGTATCACTTGTTCCCGATGCGGCATTCGCTTTTGACGTCAAATGTACGGGTCCAACGGGCAATAGTGTTCCTGCCAATACAGCTGTCGCTAACAACCCGACAATCCAACCGTTCCGTTTTTTCTTCTTCTCGTGTCCATTAATCTGCTTCTTCAATCTACTCACGCTCCTATGTACCTTAGTATGAGGATGCTTTACTTAGTCAACCTAGTCACTTCTCTTCACAACCAAAACCTAAATTTGCCATAATAATCAATATTCTACCATGTCGACCTAGGCTATTGGTATTATTTTTCGTCCATCCCCATCACGTTAAGGCGTGCGCCCCTCCTTCCAGAGACCCACTTCATTCGCCTAAAACACAAAAAAAGGCCATGAATCCGCAGATTCATAGCCTTATGCTTTAAGGGTGTGGTCTTTCTTATGATATTGGAAAAATGAACTCACTCATAGAATAAACCATATCATTCCATTTGATCAACCTTTTTTTATTTCAGCCAGCTTTATTTCCCGTTCAATTCCTTGTAGGATGCTTCCAATTCCGTGATCAATTGATCACCACCAGCTTTTCTCCAGCTTGCGATTTCCTGCTCCCAACCTGCATCATCGATTTTACCCATAATGTACTTGGTCTGCGCATCCCAGATCATCTGATCCAGCTCCTGACCACGCTCGGTATAGATCGCCGAAGACAAGGTGAGTGCCGGATTGGCAATGGCATACTGCTCATTCTCACGCGCCATCTTTGTACCTTTCATACCAATTGGGACATCAACCAGTTCAGGTACGTTATAACCTTCAATGCTTAACAGATTATCTCGATATGGCTTCACTTCACGCTGATAAGCGTCAAAATCTTTGAGTTCGGTTTTCCCATCAGCAGTCTTGCTGTAGTGCACATCGAGCAATCCACGGAGCTGCAACGCACTTAATTCCTCATCCATCAACTGATCCAGGAACGTGAGAACCTGCTTCAATTGCTCCTCATCCGTAACGGATGCCTTCGGGATGACCAGCATTCCGTAGTTCCCTGGTTCTCCGGCGATGCGAATACCATCGGTTCCCTGGAACGGAGCCACATCAATTTCTCCATCCGGAGCGTTAGGTGTAAGCCGCTGCTGAGAGGACTTTCCGTTCTGGGCCACACCATTTAGCTTCATGCCAACCAGGCCCGAATCCATTTTTTTGTCCGCATCAGAAGGGTCCAGAGCAGGGAAATCACTATTAATCAGTCCCTCGCTGAACAGTCGCTTGAAGAGCTTCATTGTATCCACATATTCGGTGGTCAAGAACTCCGGGGTCAATTTCCCGGCATCATCCACACCCCATTTGTTGACGCCCCCAATACTTACAGCAATCCGCGTCAGTGGGGACGAGACACCCTCATTATACTTTTTGAAAAGCAGTGCACCGTACGTATCTTCCTTACCATTCCCGTCAGGGTCATCCTTACGAATAGAGCGCATCACTTCATACCAGTCATCCAGCGTTTTGGGTATATCCAGCTTCAACGTATCAAACCAGTCCTTGCGATATACGATCGCAGTCCGTCCAATATCCCGAAAGTTCGGAATACCGTAGACCTTGCCTTCAATTTTGATATTGTTAAAATAAGCTTCGGATTGGGCAGACAGGTTCTTATAATCCTTCAAGTAAGGCCCCAGTTCCCAGAACAGTCCCGTTTTGGCGGCATTAAATGTGGTCGGTACATAATTCACACGCATAATGGTCGGCATCTCGCCTGAAGCAACCATAACATTCACCTTATCATCAAAAGCAGACTGCGGAATCCACTGTACATTGACATCCGTATTTGTATATTCCTCAATCTTCTTTTCAATCCCGTTCTCCTTGGCCGGTATATCTCCTACCTGCATTAAAGAGATGGAAATGGGAAGTTTACCTTCCCCTGTAGCAGGTGTTTTTTCTCCCCCGCAACCTGCAAGCAATCCAGCGGACATTGCACCAATTACAACGATTCCGCCTAAACGGGACATTGGACCTTTTGGACTCATGAACCATCTCTCCTTTTGGATAAGGTTATGTACACAGACCACTCCGATGACAGAACAACCTTCAGATCGCTGTTATCCCCAGATTTTTTGATTCCCTTTTAAAAAGGGGAAAATCCGGGGATAGCCTATGCTTCCGATGTAGCTTTCTTTCAGAAAGCTTTTAGGCGAACGCTTCGCTTCCTCAGATTATTTCTGCCCTCTCCGTTCTCATGTACATGTTAGTTGGACTTGTAGAGTTCAATCTCCACTCCCGCCAAAATGAACGGAGCGACCGACTTCGGATCATTGATCCGAATGGACTCGGTCACATAATACTCATAGGACCCGTCACGATACGGGCTTCCTCCAAGACCGGCTCCGCCATTACACTGCGTCAAGGACAGCACACCTTCACGATCCGTTTGCAGCAGATGCTGTAGCAGACCCTGATACCCTTTTTCCGCAACCGCTTTGAACTTGCCACTCAGATATCCTTTACGCACACCTTTGGCCAAAGCATAGACAAACATTGAGGTCCCGGAAGCCTCCAGATAGTTCCGCTCACGTCCCGGTTGATCCAACAAATGTGGCCATAGTCCGGTCTGCTGATCCTGCACATGCACTAGTGCGTTGGCTACCCGTTCGAAGATACCCACAATCTGCCCGCGCTGCGGATGATCTACCGGCAGATAATCCAAGGTATCCACAACCGCCATCACATACCAGCCCATCGCCCGACTCCAGACATGTGGTGAACATCCCGTCTCACCCGAACTCCAGCGCTGCTCTTTGCTCTCATCCCAGGCATGGTACAAGAGACCACTACGCGGATCACGTGTACGTTGCTCCACCAGCAGGAGCTGCAGAGCCGCCTTGTCAAACCACTTCTCTTCACCCGTCACTGCGCCATACTGGGTCAGATACGGAGTAGCCATATACAATCCATCCAGCCACATCTGGAATGGATAAATCTTTTTGTGCCAGAACCCGCCTTCACTCGTATGTGGCTGTCCCTTAAGCTGGGTCATAAGCAACTCCGCAGCTTTGCGGTACTTTTCTTCTCCCGTTTTCTCGAGCAACAGGAACAGTGATTTCCCCTGATTGATCTGATCCAGATTATATTCCTCGATCGTATAGGAGCGAATGGAGCCATCTTCCTGAACGAAATGATCCATGAGCTCACGGATGTAGTCAAAATACTTTTGCTCCCCCGTGTACGTATACAGCTCCTCCAGCGCTTTCAGTAAGCAGCCGTTCTCATAATGCCAAGTGGCGTACAGCTCATGGTTGCGATAACTTTCCATGAACTGCTGTGCCATGCGCACGGATGTGAATTGCATTGTTTCCTTCATGATCAAGCCTCCGCTTCCGGCTCTTTATTGAGCCTGTTTTTTATAATCTTCGGCATATTCCTCACGAATCTTGTTTCCACCCGCATTGCCCCAATTCTCGATTTCCTTTTCCCAGCCACTTTGATCGATCTTGCCCATAATGTATTTGGTTTGCGCATCGGCAATCACCTGATCCAGATCCGCCCCACGGTCACCATACGTTGGAGAATATAACGTCAGCGCAGGGTTTGGCACAGCGTGCTCCGCCAGTTCCTTGGCAAGTGCCGTACCTTTTTCACCCAGTTCGGTATCCTTCAATTTCGGTACGTTATACCCTTCGACATAAGGAAGATTATCACGGTAAGGCTTCACTTCACGCTGGAATGCATCGAAGTCACTCATCTCCACCTGATCTTCGCCCACTTTGGTGTAATGTTTGTCTTCCATACCACGCATCAACAGGGTCGCCATCTCAGGGTCCATCAGTTTATCTAGGAAGGAGAGCAGGTTTTTGAGTTCTTCTTCCGATTTCACCGTTGATTTAGGGAATGCCAGAATCCCCGAGTTACCCGTCTGTCCTGCAACACGATCTCCGTTCGCTCCAAGCAAACCAGCGATGTCTACCACACCATCCGGATTGTTTTTGGACAAACGCTCTTGCTGACTTTTTCCGTTCTGCGCAACACCAACACGGATACCAACAACACCGGAATCATACTTTTTCTCCGCTTCCGTAGAGTCGAATACGGCAAAATCTTGATTTAGCAGTTTCTCATCGTACAAACGTTTCAGCAGATCCAGCACCTGCATATACTCCGGTGTCATGAATTCCGGCGTGAAGCTGCCATCATCCTCGACTTTCCACTTGTTAGGTGCACCAAAACTTACGCCAAGGCGCGTCGTGAAGGAATATTGATCCTCATTATATTTTTTAAATAGCATTAGTCCAAACGTATTATCCTGACCATCTCCATCCGGATCGGAGGTTGCCAGTGTCTTGATCGTTTCATACCATTCATCCGGTGTGGCTGGCACCTTGAGATTCAACTTCTCGAACCAATCCTTGCGATAGATTACCGTAGCCCGCGCAATATCAGAGAATACAGGAACCCCGTAGATTTTGCCCTCTACCTTGATGTTGTCAAAAAAACGCTCGTTCTGTGCCGACAGATTTTTGTAATCTTTCAGCAATGGGCCAACTTCCCAGAACACGTCATTACGCATCGCGCTGGTCACCGTTGGATTATATTGCACTTTCACAATTTTTGGCATATCGCTTGAAGCGATCATCACGTTAATTTTGTCATTGTAGGCCGAAGCCGGAATCCACTGGATATCCAGTTTGGTATTGGTATACGCTTCAATCTTTTGCTGAACTTCATTGCCTTTGCTTGGCACATCACCAACCTGTGCAATGGCTATGGACACATTTTGTACGCCGCCCTCGGCAGCCTGACCCTCGTCTGATCCGCATCCTGCCAGCAAACCTGTCACCAGTGCCAGTGTGCTCAAGACAGCTACGGCTTTCTTTTTTGTTGCTTTCATAACATGAAAACCTCCCTTTTTTTATGCAGTCATACTGAACTGACTTTGAACCATGTTCCGACTCAACCTTTCACCGAACCCAGCATCACGCCTTTTGCAAAGTGCTTTTGCAGGAATGGATATACCAGCATAATCGGGATCGTGGAGAACACGATAACGGCCATGCGAATGGTAAGCGGCTGGATCTCGGTCTCTTCGATACTTGTGTCTCCGATTCGGCTCTGTGCCAGAATGACAATCTCACGTAGCCAGACTTGGACAGGCCACTTCTCACTATCATTGATATAGATAACAGCGCTGAAGAAACTGTTCCAGTGGGCCACCGCGTAAAAGAGTGAAAATGTCGCCATGGCTGGCATGGACAATGGCAGTACAATCCGGAACAATACGCTGACATCGTTACATCCATCAATTTTGGCTGCATCCTCCAGCTCGTCGGGAATGGCCTGGAAAAAGTTTTTGAGTACGATCAAGTTAAATGCACTAATAGCGGTAGGCAGCATCAGCGACCATAACGTATCCGTCAGATGCAAAGATTTCACGACAAAGTATGTTGGAATCATTCCGCCACTGAAGAGCATTGTGAACAATACACCCAGCAAAATGGGCTGGCGTCCACGCAAATATCTTCTGGAGAGCGGATACGCCATAAGTGACGTAAACAGCAGGTTAATAAAGGTACCTATCACCGTAATATAGACCGATACACCCAGACTGCGAATCAAGGTATCTGTAGAGAAAATGTAACGGTACGCAGCCAGAGAGAACTCTTTTGGAAAAAGAATGAATCCTCCCTTAGCCACTTCATGCGGACTGGTAAACGAGACGGCCAAAATATACATGAACGGGATGACCGTCACGATTCCAATCAACAGCAGCAAGCCGTGATTGAGAAAATCAAAGATCCGGTTGCCCCATGTTTTATCCTGTTGCATCTTAATGTTCACTCCTGTCTGGTGAAGAACGTCTGCTCCCGAGGGTTAGTAGACGCCTTCCTCCCCGAATTTTTTGGCCAACGTATTGGCACCCAGAACAAGCGCCAGCCCGACAACCGATTTGAACAACCCGACAGCAGCACTATAACTGTACTGTGCCTGGGTAAGACCCTTCGTGTACACATAGGTATCGAATACCTCGCCCACATCCCGGTTTGTCGGAGTCAGCATCAGGAAGATCTGTTCAAAGCCTGTATCCAGGAAATTGCCCAGACGCAAAATGAGCAAAATGACGATGGTACTGCGAATGGCCGGCAATGTAATATGCCAGGTTTGGCGCCAACGATTGGCACCATCAATCCGTGCAGCTTCATAGAGCTGTGTATCCACACCGGAAAGCGCAGCCAGGAAGATAATTGTGCCCCAACCAACTTCTTTCCAGATGGATTGTCCGACAATCATCGTTCGGAACCATCCAGGTTCAAGCAGGAACGCCACTTTTTGTCCTGTCAGGTTATAGAGCAATTCATTAATCGCACCACCCTCAGTTGTGAACAGCATGTAGAACACACCGACAACAACAACCCAGGAAACAAAGTGTGGAACATACACGAGAGTTTGTACAAATCGTTTGAACCGTTCACGACGAACTTCATTCATCATGAGTGCCAGTACAATCGGCAGTGGGAAAAAGAATACAATGTTATAAATGGCCAGCAAAAACGTATTCCGAAATAATGTCCAGAACTGCGGTTCTCCGAAGAAACGCTGGAAATGTTTGAACCCTACCCAGTCACTTCCCAAGATGCCCTTGTAAGGCGTGTAATCCTGAAAAGCCATCGTGATTCCATACATGGGTATGTATTTGAAAATTACAAAGTAAAGCACACCCGGTATCAACATGATATACAGCCACCGGTTTTTGATAATGTCTCTCCACAGCAGGTTTTTGTCACTGCGGGTAGCGGGCCGTGTTCGAGCCGCCGTTTCGGCTTTCATATTGTCTTCCTCCCCACATTGGAAACGATTACAAAATATCACTTCCTGAATTCATGTCTTCATTGTGGAGGATAAACGAATGACTGGCTATCGTCTCGTTTTAGCCTTTTGTTTTTCCTTATGTAGCAAGGGTTTAGCTCATTTCCCTCACAGAATTTAAAGGCGCAATGAACTGCTTTCAACCTCCATATTCCTGTCTTAACTTCATGACAGAAGCGGCCTGCTTCCTTCATCCAGACATGAAAAAGCCTGCCTGCCATGGCGGGCAGAGCAGGTTTGTTTTATCGCTGCTGCTCCCGGTACTTGCCGGGGGTGGTTCCTGTAATTTTGCGAAACGTACGGATAAATGCAGTTGGGTTGGTATAGTTTAATTTCTCAGCAATCTCCGATATTTTAAGATTTGTTGTTTGCAGCCAGGTCTTCGCTTTTTCCATACGGTACTCTGCGAGATATTCCGTAAAATTGACTCCAGCTTCCTTCTTGAATACCCGACTTAGGTAGACAGGGTGAAAATTAAGCTCAGCGGCACAGGCTTCCAGCGACAATTCACGATCATAACGTTCCTCGATCAAACGAATCATACGTCTCGCAATATTCATGTATTGGGATTCTTCCTGTTCTCGCCAGAAACGAATGACGGGCAGGAACAGCCGCTTGCGGAACCAATTGGTCATTTCGTCCAATGTGGACAACTTCAGCAAATGTGACATGGATGCTTTTTCACCCAGTACTTCGGCTACATCTCCGCCTTGCTCCTGCACAAGCTGATATACACGAGACAATAACTGAACCATAATGACGGGGTATTCACTGAAATGAAGCTTTTTGTCTGCAAGCAGTCCCAAATATTGCTTAAAGTAGGCGTCCGTTTTCTCTTCATCTCCTTGCTTGAGCGCAGACGCGAGCTGATCCTCGATCATACGTAACTGGGTATACAACGCGGCCTCCATCTGACCACGTGGCTGAATATCCTCGTAATGCAAAATAATACGGCTGCCCAGACTTACCCTGCCTTGCAGAGCCTCTCGGCTCTCTTGAACCGCTCTTGGCGTATCTCCGATACAAGCGTAAGAACGACTGATGCCAATACTTACGGGCAGATTCAGGTAGGTCACGACACGTTCGCGAATCCAGTCTGCCTGGGTATGCATCCATTCCTTCAGCTGCACCTCATCCGTGAGTTCGGAGGCAAGAACGGTGACCTGAGCATCATCCAGCATGACCGGGGTGAACCGAACTGCCGAAGGGAGGAGCTCACCTACCATATTGTTGACAGCAAACAGCAGCAGATCGCGATCCTGTTCCTCATATCGGGTCCCTTCCAAGGTATCGATCTGGAGCATGAGTACACCAAGACTCGCCCAGCCTGTCGGGAAATCGTACAATTCTCCCTGATATCTGAAATCTTCTTCCGAGATTTTACCTGTCAGCAGTTTGGTCATAAAAAACTCCTGGAGGTGCACATGCTGCCCCTTCATCTGCTCACGCATCGTTTTCTCCGAACTGAACAAGGTTGACAATTGCTCCTCAATATAGATAAATTCATCTTGACGGCGTCCTGACGGAGCAACTGGGGAATCCAAACCCTTCGTAAATTGCAGCAGTCTGGAGATTGGTGAGTACATCCGCCGACTGCCGTATATGGCGAACAATCCCGTTACACATAACATGACCAGTGTAGCGATACCAGTAACCAATGCAATTTTCTGTGACTGGGCCGTGATCTGTCCAAGAGATACAACGGACACGTATAACCAGCCATTGAGCGGAGATTGCCTATAACTAACTGCCACTTGATTACCTTCCACCTCCGCACTGAAGAAACCCTCTGGCTGGCCCGTCGTTTGCACCATTTCCTGAATTTCCTTATTCAGCGCGTCATATTTCCCGCCTTGCTGCATATCGTTCAGAAAATACTTCTGCTCCCGATCCAGAACGTACATATCTCCAGAATTCGTATTCCGGCTCAAGTAGGTACTCAGTTCCGTATCGGCGATATCAATCACAAGAAATCCCTTTGGTTTCACATTGGTTGGTATCATCGGGATTTTGAATACCATACTGACCACATTATCCGATGATATAAGAGCAGGTGCCTGTTCGGTTGTTAGTTCACCCATACCTGCTGACACAGGTACACTTTCTTTGGCTGAACTAGCATTCTGAGTGACCCAGAACAGGCTGTTGGTATAACTTAGGTAGGAGCCAATTCGGTCTCGAATGCTGAAATCATCCAATTTGCCAAAAGAACGCATTGAAACGACCCAATCTTCATCCAGATTAACCAGATAGGCTTGGTCAATGTTCGTAACCGCTTGCAAGTTGTTAAAACCGGAGGTCAGATCACGAATCTCCTGAAACTCGCTGCTGTCTAGTGGTTTCTTCATCGCTTGTAGTACCAAGGGCGAATTAACATACTGGATGGAGGATAATTGCAGGCTGCGCAGAACTTGTTCTACCCTCATTTGGGTCTGATGTAATATCTGAAGATTGCTCTCACGCACTTTCTGTTCAATGTCACGTGATGCAATCGTATACGAGACCGAACCAATAACAATGACCGGAAGGGCTCCAAGGATCAGGGTAAAACAGAGCAAACGCAGTAAATACTTCGGCAAGAAGAGCATCCTCCTTTATACGTATGTTTATTAAAATAAATCGCTTTCATTGGATTAATTTACTATTGTTATTTTAAAACCCATTCTTATTCAAGTCCACTCATTTATTCTAAAGGTTGACTTCAAACCAATTTCCAGTTTATATTGGTTGCATATTCCTCAATCAAAGGAGAGATTTTTAATGTCGGTGAATGTTCTTAACTAACCAAGTTTCATATTCAGGAGTTTGGCCTTTCATTGCGCTTGTGCCCATATGGCATACGTGTATTTCTTGATGCGCCAGATCCCTGTACTTAGTTAAGAACAGCGGATATCATAAATCGCCTCCGGGATTGTAATTGTCCGGGTCTATTTCCGCGCTGAGTTCAGCGCGGATTTTTTAATATAGACCTGTAGTGGACTTTGCTTTCCCATACGTTTAGGGCGGAGAATGACGTTTGTTCATTCTCCGCCCTTTTTGCGTTTTCCAGGAATATGTTTCAGCGCGTCAACTGAAATCCCAATTCAAATTCAAGGAGAGATTACGCATGAATGAGAACACATTAAACAGTTTGGGCTATCCACAAATTCAAAAAAATGTTGCAGACTGCGCCCTGTCTTATCTGGGCAAACGTTATGCGAGAGAACTAAAACCGATGGTAGATGCTCACCTGATCGAGATTCGCCTGGAAGAAACAGCAGAAGCTGCTGCATTGATTCGCTTCGGGGCCAGTATCCCCCTCCCTTCACTCGACGGAATGGAAACCATTATGGATCTGCTTGGCACCGGTTATCTATTCAGTGAACGCGACTTCAGTCATCTCGCTCAGTTCCTGCGGAGCTGTGCACAACTTATGAAATACATGGAGGGCAAATCCGGGGCCGCTCCCACTGTCAGTCGTTATGCAGCATCCATGATTCTAATCGAACCTTTGCTGAGTGAGATCGAGCGTTGCATCCATAGTGGAAGCATTCAGGATCAGGCGAGCAAGGAACTGATTCGTATTCGTAAAAAAATAACGGTGAATGCGGAACGCATGAAACGAAAACTTGATTCTCTGGTGAGTAAACATCGCTCCATTATGCAGGAACATGTCATCAGCCAACGGGGAGGAAGAATGGTGCTGCCCATTAAGAAAGAGTTTCGCAAACAGGTGAAAGGCAGTGTGCTGGATGAATCGGGGAGCGGGCAAACCGTGTATATTGAACCCGTTGAATTAGTAAGTCTGCAGATGGAATTGGCTGCTCTACAAGCCGAGGAGTCCCGAGAGGAGATGAGAATTCTCGGTGATTTAACCTCCCTGGCCGAATCGTATAACCGTGAAATCGCCCTCAACACCGAAACGGTAGGTGTATTGGACTTCCTGTTTGCCAAAGCCAAATATGCGGCCACCATGGATGGGCGTACCGTTCGAGTCAATACTCAGGGCCAAATCAGCCTTCAACGTGCACGTCATCCATTCATGGGTTCTTCCATGGTTCCACTTGATTTTGCAATCGGCAGAACGTATTCGTCGCTCATTATTACTGGCCCGAATACCGGGGGTAAAACGGTCGCACTCAAAACGCTAGGTTTGCTAACCCTGATGATGCAATCCGGTTTGCTTATTCCGGTGGAAGAAGGTGGCGAGATGGCCGTTTATAACGAGGTAGCGGTTGATATTGGTGACGGACAGAGTATGGAACAAGCGCTCAGTACATTCTCTGCACATATTCGCAATATGATTGGCATACTGGAACAGGCCAATACGTCAACTCTGGTGCTCATTGATGAGATGGCTTCCGGCACAGATCCCGGTGAAGGTGTTGGACTGTCCATCGCCATGCTGGAGGAACTTCACAGCCGCGGAGCAACCGTTGTGGCGACAACACATTTTGGTGAAATCAAACATTTTGCAGCTGCCACACCAGGATTCGAAAATGCCCGTATGGAATTTGATACCGTATCTCTCCAGCCACTTTATCGATTGCGTATCGGAGAAGCTGGTGAAAGTTACGCCTATTCCATCGCATTAAAGCTGGGCATGCCACAGCGAATTATCGAGCGATCCAAGTCCCTGTCAGATCAAAGTATTTCAAGAGATCGTACATTAGGATTCACGTCACCTCCTTCGGAAACTAAGGCCCTGACGCCTGCTCGTTCTGGTACAGAATCAGTCAGCCCAGCAGAGTTATCCAAGTGGAATCAGTCAAAGCAGTCGAAACAGTCAAAGGATTCAATCGGTCTCCACAAAAAAACAACACCCAGAGAGTCAGATACCCCTGCTCCTGCCAAAAATTTTCGCAAAGGGGATCGGGTGTATGCGGCCTATCTCAATCAGTCGGGCATCGTCTGTGATGTGGAGGATAGCCGTGGAAATATCGGGGTCATGCTGCGAGGACGCAAAGTCAAAATCCATAAGAAACGCCTGACTCTGCATATATCTGCCAATGAGCTTTATCCAGGTGACGATTATGATTTGGACATTGTGCTGGAAACAAAGGAAAATCGTAAGAACCGTAAATTGATGGGACGCAAACATGTGGAAGGCCTAAAGATCGAATTACCGCCTGAAGAATAGCCGATGGGAGAAACAGATGTGGTGAACTGGAAGTCATATATACAGAGTAAATCCATAATCACCGGCACATTTCTGTTATACTGGGACCAGTATGTTTAACTTCAGCTCGTAGCTATTGCACAGGGAGGGAAGAACTGAATGTCTGCAGAACAAGACGATCAAGAGCACATCCATATCGATGTTCTTGTCTGCCCATTATGCGGGGAAGCTAATCGATGTTCCTATGCCGCAGGACATCCCCATTTGGAATGCTGGTGTAACCGGGCTACTTTCCCCGAAGGTGTATTTGACCGCATTCCGGCAGAGCAGCGCCGAAAATCGTGCATATGTCAACGCTGTTTGGATGACTATGCCGATAAACACCAACCAAAAGAAGAGCCACACAGTTAACGACTGTATGGCTCTTCTTCATTATGCATCATCTATACTATTAGCTGGCTAACACTACTCTTACATTTGGTTATACTGGGCAACAGCCTGTTCAAGCACCGGATGTTGCTCATCCATGGACGTATAATGGTGGAGGGCAGCTGTAATCCCCTTCTCGCGGATCATGTCCTGTAGTTCAACTGCTTCCGGATCATCGGAGACATCGAACTTGCAGGCTGCTGCCATGCCCATAGCCAGATAAGTTGTTTCGCTTCCATCCGCATAGGCCTGAAGGGCCGGACGAACCAGACGATCATTTGGAGACAACTTGCGCAGCGGGGAACGACCAACACGAGTAACCTCATCGGTAAGGTACGGGTTGACAAACCGCCCCAATATTTTGAAAATATACTGCTCATGTTCTTCCGGGTTGAATGCAAAACGCTTCACTAGAACTTTTCCAGTTTCCTGCAAAGCACCGTATACAATCGATTTCACCTTCTCGTCGGCAACAGCCTTCTGAATCGTGTCATACCCGTGCACATTACCGATATATGCTGCAACGCAGTGTCCTGTATTAACAGTGAACAGCTTCCGTTCGATATACGGCTCCAGATCATCGACATATACGATGCCTTCAACCGGTTTGAATGCAGGAGCCATCTGGGAACGATCCACCACCCACTCGTAAAAAGGCTCCACCTGTACATGTAGAGGATCTTCATGATGCTGAATAGGCACAATCCGGTCTACGGCCGAGTCTGGAAAATAGACAAACTGATCTGCAAGGGAACGTACGTCTTCATTGAGCAAAGCATATACATGTTCTTTCAATTGCGTACTGGCTCCAATTGCGTTCTCACAAGCAATAATGTGAAGCGGGTTTTGAGCAGGACCTAAATTCAGTCTTTTCTCAAGTCCTTTCGCAATGCCTGGTGCAATATGCTTTAGTACTCCTACACCCACTGCGGTTGTAATCAGATCCGCTTCCACCACGGTTTGGGCAACCGTCTCCAGCTGGGTTCCATCGATTGCATTTACACCTGTGACAGTCTCCTGATCCTTGCTCTCGTTAGCCAGTTCTACCGTATACTGCCCCTGTTGCTGGAGAGCTGTTACCAAGGTTTGATTCACGTCAGAGAAAATCACCTCATACCCTGCACGGGAGAGAATCAATCCGATAAACCCGCGTCCAATGTTACCTGCGCCAAAGTGTAAGGCCTTCATAGCTCCATTTCACTTTCCAGAATAGCAATAACTTCTTCGGCTGTTTTCGCCAGACGCAGGGCCTCCATATTCTCATCCTCAGCACAGATCACCGCGATGCTAGTCAAGATCTCCATATGTTCCCCGCCTTGAGCCGCGATACCAATGACCATATAAGCTTTTTCTTCGCCAAAATCAACACCCTGTGGATACTGAATGACAGAGATACCTGTGGATAAAATGAAAGCTTTGGACTCCTTTGTACCATGCGGAATAGCCAGACCGTTCCCTACATAGGTCGAGACAATCTCTTCACGTTCAATCATCTTCTCAATGTAATCAGCGGTAATATGTCCCGCATCCTTCAAAATCTGCCCTGCCATGCGAATCGCTTCGTATTTGTCCTGAGCCGTCGCATTCATGATGACTTTATCTGTTGTTAACATACTCATAATGGTTGACCTCCAATTTCGGTTTTACTGCGATAAAATCCTACCAGTTCCTGGGACAGGTAATGAATGAGTTCATCCCTGATTCCCTTTTCCAGCAATGTAATCATTTCTTCCTGTAATAACAGGGCGCTGATCTCACTGAGAACCTCCAGGCTTTCCTTGGATAATTCTCGGGGACCAAGCATCAAGAGGACATGGGTAACTCCTGCGGGATCATCCGGCGTACAGAGGAGTGGCTCAGTGAGCTGAAACAAGCTAATGGACGGCCTGTAGATTCCCTCACTGCGTGTATGAAACAGCGCAAGTCTTGTACCGGGAATCTTCTGACTCCCCACTGCTTCACGTGCCTCCAACCGTTTTGCGATCTCCCCCGGTTCCTTCAGCACACCAGATCCATGGAGTACGTTGCACATCGCATATACGGTTTTATAGAAACCGATATCTTGGTTATCCAGCGGATACACCTGAAACTTGCCAATAATTCGGACGATTTCAACTAAAATAGCTTCCAGTCCATCCGGGTCGGAGTAACGACTTGTCGTCTGAACCTCTGCTTCACGGGGTTTATTATGCTGTCGTTGTAATGTTGTTGTTCGGATAAAATGACGCAGACGTTCGCTCTCTTCTGCCGTAAGCAGTGGACTCACTTTGTAATACTGATGCTCATCCATCGGCAGATCAACAGTGGATAACACCAGATCATATTGATCTGTAGGCATCCGGGCAGCTTCATACCAGGACACGCTGTCCATGATCCGAATCTCGGGAATCTCCTTGGACAGTCGGCTGGAGAGCATACGTGATGATCCAATTCCGCTTGTACACACGATGATCGCCCTGATCTCCCGTTTCAATGCACGTAACCTCTCGATGGAAGCCCCAAAATGCATGACCAAGAAACCAATTTCCTCATCCGGAACGTCTGTGCCTGGCCAAGCTTGCCCTACAGATTTTTTGACATCTTCAAAAAGTGAATCATAATCCTTACGAATCTGCTGCAGTAGCGGATTACGAATCATCTGTTGTCCTTCAATTCGCTCCATGACAGGTTGCATATGACCAAGCAGACCTTCACGAAGCAAACGATCCTCATGAAAGGCGTAATGCGTTCTCGCCTGCATCTGATCAATCAGTGAATGTACCCTGTCCAGTAAAATCAAATCGTCTATTGGCAACAGCCGCGAAGAATGAATCCGCTGCTCTGTCTCAACTAATAGTCTGTGAAAATAAGCTTGCTCATCTTGGGAGAATGTCAGCCCCAGCTGGGTCGATAACACACCACACAAGCGGGAAGCCATATAAGGTGGAACCTTCATCTCATCCTGCTCTGCGACTTCATCTCCCTTGTTCTCCAGGGGAGGTATACGGCCAATGCCAAAGCCTTTACGAATACGTACAACCGCTACGGATAATTGAATCAGCAACTTCATGTATTGGCGTTCCGGGATGTTCTCCAGCCATTCGATATCTGGTTGCCATAACGCATTTTCGACCGTAAGTACATCACCATGTCCAATCATATCCAACAATTTTTGGTTTACGATGGAGCCCCCTTGTTCAGGTTGTCTTCCGAACAGGTCGGATTCATCCAAAAATTCGAGAGCAAGTGCAGCTATGGCTGTGCGATGAATCGTCTCACTTCCTTTAATCTTGACGCCATATCCACGTCTGCGAACCAGCTTTAGTCCCGCCTGACGAATCCGTGACTCCAGATCGTCCAGATCAGTGGTTACGGTTGATACGGTCACTTTCAGATCCGAAGCCAAGGCGAGTAACTTTACAGGCTCCGGTTCATCCAGCAGGATGCAAAGCATGAAGAGCTTACGCTCTTCTGGCGTAAACTCTACATATTCTTTACCCTCTAGTTGCTGGCGCAATACAGCCAGATCATCGGAACTGGCATCGATTCGGATACCGGTTCCTGATTTTTTTTCCAGCTTCATGCCCAAAGGTTCAAGCCATTGTTCAATCATTTGCAGCTCCCGGTGAACCGTTCGGGTACTGACCTTTACTTCAACGGCGATTTCGCCGGCAGTGACTTCATGTGGATGCTCCAGCAGGAACTCCACGATTTCACGTTGTCTTTTGGTAATACTCATATCTCAGCCTCCGGCTCAGGGAAAACAAATGCGTGCAATTACTTCAGACGTTCAACGAGCGCATCGTATTCCGGGCTTTTTAGGAAGTTGTCGATGGATATATGTTCTGCGTTCGGCGCAACGGAGCGGGCACGATCGGTCAATACTTGTTGTGTGATCACCACGTCTGCATCCGGCGGGATATCACTGATAGCCGTATTGGTCACCGTAACGTCAATCCCCTCTGCCTTCATCTTCTTGCGTAGAATGGAAGCACCCATGGCACTTGACCCCATGCCTGCATCACAGGAGAAGACAATTTTCTTCACGTCTGTTTTGACGGTAGAAGAAGCCATATCTGCGGCTCTGTCTGCTTCACGTTGATTAGCCGTAATACCAGCGTTTGGCACGGTTCCTTGACTCTTCATGTCTTTCATCCGACTGGATGCGGACTCTAGATCTTCGTCCTTTTGTTTACCCGTTTTCAGCAAAACTGCTGCAACCAGGAAAGAAACGACGGCTGCTACAAGCACCCCTGCGAACATCGGCAGGTATCCACCTTTTGGTGTTAAGAAGAAATACGCGATAATACTACCCGGTGATGGTGCTGAAACAAGTCCTGCTCCGGTGAGCATGAATGTTAATGTACCTGCGACGCCACCCGCAATTGCAGCAAGAATCAGAATCGGTCTCATCAGAATGTAAGGGAAGTAGATCTCATGAATTCCCCCGAAGAAATGAATGATTACGGCACCCGGTGCAGAAGATTTGGCCATTCCGCGTCCGAAGAAACAGTAAGCAAGTAAGATACCAAGTCCCGGACCCGGGTTTGATTCAAGCATGTATAATACGGATTTCCCTAATTCTCTCGCTTGATCTGTTGCAATTGGTGTAAGAATCCCGTGGTTGATTGCATTGTTCAGGAACAATACTTTACCTGGTTCAATGATTAGGTTGACCAGCGGCAGCAAACCAAGATTCATTAAGCCCTGTACACCGGCAGATAATACTTTGCTAATCGCTTCTACAGCAGGCCCGATGCCCAGTAGCGCAAAAATCCCCAAGATCCCGCCAATAATACCAGCTGAGAAGTTGTTAACCAGCATTTCAAATCCGGCTCTAATTTTACCTTCAATGGATTTATCGAACTTTTTGATAATCCATGCTGCCAGTGGTCCGGCAATCATGGCACCGAGGAACATCGGAATATCACTACCCACGATGACCCCGATGGTCATAATGGCACCCACGACACCACCACGCTGACCATGCACCATCGTACCCCCGGTGTAACCAATTAACAGTGGCAGCAAATATTTGATCATCGGATCAACTAGCTGTGCAAGTGTCTCGTTAGGGAACCAGCCTGTTGGAATGAACAGAGCCGTAATTAATCCCCAGGCGATGAACGCTCCCATATTTGGCATGACCATACCACTCAGGAATCGGCCAAAACGCTGAACACCAACCCGTAGCCCACCTTTGGAATTGGACGATTGGTCCAAATTACTCATTGTATTATCCTCCTTGGATCAAGTGATTATGATTTATGAAAGGGGTATCATTTCTCCCCTGCTGTAATCCTAAGCGAGAATGCTCTCCTGTTCAATGAAATGAAAGCGTACTTTCGTCATGAACAATGATGACAACATTAGGTTATGTAATCGTTTTACTTGATGCATAATGGCTGAACCCATTGGTACACAAGGATTTTCTTGCCTATGACTTTTGTCATTTCCAGAATCATTTTCTAAACTATAGCTTGGTCCAATCAGGTGATTTACATCCACAATCTGCTTCAATCCACATTCAAAACCATTCTTGGAAAGCACAAAAAACCTGTGCAAGCATCCGGCTCACACAGGTCGAAACAATATGAAGCTCATATCATTTAATTATAAAATATATGTTAATAAGTACAAGTTCGTTGATACTATTCTTCCGTATGTTTCCGATACGCGTCTGCATTCATCAATGTAGACAATGCTGCTGTCAGATCTCCCTCAACACGGATCTCAATCATCCAGCCTTCCTCGTAAGGAGAGCTGTTCACAAGTTCAGGGGAGTCCTGCAACGAATCATTGACTGCAGTAATTGAACCTGTGACGGGAGAGAACAAGTCCGAAACCGTTTTGACCGATTCGATCGTTCCAATGATGTCCTCTGCTTTTACATTGGTTTCAAGGTCAGGCAATTCCACAAACACAATGTCACCCAGCTGATGCTGCGCGAACTCGGTAATGCCAATACGTACAGTATCCTCCCCTACGGTTTGCACCCATTCGTGCTCTTCACTGTACAGGAAATCACTTTTCAATTCGCTCATCGATATCCGCCTCGCTTTTCATTAATGAGTACATGCGTTCTTTGACCTTAACCTTTTTCCCAGAACATAGCGTATGACATTTTTGAATCAAATGTCAAGATACCTCACAATTTATTTGCTGAACACCTCTAAATCCTGTAACCGGATTACACTCTTTCTTCATATACTGGTGAATATTAGAATAGTAAGCGTAGTCTTTTTAAATACACGAACAATAAAATAAAAACTAAATTAAATATTCGGTTTTAAATAATTATCTATGATATCGTTCTTGACATCAGTAGTGGATTCACGTTTTAATGAGAGGAGTAAATGTGTTTATTGGACTATGTTATACCCGCGGATGAATGTAAAGGGAGAGATTACCCGTGACACCCGATTCGGGATGTACATGAGGTAACGCCGAAGGAGTAAACCACCGATAAGCGGGGGTGAATCTCTCAGGCAAAAGGACTTTTACGGGACGCAACTCTGGAGAGCATCTATTCGCCCTGTGCGGGCGTTATGATCACCCAAGGGGAAACCTGCTGCGCAACGCAGCGGGGTAACTCTCAGGTACAAGGGACAGAGCCTTAGAATACAGCGTGCTACTTGGCATGCCGATTCTTTGGCCTGTCCTTTTCCTTTTTCCCAAAAAACGAAAAACAGGATGTAGAACGGCGCTGCCATAGCTGCCCTTACCATACTTATGTGATGAAAATATCTAGCTGAAAATTTAAAAACACCCTGGTTCATTGATCCACGATTGTATATCCGGCCGGCTGACGGCCCATGACGAGGTGATTTGATGTCCGATTTGCTTAGAACACCACTCTTCCCACTGTATCAGCAATACGAAGGCGTACGGTGCATTGATTTTGGAGGCTGGGAGCTTCCGGTACAATTTAGCGGAATCCAGAAAGAACATGAAGCAGTACGCGAGCGCGCGGGACTGTTCGATGTATCCCATATGGGCGAATTCACAGTACAGGGTGAGCAGGCTGAAGTTTTTTTGCAACAAATGATGACCAATGATGTGACCACGCTGGTTCCCGGTCAAGCCCAGTACACCCTGATGTGTTATCCAAATGGCGGTGTGGTGGATGATCTGCTCGTGTATAAGCTGGAAGATCAGCATTATATGCTTGTGGTTAACGCCTCCAACATCGACAAGGATTGGGCGTGGCTGCAAGAGCACTTGATCCCCGGCGTAAGTATGACCAACGATTCGGAGCAAACGGCGCTGCTCGCCTTGCAAGGTCCACTGGCTGTAGACATTATCGGGAAAGTTACAGATACGGATGTAAGCTCGATTGAACCGTTTCGTTTTGTGCAGGATGCTGAAGTATGTGGAGTAAAATTACTGTTGTCCCGTACCGGATATACCGGTGAAGATGGCTTTGAACTATATGTTCCTGCGGACCAGGCTGCTGTGGTCTGGAATGGATTAATGCAAGCCGGTGAAGGTCACGGACTTGTACCGACAGGCCTCGGTGCTCGGGATACACTGCGCTTTGAAGCAAAGCTCCCTCTGTATGGACAGGAATTGTCGGCAACTATCTCTCCACTCGAAGCTGGCGTTGGCATGTTTGTGAAGCTGAATGCCGGACCTTTTATAGGACACGAAGCCTTGTTACAGCAAAAAACTAACGGGCCCGCCCGCAAACTGGTCGGCATCGAAGTGTTGGAGCGCGGTATTCCCCGCCCCCACTATCCGATTTACGCCGAAGGCGTACAGATTGGTGAAGTGACAACAGGCACGCAATCACCTACATTGAAGCGTAATCTGGGGCTTGCCCTCATCGACAGCAAATACGCTGCGCTGGGAACCCCGCTTGAGATTGAGATCCGCGGCAAGAAACTAAAAGCCGAGGTCGCGAAGACCCCTTTTCATAAACGGACACGTACGTCGAAGACACCTACTCAAGGAGCTGATCAAGCATGAGCAAGCACCGTTATATTCCCATGACTGAGCAAGATCAGAGCGCCATGCTCGCAACCATCGGTGTGGATACGCTGGAGGATCTGTTTCAGGACATTCCGCAGGAGATCCGTTATCAGGGCGAGCTGCCCGTATCCTCCAAACTTGATGAATATGCGCTGACACGTCACATGTCCAAACAAGCCGGCGCCAACGCCAATTTTGAAACACACGCCAGCTTCCTCGGCGCAGGCATATATGATCATCATGTTCCTTCCGTCATCAATCATGTCATTTCCCGTTCCGAGTTTTACACTGCCTACACACCTTATCAGCCTGAGATCAGCCAAGGTGAACTACAGGCCATTTTCGAATTTCAATCCTACATCTGTGAATTAACCGGTATGGCTGTAGCCAATGCCAGCATGTATGACGGCGCAACAGCTTTTGCGGAAGCCGGTAATCTCGCCGCAGCAGCAACACGTCGCAAACAGCTTATCGTATCCCGTACCGTTCATCCGGAAGCCCGTCAGGTATTGCAGGCATATGCGCACGGACTCCGTCTGGAGATTGTCGAGATTGGTTATAAGGATGGCGTCACTGATTGGGATGCCCTGCAAGCAGCCATATCCGACGATACCGCTGCTGTCATGATCCAGAGTCCGAACTTCTTTGGTGCCGTGGAAAATGTGAAGCAGGCTGCCGACCTCGTGCATGCGCACAAGGGCCTGCTCGTTGTAAGTGCCAACCCGCTATCGCTGGGTCTGCTGGAAGCCCCAGGCAAGCTGGGTGCCGACATCGTTGTAGGTGATGCGCAGCCCCTCGGCATCGCCGCTTCACTCGGCGGTCCAACATGCGGATATTTCGCTGTATCCCAGCCTCATATGCGCCGAATTCCTGGCCGAATCGTAGGCCAGACCACGGATCGCAACGGCAAGCGTGGTTTTGTACTCACACTGCAAGCACGTGAACAGCATATCCGCCGCGAAAAGGCGACATCCAACATCTGTTCCAACCAAGCTTTGCTTGCACTCAGCGCATCTGTGTATATGTCCATCATGGGTAAACTGGGTATGATCGATGTCGCGGATCTGAATTTGCAAAAGAGTCATTACACCCTGAATACATTAACTGCAATTCCTGGAGTTAGCCTTACTTTTAATGCACCAACATTTAATGAATTCGTGATTAAACTTCCTGAAGGAACAGACGTGAATGCTCTTCAGTTGAAACTGCTGGATGCGGGCTTTATTGGTGGCTACGAACTTGGACGTGATTATCCGGAGCTTGCCGGACATATGCTGATTGCTGTTACAGAACGGCGCACTAAGGAAGAGATTGACGAATTCGCACGAGCATTGGAGGGATCGCTGTGACTCAGGAAACGACGACAACGACAACATCGGTACAAGGACAATCGGAAGCGAGTACAGCTGTCTCCACTTCGGCTCAATCTGTGTTAGAAAAATTCAACGCACAGACCTTATCTCCTGCTTCGGAACAATCATTGATTTTTGAACTCAGCAGCCCTGGACGTGTCGCTTATTCCTTGCCAGAATGTGACGTTCCTCGCCAGTCTGCCGATACGTTGATTCCCCGGGAAATGCTCCGTTCGGAAGCAGCGGCACTGCCGGAAGTGTTTGAGGTAGATGTTATTCGACACTATACCGCTCTGTCCCGCCGCAACTTCGGCGTAGATAACGGATTCTATCCACTGGGCTCTTGTACGATGAAATACAATCCAAAGATTAATGAGGATGTTGCCCGTTATAACGGTTTTGCCAAAATCCATCCGTACCAGCACGAATCCAGCATTCAAGGTGCACTAGAACTGTTATATACGTTGCAAAACGACCTTGCAGGTCTGACAGGTATGGACGCTGTGACCTTGCAACCAGCCGCTGGTGCCCATGGAGAATGGACTGGACTTATGATGATTCGTGCCTACCACGAAGGTCGTGGCGAACAACGTACCAAAGTCATCGTGCCTGATTCCTCTCATGGTACCAACCCGGCAAGTGCAACCGTTGCAGGATTTGAGACTGTGACAATTCCGTCCCGTGCAGACGGACTGGTCGATCTGGACGCGCTCCGTGCGGCCGTTGGTTCCGATACGGCAGCATTGATGCTGACCAACCCGAATACACTTGGTTTGTTCGAGAAAGACATTCAGGAGATTGCATCCATCGTACACCAGGCTGGTGGCTTGTTGTATTACGACGGAGCCAACTCCAATGCCATTATGGGCATTACACGTCCGGGTGATATGGGCTTTGACGTGGTGCATCTGAACTTGCACAAAACGATGAGTACACCTCATGGCGGTGGTGGACCAGGTGCCGGACCAGTTGGTGTGAAGAATCGCCTGATTCCATTCCTGCCTAAACCAATGGTGATCAAGAATGATGATGGTATGTATGCATTCGATCGTGAAGGCGATCAATCCATTGGCCGGGTGAAAGCCTACTACGGTAACTTCGGTATATTGGTACGTGCCTATGCCTACATTCGTACCTATGGACCGGAAGGATTGCGCCGTGTATCTGAATGTGCGGTACTCAATGCTAACTATATGATGGCCCGTCTCGCACCTTACTACGAGATTCCGTATCCGGGTGTATGCAAACATGAATTTGTCATGTCTGGTCGGGGGTTGAAGCAATATGGTGTACGCACACTTGACGTTGCCAAACGATTGCTTGATTTTGGATATCACCCACCTACGGTGTACTTCCCGCTCAACGTGGAGGAATGCATCATGATCGAGCCGACAGAAACCGAAAGTAAAGAAACGTTGGATGGATTCATTGATACGATGATACGGATTGCCAAAGAAGCGGAAGAGACACCTGAATTGGTCCTGAACGCACCTTACGGAACACCGGTTACTCGTCTTGATGAGACAACCGCGGCACGCAAACCTGTACTGAATTGTGCTTGCAGTTAAGCACTAAGTGTATTACTAATCATGCTCTTGCTGATGTTAACTACACCAGTAAGAGCATTTTTTTGGCTAGACATTACAGGACCTTTCTCCTCGTACTCCCCTTCTAATTCCTATACGTTCGAGCAACAAAAAAAGCCAGTACCCGCTGTAACAGCGGATACCGGCAAAATCGCTGCATCAATGCAGCTCATTATCGGAAAAAGAAAAACCTCAAATCCGGAGGAAACCCCGGCAAAATTACGCTTGAATGCTTTGAACCAATTCAACAACTTGTTCAGCCGTTTGCATATCCAGAGCTTTAGCAGCCAGTTCCTGCATATCCGCACGGGACAGCTTGGTGATCTGACTACGAGCTGGCAGAATGGAGGTTGCGCTCATGCTGAACTCATCCAATCCAAGACCAAGCAGCAATGGAATTGCTGTTTCGTCTCCTGCCATCTCACCACACATGCCAACCCATTTGCCTTCACGATGCGCTGCATCGATAACCATTTTAACCAAACGCAAAATGGCTGGGTTGTAAGGCTGGTACAGATAAGCCACTCGTTCGTTCATGCGGTCAGCAGCCATCGTGTATTGAATCAGATCGTTCGTTCCGATACTGAAGAAATCCACTTCTTTGGCAAATTGATCCGCCAGAACTGCAGTCGAAGGAATTTCGACCATGATTCCGAGTTGAATGCTGTCAGAAACAGCAATACCTTCAGCAACCAGCTTCTCTTTCTCTTCGAGCAAGACAGCTTTTGCTTCACGGAATTCACCGAGTGTTGCGATCATCGGGAACATGACACGCAGGTTTCCATGTACGCTTGCACGCAGCAATGCACGCAATTGTGTACGGAAGATATCCAGACGGTCCAGACACAGACGAACTGCGCGGAAGCCGAGGAATGGATTCATTTCTTTTGGCAGATCCAGGTATGGAAGCTCTTTGTCTCCACCGATGTCGAGTGTACGAACAACAACAGGTTTACCTTCCATTTTTTCCAGTACCGCTTTGTAAGCATTATACTGAATGTCTTCGGAAGGAAGCTTGTCTCTGCCCATGTACAAGAACTCGGTACGGTACAGGCCTACAGCCTCGCCGCCGTTTTCCAGAACACCCGTTACATCATTTGGTGTACCGATATTGGCTGCAAGTTCAACATGAACGTTGTCCACTGTTACCGTTGGCTCATCACGAAGTTTTCTCCACTCTGCACGTTGTGCATCATACTGTTCCTGTTTGGCACGGTATTCAGCAATAACTTCATCAGTAGGGTTAACCAGTACGTGACCATCCAGACCGTCAACAATAATCATATCGCCTTGTTTCGCTTGAGCCAAGATGTCCTTGGTTCCAACAACAGCCGGAATCTCAAGAGAGCGAGCCATAATTGCCGAGTGAGAAGTACGTCCACCAATGTTAGTTGCAAAACCTTTAACAAATTGGCGATTCAATTGAGCCGTGTCGGAAGGTGTTAGATCCTCCGCAAGCACAATCACTTCTTCATTGATCTCAGCCGGACTCATGAAGTCGATACCAAGCAAGTGATTTAGCACACGTTTGGTAACGTCACGCATATCTGCTGCACGTTCCTGCAGGTATGCACTCTTCATGTTCTCAAACATGGAGATAAATTGCGATGCCGTTTCGTTCAAAGCAAATTCTGCATTGATCATGTCATCCGCAATTCTAGCTTTAACCGGATCAATCAGTTCCGGGTCATTCAAAATGAGCAAATGCGAAGCAAAAATCTCTGCTTTTTTCTCGCCAAGCTCTTGTAAAGTACGCTCTTTGATCGCCTCAAGCTCAGCCTGGGATTTACCCAGAGCTGAGTCGAGTTTCGCGATCTCTGCGTCAACGTCGTTAATTTGGCGTTTTTCTACAGAGTAATCAGGATGCTCCAAGATAAACGCCTTGGCGATAGCAATACCCGCCGAAGCCGCGATCCCGGAGACATTAAGCATTAATTTCGCCCAACCCTTCGTTAACCATAACGTCAGTCAAAGCTTGAAGAGCTTCAGCTTCGCCTTCGCCTTCAACGATGATGCTGATGGTGTCGCCTTGTTCCAATCCGAGGGAAAGAACACCCAGAATAGATTTCAAAGTTACTTTTTTACCGTTAGCTTCTGCAAAGGATTCTGCACCTTTGAATTTGTTTGCTGTATTAACCAGGGCTGTCGCCGGACGTGCGTGGATACCATCTTCGTCTGTAATTCTGAATGTTTGTTGCATTACAATCATCTCACTTTCAGTAGTTTGGTTTAGGCATTGCATATATTTACACTTGCTTGCCATCGTCGTAACACTTCTTATTTTATCTCAATGATTGGCTGTTCGCCAACTTTCAGCACTCCACTCTTCTTCAGAGTTACTGTGGAGCCCTCTGGCAGGTTAGTGAAAATAACTGGTGAAATGATCGAAGGAGCATTTGCTTTGACATACTCCAGATCCACTTCCATAATCGGCTGACCTGCCGATACCAGATCACCTTCCTGTACCAGTACGTTAAAGCCTTGACCTTTCAGCTTCACCGTATTAACACCTATATGAACAAGCACTTCCTTACCACCATCGGACATGATGCCCACGGCATGTTTGCTTGGAAATACATTAAACACTTTACCATACACAGGAGAAGTTATCGTACCATCATGTGGCAAAATTGCGAATCCATCACCTGTCATTTTCTCAGCAAAGACCGGATCAGGTACGTTTGTAATGTCCAGCAATTCACCATTGACTGGCATGACGATATCCTCAGCAACGATGCGCTCGCCCTGCTCACCTTGTGCCTTCTCCTCTTCAGGAGTTGGTTTGGCAGCTGCTGGCGTTGGTGCTGGAGTTCGTCCTGCAATAATATCCTGCATCTGAGATTTGATCGTGTCGGAACGTGTTCCGAAGATGGCTTGAACATTATTACCCACTTCAAGTACACCAGATGCACCCAATTGTTTCAAACGATCTTTTTTCACATTGGATTTCTCATTAACTTCAATCCGCAAACGAGTAATACAAGCGTCCAGATGTTTGATATTCTCTTTGCCACCAAAAGCTTCGAGAATGTTATGTGGCAGGTCATCCGTTGAACCAGAGCCTCCGCCAGATTCGGTTTCAGGCGTTGCATCTTCACGTCCTGGTGTTTTGAGATTGAATTTGCGAATGATAAACCGGAAACCGAAGTAATAGATCACCGCAAGAACCAATCCGACAATAATAACGTCCCACCAAGGTGTACGGTTCGGAATAATCCCGAAGATCAGGAAGTCAATGAACCCACCGGAGAAGGTCATACCGATCTTGACACCCAGAATTTGCATGGTCATGAAAGACAAACCTGCAAAGATACAGTGTACTGCAAACAGGATTGGTGCTACAAACAGGAACGAGAACTCAAGTGGCTCTGTAATCCCTGTCAGGAACGAGGTCAGCGCAGCTGAACCCATGATCCCTGCAACATACTTTTTGTGCTCCGGTCTTGCTTCATGGTACATCGCAAGTGCCGCTGCTGGCAAACCGAACATCATGAACGGGAATTTACCAACTTGGAATGTTCCTGCTGTGAGAGCAACGCCATCACGTAACTGGCTGAAGAAAATCTTCTGATCCCCACGAATAACATCTCCGGCTTTATTTACATACTCACCAAACTCAAACCAGAATGGGGAGTAGAAAATGTGATGCAAACCGAACGGAATCAATGACCGTTCCACAACTCCGAAGATGAATGCCGACAAGGTCGGACTTGTATCTACCATGAAGTGAGATACAGCATTCAGTCCATTTTGAATCGGAGGCCAGATAATCACAAGAAGCAACCCGATTACAAGGGATACTACCGATGTGATAATCGGAACGAAACGTTTACCTGCAAAGAAACCGAGGTAAGACGGCAGTTCGATTTTGAAAAATCGATTGTAACACAGCGCGGCGGCAATACCTATGATAATACCTCCGAACACGCCTGTACTTAATGTTGGGATACCCAAGATGCTGGCATAACCCGGTACTTCACCGATCATGGCCGGAGTAACACCTACCGCAGATCCTAATGTAACATTCATGACCAGGTAACCGATGATCGCTGCAAGACCTGCAACGCCTTCGCCACCGGCCAATCCGACGGCTACACCGACGGCGAACAGCAATGCCAGATTATCAAATACGATCTGACCTGCGTTCATCATAATTGTTGCGATCGAGTTCACCCAAGGGGTGTCGAGCGCCGTTACATATTGCAAGAAATCTGGATTAACCAGCATGTTACCAATTCCGAGCAGCAAACCTGCCGCAGGTAGAATGGCTACAGGCAGCATGAGAGCTTTACCTACTCTTTGCAATACACCAAAAAGCTTTTTGAACATCGCGTCGTTTCTCCCTTTCGTCTAATTTATATGTTGTGATGCAAGCAAGGGAACACAAAAAAGGCATGAATTAATAAAGTAAACTGTGCCAACCTTGGGGTATAGCATACCCTGTACAAGGAAAGAACAATCACACTTTAATTAACTCATGCCTGATCGAGTCAGTAACACGTCGCTTATGTTTATTCAGTTGCTTGATTACGGAAACCATTGTAGCACCAGTTTTAATCTATTGCAAGCCTTTACACCAAAAAAATAAATTCCGCATTCCATCACTGGAATGATCTCACTTATTCTCTTCTTCCTTCCGCTGATTCAGCCTTTGCAGATGAATGGTCAGATAACCTACCTCTGCAGGATAAACCGGCAGTTTCAGTCTTTTCTCCATTACTTTGGTCAGTTTCCATGCAAGCGAGTACATTTCGGGATACTCCAACTTAAGCAGGGAATCCAACTTATGAAGCTCTTCCACTTTGTCTCCACGGCGAACACGCTCAAGGGCGAACCGAAGATGAGTCAGCAAACGAGAGTAATCAAGCGATTCCGTTTCAAACGAATAATCGAGTTGATCAGACACCAGGTTCACCAAATCAGTGATCAATTGCGAATGTTCACGTACCTGGGATATATTTTGATTGGTCATTGCGCTATAGATATGGAGGGCAACAAAACCAATTTCATCCATCCCCAGATCTACACCCATTTTCTCTTTGATCAGACGAACAGCGTATTCTCCCATTCGATATTCTTCAGGATAAATCTCACGGGTTTCATATAAAAATGGATTTTGTATGATAATGCCCTGCTCCTTGCGTTTTAACGCGAAAGAAATGTGATCGGTTAATGCAATATGGATATGTTCATTCAGAGGAACGTCCGTACGCTCTGCAATATACGTAATAACTTCGTTAATAATCTCGATCAGTGCTTCATCCACCTGTGGAAGAAGCTGTTTGTACTGCTCTTGCTCCTGCTGGTTTTTCAAAATAAACATTTTCTCCACAGCCATCAATGGAATGTGATCACTCGGTTTTCGGTTAAAGCCAATGCCTTTACCAATAACAACGACTTCCCCGTGTTCTGGATGCTGTGCAATGATTACATTATTATTTAGCGCTTTATCTACATGCAAGTTGCTCATTGTTTGCACCTCTTTTTCACACCATCTTAGGTGTGATTAAGTCACACCCTGTTACGAACGAAAAGACACCCGGAGCGGGCAAACCGCGCCGGACGTCTCGCTTAAAAAGTAACAAAAATTCGCCTTAAGGTCAATAGAGCAACCATGCAAGATTCGAAGTGCTTCTTACTCGTCAACTCCAGCTCTTTCCACAATCTTGTCGATTATAGAAGGAGTTGTAACAGCCTCGCTCTGTTGAATGGCAACTGGCGCAGGTGTTTTAGACTTCGTAAGGCCCTTAATCAGCTGCTCAACATCGATGCCGGATACACTTTTGAGCATCTCTGGAGCGGTCGCCATAAGTTCGGTAACATAGTTACTCACTCGTGCTGCACCTTCACCTTTACCTGTATCTACCACCGTCAGTTTATCAATGGATGCAATTGGCTCTGCAATTTTGCCAGCCAGTTCAGGCAGCATTTTGACAATGATATCGAGTACAGCTGCTTCGCCAAACTTCTGGAACGCTTCGGCCAGTTTTTCTTTTGCTTCTGCTTCTGCAAGACCACGCAAACGAATAACTTCTGCATCTGCTGTACCTTTGGCAAGTTCCGCATCCGCCATGGCCTGACCTTCAAGTCGCTTCTGCTCAGCTGTTGCTTTGGCATGTGTTTCGATGGAATACTGTACTGCATCGGCTTCACGCATTCTTTTGGCTTTATCCGCTTCGGCAGCCTGCTCTACCGCATAACGATCCGCTTCTGCCTTTTTCTTCACTTCAGCATCGTATTGTTTCTCACGTACGACGATTTCTTTTTCTTGGAGATCGATCTCACGTTCTTTACGAACGAGTTCAACCTTCATTTCTTCTTCCACCACGGTCTGTCTCGCACGAGCTTCATGGATATGGTACGCCTGGTCGGCTTCCGCTTTGGCTGTATCCTGATCCCGCTTAAACGTGGCTACTTTCAGTTCTTTCTCTTTGGCTGCCTCAGCGATATTGGTATCACGCAGCAACTCTGCTTTTTGACCCTGCTCTTCCGCATTGGCCTTCTGAATACGTGCATCACGCATCGCTTCCGCTTCAGCTATCTCGGCATCACGCTTCACAGCAGCAATTCTCGGTTTACCGAGAGCATCCAAGTAGCCCTGTTTATCACGAACATCCTTGATGGTAAATGAAACAATTTGCAGTCCCATTTTCTTCAGATCTCTAGCTGCTACACCTTGAACCTCTTGCGCAAACCGATCCCGGTTCCGATATACTTCTTCCACCGTCATTGTACCGAGGATGGCCCGCAAATGCCCCTCCAGTACCTCCTGTGCTTCGCTTCTCAGCGCTTCTACAGGTTTACCGATGAATTGCTCAGCTGCCGTAGCAACGTCTTCTACAGCGCCTCCAACCTTGATAATAGCTACACCGTCAGCAATAACCGGAACCCCTTGCTCCGTGTACACTTCAGGTGTGGAGACATCCAGCTTGTGGGACAATAAGGAGATAAACTCGGATTGCTGGAATATCGGCAGGATAAATGCACCGCCACCACGAACAATCTTAATTTTCCGTCCAGAATCATCATCGGAGATATTTTTGCTACCCAGGAATGATCCCGTAACGATCATCGCCTCATCCGGTCCGACCGTTTTGTATCTCGCCCAGAAAGCCAAACCTAAAATTAGAATGACACCGACTACAACTATAGGAATCAACAAAACATCCCAATTCAAATTTTCCATTCCACATCTCTCCCCTTATTCATTCATGATGAGTGCTTAATCTACTTAGTTGATAAGAATACTTTATAAATCTTTAAGTACATTTTCATCCCATTCCGACACACGCAGTACACCATCTACAACATCCACCACAACAACACGGGCTCCCGCCGCAATGGGGAGGTGTTCAAAACTGGATGCCGTTTGAATCGTACTACCGGATGCAAAACGAATCATTACTTCGCCAAAACCTTTTTCCGGCACCGGAATGGTAATTTCCCCAATTTTCCCAGATAACTCTTTCATTGAAAATGCAATCGAGACATCGCTGTTACGCATCGGTTTGATATATGCGAAGAATACCAGCATGGCTGCAGCAATACCTATAAGCAGGGATAATATTAGACCCGACATCGCACTTAATGAACTATAACGTGTCAGCAAAATACCTGCCCCACCGAAGGTTGTAATGGAACCAGCTAACACAACGGGTTTGAAAAAATCAAGACCTGGCATTTCGAAGGCTCCGTCCAGCAAGCCATCAATCAAGTCACCCAGCACAAGGCTGACAACCGCAAATATCGCCCCTCCGATTAGACACCCCCAATAAATTGTTTCCATCCCCTGTTCCTCCTCTCTCTGCCGCAAATTCATCCTAACTGAGCATTCCACATGTAAATAAATACGTAGCAAGGGGGGAAATGTTTCAAAATCTTTCCTCAATTGTATTCTGAACCCGATAATGGGTATTATCACGACATTCTGTTCGCCTTGCTTCAAGTTCCTCCATTATTCACGTGTACAGCCGAATACACGAAAAAACCGCAAGCCCCCATGAAGGAGACTTGCGGTTATTGGACAACAGAATGTGTCCTTTCACTTTGCAGTGATTATAGAATTACAGAGAAGCCTTGTAGATGGATACAACATCTTCCCGTTGCAGTTTCTTGAAATTACCGAATGGGCCAAACAGCATCGCTTTGTCAGCCATTACGTCGATCTGGCTGTCATCGATATCGTAATCTGCCAAACGGTTAGGTGCACCAATGGATGTCCAGAATTTGCTGAGCGCATCGATACCTTCTTCAGCAATCTGTCTGTCCGACTTGCCTTCAGGGTTCACTTCGAATACATTAATTGCCAGACGTTTGAATCGATCCACATTCACGTCCAGGTTATGTTTCATCCAGTGTGGGAACAAGATTGCAAGTCCACCGCCGTGTGGGATATCATACACTGCGGAAACCGCATGTTCAATATTATGTGTTGCCCAATCTCCTGCGAGACCCATATTCAGTACGCCATTCAGTGCCATTGTTCCGCAATACAGAATTGTTTCGCGCAGTTCATAGTTCTCCAGGTCTTCAACCAGACGTGGCGCTGCTTCCATGACAGTACGCAGAATCGTCTCACAGAAGCCGAGTTGAACCGGTGTATTGGCATCCAGATGGAAGTAATGCTCCAATACGTGGGACATCATATCCACCATGCCGTATACCGTTTGGTCCAGCGGAACAGTGTATGTATTCACCGGATCCAGGATAGAGAATGCAGGGAATGAGTATGCGCTACCCCAGCCCAATTTTTCTTGTGTATCCTGATTCGTAATAACCGAACCGGAGTTCATCTCCGAACCAGTTGCCGCCATGGTCAATACGGTACCGAGTGGAAGAGCGTCCTGTGCAACGGCTTTGCGCTGAGCAAAATCCCACATATCGCCATCATATTTGGCACCTACAGCGATAGCTTTGGAACAGTCCAGTACACTGCCGCCACCTACAGCGAGAATCAGGTCGATGTTATTTGTTTTACAGAGGTCTACCCCTTTATGCACCGTAGAAAGACGTGGGTTAGGTTCCACACCTGCCAGTTCAGTCACTTCTGCTCCAGCTTCCGTAAGCAAACCGATCACTTGATCGTACAGACCACTGCGTTTGATACTGCCGCCACCATATACAAGCAGAACCCGTTTACCGTATTTCGGCACTTCTGTCTTTAATGCTTCCAGTTGTCCTTTGCCGAAAATCAGCCGGGTTGGATTATAGAATTGGAAAGATCTCATATCTATTGTCGCCTCCAATGGAGTTTAGAATTTTTGTGCAACTCCAATTATAGTACCCTGTTTATAGAAAAACAAATCGATAGTCACTCACTTTATAACAACCCGTTAATCTCCAAATGAGCTCGAAACATCTCGCTTGATGAAGGCAAATTCTCAGCATCTACCCATGTTTCTGAGGCCCATAATCCAGCCTGTTTAAATGCCCGCGGACAATGGATAAAACACTCTTCCACATCTACAATGACAGCCGCACCTATGGTTTTACCACTCCAGCCCATACTGGCGATGAATTCCTCATCCTTAGTAATGGATGCTGTGCCATTAATACGCAGCACTTCATTCATACCCGGAATCAAAAAGAGCATACCAATACCAGGGTTCGACAACATGTTCAACAACGAGTCTATCCGCCGATTGCCTGGGCGTTCGGGATAAACGAGCCGATATGTATCATAGACTTTCACAAATCCTGCTCCATCACCCCGAGGTGACACATCACTTTTTCCATCACGATCGGAGGTGGAGAGGAAAAATAATGGTGACATGGATATAAAGTTCTGAACATGTGAATCCACAAATGAGATTGCCTTGTTACGCACATGTTCATGCGGTTCCCCCACCATGCCTTGCAGTTCCTCTGCATCTGTAATCAATGGAATATTCAATGCCTTCTTTTCCAAATCATTAACCCCATTTCCTCAATTCATCATGGTACTCTAGGACTTCACTCCATTATAACTGGCCCAGAAGCCCATTCCAATGCGCACAAATGACAAAGAACACCCGCTCCTAGTTGGGCGAGTGCTCTTGGTTGTTGATTACTATTCAGTGTATCCCATGCTGCTTACAAAACGACGGAAAGCCTGGCGTCCTGCTTCATCATATTTGTAGACCCCTGCATGTTCCAGAATCTCGGCAAATTTCAAGCCAACTTCCTGCTGTACAATAGCAACGGCTTGTTCTTTGTCCAGTTTAGGACCAAACCGTTTAATCAATTCTTCCGCCCAGCCCAGATGTTTGTTCAACACATGATCAGAAGCTTTGGCAGATTCAGCAAGTTTAGCATCTCCAGCGAGGATATCCGCGATACTGTCCAGTTCTTCTTTCAAACGACCTGGCAGGATGGCGAGCCCCATCACTTCGATCAGACCAATGTTTTCTTTCTTCAGATGGTGCATTTCACGGTGCGGATGGAAAATGCCTTCTGGATGCACATCATTTGTGCGGTTGTTACGCAAGACGAGATCCATCTCATACCCACCGTCTGCACTACGACGAACGATTGGTGTTACCGTATTGTGTGGTACTTGTTCCCCGTCTACTTCACTGAATGCTTCGATATCCACAGTTGAATCACTGTAGATCTTCCACGCTTCATATACGGCGTTACCCGCTTCAAGCAACTCTGCAGGATCGTGTGAAGCCAGACGCATTACGGACATTGGCCATTTCACGAGACTCAATGTAAGTCCAGGTGCATCCGCATGGCGGAAGACTGCCTCTGGCTGTGCATTTTGAATGGCGAACGTATGACGTCCACCCTGGAAATGGTCATGTGTCAGGATAGAACCGCCCACGATCGGCAAATCCGCGTTAGATCCGATAAAGTAATGCGGATACTCCCCGACAAACGCAAGCAGTCTGCGCAACGTATCCTTCGTCAACTTCATCGGCACATGATCATGATGGAAAATGATGCAGTGCTCGTTGTAGTACACATATGGCGAGTATTGGAACAACCAAGGCTCGCTGTTAAGCTCCAACGGAATAACTCTCAGATTCTGGCGAGCCGGGTGATTCACCCGACCAGCATAACCTACATTTTCACGACACAGCTGGCATTTTGGATATACCGGTGGCGGAAGCAATTTCGCCATGGCAATTTCCTTTGGACTTTTCTCCGGTTTCGACAAGTTGATGGTAATCTCCATGTCTCCATAAGCCGTATCCTGTGTCCAGTAAACGTTCTTGGAGATCCGATCCATACGGATATAGTTGGAGTTAATTGACAAGTCATAGAATTGAGATGTGGCCGCCTCAATGCCTTCCGTCTGCTCCGTGTGTCGGAATGCGCGTACCACCTCGGATGGGCGTGCCATCAAATTACCCATGATTTTGGCATCCAGCAAATCACGGAACGTATCGCTATTTTCAGGAATGAGTCCAATGGAAAATCCATAATCAATCAACGTATCCAGCATAGCCTGTGGGCCATCGGGCACATTCGTGTCCAACTCGCCGGCATAAGGCTCTGAGAATCCGAATTGTTCCAGCAAGAGGTTGCGGCTGTAATCCCAATCCGCTTCCTCGATTAATTGTTTCTGCAAGGCAAATGCAACCAGACGTTCAATGGCATGCAGTGCTTCCTGCTGCTCCGGTGTCCGCTCTGTGGCACCTGCTGCAATATGAGTCTGTGACATAAGGTATTCGCCTCCTAGTTTTTTCCGTAGCCGTCAGGACGTGATTGGTGCCAGCTCCAAGCGCTTTGAATAACATCTTCCAGATTGGTCCATTTTGGATTCCAGCCCAGGACAGATCTCGCTTTTGCAGATGAAGCTACCAGCACAGCCGGGTCACCTGCACGACGTGGCTCCTGTACAACCGGGATATCGAGGCCAGTCACTTTTTTAGCTGTTTCGATCACTTGTTTCACCGAGAATCCTGTACCATTACCCAGGTTGAACACATTACTGTTCTCACCTTTGCGAAGATAATCTACTGCACGCAGATGTGCATCAGCCAAGTCGCTCACGTGGATATAGTCACGGATACATGTCCCATCTTCTGTTGCATAGTCGTCACCAAACACGGCGATGTGCGGGCGTTGTTTCAATGCTGTTTGCAGTACAAGTGGAATCAAGTGACTCTCTGGTTGGTGATCTTCACCAATTTTACCGCTGTCATGAGCACCGGCTGCATTGAAGTAACGTAGGGAAACGTATTTGATATCCTGAACTTTATCGAACCATGACATCATGCGCTCCATCATCAGCTTTGTTTCGCCGTATACGTTGGTTGGTTCTGTACGATCGCTCTCTTCGATTGGCACTTTCTCAGGCTCACCGTAGGTAGCTGCTGTAGAGGAGAAGACGATGCGGCGTACGTTCGCTGCATTCATCGCTTCCAACAGACAAAGTGTACCAAACACGTTGTTGTCATAATATTTAACCGGGTCTTTCATACTCTCGCCTACGAGTGAGTTGGCTGCAAAGTGAATGACTGCATCGATTGAATTCTCAGCGAACAGCTTCGCCAGAATTTCTTTGTCACGAAGATCCCCTTCATACAACTTACCGCCGAGCAACGCTTCACGATGCCCTGTCTGCAAGTTATCCAGTACAACAACCTCTTCCCCACGTTCCAACAATGCTGCTACCGTATGAGATCCAATATACCCTGCTCCACCTGTCACCAAAATTGCCATTTTACTTCGCCTCCTTCAATTCTTTAACACCATCACCTACACCGCATACATAGAAATCACCTTTGAGACGGGTACGCGCTTCATATGCAGCGCCCACTTCACTTACAAAACGCTCGACATCATTCTCATGCACAAGTGATACGGTACAACCGCCAAATCCTGCGCCAGTCATCCGAGCACCAAGCGTGCCTGGAATCCGCTGAGCTTCTTCAACCATAACGTCCAGCTCATCACAGCTTACTTCGTACAAGTCACGAAGCGATTCATGAGAAGCGTTCATCAGCTTGCCGAAGGTTTCCAGATCGTTACCCTGCAATGCTTCGACTGATGCGAGCACACGAGCGTTCTCTTCCACAACATGTTGTGCACGCTGTCTTACTTTCTCATCCTTGATCTGATCCTGTAGTGTTACGAACTGCTCTGGCGTCAATTGAGCCAGGTAATTCAGTGCAGGCAGCTGTTCCTTTAAGATGGCAAGTGCCTGCTCGCATTGGGAGCGACGTTCATTGTAGGCCGAATCCACCAGACCGCGGCGTTTGTTTGTGTTACCGATGACCAATTTGTAGGAGCCTGTACGGAAAGGAACCTTTTCGTATTCCAGTGTGTCACACATCAGCAGGATCGCATGATCCTGAGCACCGTTTGCGACAGCGAACTGATCCATGATTCCACAGTTGACGCCTACGAACTCATTTTCCGCTTTCTGGGACAAAAGCGCCAGTTGAACCGTATCAATATCCGATACACCCTCCAGAGACTGAATCGCAAATCCGGTGAGTACTTCCAGAGATGCAGATGATGAAAGTCCTGCCCCGTTCGGAATCTCCCCGTGGTACAGGAAGTCATACCCTTTTGTTACATTCACGCCCTTGCCTTGCAGTTCAACCATGACACCAACAGGATAGTCGGTCCATTCTCCGGATTTTTCCTTACCGATGGAGGAAGTGTCTAGTCCCCCTTCATAAGACATGTTCGTGGAAGCCAGTTGCAACTTGTTGTCCTCGCGCTCACGAATGATCAATGTTGTTCCGAATTCAAGTGCTGCCGGAAGCACGTATCCACCGTTATAGTCAATGTGCTCACCGATCAGATTCACACGCCCAGGGGCATGAAATACACGGATGTCCGCTCCACTCTCTCCGTACTTCTCAATAAACTTTTGTTTCAATTCAGTTACGTTCACTGCTGGTGCACCTCGCCTCGTTGTTGTGGTTTTCTTAATGTTATTATATAAGAAAGCGGTGCCTCTTGTAATGCAACCATGTGTGTTTCATATGGATAAATGTGACCTTAAGGCGTATAATGATCGGAGCATCCCGGAAAGAAGGAAACGACCATGTCAGATCAATCCAACCCCAAGAAAGAATCCCTTGCATCTTCTAACGAAAAAATACAGGAATCACCTTCCGGTAAAAGCGGAGCACTCAGTTATTCGGTTGCCTCCAATCCGGTCTATTATGAACAAGGCGCACTGCATGTCCTGTTTGCCGGAGCAAGCCAGACCCTTCCGGGTCACGCCCTCGGTCCTAAATTGTTTGATTATTATCTGCTGCATTATGTAGAAAAAGGGGCGGGTACGTTCCGTACCGAACTGCACACCTACGAGTTATCCGCAGGTGATTGTTTCCTCATTCATCCCGGGCAACTGGTGAGCTACCAATCCCATGCCCGCAACCCATGGCAATATCGCTGGATTGCCTTCACAGGCAGCCAGGCTGGCCAACATACCGAGGAAGCCGGGTTCCGCCCGGAGAAGTCCGTTTTTCATGCTGGACCATCCTGTGGGATATCCGATTGGCTATCCGTGATGCAGGATGCTTTTGCCGAGCGCAAAGAAAGCTCCCATTTCACATCACTGGGTACGTTATATATGATTCTAGCCGAAGCACAGAATCACCTTTCGCAGGGCCAAACCTTAATTCCAGGTGAATCCTCCATCCGACGTACGGTGAAACAGATGATTCAATATATGTCTACCCAATATGCCTACCCTGTCTCCATTGAACAAATGTCTGCGAGTCTTGGATACAACCGCGCGTATTTATCCCGTATTTTCAAACAGGAAACCGGTCTTTCACCAGTCACCTATCTGCTAAAACTACGGATCGACAAGTCGCGCCAACTCCTGAGAGAACGCCCGGATCTGTCCATCGAACAGGTATCTGCATCGGTTGGACTGCCAGACGCACTATATTTCTCCAAACAGTTCAAACGATTTCACGGTGAAGCGCCTAGCTTGTATCGAGAGAAAATACTGTCCCGTCCACTACATCAGGGGTTACAGCAGAATGCTCAACAAATCAAACGGTGAGCAACACAACGGACGGAACACGTACGACAAAAAAAGGTGCATTCCGCCATTATGGCTAAGATGCACCTTTTATACTTTATTTATTTGTCATCAGGCTCCGGAGACAGGATGGATTCAATCCGTTCCAATTCCTCTGTAGAGAAATCCAGCTGACTGAGCGCAGCCACATTCTCTTCAATCTGGGAAGGACGACTTGCGCCAATCAGCGCGGAAGTTACCCTGCCATTACGCAGCACCCATGAGAGTGAAAATTGGGCCAAACTCTGACCACGGGCTGCTGCAATCTGGTTCAGCGCACGCACTTTGCGGAGCGTCTCTGGAGAGATGTTGTTTTCATTCAGGAATACCGACGGTCCTTTGGCACGTGAGTCTTCCGGGATACCATTCAAGTATTTGTTCGTGAGCACACCTTGTGCCAATGGACAGAATGCAATACTGCCTGTTCCATACTCATCCAGCACGTCCTGCAAACCATCTTCAATCCAGCGGTCCAGCAGCGAGTATTTCGGTTGATGGATTAACAGGGGCGTACCCAGACCTTTCAGAATTTCGGCAGCCTGTCTCGTCTGCTCTGCGGGATAGTTGGAGATCCCTACATAAAGGGCTTTGCCCGAGCGAACAATATGATCCAGTGCCATCATCGTTTCTTCCAAAGGTGTTTCGGGATCATAACGATGTGAATAGAAAATATCCACATAATCCAGGCCCATACGCTTCAAGCTCTGATTCAGACTGGATACCAGATTTTTGCGTGAACCCCACTCGCCATACGGTCCGGGCCACATATAATACCCCGCTTTGGTGGAGATCACCAGTTCATCACGATAAGGTTTCAGATCCTGGGCCAGTACCTGTCCAAATAACTGCTCTGCCGAACCTGCCGGTGGGCCATAGTTGTTGGCAAGATCAAAATGTGTAATACCCAGATCAAATGATCGGGTAATCATATTACGACCATTCTCAGCGTTATTGATACCGCCAAAATTATGCCACAGCCCCAGTGAAATCGCTGGCAGTTTCAAACCTGAACGTCCAACGCGGTTATATTTCATCGTTTCATAGCGAGTATCGCTTGCTACGTAGACCATTATGAATCCCTTCTTTCCCCAGGTTCCGCCTCTTGTATCCGGTCTATACCGGAGAATGCGGTTATTCAGTACATACGTTCAACCAAGAAGCTGGTCCACAATATTCATTACCTCGCCAATCGGCTCTGTAATCAGCAAATCAGCCCTGCGGTCGTAAGCGGTAGGTGTAGCGTTGAGCAGAACGGTATGTTTTCCCTGAAAATACGTAATTAACTGGGCCGCCGGATATACCGTCAGTGACGTGCCTCCCACGAGTAACAGATCTGCAGAAGACAGTGCATCAATGGAACGATACAATGTCGTCTGATCCAGCTCCTCTTCGTACAGCACCACATCCGGTTTGATCACACCACCACATGTGGTACAGCGAGGCACGGTATCTTTGGACTGTATAATATCATTTAGCGTATAAAACTGCTTGCAATCCATGCAGGCATTACGATGAATTGAACCGTGAAGTTCAAAAACATTGCTGCTGCCTGCCTTCTGATGTAGTCCGTCGATATTTTGCGTGATCACTGCCTGAAGTTTTTCCGCCTGCTCCAGACGGGCCAATAGTCGATGACACCCATTCGGTTCCGCATCTGGATGAAGCATTTTGCCACGATAAAAATCATAAAAAATATCGGCATGTTGATCAAAAAAATGTCGGCTTAACAACTCTTCCGGTGGATAAGGCGAATGCTGCTCCGTCTGATACAGACCCGCAGCGGAGCGGAAGTCGGGAATCCCGCTTTCCGTTGAAGTCCCGGCCCCTCCGAAAAAAACAATCCGGGAGCTCTCCTGAATCCAGGCAGCCAGTTGTTCTG
The DNA here is from genome assembly GCF_002803315.1 of Paenibacillus sp. GM1FR. Classification (NCBI taxonomy): domain Bacteria; kingdom Bacillati; phylum Bacillota; class Bacilli; order Caryophanales; family Paenibacillaceae; genus Paenibacillus; species Paenibacillus sp. GM1FR. The sequence continues at coordinate 70,342 of NZ_MKZL01000044.1, read as the reverse complement.
TTGCGTTCATCCTCTCTCCTCCTTTTATTTACTATATAAATTGAACTAAAGAATATTTACACTGACCACTCCGAGGACAGAACAACCTTCCGATCGCTGTTATCCACAGATTTTTTTTGATTCCTTTCCTAAGGGGAAAATCCGAGGATAAAGGCGAACACTCCGTTTCTTCAGGTTATTTCTGTCCTCTCCATTTCGTGTAAATGTTAGTTCAATTTATATAGTCCAATCAGGTCAGGGTGACTTATAAAATCACGCTTATCTCATTATAATGACGAATAATGGCATGGGCATCAACCAGGTGAGATCCTTGATCTAACTGCGGACAGTAACCGAGGGTATAGGATACCTCTGCGTGACGCCCCATCTGCATATCCCCATTGCTGTCTCCAATTACAACGGCCTCCGCAGGATCGATATGTAATTCACGGCAAGCCAAGAGTGCTGCTTCTCTATCCGGTTTGCCCTGGGTCACCTGATCACAGCCCACAATGGATGTGAAAAAGGAACGAATCCCCATCCAATCCAGATGTGTTTCTGCTGCCGCTGTACTATCTGAAGTGACGACCGCCAGTGGTATGTCTGCTGCCCTGCATTTCTGCAAGAAATCCAGCAATCCTGACATTGGTTCAGCGGATTTGCGCTCTCTTACCGATCTCATGGCTACACTTGAAAATTGGCGTATCGTTGTGATCGCTTCATTCCATGGTATGCCTGCTGCATATAGTTGCCCGGCAAGCAATCCCGTGCACTCATCCACAGTCGCAATGGCCAGCGGGCCTTGAGGATCATAGCCGACAATGTGACCTTCTGCATTATGAATGGTGCCTAAGACGTGCTCCCGTTCAACCGTAAATGAAGCTCCGAGTTCATTCATACGTGATTGCAACTGATCCAGTAATGCCTCTGCCCACGGCCCCCATAGCTGGAGGAATTCCAGCAGTGTTCCATCTTTATCGAACAGGATACCTTTACATGGGATCTGCGCTCCATTCACTTGAAGCATGGTCATCCATATCACCTCCATTAAGTTATGCTATAAATGCATTCAACCCTTAATGCAGAATAATCAAAACCTACTTCATGGTACTTAACCAAGCGAGTACAGTCTTGACCGTCTGATTCAGCTGTTCTTCTCCACTCACTTCCGGCTCGCCATCTCCTTTTTGATGACCATAATCACCGAACTGGGCGTGGTTTCCACCTTCAATCGTGTAGTATACCGTCTCCACGGGCAAATACATACGTCCACTCTGATACTTGGTCATATTCACAACCTCATCTTTAGTACCCAAAATGGATAATGCAGGTATTCCCAGTGTCATTACACTCCCTTTTTCATCCGGGTAAGATGCCAAGAAGAAGATCCCGTGAAGTGCATCAGGATGTGCGGCTACATAACGTGCAGCCATCGACCCGCCGAGAGAGTGTCCACCCATAACAAATTGTTCGTCCGGATATGCGGCCAAAATCTCATCTGCCAAGTTTGGCTTAAGCACTGCCAGATTAACTGGCATCTTGGCAATAATCGTGTGATGACCGGCAGCAGCCAGCTCATGGGCAAGTGGTGCATAACTTTCCGGTTTTACCAGTCCACCAGGGTAGAACAGAACGCTCTTACCAGTCGGTTTATCTGGCACAAAATCAATCCAGTTCTCTTGTTCGCTCACGGTCACCTTATTGGCTGTTTCCATGGCCGCTTGGGCTGTTTCCTGTGGACCGTATGGTGTGAATAATTTCCACGCAACAAATCCACATCCAATGACAATGAGCGCCAGAAGTACGAGCAGGAATTTCCCAATGCCCCTCTTCTTGCGCCCTGTATTATACCGATTTCTCAACGTTAATCACCTTTCTTCACTTCCGCAGGTGCCGCGGCTACAGAATTGGGAGCCTTTGTCCATCAGGCTCCCCTTCTACGAATTGAAAAATATTATTCAGCCTTGGCCTTGCGGTAAGCATCCATATATTGTTCCGCTTTGCGACGGACATGACTCAGGTCACCCGTCTTCACAGCTTCCGATGTCAAGTCGGAGCCGATCCCTACAGCCACTGCTCCACCCTTGATCCAATCCCCCAGATTAGACAAGGATACCCCGCCAGTTGGCATAAAATTCGCCTGTGGCATAGGGCCCTTCATCGTTTTGATAATCGAAGGATCATATAGATTACCCGGGAACAACTTCACAATGTCCACGCCAAGTTCCAATGCGCGTTGAACATCAGCAATCGTCATCACACCCGGCAGAATCGGAATTCGATACAGGTTGCAGATCTGAACCGTATCCGGGTTCAGGGAAGGTCCAACTACAAACTCGGCACCCGACATGATAGCCGCTCTCGCCGTTTGCGGTTCGAGCACCGTTCCCGCACCAATAATCGCGAATTTCTCTGGATCTTGTGTGTTCCAATGGTATACACGGCTTAATTTTTCAATGGCTTTGAGTGCACTGGGTACTGTCATCGTAATCTCGATAACTTTAATGCCACCCGCAATCGCTTGCTCGGCCATGGCAATGACTTGATCCGCAGAATCTGCACGCAGAACTGCCACAACCCCATTGTCCGTAATCTTTTGCAACAGCTGAAGCTTCTTCATTTCATTCTCTCCCTTGTCAATGTGGTGGTTGTGTATACAAGCCTTACATTTAAGAACGAAGATGAGCCATATATGATTTCAGCAGCGACTAACGCTCAACATGGGCAACGTTGTTCAGCTTGGCCTCGACCTGCCCCCACGTCGGGAGCGCCTCCCAATCGCCAACAGCCTGTATAACCATGGAACCGGTCAAATTGCCGAGACGGGTTGCTTCCTGCGGGGAGTATCCTTTTAATAAACCCGATAAAAATCCCGCACAGAATCCGTCTCCTGCTCCTACCGTATCCAGAACATTATCCGCCTTAAAGTACGGAACTTCAGTTAGGGTACCATTCGCCAATACGTAGGTCAAATCAGGGCCACCCTTCACGATGCACACAGCATTCATGGCAGATAAACGCTCAAGTACTTTTTGATCATTTTCTTCGTTATATAGAAGTTTCATCTCGTCCAGACCCGGTAAAAAGTAGTCCGCCAGTTCAGCTAAACGCAGTATAACCGGACGGGCCTCATCCGCAGACCATAGTTTGAGACGCAGATTTGGATCAAAGCTTACTTTCACCCCTGCCTGTTTGGCAATATGTATGGCAGCCTCTACCGTAGCAAGTCCTGACGGGCTTATCGCTGCCGTTATACCCGTAACGTGCAATATCTTCGCCCCGGCAATATAATCAGGATCCAGATCATCAGGTGTGATCGCACTTGCAGCAGATAGCTTCCTATAATAATGCACCGAGGCTTTCCCGGAAGCGTTGTCACGAATCATCAAACCAGTTGGCTCGTGATCACTCAACCTTACCCGGGATACATCTACGCCTTCACCGCGAATGGCTTTCAGAATCATACTGCCGATCGGATCATTGCCCAAGCGTCCAAACCAACCACTGGTATGCCCCAGGCGGGATACGCCAATAGCCAGATTGCTCTCAGCACCCCCGAAAGACTTGTCCAGTGTGGCTGCATATTCCAGCCCTCTTGTATCCTTGGCAGTCAGCAAACCCATACTCTCCCCAAACGTAATAATTTCCGGGCTTGGATAGGGACTCGTTGACATGATTTCTTCCCTCCTTATAGTTACATTCCCTCATCTTCTTTTTCTATTGTCATCCTCTATGCAACCGTTGTCAATCCCGTTGCGTTCATTTTGTTGTCACAGCTTTGATAAAAGATAACGCTTACTATTGTGAATTAAATCACAATAGATAATGAACATCCATATTACCCTTATTACAGATGCAAATGACCTGGCAACCAGGGTCTATAAGGGGGCTACACCATGAAAAATCAGACACTGATCCGGGATGATCAGGAATCTTTCTTTTACAATCTGCGCTTTATGCTTATCGTCTGTGTCCTTGCTGGTAATGCACTTGAACCACTCATTACACGTTTTGCAGGAGCGGAAGCTCTGTTCCTGTGGATATATACGTTTCACATGCCACTCTTTGTATGGGTAACCGGGTATTTTGCGACACACTCACTCCAGGGTGAATCTGGGCGAAACGTCCTGAAGCAGATTGCACTACAGTATGTACTGTTTCAGTCCTTATACGCATTGATGGACTTCACCGTATTCCACACACCCCATATGCGGCTATCCTTCTTTGCACCTTACTTGCTGTTATGGTTTCTCGCGAGTCATTTCTGTTGGCGACTGTTGCTTCGTCTGACGATTTCCTGGAAACCGATATATCGGCTGATTGGATCCGTTGCGCTCGGTATAATTGCCGGGTATTTGCCCATCGACGGGTTCTGGCTCAGCTTCAGCCGTACGTTTGTTTTTCTGCCGTTTTTTGTCATCGGTTATGACTATGGAGCAACCATCCGTTCACGTTTATTATCCGGTTGGGGGCGAAAAACCGCAGCCATCCTCTCTGCTGCACTGTTGGTATGGATCGGGTATGGGGGTTTGAATATTTCAAGCGGATGGTTACTCGGCAGCATGACGTACGCCGAACTGGGTCACCACGAATGGTATGCCGGTATCTTCCGGGTGGGTGTCTACTTGCTGGAAATCGCATCTGCAGCACTGTTCTTGGCTTGGGTACCTTCCTTGACTTCCAGACTGACGGACCTTGGACGACGCACACTCTATGTATTTCTGCTGCATGGGTTTCTCGTTCGTCTCGCAATCTGGTCCGGAGTCTACAGTTATATGGGAAGCTCGGCGTATATTCCAGTCATACTTGTCATTGCCATACTCTTCGCAGTCACACTGGCTCTGCCGGCTGTACGTCACACGTTCAAACCCGTAATTGAACCAGATATATCCCGATTTTCTTTCAATCGACATGAGGTGTTTAAACGGTCGGCCTAATTCTCTGACGGATCTCTTCACCATCGATTCTATCCTAGTGAATTGTTTCAGGCTGGAAATAAGGTGGTAAATTAGGGATACGCGCTACAAAAAACAACTTATCGTTGTAAGGAGTGATTTGTAATGGCACGTCAACAGACGTCAGAACACAAGATGAGCCGTGAGGAAGCTGGCAGATTAGGTGGCAAAGCGACTTCCAAGAACCATGACCGAAGCTTCTACCAGATGATTGGAAAAAAAGGTGGAGAAGCGACTTCAGATGCCCATGACACTGACTTTTACAAGCAGATTGGTCGCAAGGGCGGCGAAGCAACCTCCGAAACTCATAATAAGGAATTCTATCGTGAGATTGGACGCAAAGGCGGAAGCAACTAATGAATTCCGCTCGCCACATCGAAACATGATCATAGCTTTCCCGTAAATCAAGAAGTCTAATTCCATGAAAATGGTTTGAGGCTTCTTTCTATTGATTGTAGAAATATGACGACGGTTGTGATAGACTCAATAGAAAAACCGGGTGTTCACGGGTTTAAAGCAGCAAAGAATTTCACAAACTACGGGGAGCTCGACACCGGCATGCCGGTCCTTTTTTTTAGAGTACGGATGAAATTAAACGACAGATGCACTGCCATTTACTTTTCCATTCATGTTGCTCAATATTATATATTTGGGGGGAATACACCATGTCAGCCAAGAAGATGCGTTCCGATATGATCAAAAAAGGTTTTGACCGTGCACCACACCGGAGTTTGCTCCGCGCAGCGGGCGTTAAAGAAGAGGATTTCGGCAAGCCGTTTATTGCCGTATGTAACTCATACATCGATATCGTGCCCGGCCACGTCCACCTTCAGGAATTCGGTAAAATTGTAAAGGATGCTATTCGTGAAGCCGGTGGCGTTCCATTCGAATTCAACACCATCGGAGTAGATGATGGTATTGCCATGGGACACATTGGTATGCGTTACTCGCTGCCAAGCCGTGACATTATCGCGGATTCCGTGGAAACCGTTGTATCTGCACACTGGTTCGACGGCATGGTATGTATCCCGAACTGTGACAAAATCACACCAGGCATGATGATGGGTGCGCTTCGCGTAAACATCCCTACCCTGTTCGTAAGTGGTGGACCAATGAAAGCTGGTCGTGACAGCAATGGTAAAGCTCTTTCCCTGACTTCCGTATTTGAAGGTGTAGGTGCTTACCAAGCAGGTAAAATCGATGATAAGAGCTTGCTTGAACTTGAACAGTTCGGCTGTCCAACATGTGGATCATGTTCCGGTATGTTTACTGCAAACTCCATGAACTGTCTGGCAGAAGCGATGGGACTGGCTATGCCAGGTAACGGAACCATCCTTGCCGTTGCTCCTGAGCGTCGTGAGTTTGTTAAACAATCCGCTACTCAATTGATGGAACTCATCAAAATGGACTTGAAACCACGTGATATCGTAACTGTAGAAGCGATCGATAATGCGTTTGCACTGGATATGGCGATGGGCGGATCTACGAATACAGTACTGCACACGCTGGCACTGGCTCATGAAGCAGGTATCGAGTATCCAATCGAACGTATTAATGAAGTAGCTAACCGCGTTCCACATCTGGCGAAACTTGCACCTGCTTCCGATCTCCACATCGAAGACGTTCACAATGCAGGCGGCGTAAGCGCAGTGCTGAACGAATTGCTCAAGAAACCAGGCGCAATTCATGGAGACTGCATTACGGTAACAGGTAAAACAATCCGTGAGAACGTTGAAGGAAAAGAAATTCAGGATACAAATGTCATTCATCACCTAGATAACCCGCATTCCGAAAAAGGCGGCCTGGCTGTATTGTTTGGTAACCTTGCACCACAAGGCGCTATCATCAAAGTTGGTGCAGTTGATGCTTCGGTTGGCGGATACCATAAAGGTCCTGCCATCTGCTTTGACTCCCAGGAGCAAGCGCTCGAAGGTATTGCTAACGGCAAAGTAAAAGAAGGACATGTTGTTGTTATCCGTTATGAAGGACCAAAAGGCGGACCAGGTATGCCTGAGATGCTGGCTCCTACTTCCCAGATCGTAGGTATGGGATTGGGTGCCAAAGTTGGTCTGATCACCGATGGACGCTTCTCTGGAGCATCCCGCGGAATCAGTATCGGACATATCTCTCCGGAAGCAGCTGAGGGTGGTCCAATCGCCTTTGTTGAAGAAGGAGACATCATCGAGCTGGATCTGAACAACCGTATCATCGAATTGCACATCAGTGACGAAGAGTTTGAACGTCGTCGCGCAGGTTGGAAAGGCTTTGAACCGAAAGTAAAAACCGGTTACTTGGCTCGTTATTCCAAACTGGTTACCAATGCAAGCAACGGTGGCGTACTGAGTATCTAATTCACTAATAAATAAAGGGTTGCTCTTCTGCCAAATCTGGCGAAGGGCAACCCTTTTCTTTTGCTGGTAAGTGTGATCAGTCCGTTTAGTTCCGCTCTGGCAGTATCTCTTGTTCAATTAACAACGATTCATCTCTGGATTCTTCTACCGTTGCTGCCACCTGCATCGTATGTTGACCGTAACGTTCCAATAATAGATCCAGCGGCATGGCAATCATCTTGGGTACCAGTTGTTCAGTACGCTGTTTCAAACGTTTGGTTCCTGCCGGGTGGATTACACTTAACAGCAGCTTCAAGTATACTTTGGATGCAGCACTGAACGGTCCAGGAGGCAATTCTTGTATGGTAAATCCGAATTTTTCTGGGCCTCTGTTAATCATACTCACACCGTATATCGCCTTGGCAGAGCGTAACTCAGGTTCGAGTGCCACCATGCGTGCCAAATCCGGCAATTGCTGTTCCATCGTCCGAATCATGCGAATAGCCAAATGCATACTGGAACGTGACGTCACTCCAAGTTCAAACAATTTCTGATTGTCAAAATGTAGTTCTATTACCGGATCTCCATTTTGAATGACATGGCCATCATTCATCTCCACCCGTGCTCCGTGATATACACGTGATCTGAAGTGTAGCATTGGGTCCTCTGGCGAAGCCGTCCGTAGATGATATACCCAGTGGAACAACTTCTCCCAGCCCAGCCATAAGGCAACAACGATTCGTTTCCATAGCTTCAGTGGTGTCTGTAATTGCGTTTTGTTCTGAGATTCGCTCACTATGATACCTCCCATCAACGTATCAACGCGTACGCTTTGCAGGCCTAGCCGTTCAGCTTCCTGTAATACGACTTCCAGCGCCTGAAGCATCTGCTCCGGCGCGTGTGCATCAGCACCAAGGGTCGTTCCTCGATCATGCAGCAGCATGACCTCTCCGCCTCTCAGTTCCTTCAGCATCCGTTCAGTCAATCTCTGGGCACCTACTCGGCTTCTCCAATCTTCAAACATGGAAGACCACAGTACAATCTTTCGTTCTTTCTTGCTGAAAAAATCAAACAAATTCATAATCCCCCACGGTGGACGATAATAACAAGTCTTCACGCCGGTTACTTCATGAATAATCTGACCTGTTCGCTGAATCTGATCGCGAACGGTACGTGGCCGCATGAGCCAGTTCGTCTTGTGAATATAATTATGAATGCCAATAAGATGACCTTCCTCATGTATGCGCTGTATGAGTTCAGGATGACTCGCTGCATGTTCTCCAACGACAAAAAATGTGGCTTTTGCTTGATGCTGACGAAGCAGATCGAGCAGTCTTGGCGTATAATGTGGATCTGGTCCATCGTCAAACGTTAATGCAAATTGTGTATCACTTCTTCCCCGTCGAAATACACGAAAACCAAAAAGCCTACTGATCAAACTTGGAATAAAGGCGTAAAAAGATGAAAGATACAATAACCACAGTAAAATACTATGAAGTATCGTTGTCATGTTGCAAGCTCCCCACTTCTCCTGCTGAATTACGGTGCACTATGGCACTATCTAAAATAAACCGCCTTTAATTTTATCATAGTTCAGACTTTTCTTGAATCCTGTTTTCCCAAAAAGATAGCTATCGTGTACAATAAATACAATCTAATTATTGCCATCAAAGGAGCCATGTCCATGCTACCGCTTTACAAAAAATACGGGCGAACTGTCTTTGACATCGCATTGCTCGTATTAACCGTGTATGTGATCATGTACGGTTTCAGTCAATTGTACCATGTGGCTGCACCGGTCTTTCTATCATTCATTGTGTATTGGATGATTGAACCGCTGGCCAAATTTTTACATCGCAAAGGATTGCCCAAGACACTTGGAGCCGCCATCTCCGTCTTGTTGTTTCTTGCATTAATTGTCGCTGCCTTTTTTGGGGTAGGCTTGATTATCATTTCACAGATTTCCAATCTTCAAGATAATTTTCCCGTATACATTGAAATGATACAGCGTGAATTCACCAATCTGGTGTTATTCATTCAGGACAAGTCAGACGCTCTCCCTGATGGAGTTATGGAAAAAGCGAATGATTATTTTGCAACACTGACCGGGTTCCTGTCCAAATGGGTAACTAGCGGAGCGCAATTCGTCGTAGGTTTCCTCAGTTCATTCTCTTCGTTTATTACGAACTTCGGAATTGCGATTATTCTGGCATTTTTCCTCAGTATCGAGATTGAGTCCTGGCGCAAGTTCGCCCGTGCGAAAACGCCCAAAACATTAAAGTTAGCTATTGAATTCATGCGTAATCACGTGTTCAAAACAATCCGCTCGTATCTGAAGGCACAGATGATCATGATGCTCATTACGTTTGTATTGATTTATGCAGGTTTGTTGATTTTGGGAACCTCTAACGCCTTTACCATTGCAGCAGTCTGTGCGGTTTTTGATCTGGTACCCTTGCTTGGCGTTCCTGTTGTGTTTATTCCATGGATCGTCTACTTATTCATTATTGGCAATAGTAGCCTTGCGATTGGCCTGATTGTGATTCTGGCAGTAACGATGCTGACACGGCAGTTGCTGGAACCGAAAATATCGGGTAACTCGATTGGTGTATCCTCGGCGTACTTGATGCTTTCGTTTATGCTGATCTCTCTTTCGATCTTTGGCCTGGCTGGCGTAGTGTTATCTCCAGTGCTTCTGATCCTTCTGAAAGAACTGTTACAACAAGGATACTTGCAAAAGTGGATTCACCTGCCAAAAGATGAATTTGAGTCCTCTCCATTAGTCATGGACCCACCCGTTAATAAGGCCTCAGCGAATTCTGCCGAGTCTACTGTACACCGTCCCGTTCCTGCGAAGGATCATGAGGACTCCGCCAAATAATCCATCACCTTCCTGAAGAGAGCCGTCGCCTGATGTTGGCTGTCAGGAGAGACATTTTGAACAAGAACAGCTACAGCATATTTGGGTTGTTCTACCGGTCCATAACCAATGAACCATTGATTGTTTCGCTTCTCCCCATGTTTCTGTACTTGAGCTGTACCTGATTTCCCTGCAACATGCCACCGTGCACGCTGCAGGGATTTTCCTGTTCCCTCACGGACTACCTTATTCATCCAGGATAACAGTTTATGCGCTGTTGCGGGAGCAATCTGTCCTGATGCTGAAGGTGAATCATGCAAGGGCATCTCCAGCATGGTGCCACCATCCGCATATCGAATCCGCTTAACGAGACGCGGGGCACTAACCTTTCCATCATGTAACAGTGTAACGATCAGATTGGCAGCTTGCAGCGGTGTGACCAAGACATCGCGCTGGCCAATTGCTGTCTGTATTTTTGCACCTTCATCAGCAGAAGAAACAGCCTCTGTTCTCACACGCCCGTGATCCTCATGATCAAAGTGTCGTAACACAGGCATTCCTGCCATCTGCTTCCCCTCCCAGCCAATCGGACGCGCGAGTCCCAGACGATCAGCCGTATTCTCCAGTTGTCCCATACTAAGCCTGCGTGCCGTTTCCGCAAATACGATGTTACAAGACTCAGCGAATGCTTGCTCCAGATTCAGGTCTCCATGCCCATGCTCCTTCCAGCAAGACAACCCATATCTTCCATACTCACCACCGCAATGGAATTCTTCTCCGTTAGAAACCGCATGATACTCCAATGCGGCAGCCGCAGTGACAATTTTGAAAATAGAACCCGGTACGGCTCCCTGTACTGCACGATTCCCCCAGGCCGATTGCTTGGGGTCCACATGTTGTGGCTGATAGAAAGGACGGGAGATCATGGCGCGAACATCTGCGTTAGCGGCATCTAACACAACAATGGCCCCTTCTTGTAATTTAGATTCTTGCGTCAACTCCTCCAACCCTCGCTGTAACTCAGCATCCACAGTGGTTTCTACACGTAAAGGATAATGGCTATTGGCCGGTGCAATGACGTGCGGCTGAATATCAGGGATAATCTCCCCACCACCCGAGACCATGCGTGATACAAGCGTAGGGCCAATTCCCCTTAACAGCGGTTCAAGTGTCCTCTCCAGTCCCGCTGCCCCTGATTTCATGGCAAATGGCTGTTTTACTTCATCCTGATGCCCTGTTAGAACTTTGGAGGACTCAGGCTGTTCAGCCAGATAACCCATCCACTGCATTCCTGTATGCCCCTGAAGGTATCTTGTCATCATCGGATAGATGCCAGCTCCTTGCAGGTGCAAACTGCGTAGACGCTCCACCTGAGCAGCGTTCAAATGAACAGGCTGATGTGTACCTGCTGTCCAGAAATGAGGTATACTTTCCTGATTCCATTCCTTCTTCAATTGATCCGGATCGGTATGTAATATAGCTGCCAACTGTATCATCTCGGAGCCTTCTAATGCCCCATCCTTGCGTAATTTCTCTAATGGACTTGCCTTTGGAAAAAGAACCAGTCCCCATTGCAGCTTACCGGTCAACGCCTCACCCTTGTAATCCGTAAATTGTCCCCGCCCCGGGTCAAGTATCACCCCGCGTTCACGCTGCAATACAGACATTTCACGTACCGTTCGGTGAAATCCAGGCATCGTCTGATTCACCTGAACGATCTGAACCCATCCCAATCGTAATATAAGCAATCCAAAGACAAGAGTTAGAAGAATACAAGTTATATAGATTCGCCGTTTCGCAAGGAGATGCATCCCAATCTCACCTTTTGTCGTTTTGACATATTATTGCTGATATGGCTTGGAATTATCCGGTAAACAAAAAGAAAACCTGTCCCATGTGCGGGACAGGTTCTCCTCATTTCAACCTTGGCTTGTTACACCGTAAAGCGTGACAAAGTTTCTTTCAGTTCAGTAGAAACATTCTCCAGTTTGCCAGACAGATTGACCAGCTGGTTACTGATATTTTGCTGTTCACTGCTCAAGGAAGCTACTTCTTGGGACGTTGCAGAAGATTCTTCAGCTACAGCGCTGACATTGCTCATGGCTTCAGACAACGTACCTTGAGATTTGTTCAAATCTCCAATAGAACCTGTCACCATGCCCAGACGTTCCACAAAGGCACCCATCTGTTCCTGTACGGAAGCAAAGATGACGTTGGTGTCTTTAACCGCATCCATCTGTTCTTTGAATAACGGATAGGCTGCCGACAAAGCATCCACGGTCTCATTCATTTCAGTCATGATTTTGTCTGTAATCTCTCCAACCATCTCAATGGATTGTCTGGATTGAGCCGCGAGCTGACGAACCTCATCAGCAACCACCATGAATCCGCGTCCGGCTGCACCGGCACGTGCTGCTTCAATGGTTGCATTCAAGGAAAGGATATTTGTCTGTTTCGTTATGTTTTGCAGCACTTCAAGCACTTTCAGAACAGAGGAAGTGCTCTCTTTCAGCGAATCAACCTTATTCACCAGTGCACCAATCATTTCTTCTGTCTTCTGGGTTTTGGTCATCAACTGATTCAGATGTTGTGTTCCTGTCTGACTGGACTTCTCTACATGACGAGCAGAATCACCCATCTGTTCATTAGCAGCGATTACACTCTGCATCTGACGAGAGATATTGTCAGTTAATTCATTGCCACGCTCCGCTTCGGTTGCCAAACTGCCTGCACCGCCTGCGATCTCTTCTGTAGCTACTGCGATCTCCGAAGCAGATACAGCCGTTTTCTTGGATGCACTGCTCAGCTCAGAGGCCGTATCCAATACTTCCTGTGCAGAACGATTGGTTTGTTCAACCAGCTTAGTAATCTGCTCCATCATCAGATTGAAGGCAGTCGAGAGCTGACCAATTTCATCCTGGGAGCTATATGGTGTACGAACTTTAAGATTACCTTTCGCACCTTCCTGCATCAGGTCTTTCAATTTGCCAAGTGGACGAGCGATCATACGCACCATCCAGATCCCAATCAATACTGCAATCCCCGCATCAATCAGCGCCATCCACAGGGTCAGAGTCAGAATGCCTTTTGCGTCCTGAACCAAAACAGAGGTAGGTATCATACCAACCAGTTTCCAATTGGATGTATCCATCGTACTGTATACAGCCAGCATTTCCGTAGATTTGCCATCTACCGTATACTCCGTATTCGTACTACCTGCTGGTTCGGTCAACTCTTTGACAAATGCAAGCTCTGTATCTTGTCCTGTACGATCCGAGATGGAGGATGCAACCACTTTGTTATCCGGAGCAATTAGTTGAAGAATAGCTCCTGGCCCCAGATCAAGCGATTTCAATTGTTCCTCCAAAACTTCCAGTTTCAGTTCAATAACCAGAACATACGACTGAGTCGTCCCCTGCAAGTTTTTCATGGAACGTGCAATTTTAAACGTTGGCGTTGAGCCATCTTCCTTGACCTCTGTTGGAAGCCAGCGATAACCGCCCGCCTCAATTAACTCACTGTACCATGCTTCCTGGCGAATGCTGCCCATGGATGAACTGTTGCTGCCGGTACCCATAATGGACTTTGTATCGTCCGTAGGTACCAAATAAATCGCTTCCATAGATTTATTTGTAAATGCAACATTGGACAGTTGCTTGTTGATTGAACTTGAGTTCACGAATGTATCATACGCAGTCAAATTCGTATCTGACATTTTTTGTAGCAAGGACTGCATTTCCGGATCAAAGAAAATCTGTGTGGATGTATCGACAAACCTCTCCAAAATGATGTCCATTTTTTGCTTGGTCTGATCAATGGTCTCCTGATTGGCACGCGAGGCATTTTTCTCTATCGTACCCTTGGCTTTTGAATAGGATAATAGACCTAAACTCACTACAAAAATCATGATCCCCGCAAAAAAGATCAAGAACAGTTTAACCCCTACGGATTTGACCGGATTTGCCTTCCTAATTTGTTTGAAAGAAGACCCTCCAAGGTTTTTCCAATCCCGGTTTTTTAATTGTTTTTTTACCCAATCGGTCTTGATCCAGCCCAGCTTCAATTTACTACGGTCAAACTTAAGTAATTTTTTCCCATTCCCTGTAATTTTACTTTTACCTACTTTTTCTTTCTTCACTTTCTGAACCTGCTCAGGGTTAACCTGCTCGGATTTTATCACTTGCTCCCCACTGTCTTTCTGCTTCTTTTGAACCATTCCCATTCACCTGCCAGTTATTTACTTGTTGGATTTTTCTTTCTCTCCCCTATAAATATGTAGTATTCGACAGCTTTCTTCGTTCCCCTTTCACTTTCCAGAAATATTTTACAACTTTATTCCTATTTTTCTATAAAAAAAAGACCCCCATCTGCCGATAAACGGAGGTCCCCATGTAAATTTCATAACACTATGTTGTTAAATCATAATACAATATTGACACATTGTAGGTATTTGAGCCTACTTCTTTTTTCTCATCATATCGAAGTACGAAACCGGTTGATCCACCTTCATTTTAATCAGTTGCAACGGGTGACGAGCAGCATCTAGAACATTGCCTTCTTCATCCTGTATTTCACCGACGACCTGTTTGAAAAAGTGACCTCCCGGACCGAAAAATTCGATTTCCTGTCCTGGTTTGAAGTGATTGCGCTGTTGAATGGTTGCCATTCCTGTTTCAGCATCATACCCCATGACCAATCCAGCGAAGTCAAAAGGTACAGCCTTTTCTTCCGGTTCATAGATATGATCTTCATGGTCTGGTGTATCATAGAAAAATCCGGTATTCAGCGGGCGATTTGCCGCTTTGTTCATTTCTTCAACCCATTCAGGTTTCAGAACATAATTTTCCGGGTCTGCCATATAGGCGTCAATGGCTTGACGGTATACGTTAACCACGGTTGCCACGTAGTGGATCGATTTCATACGTCCTTCGATCTTGAAACTGTCCACACCCACATCAATCAACTCGGGAATATGGCCAATCATGCACAGATCCTTAGATCCCATGGAGAATGAATTATCCTGTTCCTCGAACAGGGGAAGCTGGTTCTCACCCAGTTTGAATGGTGCAGGTGCCTTCATCTGCATGTCCTCTTCGCTGACCCACACCGTATCTTCTCTCGCATCCTCGAACAGATCATACTTCCAGCGGCAAGACTGGCAACAGCCGCCCCGGTTGGAGTCCCGATCCGTAAAGTGATTGGAGAGCACACAACGTCCGGAATACGAGGAACACATCGCCCCATGAATAAAGGCTTCAATTTCGATATCCACATTGGCCTTGATCTCTTCAATCTCTTCAAAGCTGGTCTCACGTCCGAGAACAACACGTGGAAGTCCTTCATCTTTCCAGAACTTCACGGCTTGCCAGTTGAGTGTGGATTGTTGAGTACTTAGATGTACCTCAAGGCCTGGCACAGCACGAAGCGCTACTTCAATAATAGCCGGATCGGCTACGATGATCGCAGAGATTCCCGCATTATAGAGGTTTTGCAGATACGTTTCGATACCCTCAACATCCTCATTATGTGCATAGATATTCGTCGCTACGAACACTTTGGCTCCATACTTTTTGGCAAACTCCACACCTTCACGCATCTCTTCAAAGCTGAAGTTATCCGCGTTGGAACGCAGTCCATAGGCTTGTCCACCGATATATACGGCATCTGCACCGTAATGGATCGCAAATTTCAGTTTTTCCAGATTACCCGCCGGAGCTAGCAGCTCCGGTTTGTCCAGACGGTTACGTTTACCCGAAAACTTCCGCTGTACCGCCACTGTTTCCATTCTGTTCACCTCGTCTATTAATACACTTGTTCTTTATAGAAAAATCCAAACGACAATTCACGTTCAGGGTCCTGTAACTTGCGCACCTCAGCGAGCCACTCTTCAGAGAAAGCATATGCATCAGCATCGGCTACATAACTGTCAATCGCTGTCCGATATGCACGTACAACAGCTTCATTGTAGGTGAGTGATTTTAACATACCTTCAATTTTGAAACTGTGCACACCAGCCTCCATCAACAGATGAAGGTCTTCGAGGATACATATATCCTCTGAGCTCATAATGTGTGTACCGTTAATATCCTCGTAGATCGGGAATTTCTCATCCCGGCGTTCAGCCTCGATCAGGAACAATCCCCGTTCTTTGCCCAGATCTCCCTCAACCGGCCGCCCTTGATGAGCCATGTAACTTTGTACCAGACTGCGCTTGGAATGATAAATATTCGTCATACCATGCACCTGAACCTGAGCTTCCACCTTCAGAAAAGGGACCATTTCCGTCAACTCGTCCATATTCAACTCACGGGCAAGCACAACACGACTAGCTCCCTTGGTTCCCCAATAGTTGGCCGTCGCATAGTTCGTTGAAGTCATCTCCGCATTCCAGTGCAACTTCACATGTGGCGCGTATTCCTTCATGGTAGCCAGCACGGATGGATCATTAAACTCCACACCATCAATACCGATTCTGCCAAGTGCTTGAACATATTCAGGCAATTCTTTCAACAGTTCGTTGGACATCAGATTAGTCATGGATACATACACACGCGCCTGATGTTTGGCTGCAATGGCAACCACCTCTGCTGTCTCTTCCACGCTAAAGCTGCCTGGAAGACGCATGCCGAATCGATCATCTCCAATGACCAGAGCATCTGCTCCAGCCTGGAGCAGCACCTCTGCCTCTTTCACATTCGCTGCTGTAACGAGCAGTTCATGTTTCTTACTCATATAATCCCCTCCGCTTATTGCGCAGCCTTACTTTTGGCTATATTTTGCTGGTGTTCCTTATACGTTTTGGCAAATAGATGTCCAGACGAGCCATCCTTTTTTGTCACATAGAACAGATACTCCGAAGCTTCCGGATTTAGCGCTGCCTCAATGGACGGAAGACTTGGACTGGCAATTGGACCTGGTGGCAAGCCTTTGTTCAGGTACGTATTATAGGGACTTTTCACCTTTAGGTCCTTGAAAAACAATCGTTCCTTCGGTCTGTCGAGCAGATATTGCACGGTAGCATCAATCTCCAGCTTCATATCCTGATTGATCCGATTGTAGATTACACCTGCAACCAGAGCACGTTCCTCGTCCACTACAACTTCTTTCTCCACGAGTGACGCAATCGTCAGCAGTTCATGCAGGGAAAGGTTCTTTTCCTGGAGCTTGGCTTCCAAATCAGGAATGGAATTAATCTTGGTCTGGAATTCTTCCAGCATCCGTTGCATCACATCATGCGTGGAACTTCCCTTTTTCAGCTCGTAGGTCTCCGGGAATAGATACCCTTCCAATACGTAGCGAAGTTCTTCATCCACTGGAATATCTTTGATGATATCTACATCAAAGGCCGAAGGATCATTAGCCAGCTTGATGAATTCATCCCGATCTACAACATGCTCATAAGAAAGCTTACCCGCCATTTGCAGAACGTTATAACCCTCCGGAATCGTAAATTTCACCATTTCCTCCGGTACAACTTCACCACTACTCAGCTTGCTAACAATCTCATCATATGTCACGCCAGGATTCATTGAATATGTACCCGCCATGAAATTAGAACCTAGTTTCTTCCACTTTAAATACCCTTTGAAGGTTAACCCGCTGCGGATGAGGCCTTCTTCTTGAAGCTGATCCGCGATTTTCGAAGTTCCCGATCCGCTCTTAATCTCGAATACGACCGGTTCTGTAGAAGCTTCCACAGGACGCATCATACTCCACACGTAACCGCCTGCGCCTCCGACAAGAACTACAATGATAAGCAGTATGACTACAATTGCTTTCCCTTTCAAAAAAGAAACAACTCCTTTACACAACCAAAAAGAGCGGACTTCTCCGCCCTCCCGGTTTCTTCAATTTGAAGCTGATTTAATCTTCGTCAATGGGGAGTGTACACTCATCATACAGTTCCGAGATGTTCTCCCACTCATCGTCATCGTCGATCGTAACTAACTCTGGCATGATCTGGTCTTCACTTCCAGGTGATACCCGCAGAAGTTCAACCTCGTCATAAGGTCGCAACGAACTGCGGAGCACCGCGTACTGTTGACCGTTCACTTCGAACTCAGCCAACAAGTCATACGGTTGTGATTTACCGTTCTCTTCCTCGAGCTCAACATGAGCACCGAATGCCAGACGCAGTGAATCTGTCCATTTCAGGTCTTTGCGGCTATATTCCGTCATTTAGTTCGCTTCCTCTTCATCTTCAGCAAGAAATGTATTAAACGTCTCCTCGACGATATCCCATTCGGCATCATCTTGGATGACGAAAAGTTTAATATCGTCGCCCTCTTCTTCATAACGGAATGCATATACATCCGTTTCGCCATCTTCAGGTTCAACCGGAGCAACCATCATGTACTTGGCCTCCGAACCATCTACTTCAAACTTCATGATGACTTCGAATTCCTCTTCATTACCCTCGTCATCCGCAATGTAAATAATTTCCGCTTCTTCTTCCATACCCAGTTGATCTTCAGCCATTGTTGATCCCCCTCACCTTCTACTATTGGCATCCAAATAATTTTGCAAAATCAAGCTTGCGGCCATTTTGTCCACAACCTGTTTGCGTTTTTTCCGACTGACATCCGCTTCAATCAGCGTACGTTCTGCTGCCATGGTTGTCAGCCGTTCATCCCAAAGGTGAACAGGTAAATTCAGTTCATCCCGCAGGCGATCGGCAAAAGCAATGCATATCTCACCGCGCGGTCCTACGGTGCCGTTCATGTTTTTGGGAAGTCCGACTACGATCTCACTAATCTCATGCTCACGCACAAGTTCGGCAATCCGAGCGAACTCGCCTTCATCACGGCGGCGTTCTAGCACTTCCAATCCCTGGGCAGTCCAACCGAAGGCGTCACTCGCGGCAACTCCGATTCTTCGGTCCCCATAGTCCAAACCTAATATTTTCATCCATGCTCTCCCATCCTGGGGCCTGCTCAGGTCGATTACACATAATCGCCTTCTCAAGCTTCAGGCTGTCTTCTGTCGGTTCATTTCCCGCTGCCTGCAAGGCTGCAACACAGCGGAAGCGGCGTACATTACCGGTGATTGGCCAGATAGGAACGTACAAGCTCTTCAATCAGCTCATCGCGCTCCTTTTTACGGACCAGACTACGTGCGTTGTTGTGACGAGGAATGTATGCCGGGTCTCCAGAAATCAGATACCCAACAATCTGGTTGATCGGATTATACTCCTTATCGACCAATGCATCATATACCGTGAGAAGAATCTCTTTGGATGATGCTTCCTGTTCGTCACCTTTCACATTAAATTTAACCGTCTTATCCATGGAGTCCATTGATGACACCTCGCTCCTGCATGAACATGGGGACCATGTCCTGCCGAATTGATTTCTGTTTATATAATAACATATTCTGACTGCCACAAGTAAACAAAGGATCAGGCAATTGTGTTTTTTGCTTGTCCTTTACTGGCTTCAGCATATTGCATCATTCGATTCCACACGCTCTCGGGTACAAAAAATAAACGAACAGAACCATTTCGATTTATTTTTTGACGATTGAAAGCCACTCAATGGATTTATGCATTATGCCCGCTAACCAGCGAAACCGCCAGTTTCAGCGCTTCATCCAGCTTGGTAGCATCCTTACCTCCGGCTTGCGCCATATCTGGACGTCCACCGCCACCGCCGCCGCATACTGCTGCGACTTCTTTGACGATTTTGCCTGCGTGTAATCCTTGTTTTACTTGTTCAGCAGGTACTGCCACAACAAAATTCACTTTGCCGTCCGCTGGAGCACCCAATACGAGTACCGCGTTAGGCAATTTTACTTTCAACTCATCTGCCACTGTACGCAGCGCATCCATGTTCGGAGCATCTACGCGCGCTGCCAGCAATTGTGTATTTCCTGCTTGTACCACTTGATCGGTCAATTGACCCGCTTCCATGGCACTCAGCTTGCTTTGCAGGGATTCAGTCTCTCTGGCTGCTTCTTTCAGTTGTTGGTTCAGACCTTCAATCCGTTTAGGTACATCAGCCACATTTGCTTTGAGCAGTGCTGCTGATTGTTTAAGCAGTTCCAACTGGCTTTCCACATACAGATATCCGCCGCGGCCAGTTACAGCTTCGATCCGGCGTACGCCGGAGCCAATTCCGCTCTCGCTCACCAGTTTGAAGATTCCAATCTCTGAAGTATTATTTACGTGACAGCCGCCACAAAGTTCCAAACTGTAGTCTCCGACTTGAACAACACGTACAATATCTCCATATTTTTCGCCAAACAGGGCCATTGCACCCATTTCTTTAGCTTCATCAATAGCTTTCAGCTCGATGTTCACGTTCAGACGATTCCAGATCTGTTCATTCACCTGACGTTCAATCTCTGTCAACTCTTCCGGCGTAATACTACCGAAGTGAGAGAAGTCAAACCGCAGACGTTGTGGCTCTACGAGCGATCCTGCCTGGTTTACGTGTGTTCCGAGCACATCTTTGAGTGCCTTGTGCAGCAAGTGGGTAGCCGTATGGTTTTTGATAATGTCGCCACGTTTCGCTGAGTCTACTTCGGCATTGATCACATCGCCTACACGCAGTTCACCAGACTCCACAGTCACCAGATGTACATGTTGTCCAAGTGGAGCTTTGAACAAACCTTGTACTTTCGCTGATACACCAGCACCTCGCAGCAAGCCCTGATCACTCACTTGACCGCCACTTTCCGCGTAGAACGGAGTCTTGTCCAGAACAACCTGACACGTCTGTCCTTCGCCTACAGATTCAACAAGGGCATCACCAGCTACGATGGCTACCACTTTTGCTTCCGTCAACAGGTCAGTATAACCAACAAACTCGCTTTTAACCTCCAGATCAGCAAGTGGTCCGCCTTGAACTTTCATGCTCTCGTTCTCTTGACGCCCAGCACGTCCAAGCTCACGTTGTTTCTGCATGGAAGCATCAAATCCTTCACGATCCACAGTCAGTCCATGCTCTGCAGCATAATCTTCTGTCAGGTCAAACGGGAAACCGTACGTATCATACAGCTTGAAAGCTTCAGGGCCGCTAATAACCGTGCGTCCTTCGGATTTGGCTGTGCCGCTGATATCAGCCAGAATAGCCAGACCATCTGTGAGTGTTTCGTGGAAACGCTCTTCCTCGGTTTTGATTACTTTGGCGATGAACTCCTGTTTGTCTACTACCTCAGGGTAGTACATGCCCATCACTTCACCAACGGTTGTTGTCAATTCATACAGGAATGGACGGTCAAGCCCAAGCACTTTTCCATAACGAACTGCACGGCGAAGCAAGCGACGGATGACATATCCACGTCCTTCATTACTTGGCAGAACGCCATCACCTACTGCAAAAGCAACCGTACGGATATGATCGGCAATGACTTTCAATGCAACATCAATCTCTACGCTGTCGTTATATTTCACACCCGCAAGAGCGGCTGTTCTTTGAATCATCGGTTGGAACAGGTCTGTGTCGAAGTTGGAATCCACATTTTGCAGAATGGAAGCAAAACGCTCCAAACCTGCACCTGTATCAATGTTTTTGTTAGGAAGCGGTGTGTAGCTGCCGTCCTTGTTATGGTTGAACTGGGAGAATACCAGATTCCATACTTCCAGGTAACGTTCGTTTTCCCCACCTGGATACATTTCAGGATCACTCATGTCGTTTCCGTAAGCTTCGCCGCGGTCATAGAAGATCTCGGTACAAGGTCCACATGGGCCTTCGCCGATATCCCAGAAGTTTTCATCCAATTTAATGATACGCTCAGCAGGCAGTCCTACTTTTTCGTTCCACAGTTTGAAAGCTTCTTCATCTTCCGGATATACCGTTACGGACAGGCGTTCCGGATCGAATCCGATCCACTCTTTGCTGGTCAAGAATTCCCACGCCCAAGTAACCGTCTCTTCCTTGAAGTAATCTCCAATAGAGAAGTTGCCGAGCATTTCGAAGAACGTATGGTGACGACGCGTTTTACCAACATTCTCGATATCATTGGTACGGATACATTTTTGGGAGTTCGCTAGACGCGGGTTCTCCGGCTTCTCACGTCCGTCAAAATATGGTTTGAGCGGTGCCATACCTGCATTGATCCACAAAAGAGAAGGATCGTTGTGAGGTACGAGCGATGCGCTCGGCTCGATTTTGTGACCTTTACTTGCAAAAAACTCTATCCATTTGGACCGGATTTCACTGGCTTTCATACTGGATGCCCCCATTAAATTATAATAGTCCGTTGCGTATTCGCTCCGGTTGGTCAACAATGTTTTGGTAAAAATAAACACAAAAAACGCCCCTGAATAATCAGGGACGATGTTATCGCGGTACCACCCTGGTTATTGCTGTTCATCCCTTGCTGCCCGGACAAACAAACAATCTCCTCGTTCATGCGAAATAACGGTCGCTCCCGGCAGGGTTGTCCTGCACTCCGAAATTAGCTTTCCGCCGCTTCATCTTTCAAGACTCTTCCAGCCATCAGTTCAGGCTCACCCTGATCCGATGAAGTCTATTCTCTGAGGAAAGGAACCCTCGGCGTACTTTATTTCATCATCGATTTCATGTTCTCAACATACACACTCATTATATCGGTAGCACAAGCGGGTGTCAACGCGGCCTCGTTGATGTTTTAACCCTGCTATTTAGTCGGTCCTTCGTTTGATGTAATAGGCGAAAAAGTGTTGCACAATCACCTTCAGCACGGCAAAAACGGGTACTGCCAAAATTAAACCTACAATGCCTGCCAGTTCACCTCCGACGAGCAGTGCAAATATAATCGATAGTGGATGCAGATGCAACGTACGTCCCACCACCTGAGGAGAAATAACGTTACTCTCCAACACCTGGCACAGTGTGTTCACAATGACAACAAGTAGTACCATTTTAAACGATACGGTTGATGCCATGACCACAGCAGGAGCAGCTCCCAGGAACGGCCCCAAGTAGGGCACAATGTTAAACACAGCTACAATGCTTGCAAGTAGCAGGGCATACGGCATATCAATGATGATATAACCAATGTAGGCAAAGATACCAACAATGACACAGACAATAAACTGTCCCCGAATGTAGTTCCCCAGTGCAGTATCGATCTCTTTCATCACCGAGACAATCGCTTTACGACGTGAACGCGGAAGATACGCCACAATGGTGCGCTCAAACACCTCAAAGTCTTTTAACATATAAAAGATCAGAAATGGCACGATAAACACATTGAATAACACATTAATGGTCGCCCCGATATTGTCCATGAGCACGGTAATCCCCTGAGTTAGTCGATCCTCCATCTGAAAAAACCAGCTGTTCATGCCTGTTCGCACACTTGGCGGCATTAATTTGTGATCCATATTGTTCATCAGGCTCTGTGCACGCATGGATAGCTCCGGCATATGCTCGTTGAGTTCCCCCAGCTGTTCAATCAATACCGGAATGACATTCATCAGAATGACACCGAGGCAGGTCAGGAAAAAGGCATATATGAGTAGAACCGCAATTGTACGCGGCACCTTGCGCCCTCCCAGCATGCTGACAATCGGATTAAGTACATAGGATATGATAAGGGCTACGATAAAGGGTGCCAGCACTGTTTTCAGGAACGCATATATGTGAAGCAGTAAAGGCCGCAGCAGCCAAATAAAATATAAAATGATCAATCCGAGCAGCAGCCAGATCGCGTAACGGAACAGCTTGTTTTTGGTTAATTGCTCCACTTGCATCTCTCCTTTTGGACTGGCTCTGAGAGTCAGTATATGTAGGAAAGGTAATATTTATTAACACAGCGCAAAAGTGGAAAGGAGTAATCCGAACATTTTTTTCTTAAACCCAAAAAACGCCTCCTTCATTAGAGAAGGAAGCGCATTTTGCAGTACGGGTTAGCATATAATCAACCATACACCAGCCCAACCATTATGTAACCGCATCTATATACATCTGCCAACAATTAACGACAGCCTCCCATGACAGACATTGTCATGAAACCGCATATAGAGGAAGTTATTCTGCTTATTAAGAAGAAGCGTGAAGATGAGGGAAGTCTTGTGGCAGCTCGTCCCCGAAAAACAGATCATCCAGGGAACTCAGCGTACCGTCTTCTTCCACCTGATATACAGACATTTTCTCACCGTTCACCGTTAATTCGATAAAGCATCCCCAGCAATAAAACTGGTGGGAACCAATTTTCCCGATATCTTTGGAACTACAGTTTGGACATTTCATATTCATTCACCTATCCATTAACAGAATGAATGGCATTTTCCAAGCGTTGTTCACTCAGAGACGGCACCATAATGGCACTTTCCCCGATGGACATATCGCTTGTACATGGCAGCCATTTGCGGCCCTCGATCAGATCGGACACAAAACCGTCCGTAATTTCAATCCCTATTATTGTATTTCCCAACTCTTGGTCAAAATAAACATCGGAGACACGCCCGAGCAGCAAACCTTCTTCGGTGAGCACGGACATCTCCTTCAATTTAGACCGACCGAGGAGGTACGTGTATTTTATGTCGTCGGCTCCCGTCTTGCGGACAGCCTGTTGATTACGGATCATGACGGCATCTTCGCCGTAGGCAACGATATCTTGCCACTGCACGATTTTGACATGATTGGTAAACAGACCTTTGTTCTCAAGCTCAATGCCTTCGATCTCCCAATCATCATTCACAATGAAATCCTGGATTTTACCGACCTGCTTCCCGTCCTCAACATCAAAAACGGCAAGTCCGATCATTTCCTGAAGCTTCATCGCTGGGTCCCCCTCATCTTCTTATCATTAAATAGGCGCGGCGCTATTGCTAGGTATGCCCAAAGTTGATGAGTGGCAATCAGACGCCGATCATCAAAACCGCTTCTATCCAACCGATGAAATGGAACTTCTTCCCTCCTTCTGTTCCATGTGTAAAGTTCCCCTTAGGGTCTATTACGCAGTCGTCCAAGAATGGTTCCAATTTTTTCGGCGGTTATCATGATTTCTTCCGTAGTATTACCCAATCCCCAGCTAAATCGAATCGCAGAGTGTAAAAATGTTTCAGGCAGTTTCATCGCTTTGAGCACATGAGAGACTTCAAGTGAACCGGAAGTGCAGGCAGAACCGCTTGCAACAGCAATCCCTTCCATATCCAGATTCATTAACATCGTCTCTGTGGACACTTCCGGAAAGCTGATATTCAGGATGTTTGGCAGCGTCTGCTCCAGGTGTCCATTCACGTGAAAGTGCTCCGTACCCACATGAATTTCAAGCTGTTCCAACAAAAGTTTGCGCAATTCCAAATCATGCTGGCGATGCGCCTCCGTCTGTGCTGATGCAATCTTGAGCGCCTCTGCAAATCCGGTAATACCTGCGATATTTTCCGTACCAGCGCGTCGTTGACGCTCTTGCAATCCCCCATGAGCTCTTGCTTCCAGCACAATTCCTCGCCGTACATAGAGTGCACCCACGCCCTGAGGCCCGTTGATTTTATGCGCAGAGAAGCTGATCAGATCCACAGGCAGTTCTTTACATGAAATATTCTGACTGCCCAGAGCCTGAACCGCATCGGTATGGAACAAAATATTATGCTTACGTGCCAGCTCCCCGATCTCAGGTATCGGCTGAATAGTGCCCACTTCATTGTTGGCATACATCATGGTAATCAGCACCGTATCCGGTCGAATAGCCTCTCGCAGCTCATCCAGATTTATTCGTCCATAATGATCAACAGATAGATAGGTTACTTCATAACCTTGCCGCTCCAATTCCTGACACGTATGCAAGACAGCATGGTGCTCAATTGCGGTCGTAATGACGTGTTTCCCCTTATCCTGCCTGGATGAGACTGCCCCAAAGATTGCCAGATTGTCGCTCTCCGTGCCACCTCCGGTGAATACCAATTCGTCCGGGAAACAGCCCAAAGACGCCGCAATGACATCCCTTGCTCCGCTGACAGTCCGTTTGGCCTCACGCCCAAAGGCATGGATACTTGATGCATTGCCAAATTGTCCTGTCATGACGTTCATCATCGCTTCTGCGACTTGTGGATGCATAGGTGTCGATGCGGCGTGATCCAAATAAATTCGTTTCATTTATCTTCACCCCGTTATATGTTAAATTATCTTATTTTTCTGTTATGGAATATGTTTCGTACCCTTACATGCTCACCAACCGCAAGCCATTGTAAAACAGATGTTATGGCATGGATAAAGCCCCCAAATGGGGGCTCAAGTAAGTTAGCATGTCATGCTAGCGCAGTGATTGTTAAATGTAGAACATGTAGCTATCTTTTTTGTCCTGATCCTGGAATGTAATCAGGTCTTTCAGTGTTGTGGAATCCAACACTTCCGCAATCCCGTCACGAATACGCAACCACAGATCACGCTTCGCTGGATCATCTTCCTCCGTGAAGTCTACTGGAGAGATTGGCCCTTCCAGTACACGGATTACATCGCCTGCAGTCACGGTTGCAGGATCACCTGCAAGGATATAACCGCCGTAAGCACCTCTAATGCTTTTCACCAGTCCTGCATTACGTAATGGAGCAATCAGTTGCTCCAAGTAATGCTCCGAGAGCTGGTTGCGCTCAGCAATGCTTTTAAGTGATGTAGGGCCTTCGCCTATTCTGGCAGCAAGCTCCATCATGATTGTGAGGCCATAACGGCCTTTTGTCGATATTTTCAAAGGAGTCACCTCTTTCAATTTTCAGAAACGATTGGAAACTTTATATTTAATCCTATGGTCCATGACCGTATGTTTCACGATCTGTCCACAGCGGAGATGCATTGAGATTAGCATAGTCCTTCTAATCCTCCGTATTCCGATCATAACCCTCAGCTAATGTTAACATATCTGCATGCTTTATGGAAAAGAAAGATTGACGATATTCCAAAATGTGCGTCTGTGGTGGACACTATCCAAAATTGGCCGGGTGTATCGTATCTTGAGTCCGGTTATGCTAGAATAAGAAACGAAACACATTTATATATAGAAATGGTGATAACGATGTCCAAAACAATTGAAAATACACGGGTCGTCGTTGGCATGTCCGGAGGTGTCGATTCTTCCGTTACCGCACTGCTACTGAAAGAGCAAGGGTACGATGTCATCGGCATTTTCATGAAAAACTGGGATGACACCGACGAGTTCGGCCACTGTACCGCTGAAGAAGATTCAGAGGATGTACGCCGCGTATGTGAACAGATCGGCATTCCTTACTACACTGTCAACTTCGAGAAAGAATATTTTGATAAAGTATTTACCTATTTCCTTGATGAATATAAGTCGGGCCGCACGCCAAATCCGGATGTCATGTGTAATCGTGAGATCAAATTTGGTGAATTCCTGAACAAAGCTCTGGATCTCGGCGCAGATTATGTAGCTACAGGACACTATGCTCGCCTGATTGAAGAAGATGGCACACTCAAGTTGCTTCGTGGTGTGGACAACAATAAGGATCAGACCTATTTCCTTAACGCGCTTAATCAGAACCAGCTGTCCAAAGCCATGTTCCCGATTGGTCATCTGCCCAAACCGGAAGTACGCAAAATCGCAGAAGCGGCTGGTTTGTATACTGCCAAGAAAAAAGACAGCACAGGTGTCTGCTTCATCGGTGAGCGTAATTTCAAAGAGTTCCTGAGTAACTATCTGCCTGCCAAAGG
This sequence comes from Paenibacillus sp. GM1FR, assembly GCF_002803315.1. Taxonomy (NCBI): domain Bacteria; kingdom Bacillati; phylum Bacillota; class Bacilli; order Caryophanales; family Paenibacillaceae; genus Paenibacillus; species Paenibacillus sp. GM1FR. Next base: position 42,624 of record NZ_MKZL01000044.1, on the reverse strand, counting down.
TGGAGACATGGTTGATATCGCAACCGGTGAAGTCAAAGGTCGCCACGACGGTCTGATGTACTACACACTTGGACAGCGCCAAGGTCTTGGCATTGGTGGTTCCGGCAATGGTGAACCCTGGTTCGTTGCAGACAAGAACCTGGAGAAGAATCAACTGCTTGTTGTTCAGGGCGATGCCCATGCAAGCCTGTACTCCACTGGTCTTACCGCAACGGGTGTGAACTGGATTGCTGGTGCAGAGCACATGCCTAATGTGCCATACCGTTGTACTGCCAAATTCCGCTATCGTCAGCCGGATCAAGGTGTAACATTGACCTGGCAGGAAGATGGAAGTGTGGATGTACAATTTGACCAGCAGCAAAAAGCCATCACGCCAGGACAAGCCGTTGTTTTCTACGACGGAGAGGTCTGCCTGGGTGGGGGTACGATCGATCAGGTGCAAAAAGTACCTGTACCCGCAATGCAATAATAGAGCTTGTCCATTAAAATGCGGATTATACACAATACCGTGTATCCCTATTAAAAAAGCCGTCTTTCATGTATACCATGAAGGATGGCTTTTTTCCTGCTTATTTTTGCAAAAAAATAAAAAATAGTTCGTTATGCAGTCAACCAGACTCCTGCCCAGGCGGCCAACACCCCAACTAGAACCGAACTGACAACGTAGAGCGCCGCGCTTGCGTATCGTTGTCGACCCATAAGTCCTAACGTCTCATAACCAAAGGTAGAGAACGTGGTGTACGCACCGCAAAATCCGGTTCCCCACATCACCCAGATTCCATCTGAGATCATTGCAGATTCATGCCACCCATATAACAACCCAAGCAAAAATGAACCACTGATGTTGATGATCCATGTTCCCCATGGAAAAGCCATTCCCAGCAAGCCAGAGACCCATTTTCCCAGACTGTAACGCAGTACCGCACCCAGCACACCTGCAAAACCAATCCACAGGATCATGAGGCATCACCCTCTTGTCTTTGTGCTCCCAACATACGATGTCCAAGGCTCATTCCCAGCGCACAGAGCAACAATCCTGCCAACAGACTCACGATCATATAAATAGCGGCACTGATCCATTCGCCCCCTTCGGATAAACGAACAATATCAAGCGTAAACGTGGAGAATGTCGTAAATGCGCCAGTAAAACCTGTACCAATCGCCAGTCGAAGTTGTGGTGTTATTTTGCCTGGAACAGCTATGGTAAAGAACCAACCCAAAAAAAGGCTGCCAATCGCATTGATTAACAGCACTGCCCATGGGAACCCCCCATGGACAGTTGGTATCCCTAACTGTATGGCATATCGGGTCAATGTACCGAGAAATCCACCCGCCCCTATATACAAAAGCTCTTTCATGTTTTGTACATCTCCCGAATGATCTGTCTGTCCTTAAAATTCCCTGCGCCGCTGTTGGTTCAGCCTGATCTTCGATTCGTTACCCTGCTCCGTTGCCTCATAGAATACTCTCCGTGAGAGCTGCTTTGGCAAATATTCTTGTTTCACGTAATGCCCTGGATAGTTGTGTGGATATTGATAACCCTCATGTCCAAGCTTCACGGAACCCGAGTAATGCGTATCTCGCAAGTGAAGCGGAACTTCTGCCGATTTCACCTCATCAATCGCGTTCATGGCTTTGGAAATGGCGGTGTACACCGCATTGGATTTTGGACTTTCGACCGCAAACAGAATCGCTTGTGCAATGTTCAGCTTGGCTTCGGGCCAGCCGTTATTTCGGTACGCATCAAGTGCTCCAATCGCCTGAGTCATGGCTTGCGGGTTCGCAAGTCCAATATCTTCACTGCTCGCTGCAATCAGACGCCGAATGAAGGTCATCGGGTCCATGCCGAGCTTCTCCACCGCGTATAGAAACCAAAACAGCGCCGCATCACTGGAACCCCGAATACTCTTGTGAAATGCAGACAGCACATCATACTGGGTGGATTCATCTGCCTTCACAATGGGGCGTCGAATAGACTCTTCAGCTACACCAAGCGTAATATGAATGGACCCATCCTTCTCCGGTGGCGTGGTCAACGCAGCCAGTTCAAGCGCGTTAAGCGCACGCCGAATATCTCCGTTGGCCATCGTTGCAATATGCTCAAGCGCTTCGTCGTCCGCATGCAGTTCCATGAACCCCAGACCTTTGTCCGTATCACTCAATGCTCTGCGCATCGCAATAAGCGAATGCTCCTTGTTCAGTGATTCTAGCTGGAACAGGGTGGATCGACTCATCAAGGCTCCATTGACATAATGAAAGGGATTCTCTGTTGTCGCGCCGATAAAAATAATCGTGCCCTTCTCTACCGCTGGCAATAGCGCATCCTGACGTGAACTGTTAAACCGATGTACCTCGTCGAGGAACAAAATGGTTTTGGTTCCATACAGCTGTTTGTTCGTTTGCGCCTGTTCGATGACCTCACGCACATCCTTGACGGAAGCTTCCACCGCATTCAGACGTACGAACTGTCCTTGCGTTTGCTGGGAAATAATATGTGCCAAGGTAGTCTTGCCACATCCCGGCGGGCCGTATAACAAGATGGACGAAATCTGATCAGCCTCGATGGCGCGCCGGAGTAATTTCCCTGGTCCAATAATATGTTCCTGTCCAATATATTCATCCAGATGCTCTGGCCGCAAGCGGTCCGCGAGCAGTCTAGCTTGTGGTTTTGAGTCCTGTTGAAACGAAAATAAATCCATTGCTCATCACTTCCTTAACGGATTGCCTTGCCTTGATTACAATTATACTTCTGATGGTTCTCCACTCTCTATCATATCATACTCTCGCGGTAACATAGCCATAAATGCATGAAGTGCACTGCTGACAAAGGCATCCTTGCGAGTAATAAAATGAGTCATCATGCGATTCATACCTACGGGGAGTGTATGTGTGCGCAATAATCCATTTTTGATCTGATGCCTAATCACAATCTCTGGTAATAAGGAAATTCCCATACCGGACGTAACTCCACTAATAATCGCTTCAAGGGTTCCGAATTCCATAATTACTGGGCGGGTAACACCACCCACCTCTAACCATTCCTCCAAAACCTGACGATAGGAACACCCCATGCTGTAGACAAGAATAGGTTTACTCTTAAGATCCTCATCCGTAGGACCCATACCAGAATAGACAACAAATAGTTCCTCATCAAATACGGGAATAGAAACGATATCAGGATGATCACAGGGACAGCCTATAAATGCTCCCTCCAATTCATACCCAATAACCTGATCCATAAGCATCTGCGAATTGCCAGTAACCAGTGACAAGGAGACATCTGGATACTGTTTGTAATATCTGACGAAAAGTTCAGGTAGCCGCACGGCCGCTGAGGTTTGTGTAGAACCTATTCGCATTGGACCCGATGGTGTGCTCGTCGCCCGAAGCGCCTTGGAAGCATCATTCAGCAAGCCAATAATTTTATCTGCATAGGTCAGCAGCATCTCTCCGGCTGGAGATAACGTCATGCCTCGGTTATGACGAATGAACAACGTTGTACCTACTTCTGCTTCCAGATGCCGGATTCGTGCCGTTACGTTGGATTGAACATACCCCAGTTTAGAAGCAGCTTTGGTCAGATTCCCTTCCCGTGCAACACACTGAAATATTCTAAGATCCCCGCTCTCCATGGTCCCTCCACTCTGACATCATTCAAAATGATATCCGCTTCATTACCAATCATTATACTTCATGTGTAAACCGGACTACAATTCATGTAGATCCCAAACCAGTCATCTGACTGGATGATGATAAGGAGTGTTCAGCATGACATACTGGAAAAATAGATTTGCTCTGATCACAGGTACCCGAAGCATAAAACCCTTAAAGTATACCATCTTGATCATTTTGACAACGCTAATCATGGGTACTTCTTTTCCAGTTGGCAAGATCGGCATGTTATATGCCCCACCTTTCCTGCTCATGGGCATACGTTATATACTGGCAGGTGGCTTGATGGCCTTGTTCCTTCGTAAACGTCCGTTGCCTACTGGATGGCAGTCTTGGTTGAAAATAATCCTTATTGGCCTGTTCCAATCCGCAGGAGTGATGGGCTGCGCCTACTACAGCATGAACTGGATTACATCCGGTGAATCCGCCATTATTACGTTTACCAATCCGCTACTGGTCATTATCCTCAGTGCTCTCTTATATAGAGTCACCTACCGTTTCAGTCAGTGGATCGGTGTTATACTCGGTTTCATCGGGATAATGTTAACTTTTGGGTGGCAGATGAGCTTTAGCCCCGGAACCTGGATTGGATTTGGTGGAGCGATCTCCTTTGCCGTGTCCACATTGCTCATCAAACGCTGGGGCAATGGTTACGATACTTTTGTCTTAACAGCCTATCAGATGCTCGCGGGAGGTGCTGCGCTTCTTCTACTGAGCTTATGGACTGAACAGCCTCACTTTATGGTCAATACCACCTCGGTTATGGCGCTGCTCTGGTTAACGCTTATTTGCTCCATCATTCAGTTTTCACTCTGGTTTTATCTGCTTCAGAATAGTGACCCAGCCCAAACCAGTTCGTATCTGTTTCTGGCACCGTTCTTTGGTGTATTATCGAGTTGGATTTTACTAGGAGAACACGTTCAGTGGTTTGCATTGGCGGGCGGTTTATTTATTGGTGTTGGTATATTCCTGGTGAACCGTCGCTCATCCAGAATGAGAAATAGCGTAACATAACTTGAACTTCTTCATCGTTCTTCCTTGGAAAATTAATCATTTCTCGCACAAAAGCAAAAAAGGCATGCGCTTATGGGACTTTCCCATGAACGTCATGCCTTTTGTTGTATAAAGAAACTTTATCTAACCAAGCTCTGGCCAACCCTGAATGGTTACGGACTCGCCGTCGGGATTATGTGTTGCAGCCGCGTATTCTGGCAAATCACCCTCGTGGAACAACCACAATTCGTGCAAGGCCCGTGTACAACCAACGTACAACAGCTTTGCATCACCCGCATTTGGCAAATAATGCTTCTGGTCTACGTCTGCCACAATAACGGCATCAAACTCCAACCCTTTGGACAAGTAGACCGGCAAAACGGAGTGTCCACCCGTGTACTGCTTTTTGCCACCATCGATCAGGTTTAGATCCCAGCCTGCATCCTGAAGTTCACGATGAAGTTCCTCTGCTTCATGCAGTGTACGGGTCAGGATGGAGACCGTTCGGTAGTCTTTGACTGTTAATACCTTCAAAGCCTGCTCCAGACTCGCCGTCCGCCCTTCCCCTCCATAAGCCAACGTCCGAACCGGATCACCACTACGGAAAACAGGAATCGCCGTAATCCCGCTCTTGACGCCACGTTCCAGAATCGTGTTTGCATAATCGATAATTTCCATCGTTGAACGATAACTTCGGGTCAATGCAAAGTATGCATTCTGTTCCTCAGGAAATAGAGAACTCATCTCTTCCCACGCATGAACACCACGGTACTCATGAATGCCTTGGGACAAGTCACCCAGTATGGTGAAGGAATGCCCTTTGACGAACTGATCCAATAACGCCACATGAAAAGGGGAAAAGTCCTGCGCTTCATCAATCACGACATGATCAAACCGCTCCGAACCCTCAATATCATGGACCAGTGTATGAATGTATACCAATGCAGGCAGATCCTCTTCACGGACGATATCCTGCTTCAGATCTGCTGCGGTTTGTTTCATGACTAGTTTTGGAATAAGCCCGCTGAGCGAGGCTGGCACAGAACCACCCTTTGCAGCTTTGAACAACTGTTTATATAACGTAAGCGGCTCGTATTGAGGCCATTTTTTGGCATAGGCTTTCTCACGAGTAGACGCTTTTTTCTTGCGTTCTTTGCGCACAGCTTCTGGCATCGGTTTCTTAAGTTCCATCTCAATCCAGCGGTGAACTCTCGCCATGACCCGTTCTTTGCGTTTGGCCAGCGGATAATGTTTATATTCCTCACCGAACCAGTTCTCGATCTCCGTCTTGCTGAGCACCTTACCATCCCATGGACTGAAGTCCATATCCGGTACGGAATCCGCTTCCATGCCCGACAGCCACTCTCGAATAAGCTCCATGAAACGGATTGATCCTTTGTAACGTCCAGGTACATCATCATTCAATTCAGGCCGAGCATCTGGCGTTTCGAACCAGGTGTTCAATGTATCCGACGTATTCGCCAAAGGCATCTCCAGCCCCAGCAGATTCATCGCCCAATCCGGGAATGTCCGCTGCTGAATGTCCCCTACTCCGAGTTCCGGGAGCACATCTGAGATGTAATCCAGGAACATGTGGTTGGGTGCAAAAATAACCATTTTCTCCGCAGATACTTGCTCCTTGTACTGATACAGCAAAAAGGCCAGCCGATGCAGGGCAACCGTTGTTTTCCCTGATCCCGCTACACCTTGAATGATCAATGCGGTGTTTCTCGCCGCACGAATGATCAGATCCTGCTCCGCCTGAATCGTAGATACGATATCACGCAGTTTGTTATCCTTGTTCTCTCCCAGACGATAAACGAGGAATTCATCAGATACCGCTGGCTGGTCGCTGTCACGGTTATATGTATCCGCCACACGTTCCAATATCCGCTGCCTAATGACAACGTTTCGTTTCAGGTACACCAGACCTTCGATAAGCCCTTCCGGGGCTTCATACGTAGCGGAGGCTTCGCCTCCCGTAAATGAGTAAAACAGGCTTGCGACAGGAGCACGCCAGTCGATGACGAGCGGATGCTCTCCCACCTCTTCGCGGTCTACGCCGATTTTGCCAATATACAGCGGTTTCCGTGCACCACTGCCCTGTTCTTCGAAATCCAAGCGTCCGAAATAGGGTTGCTGCGCGCTCTTGGACAAGGCAGTGCGGCGCTCTTCGCGCCCAGCTTCCAGCACTTGTTCTGTGAAGTCGTGGCCGGTATACACCGGAATGTTCTGCAGTCGTTCCAGCTGACTATCCACTTCCTCCATCGTTCGCTCTAACCTGTACTCTTCTTCTTGATAGGCACTTTGAAAGCTGTCTGACATGTTTCAGTTACCTCCTAAGAATATGTTTTGCTCTGCATCGCCAATCACTGACGACGCAAAAGGATACCCACTATATCATATTGATGTGTAAAAAGCTACAGCAACCTGGTGATCTCATTAAAGAAAACCGTTGCTCACGCTCGTACTGAACGAATGAACAACGGTCTTAAGTTGAACTATATTTGAATCTTATCTTTTGAAATAGTAATCAATTGGGTTCTGATTTCAATCTTGTCCTTCCTGTGCCACAAACTGTTTCTGCGCTAATTCACGGTATACCGGATGATTGCTAATTAATTCTGTATGAGTTCCTGTTCCGGTAACATGCCCATGCTCCAATACAACAATCTGATCGGAATCCACCACTGTGGACAATCGGTGCGCGATCACGATCGTAGTTCTTCCTTCCATCAGATTGGACAATGCTTGCTGTACTTCATACTCCGAGGTGCTGTCCAGACTGGATGTCGCTTCATCCAACATAAGAATATCCGGACTGCGCAGTAAGGCACGAGCAATAGCAATCCGCTGACGTTGGCCCCCGGATAACTTGATTCCCCTCTCGCCCACTTCCGTGTCATAGCCCTGTGGCAGCTTGTCGATAAAGTCGGCAGAATAGGCCATCTCAGCAGCTCGCCGGATCTCATCCATCGTGGCCTCACGACCTAATCCGTACGTGATGTTGTCTTTGATCGTACCCGCCATAAGTGGACTTTCCTGAGATACATACCCAATCTTGCTGCGCCAGGAGGCCAAAGAATAATCTGTTATGGCTTGTCCCCCATATGAAATATGGCCTGAATCGGGCATATAAAACTGCTCCATCAAAGAGAACAGTGTTGATTTGCCGCTACCGCTTGGACCGACAATGGCTGTCACTTTTTGTGTAGGTACCGTCAAATTGATTCCGTGCAACACTTCCTCACCTGTAACATAGGAAAAATGTACATCATGGAATGCAATCGTCTCATTTCCTTTTGGCGCTACCTTAGTGCTGTCATGTGGCTCTTCCTCATCGGCAAGGATCGCTTGTATGCGCTCCGTTGCACCTACGACTTTTTGCAAACGAGAGTATAACGTCGTGAATTGTCCCATTGGCATAATGACCTGGAACAACAGTAAAATGAACGCAACCAGTTCACCAGGCGACAACAGTCCAGACGCTACGCGCATTCCCCCCACACCCAGAATAACGACTAGAACGGCAGTCATGACAAATGTAAACAAAGGACCGATCAGAGCAAGAATGCGCGCTTCCTGCAAGCCAAAAGCAAACATTTTACGAATCCGGGAATCCCCTGCTTCCACTTCCTGTTTCTCCGTTCCGTAAGCTTTCACCAAGCGGATCTCGCCAATAACCTGACTAAGCACGGACGTAAGACCTGCCATCTCGTCCTGCTGCTTCTTGGAGATCTTGTACATCTTCTTACCCACCGGCAACAGAATCAACAGCGTAAGTGGCACCAGACTCAGAATAATGAGCGACATCACCCAGTCCAAATAGAACAGTAACGCCACGCCGCCCACTACAGCGACGATGTTGGATACAAAGGAAACCAGATAATCTGCGATCAACGTCATGATCTGGCTTGTATCATTCGTAATCCGGCTCATCGTATCGCCTGTACGATTGCGGTCGAAATACGGCATTCGTAGCGACAATACCTTGTTCCACAGCTTGGTGCGAAGTGTTGCGACGACGCGTTGTCCAGCGTAATTTAACATATAAATGCTAATACCCGAGGCAATCGCCTGAATCACAAATGCCCCAAGCAATAACAAAATAACAGATTTGTTCAATGCCGAAGTGGTTAATCCATCAATCAGACCTTTGGTCATCAATGGCACGATCAGTCCGGCTGTAGTTTGAATCAGGGTTAAGATGAGGGCCAGAATCAAGATCAGTTTTGGCGGGTTCGTGGAGGCGATAAGCTTGACGAAATCCTTAAATCCCTTTTTTCCTACCTTCGGTTCATTCTGCCCTACTTGTTGCTGCTCTTCCATTCCCGTTCCTCCCGTTCTCCATCTGCTCACCAGAGATCATACGTATGAACTTACATGACGTTGCCTTTTGTTATTACAAAACTCCATGCAACACAAAGTTGGCTAAAAAGAGGATGGAAATGCCATACATGACCACAGGCACCTGTTTACCTTGACCTGCTGCCAGCTTCGCTAATGGATAGGCAATAAATCCAAACGCCATACCGTCCACGATGCTATATGTAAATGGAATCATGACCATGATCAGAAATGCTGGAAATGCCTCTGTGAAGTCACCAAAATCCATATCTTTCACACCTTGTACCATCAGGCCACCAATAATGATCAAAATGGGAGCAATTGCACTGTCTGGAATATAACCGAGCAGCGGGATGAAGAAAAAAGTAGCCCCGAATAACACAGCTGTAACGAGCGGGGTCAAACCTGTGCGACCGCCTGCCGCAATTCCGGCTGTAGTCTCGGCTGCGGCAACCGGAGGACTACTTCCGAATACGCCTGCCAGTACGGTGCTAATGGATAGAGCACGCAGACTACCTTTGAACCGCTCTGGACGACCAATCATCTGTGTCTGAGCCGTAATTAATCCGATATTTTCGAACACCACAATTAGCAGTAGCAAAAATACCGCGATCCAGAAGGCAACATCAGCTAGCTTCATCAAAGACAATTCGCCAAACAACCCACCGTATTGACGCAGCGCATCCATCGCTGACACGGATTCACCCGGGCTCACTGCTCCAAGTACATAGGCAAGGCCTGTCCCGACCAGAATACTGATCAGAAGTCCACCCTGTACGTTACGTATAAATAAAATCAAGGCAAGCACCAGCGTAACGCAGGCTGTAATGACATTTGGATCATTGAAGTGCCCAATCGCAACAAACGTAGTCTGGTGTGCGATGACAATTCCACTTTTTTGCAAACCGATAAATGTGAGGAACAAACCAATTCCCACCGTAATCCCATGCTGCAGATTTTTAGGAATCGCTTCGCTGATCATTTTGTATAGTGACGTAAACGCAACAATGGCAAACAGTACACCTGTAACGGTTACAACGGCCAGCGCTTCTTGCCAGCTTAATTTCATGGAATGTACAAGTGTATACGTGAAAAATGCATTAATCCCCATTCCGGGTACTACGATAATCGGTGATTTTCCGCCAAATGCCATGAGCAAACAGCCTGCAATGGACGTCAGCAGTGTTCCAACCATAGCTGCCTGCAAAGGCATCCCGGCATCGGAAAGAATTGTAGCATTGACCATAACGATATAGACCACGGCAAAATAGGAAATGGCTCCCGCCACAACTTCCTTCTTCCACTGGTCTCCTGGCTCCATGCCAAGATGTCTGGTCATCCATCCGTGTTTCATTTCGTTCTATTCCCCTCTCTATAGCCGCAAATTCATTATGTATGTATCATCATTTCGCGCAGCAGTGAATATCATACACGGTTTTGACTTTGAAGTACATGACTTAACTCTGGCATTTATCTAAGGATACAGTTCGGCTATCATAGACGATTGACGTCCCATCCGCTCCTCTCTTGCGAAGTATGATTACACAAAAAAGCGCAGATGCCTTATCGGCATCCACGCTTCTTCAGTTGGCAGCAAGTTACTGCTGCTTGTTCTCTGCAATCTCTAACAAATCCTTAATCGCAACACTGACCATGATCAGTCCAGCTACCGGAGGCACAAATGAATTACTCGCAGGTGGCTGTTTAGCCTTACGAATTTCCGGAGCATTCTCGGGAACGATTTTTTGTGTTACGTCCTCGCGCGGTTTCATCGGCTTTTCAGTCGAGAAGACCACTTTCACACCTTTTTTAATGCCGTCTTTCCGAAGTGTCGTCCGCACAACACGGGCAATCGGGTCCATGGTCGTTTTCGAAATATCCGCAACCTGGAATTTCGTAGGGTCCATTTTATTCGCCGCACCCATGCTGGAAATCATCGGAATTTTACGTTTGAGGCACTCTTTAATGAGATGGATTTTGTAGATAATCGTGTCGGATGCATCCAGCACATAATCCAGTTCATATTTGAACAATTCCTCATAGGTTTCTTCCGTGTAAAACATATTCAGGGCAATCGCATCACATTCCGGATTGATCAGTTTCACACGTTCCACCATCAGATCCGCTTTTTTCTGCCCTACTGTCGTGGTCAGCGCATGAATCTGGCGGTTAATGTTGGTGATGTCCACGACGTCTTTATCAATCAGGATGATGCGCCCAACGCCGCTACGGGCAAGAGCTTCTACAGCAATACCACCTACGCCGCCAATACCAAGCACAGCGACTGTACTATTCTTCAACGTATCCAGACCTTCCGGTCCGATCGCAAGTTCTGTTCTTGAAAATTGATGGAGCATTGAGAATCGATGCCTCCTTTATTTCTTTTCCGCTACCGGTTTACGGGCTACGCGGATATGCAGTTGTTCCAATTGTGAGTCATCCACTTCGGATGGTGCATTCATGAGCAGATCCGTTGCACTTGCCGTTTTCGGGAAGGCAATCGTTTCACGCAGATTTGTGCGGCCCGCCAGCAACATCACGAGGCGGTCCAGACCAAAGGCAATACCACCATGCGGTGGAGTTCCATATTCGAAAGCTTCCAACAGATAGCCGAATTTCTCATTCGCTACTTCTGTAGAAAGTCCAAGGGCTGCAAACATTTTCTCCTGAACATCACGTTTGTAGATACGCATCGAACCGCCACCTACTTCATAACCATTGAGAACAAGGTCATAGGCTTGAGCGCGGATTGCACCTGGATCTGTGTCAAACAGATGTACATCTTCGTCTTTTGGACGAGTGAACGGATGGTGTTCTGCCACATAACGTTTCGCATCTTCATCATATCCGAGGAGTGGGAAGTCCACAACCCAAGCAAATTTGAATTTGCTGTCATCGATCAGTCCAAGTTGACGGCCGATTTTCAGACGCAGTGCGCCCAGAACGTCAGCAACCACTTTTTTCGTGTCTGCGGAGAAGAGCAACAAGTCGCCATCTTCAGCACCAGTGCGCTCTTTGACAGCTTCGATTTCTTCAGGCGTGAAGAACTTCACGATTGGCCCTTTGAATTCGCCGTCTTTCACTTGAATCCAAGCCAGACCTTTCGCACCGTAACGTGCAGCAAATGGTCCGAGATCATCGATCTCTTTACGACTCCATGTGCCACAGCCTTTAGCGTTCAGCACTTTCACTTCTCCACCTTTTTCGATGACAGAAGCAAATACTTTCACACCACTGTTTGCTACGATATCGTTCATTTCAACCAGTTCCATACCAAAGCGCAGATCTGGTTTGTCTGAACCGTATTTACCCATTGCATCTGCATACGTAATCCGTTGGAAAGGTAGTTCCAGCTCAATTCCTTTGGTTTCACGCAGCAATTTGGCCATCAGTTCTTCCATCATTGGCAGCAGGTCATCCTGTTGCAAGAAAGAAGTCTCGATGTCGACTTGAGTGAATTCTGGTTGACGGTCTGCACGCAGATCCTCATCCCGGAAACAACGAGCGATCTGATAATAACGCTCAACGCCACCCACCATCAGCAATTGTTTGTAGATTTGTGGGGATTGTGGCAAGGCGAAGAATTCACCTTCATGCACACGGCTCGGTACGAGATAATCACGCGCACCTTCCGGGGAGCTCTTGGTCAGGATTGGTGTTTCCACCTCAACGAACTCTTCTCCATCCAGGTAGTCACGGAACACTTTGGACGCTTTGGAACGCAGTTTCAGTGTTTCGAACATTTCCGGACGACGCAGGTCCAGGTAACGATATTTCAAACGAAGGGATTCATCAACTTCGACACCATCTTCAATGAAGAATGGAGGTGTTTTGGCTGCGTTCAGCACTTCGATTTCTGTAATTTGAACTTCAATTTCGCCAGTAGGCAGGTTTTTGTTAACTGTTTCTGCATCACGTTTAACAACTTTACCCGTTACAGCGATAACATACTCGCTACGTACGCGATCTGCGATTTGCAAAGCTTCACCGGAATAAGCCGGGTTAAAGACAACTTGTACAATCCCGCTGCGATCACGCAGGTCGATGAAGAGTACGCCCCCCAAGTCACGGCGGGTCTGAACCCAACCGTTCAATGTTACTGTTTCACCGATGTGTGCGGGTGTTAATGCGCCGCAATGATGACTTCTTTTCATAACCAAACTCCTCATTATGTGAATTTCCGTTCTGTATGGGCAGTTAGTGCCTGCTCTTCAACAGTCCGGTTACGTGTAGACCATGTATTCAAAAAGGCATGTTACCTCTGGATCGCCAACTTTTGCTTAATTTGGAAACGTCGGTGAACCTCAGTACTTTTGCCGGATCAATTGTTTTACTTGTATGTTTAAGACTTAATGTAACACTTCGTGCTTATTTACCTTCGCGAATTGCCGATACCAGATCATCAAGCTTCACGGTTTGTTGCTCACCCGTATCCATCGACTTGAGGGCGATCTCACCACGCTCCAGCTCGTCATCACCAAGGATGGCAGTGTAGCGGGATTTGAAACGGTCAGCTGATTTCATCTGTGCTTTCATCTTGCGGCCCAGATAATCACGTTCCCCAGACAGTCCAGACTGACGAAGTTTGAACAACAGACGGTTCACTTCACGATCAGCAGCCTCTCCCAGAGCAACAAAGTATACATCCAGTGGAGCCAGCGTAGTAACCTCAATGTTTTGGTGCTCCAGAATCAGTTGAATACGCTCCAGACCAATACCGAAGCCGATGCCCGGCTGATCAGGTCCGCCAATATCTCCAACCAGACCATTGTACCGACCACCGCCGCCAACCGTATCTATTGCTCCAATACCTTGGGCTTTTAATTCAAACGCAGTTAGCGTGTAATAATCCAAGCCCCGTACCAGACGATTGTTCACAGCATAATCTACTCCGAAATCATCCAGGTATGCCTGCAGCTTGGCAAAGTGATTCAAAGACTCTTCATCCAGGCTATCCAGTATAGATGGTGCCCCAACGAATTTGTCCTGATCGACCTTACAGTCGAGTACACGCAGCGGATTACGCTCCATGCGGGACTGGCAGTCCTTGCACAGGCTGTCTTTCATCGGTCTGAGGAACCCAAGTAACGTCTCGCGGTATTCTGCACGGCTGGTTGAGTTACCAACGGAGTTGATCTCCACTTTGACATCCTTCAAGCCGAGCTCTACACACAACTGGTAGCCCAGTGCGATCACTTCCGCATCAATCGCAGGGTCTAGCGCACCGATGGCTTCTACACCAAACTGGTGGAACTGACGCTGACGACCTGCCTGCGGACGCTCATACCGGAACATCGGACCGATGTAATAGAGCTTGCTTACATCCGGTTCACCGTAGATTTTATTCTCTACATACGCACGGACAACACCTGCTGTTCCCTCTGGACGAAGAGTCATGCTGCGATTGCCTTTGTCATCAAAGGTATACATTTCTTTCTCAACGATATCGGTAGTCTCTCCTACACCGCGTACAAATAAAGAAGTCTGTTCGAAGATCGGTGTACGAATCTCACGGTAATTAAACCGTCGACACAGATCTCGTGCTTTTTCTTCTACATACTGCCATTTCTCGACAACTCCAGGCAGTAAGTCCTGCGTTCCAGTCGGTTTTTGAAAAGCCATCTTGATCCCTCCAGCATTGATTTTTTTCTCTAAAAGTTAAAAATTCTACACGTGATCACTGCGCGGGCAGAACAACCTTACAATCACTGTTATCCCCAGATTTTTTGAATTAATTTTACAATGTGGAAATCCGGTGATAAAGGCGAACGCTTCGCTTTTACAGGTTTTTTCTGCCCTCTCCGTTTTCGTGTATTTCTTTTAAATCAACTTATATAACAAAAAAATCCCTCGCCCTGTCGCTGTGTATACAGCAAACAAAGGGACGAGAGATTGTGTAATATACATTCACCCGTGGTACCACCCACATTCCGGAAACCTGACACTTTAGCCGTTCAGGCGATCTCTGATGATTCAGGTTTGCCCAAGGCATTCTGATCAAGCAGATATTCCGCTCTACGTGTAACGCACGTCCTGCGCAGGCCAGCTACTGGTCAACAGATCATATCTGCTGTGTTCGCCGTCTGTTCTCGGGGAAGTCATTCGTCCGCTCATCAAGAGAATCCTTACAGCCTGGGGATTCCTCTCTGGTCATGTGGGCACGGAGTACTTGGTCCCGTCATCAAATCAGTAATATAGTTCAAAAATCGACTTGTATTGACTATAGTCAACGTATTATTTTCTGATTGTAATGAACCGCAGTGCTAAAGTCAAGGGTTAACACGAAAAGATAGCTCTAAAAAAATTTTGCTAACACACTGCACCGGGTGGGGGAGTGACAGAAATCACGGATAATAGAAGCTGGATTCATCATATGAATTCCAACTTCTATTCGCTTCTTATTCCTCTATTGTTGCAGCATCCACTTCAACAGATCCGGCGCGCTCGCCCATAAACGGGAATGCATAATGACATATTCAATCGCTTCGTCGGAGTCGCCCGTGCCGACAAAGTCAGGGAGGTTATGCGGCAGCCGTTTCAAACCCAACAGGTAATCAGGCACATGTTTGTTCACACCCCGGGCCACACGGTACAGCATTTTGAGCTGGGAGGTGATTCCGTTTTTCTTATACTCCAGAATAATCTTGTCATAGGCAAAGGCCGCTGCGGCGTCATCTCTTCCATACTCCTCCAGCAATTGCTCTGCCTGTTCCAATTGGTTGCTGTACAGATACACAGCAGCGAGCAGGTAACGTGCTCCGGTATTGTCTTCCGTATTAAGCTCTAGCATATGCTCCAGGATCTGTGCTGCTTCTTTCGTATCTCCACCAAACCAGCAGGATTCGGCATAGCTTTTGCATATCCGGATATAGGGACGAGTCTCATGAAGCCCCCAGAAGTCCCCTTTGTTCTCCTCAAAGAATAGTTCGCCCAGTTCACGTTTGCCAGCAGCGATTCCTTCCTTGAGGTAAGATCGTGCATCATTCTCATTGTCCGATTCCTCAGCCAAAATGAGATATGCATCAGAGCTGTCAGGATACATCTCCAGCGCTGTTTCCGCCAGATGTACTCTCCGTTTGGAAGAGCTCGCTTCCCTCGCCTTAGACAGCAGAGCCTGTGCTTTGTCTTTCGATGTGCCTGGACCGTTCAGCATCAATAGCTCGTCCGTTTCACCGCCCATGCCGTATTCTTCGATGTAACTATTCATCTCCTTAACCTTCCGGGAGATCGTGCCTGTCGTTACCTCATATTTATCAGCCAGCTCAGCCTTTGTGACATTGAAGCCGTATTCCTCGGACAGCAAAAACTCAATTGCAGCAGAGAACGAGCCTGTCTTCTTCACAGTAGGGCGGGTCTGTCGGGAGTAGCCGTTCCATAACACCAGAGCTTCCAAAATTACCTCGGGCTCGTATTGGTTCCTCATGTTCTCAATAGTCTGCAGGGCCAGCTGTTCGTGAGCCGGGTGCTCCCATTTCAAATCGCTTGCCACCATCTTTTTCAGCTTGGTCAAGGTCAGTTTGCTCTCAGGCTGAATGGAGGCTTCCCGAACCGGTTGCTCCGTTGATATTATCCCCAGTATGGATGCTACTGCAGAGGACTCCTTGTTCAGACAACATTTCTTATATTTTTTCCCACTACCGCATGGGCATACATCATTTCTTCCAACCTTACTCAAAACTAATTCCCCCTTAAATCTGTCTCTAGCCATTCGCATGAGAACTCTGTTGCTTTAGCATTGTAGGTGTCATTTCTCAAACGAGGCATTCTATATAACTTTCAAATTCCATCGATCAAGCAGAAACGGCTGTCCCGTACTTATATAAAAAAAGTGGGGCCGTTTCAGCGAGTATATGTTCATCTGGAATATGACGGATCACTCTGGCGATGAGTTCCTCATACTCTCTGTCATAGGATTGAATTCGCCTGAACCCAATCACTGGAGCTAGATTTACCGTCCAATGTAGCCCAACTATGAAAACAATTCGCTGTAGAATATATAAACCCATCTCTCTATTCTAGCAAAAATTGAATAAAGGGGTAAGCTCTGCCCAAAACATACATATTCTCAGCTCAAAAAAAATAGCCTGCACACGGTGTGCAGGCTCAAAGGATATTTAAAAAAAGGGGGTCATGTGTGTTATTATAAGCCCACTATGTTAAAGGCTTATGTATCTAATATTACAGTAATATTACAAAAATGATAGCGCTTTATAAATTAGTTTTTTAATATCCTCCTGATTAAAAAGCCCTTGCACATCACTCGACTGTGGTCGAGCAGTGCAAGGGCCAAGAAGTATCTACACGTTAATTCAAATCTTCCACATAGGCATGGTTGGAACGAAGCTTATGAACAATCTCATCATAATCCTCATCCCTTACTTTGGCAGACAGAACATAATGCAGATCATCATAATCGGTCGAAGACACATCTGCAGCATTCAGCAGGTCTCCATCCTCATTCACTCTGTCACGAGTATCCCGTTCTGCATCACGGTCCACATTGGCTACCACAGGGATCACATTTTCGCTGGCTGGAACACCAGGGGCTGCACCTACACCCATTGCTCCGTTGGTGCCTACGCCACCTGCTGTATTATAAGGCACCAGTGGCACCATAACACGCGTGTCTCTACCTATCGCACTATCCAGTTGACCTACTTCCAAATGCTCTGTACGGAACGTCTGAAGTGAAGTTCTTGCTCCCTCTGCCTCGTCCTCGGTTCGAAAATACGCCTGAATATGTTTTGTCATGTCAAACCCTCCTTTTTCGGAATGAAATGCAACGTGAAGTTTGTAAACGTCACGATGTAACGTACTTAAGATACATCAATGTATGTCAGTTGTACTGGCTGAAGTTATATAACTTTTAGCAGTTCACGTACAAACGCTGGCTCATCTTCAGGTGTTCGGGATGTAATATAGTTTCCATCCACAACGGCCTCATGATCCTTGAACTCTGCTCCTGCGTTTACCATATCATCCTTAAGTGGTGGATAGGATGTAATTGTACGGCCTTTCAACAGACCGGCACTAGCCAAAATTTGCGGACCATGACAGATCGCAGCAATTGGTTTCTTCGCACTGTTGATCTCAGTGACAAACTTCAAAATGTGCGCATCACTTCGCAAATTCTCAGGGGATGATCCACCAGGAATCACGACTGCATCATAATCTGAAGCGGATGCATCACCAATCGCCTTATCTGTGGTATAGGAGGCCTTTCCTCCTTTACCTTTAAGAGTCTCACCGGCTTTTAATCCGATAATCTCCACTTCATGTCCAGCTTTTTTTACTTCGTCATACGGGACCTGCATCTCCGAATCTTCAAAGTCATTCGCCAATAAAAAAGCAACTTTACTCATAACGTATGTTCTCCTTTCCGTGTTCGAACTTTCTTTATAAAATCGGGTCTTGCAGTACATTGGCACTTCGTTGTGCCTCGTTTTGTTATTACCCTCACCAGAGCAATTTATAACAATTCAATGTAATTTCATTTTGTAACGAAGTCTTCAAACGAATAGTTAAAATGATCAACTCACGACAAAAAGTCCTGATTCGGGAAGGAATCAGGACTTTTTCAGAATCTGTATAATCCAAATATCGGATGTTTATATCCCTGTGTAAACATTCAAGATCGCGGAAGATGACTCTGCTTCCCTTTGTCCGAATCCTGAAGTGCCCAGATCGTTGCAACATACTCAGCAGCCGAACGGGCAAGGTGCAATGATTCATACAGGTTGCCAGGGAGTAACAAAGGTTCTGAACGGGTACGTGTTTCTTTCGCAGATTGGCGCATAATTGGATGGATACTCCTTTGATCATGAAATAGTCATCAACGAATATTCCTCATTATGGCCTGAACCCTATGAAATTATGCACTTGGTTCCTGACGAACCGGACTTTCAAGCATCAAAGTCACGGGTCCCCAGTTGGTAAATGTTACATCCATCATCGCTCCGAAACGCCCGGTTTCAACCTGAATACCTTTATCCCGTAGCAGTTGATTAAACGTTTCATATAACAGTTCTGCCGCTTCAGGTCGGGCCGCAGCCGCAAAGCTCGGACGCTTTCCTTTGCGACAATCTCCGTACAGGGTGAACTGGGAAACAGACAATACAGCACCGCCTACATCAAGCAGACTGAGATTCATCTTCTCCTGATCATCCTCAAATATCCGCAACCCACTAACTTTGTCAGCCAGATACTGGGCATCCTTCTCGGTGTCCTCATGGGTAATGCCTACGAGCAGCATTAATCCGGACTCGATCTTACCTGTCAGCTCGTCTCCCACGGTCACCTGAGCCTCTTTACAGCGTTGTACAAGCACCCTCATCTTACAGGCTCCTTACTGCATAATCCGATGCACCGAATAGACATCTTTCACACGTTTGATCCGTTCTACAACGGATTGCAGATGATCCGTATTACGAATCAGAATTGTGACGTGCACCAATGCTAATTTATTTTTATCTGTCCGTCCTGTAACGGCAGATATGTTGGTTTTACTTTCAGATACAGCCTGAAGTACCTCGTTGAGCAAGCCATTCCGATCATGGCCTGTAATCTCAATATCCACACTGTAACTTGCTTCGATATTCTCTTCCCACTCGACCTCAATAACACGTGCTGCTTCTTCTC
The DNA here is from genome assembly GCF_002803315.1 of Paenibacillus sp. GM1FR. NCBI lineage: Bacteria > Bacillati > Bacillota > Bacilli > Caryophanales > Paenibacillaceae > Paenibacillus > Paenibacillus sp. GM1FR. The sequence goes on along the minus strand of NZ_MKZL01000044.1, from coordinate 22,974 downwards.
CGTCTGCACTTGTCGGAATATTCGGACAGTCACTACGGTGTACGGAAACGCCGCGTCCGCGTGTAACATATCCGATAATGTCATCCCCAGGTACAGGATTACAGCATCGTGCGAATCGAACAAGCAGATTATCGATGCCTTTGACACGAATACCGTTGGTTGGACGATTTCTGCGCTCAGGCGCAGGTTTCAGCTCGCGCATCTCGGAATTTAATTCCAGCAAACTGGACTCTTCCTGCTCTTTACGCAGTTTTTCGGTTGCTTTGGTTACAATCTGTGCAGCAGTAATCCCACCGAATCCAACAGCCGCAAGCATGTCATCAATATCGTTAAACGCATATTTTTTGGCAGCTTCCATCAACTTGTCATCCGTCATCCACGCAGAAGGGTCAAGCCCCATACGCTTCAGTTCGCGCTCACAGCTCTCCCGACCTTTTTCAACGTTTTCTTCACGGCGTTCCTTCTTGAACCATTGCTTGATCTTCGCTCGTGCATGAGAAGATTTCGCAATTTTCATCCAGTCCTGGCTCGGTCCGTAAGAATGTTTGGACGTCAAAATTTCGATGATATCACCTGTCTTCAGATGATAATCGAGCGGAACAATCCGACCGTTTACTTTGGCACCAATGGTCCGATTACCCACCTCCGTATGGATTCGATAAGCAAAATCCAAAGGAACAGAGCCGATCGGCAATTCGATGACTTCTCCTTTTGGCGTAAATACAAATACCAGATCCGAGAAGAAATCCATTTTGAGTGACTCTACGAATTCTGATGCATCCTGTGCTTCGTTTTGAAGTTCAAGAATTTCACGGAAGAACGTAATCTTGTCTTCAAAATGATTTCCGTTCGCAGCGCCTTCTTTGTAAGCCCAGTGGGCAGCAATACCAAATTCAGCAGTCCGGTGCATATCCCATGTCCGGATCTGTACTTCCGTTGGTTCGCCATTGGGACCAACTACCGTTGTATGCAGCGATTGATACATATTCGCCTTTGGCATCGCAATGTAGTCTTTGAAGCGTCCAGGCATCGGTTTCCATAACGTGTGTATAATTCCCAGGGTAGCATAACAATCCTTGATATTATCCACAATAATACGAATGGCAAGCAGATCGTAAATTTCGTTAAACTGCTTGTTTTTGGTGGTCATTTTCTTGAACACGCTGTAGATATGTTTCGGGCGGCCCGAAAGGTCTGCCTGAATTCCCATCTCATCGAGCTTGTTCGTAATTCCATCCATAACCGTATCAATATATTGCTCCCGTTCCGCACGTTTTTTGTGCATTAGGTTAGCAATTCGGTAATACTGCTGCGGATTCAAATAACGGAGGGCGATGTCCTCCATTTCCCATTTGATTGCAGAGATACCCAAACGGTTTGCAATCGGACAGAAAATTTCCAGCGTCTCATATGAAATCCGGCGCTGGCTTTCTTCCGACTGAAACTTGAGTGTCCGCATATTATGCAGACGGTCAGCCAATTTAATCACGATGACACGGATGTCCTGCGCCATGGCGATGAACATTTTGCGGTAGTTCTCGTTCTGCTGTTCTTCCTTGGAGCGAAACTGAATACGTTCCAGCTTCGTCAAGCCGTCAACAAGCATGGCACACGTATTGCCGAAATGATTGCGGATCTCTTCAAGTGAGACCGTAGTATCCTCTACTACATCATGAAGAAGCGCTGCTATTATGGAGATGGTGTCCATCTGCATGTTCACAACAATGTCGGCAACCGCAAGCGGATGCAGAATATACGGTTCTCCCGATTTTCGCGTCTGTCCATGGTGGGCCTGATCAGCAAATTCGTAAGCTTCTCGTATGCGCACCAGATCGGGTTCTTTGATATATGCCCCGGCCTTCTCGAGTAATTGCTCTATGCCCATTCTGATCTGTTCCGTGTCCTTTCTATACCAAATGGAACCCGTGACAGTGCTGCAACACAGGTTCCCCGTAAAAGTAATTTCCTATAATTATGACGCTTCGCCCGTTTCCCGTCAACTGCTGACGAATAAGAGCGCTTATACAATTTTTATATTGGTGATCTGAATTACTTCTATCTCGTTTCCCTATGACTCACAGGGGATTGGATGTATTTCTTATTTCTTATGTATTATTGCCGTTATTTGCTGAAATAGAAGGAAAATTCATGAAAATATTAATTCTATCGCTCTGTTACGTCAAAAATGTTATTGATTAATTAAGAGAAACTCTGTAATCTATTGAAAGTTTGTGTTTCGGAAAAGGAGATGAAATTCATTGCAACGCGAAATTCAGGTTAATCAAAAGATGCCACTTGGCTCAGGTTCACTGCTTAGCCTTCAGCATTTGTTCGCCATGTTTGGCAGCACGGTGCTTGTACCAAACCTGTTCGGTGTTGATCCAAGTATGATCCTGCTGATGAACGGAATTGGAACACTGTTGTACATACTGATGTGTAAAGGAAAGATTCCTGCATATCTCGGGTCCAGTTTTGCCTTTATTGCTCCTGTCACAATGGTATTAAAACAACATCCTGAGAATGGCTACTCCATGGCACTTGGAGCTTTTATCATAACAGGACTTGTTTTCTGTTTCGTGGCCCTCATTATTAAATTTGCGGGTACCGGATGGATTAACGTAGTCTTCCCACCAGCGGTTATGGGCGCCATCGTTGCTCTGATCGGTCTGGAGCTTGTACCTGTTGCAGCTGGTATGGCAGGATTGATTAACTCTGATCCTGTTGCCAACCCGAACTGGGTGCCGCAGGCCAAACCCATTATTTTATCCATGGCCACGCTTGGTATCACTGTCATTGGGGCCGTAACGTTCCGTGGATTCCCCAAAATCATTCATATTCTAATCGGTATTGTAGTCGGTTATATCCTCGGCTATTCTATGGGTCTGGTTGATAAACAGGCTATTGGAAATGCTGATTTCATCTCACTACCAACCGTAACAACGCCTACATTTGACTGGTCCGTTATTTTCACCATTTTACCTGTAGCGCTTGTGGTTATCGTTGAACATATCGGACATTTGCTTGTAACGAGCAGCATTGTAGGCAAAGATCTTTCGAAAGACCCTGGGCTTCATCGTTCCCTGCTTGGTAATGGGGTCTCCACCATTTTGTCCGGTTTTGTGGGATCAACTCCCAATACAACCTATGGTGAGAACATCGGTGTAATGGCCCTGACTCGCGTTTACTCCACATATGTCATTGGTGGTGCAGCGGTTATTGCAATCGTACTCTCCTTCTCAGGAACATTCTCGGCGCTTGTAGCCAATATTCCTGTGCCCGTTATGGGTGGCGTATCCCTGCTTCTATTCGGGGTTATTGCAGCATCTGGTCTGCGTATTCTGGTTGAACAGAAAGTCGATTTTGCCAAACCGACCAATCTGCTGCTTACTACACTTGTATTGGTCATCGGACTGAGTGGTACAGAAGTTACCTTCTACGGCGTTCATCTGAAAGGGATGGCATTGGCAACCATCGTCGGAATCCTGATGAGCTTGTTGTTCAAACTGTTTGAAGTGTTGGGTTGGTTGAATGATGATTCGCGTAAACAGCCTATCACTGAAAAAACGCCCGATTAATTTCACCGTACCGTATATAAATCAAAAAAAGCCTGTTCTATCCAGCCTTAACGGCTGGATAGAACAGGCTTTTTTATAATCATTAATGCTGTATATTATTTCCCGGGAAAAGGGAAAATCAATTCACGTTTTTAATATCAACATTACAAGTGGAGATTTTAAACTTAGTAGTTCATCAATGTGAATACATCGATTTTCTCAGGCAATTTAGCACGACCATTCAGATCAGACAGCTCGATCAGGAATGCAGCACCAACAACGTTCCCACCTAATTGTTCAATCAGGTTGATGGAAGTTGCAATCGTTCCACCCGTTGCAAGCAGATCATCTGCGATCAGGACATTTTGACCTTTTTCAATCGCATCTGTGTGCATCGCGAGTGTATCCTTGCCATACTCGAGATCATAACCAACTTCAATCGTCTCTCCAGGCAGTTTTCCACTTTTGCGAATCGGAGCAAAACCGACACCAAGAGCGTATGCCAGAGGGGCGCCCACAACGAAACCACGTGCTTCAGGTCCAGCAATAACGTCAATTTTGAGATCAGAAACCATCACTTTCAGTTCATTGATCGCATTGCGGTACATTTCTCCATCCTTCAACAATGTTGTAATGTCCTTAAAGCTGATTCCCGGTTGTGGAAAGTCAGGAATGACACGAATATAATCTTTAAAATCCAAAATAATCTCCTCCTAAAATAAATACACAAACTTCCATCAAGATACGCCCTTCATCCGGGATATCATCCATTGTGTCAGTTGCGGTGTGGCTGCATCCAGCATCACCTGTTCTATCTCGGCCATATTTTCGAGCGCCTGATAGTGACGTGAAGCGGTTAGTTCACGCTTAGGCGGGTTATCCACAAACGCAATTTTGCCGTTATCACGGGTAATGAAGGATAACTCTTCGAATACATCCAACATCATCGTAATCATGCGCGGCGAACAACCACACTGACGACTGAGCACAGGAGTAATCTCTTGTTCCTCCACGGGTTCAGCTTTCCATTTCAACACCTGCATATAAATACGCTTAAAGAGTTCTCTGGAAGGCATCTGAAGGCGATCTCGGCGGTTGCCTGATCCGTGCAGAAGGATGATATTCTCAGCTCCACTGAACAAAGCCAGCATGGCATTAAGTTGTTCCGGGGTTTCCGGCGTATCAAACACAAATAACGTCCGGACTTGTTCCTGTCCATAATGCTGTGCAGCAGCATTACACGGAAATAACCCGACCTTTCTATCATATACCCAAAGGCAAGGTTCATACAATGAATTTCCCTCGGAAACATCTGTTTCTTTCCGAACAATAGCACCAACAGAACCAGATTTATATCGCAGATGCACCTCAAGTGAGCTCAAGAAATGTTTCATCGCATTTAATGGCTCGGCATTACCGCGCAAATCAAACACTTGGACCTGAGGAACATGAATGTCCTGAAGCATCAATTGAGGTTTTCTCATCCCATTCCATTCATTGATGGACAGTTCTCCCATCACATCAATAACGGAACCTGGGAGAAGAAACTCTGCTAACGCTCCCTTGCCAAAAGCAACGGTTTCCAGTTGCTGACCATCCTGTTCCAGAACCAGTTTCAGATGGCGTTTCTCTCGTCCCATTGTTCTGGTTTCCTTCACAGTCACACTTCTCAATACAAACCGTGGCGAAGGATTGCTCATTCCAAAAGGCTGCAATCTGTCGATCTCCTGGATCACTTTCAGCGGAACATCACTGATTCTGCATTCATCATCCGCAAGACGTTGAGGTACAAAGTCCTCTTCAGTTAATACAGATGCAGCAAACTCATTCAAACCAGCCTCAAGTTCTTCCAACTGTTCCCGATGCAAGGTCATACCTGCTGCAGCAGGGTGTCCCCCGTAATGGTCCATAGTGTGTTTATTGACTGTGAGTGCCTGATAGATATCCAAGCCCTCAATGGAGCGTGCAGAGCCCTTGCAGACACCGCTCTCTGGATCGATCCCAAGGATAAGTGTAGGTCGGTAATAACGCTCCAGCAATTTGGAAGCCACAATACCAACAACTCCAACGTTCCAGCCCTCACCAGCCAATACGATTACATCTGGAACGGATCCTGAACGAAGCTGTATCTTTTGTTCCAACTGTGCAGTTGCTTCTTGTAATATGCCCTCTACTACTTGCTGCCGCTCCCGATTCAATAGATCAAGCTGGCCCGCAAGCGTATGAGCTTCATCCAGATTCTCGGTGGTGAGAAGCGATACCGCTCTCCCGGCATGATCCAAACGTCCACTGGCATTAATACGAGGTGCCATGGCAAAGGCAATATTAATTGAAGTCACCTGACTCTGATCCACCCCACTGATTTCCAGCAATGCACTTACACCAGGAAGACGTGAACCACGCATCGATTCTATTCCATAACTGACAATAACCCGGTTCTCCCCTTCCAAAGGCATGAGATCGGCAACGGTGCCGATGGCGGCAATCTCCATCCATTCACCGGGCACTTCCCCGATTAATGCCTGAGCGAGCTTCAAGGCTACTCCCGCTCCTGCCAAACCTTTAAAAGGATACGGGCATCCTGGAAGTTTCGGATTAATAAGTGTAAAGGCTTCGGGCAAAATTTCAGGCGGCTCGTGGTGATCTGTCACAATGACTTCGATGCCCAGCGTGGCCGCATAGGCAATCTGTTCAACAGCACTGATTCCGGTGTCCACGGTAATAATCAATGAAACGCCTTGTTGATGGGCCCAATCCAATGCATGGTTGTGCAATCCATACCCTTCATTCGAGCGATGAGGGATATATATATCGTACGAAGCTCCAAGATGACGCATCAAATGGATCATGAGTGATGTGCTGGATACGCCATCAGCGTCATAATCCCCGTAGATCAAAATATGTTCTTCCCGCTCCAATGCCAGCTTGATACGTGGCACAGCTTCATTCATGCCGAGGAGCAGATAGGGATCATGCATCTGATTCAGGTCAGGATGCAAAAAACGTTCGGCCTCCTTCTCATTGTGCACTCCTCGACTCACAAGCAAACGTCCAACAAGGGGTGAAACGGAAAGCGCCTGCGAGAGTCCCGCAGCCGCCTCCAAATCGATATTCGGTGTATTCCACCGGTATTGCGAATAAAGCAATGATAACGCTCCTTTCCTGATCTACTGGACCCGCGCTTCACTACTGAATTAATGTCGCTTCGTGATCGGGCAGTTCATGATTGGATTTATAGGGATAGCCCGGATCATAAGGTATCGCTTGAATCTGTACTTCTTTCACATGACTGAAACGGGTTAACAGTAGAGTCTTGGCCCGATTCGCAATCTCCTGTGCTTCCAGTATTGAGATTCTCGGATTCACACTAATGACCAGCTCAATCGTAACGTCATGTTCCTGTTCACGTGCAACCAAATGCTCAATGGTAATGATGCCATATACCCGCTGTACAGTCTCTTTGAAATCGGACGCTTCTTCCTGCTCCAGTTCCTGAACAAGTGAACCATATACCGTGTCCACAATCATTCGGTAACCCTTGTGAAGCACAAAACAGGAAGCGATCAACGCAGCCGTGGGGTCCAGGTAGAGCAACATACTCAAACCCGTCTCTTCACCAGCCATCGATCCTATAATGCCGATTAACACGGTGAGCGAACAATAGAGTGCACGGCGATGTTGCTGTGCATAGGCCAGCGCTTGAGACTGGTTTCGTTTACGGAAATATCTGTACTGAAATTGAAAAATCGCTTCTTTCACAGCCAGAGCCGCAACAGCCACCAAAAGTACCGACTTGCCGGGTGCTTCCGGTTCACTTCCGGAGAGACTGCCCAATGCGGAGATGGCAAGCTGTAATCCACCCATGAGAATCAGCACAGATAACAATACTGAGATTCCGGGTCTAGCAACACTTGAATGTTCTTTAAACCGTCCCCTGCGAGCCTTGCTCTTATCGCGTACAGACTTGGAGGGAAAGAGACCAGCCAGGGCAGAACCAGCTTCAGAAGCAGAATACAAGCCGTCAGCGAGCAATGATTTGCTGTTTGCCATATAACCGACTCCCGCCTTGATCACCGCAAGTCCCATATTACCAGCAATACCGCTCCATGTGGCAGCCTGGGCAGATGGGATATGTTCTCTGGTCATGAATATTCCCCCTTAATTCTGTACATAAAGTTGCAAAACCGCGCCTGGCAGACGCGGCTTCACAATAAAATGTTTAGTTAGATTCTTTAGCTACTGTCTTAGGTTTGTTCGTTTGTTTACCTTTGAGCGTAAACCATAATGGAGCTGCAATAAAGATTGAAGAATAGGCACCGAAGAATGTTCCGATCACCATCGCCAGAGAGAACATACGAATCGACTCTCCGCCAAAAATAAACAAACAGAGTGAAGCAACAAATACAGTAAATGTTGTATTCAGCGAGCGCGTCATCGTTTGGGCTAAACTATGATTCACCACTTCGCGCAAATCAGCTTTCGTTGATTTTTTGGCGAAACGCAGATTCTCCCGAATCCGGTCAAAGATAACGATGGTATCGTTGATCGAGAATCCGACAATGGTTAGTACAGCCGTAATAAAGGTCAGATTCACTTCAAGGCGGAATATAGAAAATACACTTATAACCACAAAGGCATCATGGAATATGGAAACAACCGCCGCCAAAGCGAACCGCCATTCAAATCGAATCGCCACATAAATCATGATTCCGATACTCGCAATGAGTACCGCATAAATGGCGTTGCGTTCAAGTTCCTTTGCCATTTCCGGATCAACGGTATTCACTTCATAGGAAGCCGTTGCATCTAGTTTGGTAAATTCTTGCTTGAACTTGCTTTCCTGATTTTCATCCAGTACATTCGAGAACCGAATGTTAACCCGATCCGATCCGGTCGTGATCTGAACCTCACTTGTGTCAACACCCAGTTCATTCACAATTGGATTGATCTGTTCCGTTGTAACTGCTTTGGATACGGTAATATCCACATTGGATCCTGAACGGAAATCAACGGCATAGTTCAATCCAAGCGAAAGCACACTGATAATCCCTACTACAGTTAAAATGATCGAGAATGTGTAGGCAATTTTACTTCCTTTAATATAATCAAAATTCCAATTAAAGCGCACGAATTTCACTCTCCTTCACTCCGAAGTACTTAGGCTTCTTCAACACGTTAGCCCGTACGAGCAGGGTCAACAGGAAGCGGGAGAAGAAAATATTCGTGATGATACTGGTGACAATATCAAAGATCAGCACGAGTGCAAAACCTTTAACCGCACCTGTACCCAGGAAGAACATAACAGCGGCCGCAATAATGGTAGTGACATTGGAGTCAATGATTGTCCGGAAGGAATGTTTACCACCCGCTTTAACCGATGACAAGATCGACTTACCACTGCGCATCTCTTCTTTAATCCGTTCGTACGTGATGATATTGGCATCCACCGCCATCCCTATACCCAGGATAAACGCCGCAATACCTGGAAGGGTAAGCACGAATTCTCCTAAATAGAAGATTGCAAGTACCAGCCACGTATGTGTAATCAAGGCAAAACTCGCGATAATACCAGGAATGCGATAAAGCCCAATCATGAACACTAGAATAATAACGGAACCAATCAATCCTGCTTTAATGGTCTGATCCAGTGAAAGCTTACCAAGTGTTGCACCAACACTTTGTGAATACTTCTCTGTAAGTTTCAGTGGCAATGCACCCAGGTTAATGGTGTCACGAAGCTGGTTTGCTTCGTCACGTGTGTAAGCACCCGAAATCTGAGCGGAACCATCTGTCAACTGTTGTCTAACGGTTGGAGCAGAGAGCAGCTCATCGTCCAAATAAATCGCGAGAGGTTGTCCGATCAAACGTTTGGTGATCTCGGAAAATTTAGCTTTGTCTTTCACTTGAATGTCAATCATCGGCTCATTCAATTGAGTGAACACAACTTTGGCTGCATTCTCAACAAATTCATTTCCGCGAAGCTCAATTTTGGTGTATTCGCCTTCCTTGTCGTTCTCAGCTTTACTACGGAAGGTCAAAACAGCCGGTTCTTTCATTTTGGCTCTAACTTCAGCCTCATCCGTAACCCCTGCCAACTTCAATCGAATCCGGTTGCTTCCTTCAGTGGTTACCTCCGGTTCGCTTGTTCCGAGCGCATTGGCGCGGCTTTCAAGACTTTTGGCCGTTTGCACCAAAGATGCTTTGGTGACTTGTTGACCTGCTTCGAGCGGCTCTGCTTCATATAAGATCTCGTAGCCTCCCTTTAAATCAAGGCCCAAGCGTATATTTTTGAGCAGTTCCGGGCTTGTTCCCACCATTACCCCTGTGGTGACAAGCACGACCAGAATGAAACTGATAATTCTTTTCATGCCGTTCCTAGATCCCCTTTCGTTCTCAATATTCCTATTATAGCGATGCCGTAAAAAGCAGTCAATTTTCAACAAAAAAGATCCCTTTCGTCTAGAAAGAGGACCCCCGGTATGCAGACACGGTCATAAAGTTCATAAAGCTTGTTGCTTTCAGTGACAAAATGTCGTTCACCAGCTGGTGAAGCGGTGGAATGCCCTGTTTTTCATATTTATGACTGACGCAATTCCAGACATCTTTGCTGGTGACATATTCGTAACCGACAAGCCTTAATTCCTCCGCTTTGCTACGGCAGAGCATCTCTATTGACTGTTCCAACTCCACATCATTCATTTCTTCCAACGGGGAGCCTCCCTTCGTACATCCAAGCCTTTATGCGGCATCAATATTACATGATTCGACTTCGCCTGATCATATTCCTTCTTGCTGATTATGGTTCTTTTTGTTAATCGTGGCCAAGTTGTCATGAGAAGATAAAGGACTGGCATAGGATGAAGAACAACGGCTTTGTCCCGTTTATGTTGATAGCCTGTACTTTCAACCGGGAAAGAGGGGTAGTCTTGAAGAAACAGACATTTATCCAGGGGGCCATGATCCTGCTCGCAGCAGGCATAATTAATCGAATACTTGGTTTCATTCCGCGGATTGCGCTGCCACGAGTCATCGGTGCAGAAGGTGTTGGCATCTACCAATTGAGCTATCCCTTTTTTATCGTACTGGTGACATTAATTACGGGTGGTATTCCGCTCGCTGTAGCCAAGCTCGTAGCCGAAGCTGATACCGGTGCCAATCGTTATTCTCCCCAGCGAATCCTGCAAGTAAGCTTAAGCTTTACGTTGACCCTGGGTGTTGTATTCATGTTTTTGTGCATCCTGTTTGCACCCTGGGTTACCAAGTACGTGCTCACAGATGAGCGGGTGTACCATACGTTCGTTAGTATGAGCCCCATGATTGCCATTATCGCCGTATCTGCTGTCTACAGAGGGTATTTCCAAGGCAAGCAAAACATGATGCCTACTGCCATTTCATCCATTGTTGAAACCATCATTCGTATCGTCTGTGTCATTTGGTTTGCCTGGCTTCTCCTCCCCCACGGTATTGCCCAAGCTGCTGCTGGTGCCATGCTGGGAGCGCTCGTTGGAGAATTCGGCGGTATGCTTGTACTCTTGTGGAAGTATAACAGGCAGAAGAAAGAGTTACCGCTCGCTAACCAACAGAACATGTCCAATCTCACAGCCAAACCTTTAGACCCAATACCTTCAGTTCTGAAAGAAACGGGTACTCCACAGCCGGGATTAATCCGGCGTTTGCTTGCAATCTCTATTCCTGTTACAGCAGGCCGATTGGTTGGCTCCTTATCCTATTTGGCCGAAACCATCGTTACTGCCCAGAGTCTGGCTCTGGCAGGCATATCCAAAGGACTCGCTACAGCACAATATGGTGCATTACAAGGTATGATTATTCCTCTGTTGCTGCTGCCGGGGGCACTAACCTCATCGCTCGCGACATCACTTGTGCCTTCACTGTCTGAAGCTTCTGCTCAGGGAGATCGCGCACTGATTCACAAAAGAATGCATCAGGCATTACGCTTGGCACTTGTGACAGGTGCTCCGTTTTCCGTGTTTATGTATGTGCTTGCCGAACCGATGTGTCTTGTTCTGTATAATGATGCATCGATCGGAAGCATGCTGAAGCTAATGGCTCCTTTTGCTTTGTTCATTTATATTCAAGCTCCTCTTCAAGCTGCATTACAAGCTCTTGACCGTCCGGGTAAAGCATTGCTAAATACGTTTATCGGTGCTGTTATCAAAATCACGTTGATTTTAACGCTTGCTTCCCGGCCTGAATATGGCATCTTCGGTGCAGTCATCGCCATCTGTGTGAATTCTACGGTAGTTACCCTGTTACATGCCCAAAGCGTACGCAGTCTGCTACAGTTCCGCTTCAAAATGATGGATTGGGTCAAGACGGGTGCAGGAATGTTTATCATGGGAGCAGCGACCCTACTCGTATACGAAGAGACTGCCATGATATTGCCTTTTTGGGTGAGGATGCTTCTCGCTCCTTTTGTCGGGCTTATCGTGTATTTCATCGTCATGGGCTGGACCAAAATGATTGACTTTCATGATCTGTCCCGTGCTCCTTTGATTGGTTCATGGTTCAAGCGCCGCTCAGGCAAATGATTTTTATTTTTTATCATCTTTTGGACTGACATATATCTTCCCATTGTGGTCAATGGAACATATAAATACATCCTTGAAATCCAGAATTCCGTTATGTTGAATTTGATTTTTCAGCCAAAATCTCGTTTTCTGAATGATCTCCAGATTCTGATCCTGGACCTTTCCGTCCATAATTAAGGGGAGTGGGAGACCTTCATATTTGATATTTGGAAATCCGTCAATCTGGTTTTTTCCCGTTTTGGATTTACTGGAAGAATAATCTTCTGAGTCAGAACCGGAAGAATTGATGTCGTTAGAAGTATTCTCATCCTTGGGAAAAACGGTCAGCTTGCCTGTGGTCTCCAAAATGGCGAAATCAACCTCACCGATACTGTCAACATTCTGTTCACGGAGTTGTTGTAATAGATCATCCAGGTTATATCGTTGCTTCCGCATCTCATCTCGGAGAAGAACACCTTTGGAGATCAAAACAGTAGGTTTGCCATCAATCATCAGGCGAAGACGCCGACTTTTAAGACCAATAAAGGCCATCCCGATCTGTACGATGATCAAGGTAAGCATGGGGGCAATCCCATGAGAGAGCGGTTTATCAATATCTTCAATGACAAAAGCAGCCATCTCAGCAAGCATAATGGACACGACAAGATCAAACATGGATAGCTTACCAATCTCACGTTTACCCATAATCCTCATTGCACAGTACACCAGAAAATACATGAGAATGGTTCGAAAGATATGTGATCCGACATCTGGGAAGTTCACAACAGGGGTCCTCCTTCGAAACTGAGTTTTTAACAGTTAGCTGGGTAGTGTAATCCCTATTTTGACCTGAACCTTACATGCTCATGCAGAAATAATCCGTTCATTTAATGGAAAACAGTTCATAAGTCCGAAGGCTTGACCATACACTGTATTAACTTATAACTTGTACAAGGGGGTTGCTTCATGCAATTGATCCGCCGCTTGGTTTCGTTTCGAGTGTCCAATCCGATTCTGTCAGGCCTCTGCCAGGCTTTTGTATGGATGTTTATCGGGGCATTTATTCTCTCCTTGTTTCTCTGGATGAGCGGAATGCGGGAACAGGACCTCTCGTTGTATACCTATGTTGTTCATGGCTTGTCATTATTGGTTGGTGGTTTTGTCGCAGGCAAACGTTCTGGTGAAAAAGGATGGTACTACGGGGGGATTACCGGAATCGTATATGGACTCCTTGTGCTGTTGATCGGATTTCTCGCGCTGGATGCTTCGTTTAATTGGAAAGATAGTTTACAACTGCTTAGCGCTTTCTTCATTTCAGCTCTCGGTGGCATGTTCGGTGTTAATACGCATCGCTCCTAGCTGACTGGTAAAGAACATCGACCTTTCCTCATAAAACAAAAAAAGAGAACCGGATCTCCAAGGAGTTCCGGTTCTCTACTAGGGAATACGCCACAAACGCATCCTCGTTATTCTATGTTACAGTAACTATTCAACAGCCGTATCACGAGCTACAGCCGTGCTGATTGCATTACGGTCAAATGTAAGCTTAGTTACATCGTTTACACGCAATACAACCACATCGTCCGTAATCTCAGCGATCGTACCGTGAAGACCACCAATCGTTACAATTTTATCGCCCTTTTTCAATTGGCTCAGCATCGAATTCCGTTGCTTTTGCTTTTTGTTCTGTGGACGAATCATCAAGAAGTAGAAAATCGCAACCATGAGTACCAAAGGTACAATCAAAGATACGATTCCACCGCCTTGCGCTCCTGCTAGAGTCATTCCCTGAAACATTCAAACTCCCCCTTATCGACTATACATACAGATATTTCTTGTTACGCCGGTTTCCTTAGAACCTCAATCAGAAACCTTTGTCATTGTCATGAAGACCATATTGATCGAAAAATTCATCCCGGAAATCAAGCAAACGATCTTCCATAATGGCTTTACGTACATTACGCATTAAATTCTGCAAGAAATGAAGATTATGGATCGTTGTCAAACGCAGGCCAAATGTTTCATCTGCTTTGATCAAATGACGCAGATAAGCTCTGGAATAGTTGCGACAAGTGTAGCAATCACATTCAGGATCTAATGGTCCAAAATCGGTTGCAAACTTGGCATTACGAATTACCAGACGTCCTTGACTGGTCATCGTTGTTCCGTTACGGGCAATCCGAGTAGGCAGAACACAATCGAACATGTCCACTCCACGAATAGATCCCTCAATCAACGCATCGGGCGAACCTACCCCCATCAAATAACGTGGTTTATTGGACGGCAACAAAGGTAACGTGTAATCCAATACACCATACATCAAATGTTTCGGTTCTCCAACACTCAGTCCACCAATAGCATACCCCGGGAAATCCATGGAAGTCAAATCTGCGGCGCTCTGACGGCGAAGATCTTCATGCATGCCTCCCTGTACGATGGCAAACAGACCTTGGTCATGTGGACGAGCGTGACTTTCGAGACAACGTTCTGCCCAACGGCTTGTTCTTTCGAGTGATTTTTTGACATATTCATATTCAGCCGGATACGGTGGGCATTCGTCAAACGCCATCATAATATCGGAGCCAAGTGCATTCTGGATTTCCATCGCCACTTCAGGAGAAAGAAACTTTTTATCTCCATTCAGATGAGAACGGAAGTTAACGCCTTCTTCCGTAATTTTGCGCATCTCACTAAGAGAAAACACTTGGAATCCGCCACTGTCCGTCAAAATTGGACGATCCCAGTTCATGAATTTGTGCAATCCGCCAGCTTCACGGATGATTTCATGTCCTGGTCTTAGAAACAGGTGATAGGTATTACTCAAAATAATCTGAGCATCCATTTCTTTCAATTCTTCAGGGCTCATTGTTTTGACAGTCGCCTGTGTACCTACAGGCATAAAGGTTGGTGTCTCAATAATACCGTGAGGTGTATGTACACGTCCCAGACGTGCACCGGATTGTTTACAAGTTTTGATATGTTCATACGTAATTGCTGCCATTGGTTTTAATCATCCTCTAAAAGTTAATCGTTATACCGTTATACTAATATATCAACATGGCATCGCCGAAGCTGAAGAACCGGTATTGCTCTTGGATGGCTTCCTCATATGCCTGCATAATATGTTCCCTGCCTGCTAGTGCACTAACCAACATAACCAACGTGGATTTCGGGAGATGAAAATTCGTAAGCATCCCATCAATCACTTTGAAGGAATAGCCCGGATAGATGAAAATGCTAGTCCATCCGCTGCTCGCTTGCAGTATTCCATTTTCAAATTTGCTACCTACCGTTTCCAAAGTCCGGCAGCTCGTAGTCCCAACCGCAAAAACACGGTGTCCATTCGCTTTGGTCTGATTAATCAGGTCTGCTGTTTCTTGTGACAAGGAGTAATACTCCTCATGCATGACATGATCTTCAACAACGTCAACCGACATCGGTCTGAATGTTCCCAGTCCTACATGAAGCGTAATGAAGGCGACATTAACGCCCTTGGCACGAATCTGGTCCAGCAACTCATCCGTAAAGTGCAGTCCCGCTGTAGGTGCAGCCGCCGATCCTTCATGCTTGGCATACACGGTCTGATACCGTTCGCGATCATCCAATGTCTCCTTGATATAAGGTGGCAACGGCATCTCACCCAGACGGTCCAGAATCTCTTGAAAGATTCCATCATACGTAAACGTAAGCGTACGTGCCCCCATCTCGCCCTCTTCTTCAATGATTGCCTTCAGTTCCTCACCGAATACGATGACCGAACCGGCTTTCAGCTTTTTACCCGGCTTAACCAGTGCTTCCCACTTGTCGCCTTCCACATTTTTGAGCAATAACACTTCCGCCTTTGCTCCGGTATCTTCTTTTGTACCGAACAGACGAGCTGGTAGAACACGTGTATCATTCAGAATCAATGTATCGCCGGGATTCAGAAAATCGATAATATCGGGAAACGTCTGATGATTAATCTCACCACTATCTTTGTTCAAGGTAAGCAAACGGGATGCCGTGCGATCAAGCAACGGCGTCTGTGCTATCAATTGCTCTGGTAATTCAAAATCATATAAGTTCACATTCATTTAGTTTCATTCCTTAACAATAGTCGCATTTTGATAATAGTGTTTCAATATTGCCTGGTAATCATACCCTTCATCTGCCATGCCTTTGGCTCCCCATTGGGACAAGCCCAAACCGTGGCCATTGCCCTGACCGATGAACGTGAAGGTCTGACCCTGCGTCACCGCTCTCGCTTGACCATCACCACTCATAACCACAAGTGCATTACCGGATGATGTTCCTGCGCCAGAAGAAGACAATACAGAGGCACCATTTGAGCCGGTTTTACTGGCTGTTTTGCCGTCAGCGCCTAATACAGTATAACTTCCGGTCCCTGCAATATCAAATAAAGTGCTCGGTAATCCACCGAGCGCAGAGCGGTATGTATCGGCATATTTCACCGTCATAGCCTGTCCATTGGCAGTGACTTCAAGTGCTCTTCCGGAAGGTCCACGCTTGGTCACTTCCAAGGTTGAGATTGAAGCAGGAACAGACGCTGTTGTTTTACCTTGAAGGGATTTAACCAACTGGGCAGACGTGAAAGGTCCTCTCACCCAAGCATAATCGTTGGATTGAGCCACTTTTGCCAACACAACAGCTTCGTTGCCTGGATTCATTTTAGCTACAGGTTCAACGGTGGATTGAATTAACGGAACGGCACGCACATTGGTGTTCTGAGCCGTTACCGTTACTTTTGCCAGTCCCGCATTGGTCTTGGTCGTTAATTCTTTGATGTTATCCTCACGAATGTACCCACTAACACCTGAACTCAGCAGCACATGGTACCACGTATGTAATCCTGCCTGGGCTGATGTATCCCCTGAGCTAACCACATTGGTGAACACACCTGCTCCGCCGTTCCATACCTCAGAAGGATGAGCCGTCTGTCCGCCCGCATTGGAGGAGAACACAGCTTCGATGATTTTCCCACCGCTCTTGACCACTTCTCCAGCCGTTGCATCCACTGCACTGGTTACTTTATCGTTCTCCGAACCAATCCCGTTATAGGCTTGGCTGAGCGTTGTATCCACGACATTGGCAATTTTGAAACGATCACCCTGTTGAAGCGCGTAGGATCGAGCGGCTACGGCTTGAACTTTCAGAGCCTCAGCAGGCCAGGAGGAATACACCTCTGCCCCTACGACAGAGTACAGGTATTGCTCCAGTGGAACAACGTTAACCAACGCCAGATCACCACTTACGATGCTGATTTCCATATCTCCACGATACGTTCGCTGGGAACGTTCCACTACTTTGATACCATTGCCATTCCCTTGTACCAATGCTTTGGATTCAGTACCTGCAATGGTGTAATGCGGAGCTGTTTTGAGTGCATCCGTACTTAATCCTGCATCCTGGCGGATGATGAGCCCTGCATTAGTGTTGACAGGTGAAAGGCTTACCCCCGGAGCTTTGGCTTCCACACTGT
This sequence comes from Paenibacillus sp. GM1FR, assembly GCF_002803315.1. Classification (NCBI taxonomy): domain Bacteria; kingdom Bacillati; phylum Bacillota; class Bacilli; order Caryophanales; family Paenibacillaceae; genus Paenibacillus; species Paenibacillus sp. GM1FR. The sequence continues at coordinate 5,413 of NZ_MKZL01000044.1, read as the reverse complement.
TCTTCAATGCGGTTAATTCCGCATACGTTGAAGCTTCACCCACCCATACCGCGTATGCTTGGCTTCCACCACTCAGTTGAAGGACTGGATAGACACTACTAACTCCTGTTGATAAAAGGGTGGCTTGTACTGCCTCTGCTTCCTGAATCGAACCATAGGTTCCAGCAGACAGGCGTTTACTTCCCGTTACAGCTGGCTTTTGACCAGCCAATTGAGCTGCTGCTACCTTTTGTACTCGTGTAACAGCTTGTCCTGCCAGTGCCTCCGTTGCATAGTTGCCTGTGTAGAGCTGGTAAATGGCATTTCCATTCACAGACGTTGTGAACAGCAAAGGTTTATCCGCGGTTGCCTGCAACAATTTTGCTGCTGCCGATGCTGCCTTGAAATCCGCTGTTTCCAACACCTTCACTCGGAATCCATCTGCACTGAAACGGACTTGTCCTGCCGGAAGGTTTACATTTGCGCCACTCTCCGATTGGATGCTCCATTGTCCCGTCGATTCAAGCGTAATGAGTGGTGTAGTTGATTTATACGTACTACCCAGATTTGCAAACATGGCTACCCGGATCGTCTGTCCATCATTTCCTGCTGCATACGCAGGCACTTGCAGACAACCCACTGTCAAAAGAGCTGCCGCCAGTACCTTCAATCGACGACTCCACTTCTTCGTACGTATTGCTTTTCCCACAATCAGACTCCTCTCCGTGCATTTCTTTCATTTTATATCGGATTAACACGTGATTATTTCAATGTTTATGGTGAACGTTCAAATGAGCATGTTCAACAGATTCGATTATTTCCCATCTCTTGGTGGAACAGGAAGACCCAAATGATGATAGGCGAGATCTGTTACGATCCTGCCCCTTGGTGTACGCTGAATCATACCAATCTGAAGCAGATACGGCTCATAGACATCCTCGATCGTCTGACTTTCTTCACCGATTGTAGCAGCAATTGTATCCAATCCTACGGGACCTCCCCGGAAGCTGTTGATCATCGATTTGAGCATCTTATGGTCAATGTCATCCAGGCCACGCGGATCAATCTGGAGACGTTGCAGCGCTTCTTCCGCCAGTGTCTGCGTTATAATCCCATCACCACGCACCTGTGCAAAGTCGCGTACTCGTTTTAACAAACGGTTCGCGATCCTCGGTGTCCCACGTGAGCGCAATGCAATCTCTTGCGCAGCATCTCCCACAATCTCCACACCCAAAATTTCGGTAGAGCGTGAGACGATATAAGCCAGCTCATCAACCGTATAGAATTCCAATCGACTGATAACACCAAATCGATCTCGAAGTGGAGCAGACAGCAAGCCAGCACGCGTTGTAGCCCCAATCAGAGTGAATGGTGGCAGATCCAGCCGAACGGAACGTGCACTTGGACCTTTACCAATCATAATATCCAATGCCGAATCTTCCATAGCAGGGTACATGACTTCTTCAACTGTACGATGCAAACGATGAATCTCATCAATAAACAGGACATCGCCTTCCTGCAGATTGGTTAACAATGCTGCAAGATCACCCGGACGTTCAATGGCCGGGCCTGACGTAGTTCGTAAATTAACGCCCAATTCGTTGGCAATAATATTGGCAAGTGTTGTTTTACCAAGTCCAGGTGGTCCATATAACAAAACGTGATCCAATGCCTCATTACGAAATTTGGCAGCTTCAATATATATCTTTAAATTTTCCTTCACCTGATTCTGCCCGATATATTCATTCAGATACCGGGGACGAAGACTCAACTCAACATTTTGGTCCTCCATCATCAGGTTCGCGGAAATAATCCGGTCATCCATGTTCATCCCTACCTTTTTTTGCAGGCTACAGCTATATTATAATATGCAATTTGTATTATCCCGTAAACAGCATTTGCAGCGCCTTTTTCATCAACACATCAACGGAATCTGCTGTAGTAACATCCTTTTTCAATTTGAGCCATACTTTATCAAGCTCACTGTCAGTATACCCAAGTGCCTTGAGACCTTCACGTGCCTCATCCCAGGCTGAACCACTTCCCGACTCTTCCGATGGAGGAGCGAACAATCCTGTTGCATACGCTGCCGCGCCAAAACTATCCAGCTTATCCTTGAGATCCAGAATCATGCGTTGTGCAGTCTTCTTGCCGATGCCCGGCAATTTGGTCAAGAACGTAAGATTCTCCTGATAAATCGCCGTAACCACATGTTCTGGTGTACCTCCAGCGAGTATGCCCAGAGCTACTTTTGGACCGATACCGGATACTTCAATCAGTTTACGGAACAAACGCTGCTCATCCCGTGTAACAAATCCAAACAGCAACATCGCATCCTCACGTACATGATGGTGAGTGTACACGGTAATTTCGCCTTCTTGCTTCGCAAACGCAAATGGATTTGGACAGAATACGCGATAACCTACACCATGAACATCCAGCACAATATAATCATTCTCTACATGAATGAACTGTCCTCTTAGAAAATCAATCATTTTCGCAATACCTCATTCAACTTGGAATTTAATGTATAAGAGTGTGCGTGGCACACGGCTACAGCCAATGCATCCGCTACGTCATCCGGCTTAGGAACGACCTGAAGACGCAAGAACATTTTGACCATCTCCTGTACTTGCTTCTTCTCCGCTTTACCGTACCCCACAACAGCCTGCTTGATCTGCATTGGCGTATACTCTGCAATAGGCAAACCCTTCTGTGCGGCAGCGAGTACCATAACGCCTCTCGCCTGACTGACAGACATTGCTGTTGTAACGTTCCGATTGAAAAAAAGTTTCTCCAGCGCTACTGCGTCCGGTTTGTATTTATCAATCAATTGCACCATACCTTCATATACGTGAAGCAACCGTTCCTCTTCAGGGGTATGAGCTTCCGTCTGAATACATCCATATTGTACGGGTACCACCTTACTGCCGATTTTATCCACAAAACCAAAACCAACAATCGCAATCCCCGGGTCAATTCCCAAAAAACGCAAAACCATCTCTCCCTCACAAAAGCGAACATATGTATCGTTCATTTCATTATAACAAAAGATAGACCCTGCGGCAGGAAAAACTTTGTCTAACTGATTACTCGTCTTTATTCGTGAATTTTTTACATGTTTATACGTATTTTCATGTATTTCAGTTCAAACGACAAAAAGGACATCTCTTCGATGTCCTTCATCACATTCCACGTATTTTAGATTCAATCGCTTGGTTACGTAAACCACCAATGTTATTGCTTGCCACCATCGTTTCAGTACTTCACAATTTTAATACCGTAGGTGAGGACGTATCGATTACCCACCATTACGGATTAAATGATGGTCTTCATCCACGGCATAGTCACTGAACGTAGAGATCACGCTATCATACTCATCCTTGTCTTGAATCCGAATACCCTGCTGCAATTGCTCCAGTACCCCTTCTGGCAAAGAACTTTCCAACGTTCCAACATCCAATTGAAAGAACGTACGAATAACTTTCTCTTCTGCAGGCTTACCCTCGTACAAATTAAGGTTCCCTACAGCATCTATGCTGATATAAGCCTGTTGTTTACAAAGCGGTGAAAGGTCATCTACACGTTGCTTCAAATGCAACTCATCTGATGTTCCAACGGTAGCATCCCATTCCGGATGTTGAGCCAGCAGCATCTTCAACTGTGGTCTAGCCATCTTGCCTAACTGCTCTGTTTCCACTCCGCAGATGTACTTTGACTCCAAAACCACACTTGTTAAATGATCCGGATCAGAATCAAGTTGCTCTACTAACGCCTGAATCTCCTGTTCTGATCTTGTTTCCTGCGTAACAGGGCCCATCACACTGGTTGCCTCACTAAAATTAGTTGTCAGCAAACGCTCTATCGCCGATGAGATAGACAACCCGCTGTAAGCCAATATCGTAACTGCAAGCAGAGCCGCCGTCATCCATACTGTTCGTTTCCACCGTCTCCAGCGTCTCTTGAATTGTTTTCTGAAGTTAAACGTGTTCACATGAACCCCTTCTATCACTTTTTAAACCTATTGTGACCTAAAGATTGAGGCTTTATGCACAATTAACTTGTAGTCTGAAGAAGGAACACACATGTGTTAGGTTAGAGAATTTGTCATAGTGAATACCGGAACCTGCATTTATAGAATCTTATATAGATAAATATAAAAAAACACTATCTAATTAGATAGTGTTTTTAGAGATCGGGATGACACGATTTGAACATGCGACCCCCTGGTCCCAAACCAGGTGCTCTACCAAGCTGAGCTACATCCCGTTATATATACCGGCGAGAGGACTCGAACCTCCACGGTTTCCCACTCGATTTTGAGTCGAGCGCGTCTGCCATTCCGCCACGCCGGCAAATTTGAAGTTATAATGGCGCGCCCTGAGAGATTCGAACTCCCGGCCTTTTGATTCGTAGTCAAACGCTCTATCCAGCTGAGCTAAGGGCGCAAATATTGGAGCGGAAGACGGGAATCGAACCCGCGACCCTCGCCTTGGCAAGGCGATGCTCTACCGCTGAGCCACTTCCGCACACGGTATTATTAATATAAAAATGGCGGAACCGACGGGATTCGAACCCGCGATCTCCTGCGTGACAGGCAGGCATGTTAGGCCAACTACACCACGGTTCCAGCTCACTTTCTCAAAGGAAAGTATAATTGCGGGGGCAGGATTTGAACCTGCGGCCTTCGGGTTATGAGCCCGACGAGCTACCGGGCTGCTCCACCCCGCGTCGTTATAAAGTTTATATGGTGGAGGCTGAGGGGATCGAACCCCCGACCCTCTGCTTGTAAGGCAGATGCTCTCCCAGCTGAGCTAAGCCTCCATAATATGACCCGTAGGGGATTCGAACCCCTGTTACCTCCGTGAAAGGGAGGTGTCTTAACCCCTTGACCAACGGGCCTTAATGGCTCCCCGAACAGGGCTCGAACCTGTGACAACTCGATTAACAGTCGAGTGCTCTACCAACTGAGCTATCAGGGAATATATGCATTTGCAGTGCAAATGCAATTCATCGTACAACATCAACATGCAGAGCCTGTTTTCTATGTATGATGAAAGAGTTCGCTTGGCGGCGTCCTACTCTCCCAGGACCCTGCGGTCCAAGTACCATCGGCGCTAGAGGGCTTAACGGTCGTGTTCGGGATGGGTACGTGTGGAACCCCTCCGCCATCGCCACCAAACGCAACGCTTAGCTTACATTTCAGAGATCATTCTCTGAAAACTAGATTCGAAACGAAACATGCGAATTATCACTTGCTATTGGATAAGCCCTCGACCGATTAGTACTGGTCAGCTCCATGCATTGCTGCACTTCCACCCCCAGCCTATCTACCTCGTCGTCTTCAAGGGGTCTTACATACTGGGAAATCTCATCTTGAGGGGGGCTTCACGCTTAGATGCTTTCAGCGTTTATCCCGTCCGTACATAGCTAC